>DATLLJ010000023.1:0-4442 GCA_035537875.1 Vicinamibacterales bacterium | reverse complement strand
ATCTGCAGCATGTGGTACGAGGGCAACACGTGCAATATGCACCTCGACCGGCTGTCGGCGCAGATCAAGGAAGGCGTGTCGGCGTCCGGACTGGTCGGTCTCCGCTTCAATACCGTCGGCGTGAGCGACGGCCTCTCGATGGGCACCGAGGGCATGAGCTACTCGTTGCCGTCGCGAGACCTCATCGCAGACTCGATCGAGACAGTGATGGGAGCGCAGTGGTACGACGCGCTCATCACCGTTCCGGGCTGCGACAAGAACATGCCGGGCAGTGTCATCGCGATGGCGCGTCTCAACCGCCCGGCGTTGATGGTGTACGGCGGCACCATTCGCGCGGGTTTTGCTCAGGGCAAGCCGCGCGACATCATTTCTGCATTTCAGTCGTACGGTGAGTATCTCGCCGGGACGATCACTGACGAACAGCGTCTGGACATCGTTCGTCACGCGTGCCCGGGAGCCGGTGCGTGCGGCGGGATGTACACCGCCAACACCATGGCCGTGGCGATCGAAGCGCTCGGTCTGTCGTTGCCGTTCAGTTCGTCGCTCCCGGCTGAAGACGCAGGCAAGGGCGACGAGTGCGACCGCGCGGGCGCCGCTATTCGTCTGCTCCTCGAGCGCGATCTGAAACCGCGAGACATCCTGACGAGCAAGGCCTTCGAGAACGCCATGACGATGATCATGGCGGTTGGTGGATCGACGAACGCGGTCCTTCACCTTCTGGCGATTGCCAAGGCTGCAGGCGTGACTCTGGAACTCGCGGACTTCCAGCGCGTCAGCGATCGGGTGCCGCTACTCGCCGATCTCAAGCCGAGCGGACGCTACGTGCAGGAAGACCTGCATGCGGTCGGCGGGACGCCTGCCGTCATGAAGTACCTGCTCGAGCGCGGCTACCTGCACGGCGACTGCATGACCGTCACCGGGCGGACGCTGGCCGAGAATCTCGAGAGCGCGGCGCATCTGAAGTCCGGGCAGGAAATCATTCACACACTCGAGAAGCCCGTTTTCGCGCGCGGCCATATCCGCATTCTTCATGGCAATCTCGCGCCACAGGGATCGGTCGCGAAGATCACCGGTAAAGAGGGCGAGCTGTTCTCAGGGATCGCGAAGGTCTTCGATTCCGAAGAGGCCATGCTCGCCGGGCTCGAGCACCAGCAGATCGGCAAGGGCGATGTCGTCGTGATCCGTTACGAGGGTCCGAAGGGCGGGCCCGGCATGCCTGAGATGCTGACACCGACGTCGGCCATCATGGGCGCCGGACTTGGAGCCGACGTCGCGCTTCTCACCGACGGCCGCTTCTCCGGTGGATCGCACGGCTTCATCATCGGTCACATCACGCCAGAGGCTCAGGAAGGTGGCCCGATTGCGCTCGTGCAGAACGGTGATCGGATCACTATCGATGCTGCCGCATGCCAGTTGAGCGTGGATGTGAGCGACGACGAGCTGGCCCGCCGCCGCAAGGCATGGACGGCGCCGCCGCCGAAGGCGACAACTGGCGTCCTCGCCAAGTACGTGCGCCTCGTCCGGTCCGCGTCCGAGGGCTGTGTGACCGACTAGGTGTCGGAGCGTTGAACGGCTACCGCTCTATAATCCCTTCGAAGTTGCTGAATCCCGGCACTCGCCTCGGTCCGTATGAGATCCAGACCCTCGTCGGTTCCGGCGGCATGGGAGAGGTCTACAGGGCCCGTGACACCCGCCTCGATCGCACGGTTGCCGTTAAGGTCCTGAAGGCCTCGCTCGCACACGACCCGGAGTTTCGTGAGCGATTCGAGCGCGAAGCCCGGGTCATCTCACAGCTGAATCACCCCAACATCTGTACGCTGCACGACGTCGGGCAGGAGGGTGCGATTGACTTCCTGGTCATGGAGTATGTCGAAGGGGAGACGCTGGCGGCGCGGCTCGCGCGCGAACAGATTCCGCTCGACCAGGCCATGGCGTATGGCATCCAGATCGCCGAAGCCCTGGACCGCGCGCACCGGCAGAACATCATTCATGGCGATCTGAAGCCGGGAAACGTCATGCTCACGAAGACGGGCGCCAAGCTGCTCGACTTCGGCCTGGCCCGTCAACTCCCCGCGGCGCTGCCGCAGGTATCCGATTCGATGACCCGGGCGTTCACGATGAGTGCCTCGCCTGTGCTGGGCACGCTGCCGTACCTGGCTCCCGAACAGTTGGAAGACAAGCGGCCCGATGCGCGCACAGACATCTTCTCGCTGGGGGCGGTCTTGTACGAATCTGTCACGCAGGAACGAGCATTTCCCGGTGACAGCTACGCAGCGGTGATCGCAGCGATCATGCGTTCGCAGCCGCCATCGATGGCGGTGAGACGGCCAACGCCCGCAGCGCTCGACCGGGCTGTCGCGACCTGCCTCGCCAAAGATCCCGACGAACGCTGGCAGAACGCTGGCGACCTTGCGCGCGAATTGAAGTGGATCGCAGCTGGTGGCTCGCTCGGCCCGGTCGCTGCTCCGGTGTCGCGACGAGCGCCGCGACTCCGACTATGGATCGCTGCTATCGCCGTGCTCATCCTGTCCACACTCGTGATGGCAATCACGATGCTTCGGGGGCGAACGCCAGGCGCCACCACCGTATATCGCACGTCGATCCTCCTGCCCGAGGGACTCCTGTTCCCGGGCGCCGGCCAACTCGGTGGGATCGGCCGGTTTGCTCTTTCCCCCAACGGGCGCCGTGTTGTTTTCGTGGCCTCCGACCCGGAAGGAAATGTCCGCCTCTGGGTCCGTTCACTCGACTCCCTCACCGCGATGTCGCTGCCAGGTACCGATGGCGCCGGATCGCCATTCTGGTCTCCTGATTCGTCCATGGTCGGGTTTGTCGCCCGGGGGCAGCTGAAGACGGTTGACCCATCAGGTGGGACGCCAACAACAATCACGCCGGCCTTCAACGTCACGGGTTCCTGGAGTTCCGCGAACATCATTCTCTTCACTCCGAGCCCCGCGTCGCCGCTGCACGCGGTTCCCGCCACCGGTGGAACGCCTCGCCCGGTGACGACACTCGACGCGAGCCTGGGCGACGTCCTGCATCGCAACGCGTTCTTCCTGCCTGATGGCCGACATTTTCTCTATGTCGCCGTGAGTGCACGCACGGGTGAAACGACCGGCGCGCGTGCGGTCTATGTAGGCTCGCTCGATAGCAGCGAGTCAGGTCGCTTGCTCATCGACCACGGATCGTCGGTGGCATTCTCGAACGGACATCTGGTGTTCCTGCGAGACAATCGGCTCGTGGCCCAGCCGTTCGATCTCGATCGCTTCGAGTTGACGGGCGATCCCAAACCCATTACCGAACAAGTCGAACTCGCCGGCTCGTCGTCCACGCCATTCTCAGTGACGGAGTCGGGCGTGCTCGCCTACCAACCGGCCTCAGGACCTGGTTCCCAGCTCGTCTGGCTGGACCGCGACGGGCGAAGGCTCGGGACGCTTGGAGAACCGGCGGATTACGGCGACATCGTGTTGTCGCCGGATGGCCGTCGCGCAGCGGTGAGCGTGCTGGATGCTGCAGTCAACACGCGGGACATCTGGGTGTTCGACATCTCGCGCGGGGTGCGGACACGCGTCACGTTCGATCCGTCCGACGATGTCGCGGCGGCATGGTCGCCGGACGGCACACGACTTGTCTTCGCGTCCAATCGCGCGGGGCACTTCGACCTCTATCGGAAAGCCGCCGCAGGGATTGGCAACGATGAGCTGGTCTTCCAGGACGAGTCGGAGAAGTACCCGACGGCATGGTCGCCGGATGGCCGTTCGGTCCTGTACTGGACGTTTGGCAGTGAAGGCGCACAGGCGCGCTTGCTGACGCTCGGCGCCGAGTCGTCGACTGCTTTCGTCGGCCCTCCCGCAAACCCGGTGCGACTCTCGGGGGATGGCCGATGGGCGGCGTATTCCTCTACTGAATCCGGTCGTTCCGAGGTCTACGTCGTAGCGTTCCCCAAGCCCTCCGAGAAATGGCAGTTGTCGAACGCGGGCGGCAGCCTGCCGCAATGGCGTGGCGATGGACGAGAAGTGTTCTATGCGGGCCGCGACAACAGGCTCATGGCCGTGTCGCTCGAGGTACGCGGTTCCGATCTCCAGGTCCTGGCCCCGCAGGCGCTGTTCGACGTTCGCCCGGTTGGTCCGCGTTCGTTCTTCGACGTGATGCCAGACGGACAGCGCTTCCTCGTCAACTCGCGCCGCACTGACAGCCTCTCCTCGTCGATTACCCTCCTACAGAACTGGACGAGTCTCACGCCGCCGTGACCAGTCCGTCTCAGGCGCGGCTCTCGGTGCGCGACTCGCTTGGTCATCGGGTCCTCGTCATCGACAAGAGCCCTTTCCGGATTGGCCGGCGGCCGGACAGCGATCTGATCCTGAACGGAACGGAGGTCTCGCGCGACCACGCTGAGATCGTTCTGACAGGCGACCGCTACGTCATCAAGGATCGACAGTCGAAGT
>DATLLJ010000022.1:0-11080 GCA_035537875.1 Vicinamibacterales bacterium | reverse complement strand
AGACCTGGCTATCTCGGAGCAGCAGTACTCGTGGGTGCTGAGCGCGTTCCAGATCGCGATCATGCTGCAGCCGATCTGCGGCTACGTCATGGACACCATCGGCCTGAAGATGGGGTTCGCGATCTTCGCGATCGCCTGGTCCTTCATCAGCATGACGCACGGCCTCGCCGCAAACTGGCAGACGCTGTTCGGCCTGCGCGCGCTGCTTGGATTCGCCGAGGGATCGGCCAATCCTGCTGGCATGAAGGCGACGTCGGAATGGTTTCCGGCAGCCGAACGCGGCCTCGCCGGTGGCTTCTTCAACATGGGCGCGTCGCTCGGCTCGATGCTCGCCGCGCCGCTCGTCGCGTGGGCGATCCTGACGCACAGTTGGCAGTTCGCATTCGTGCTCACGGGCGTGATCGGCCTTGTCTGGGCGGGACTGTGGCTCACCTTCTATAACTCACCGGCGAAGCATCGCGCGCTGTCCGCACGCGAGCGCGACTACATCCTGTCGGGACAGGAGACGCACCTGGCAGGGACGGGCAGGCCGTCCTTCCGGACGGTTCTTCGTCAGCGAAACTTCTGGGGCATTGCCATCCCCCGGTTCCTCGCCGACCCGACGTGGGGAACACTCACCTTCTGGCTGCCGCTGTATCTGACGACAGTGCGCGGATTCGATCTGAAGCAGATCGCCATGTTCGCCTGGCTGCCTTTCCTTGCGGCCGACCTCGGGTGCATGTTCGGCGGCACGATCAGCATCACGCTGCAGAAGTACGCCGGCATCGGCCTGATTAATGCCCGGCGCTGGGCGTTTACCGTCGGCGCCACGATGATGCTCGGGGTGGCATTCGTGGGCCTGGTGGACAACCCGTACGTGGCCGTCGGACTGCTGAGTCTCGCCGGATTCGCGCATCAGACGCTCTCCGTGACCGTGATTACGATGGCCTCGGATCTGTTCAAGCGAAACGAGGTCGCCACCGTCGCCGGCATGGCGGGCACCTGCGGCAACGCAGGGGTCCTGATCTTCTCGCTGGCAATGGGTGCGCTCGTGACCCGAGTTGGCTACACGCCGTTCTTTGTCGGGCTGGCTGCGCTCGACGTGCTTGGCGCGGTGATTCTGTGGACCGTTGTGCGCGAGCAGCGTCCCGAACCAGTCTCCGCCGTCGCGTAAGGGCCTCCGCACCTATGGACGCACGAGCAGCCGTCATTACCAATCCGATTCTTCGGGGGTTCAATCCCGATCCGTCGATCGTGCGCGTCGGCGACGACTACTTCATTGCGACATCCACGTTCGAATGGTTCCCCGGCGTCCAGATTCACCACTCGCGCGACCTCGTCCACTGGCGGCTCGTGGCACGGCCGCTCAACCGTGCCAGTCAGCTCGATATGCGTGGAGATCCCGATTCGTGCGGCGTCTGGGCGCCGTGCCTCACCCATGCCGACGGCCTGTTCCATCTGATTTACACCGATGTGAAGCGATACGGCCGCACCACGACTGCCGGTGCGTCGGGCGCATCGCTGCGCGACTTTCACAACTATCTCGTCACCAGCCCGCGCGTCGATGGCGAGTGGTCCGACCCGGTCTACCTGAACAGCAGCGGCTTCGATCCGTCGCTGTTCCACGATGACGACGGGCGGAAGTATCTCGTCAACATGCTGTGGGACCACCGGCCGGGACAGAATCGCTTTGGCGGAATCGTGCTGCAGGAGTACTCACCGACGAAGCGGACGCTCGTTGGCGAGCGCCGGAACATCTTCACCGGCACCGCCATCGGCTTCACCGAAGCGCCGCACCTCTACAAGCGCCTTGGTTGGTACTACCTGCTGACCGCCGAGGGTGGAACCGGCTGGGGGCACGCGGTGACGATGGCGCGTTCGCGGACGCTCCTCGGCCCGTACGAGCTGCATCCCGACACCTATATCCTCAGCGCCCGTCATCGTCCGGACCTCGCACTTCAGCGCGCGGGCCATGCCGATCTCGTGGAGACGCAGTCCGGAGAGACCTACATGGTCTATCTCTGCGGACGGCCGCTCGGGAACCGCGGCCGCTGCACGCTCGGACGCGAGACTGCGATTCAGCCGATGACGTGGGGCGCCGACGGCTGGCTGCGAACAATCGATGGAGGCGGCGTTCCGCACGTGGAGGTGCCCGCGCCTCGCGGCCTCCCGGTGGAGCCGCATGATGTGGCGCCCGCGCGCGATGACTTCGACAGCGAGAGGCTCCCGATCGACTTTCAATGGCTGCGGTCGCCGGCGCCCGATGATCTGTTCAGCCTGCGCGCACGAAAGGGACATCTGCGGCTTTACGGTCGCGAGACGATCGGCAGCCTGTTCACGCAGGCGCTCGTCGCGCGGCGGCAGCAGGCGCACTGCTTCAGCGCCGCAACGAGAGTAGAATTCGACCCGCAACACTTCCAGCAGATGGCCGGCCTGGTCTGCTACTACAACAGCACCAAGTTTCACTACTTGTACCTGTCGCGGGACGAGACAGGCATCCACCTTCGGGTGATGTCGGCGGTCCCGGACTCGGTGTCGGCGGATGCGTTCACGCCGCCCGTTCCGATCGCGACGAAGGAACGCCGTAAAGGCGTTCCGGCAGAGGGGGGTGCGCCCGTCGATCTGCGCGTCGAGGTGGACTTCGAGCGGCTGCGCTTTGCGTATCGACCCGCCGGCGAAGCCTGGGCCTGGCTGCCACAGCAGTTCGACGCCAGCATCCTCTCGGACGAGGCGACCGCGCCCGGGCTGCCGAACTTCACGGGAGCATTCGTTGGAATGGCGTGCCAGGACCTTGCGGGTACTGGGTACGCGGCGGACTTCGACTGGTTCGAGTACCGCGAGCGGCCGTACGTCGTTGATGTCTCAGACCTGGAGCTTTTATGAAGACTGCCCGAATGAAACACGCATCGTTGTTCAGTGGCTTGTTGTCGCTGCTTTACGTCGCCGTGCCGGCGGCGCAGGTACCGGCGAGCGAAGTGGACGCGCATATCGCGGCTGCGCGAGCGGCCGCAGGACAGGACTACCGTGCCACTTTCGTCAATCTCTGTCTGCCGGCCGGGGGCGGCGGACGAGGTGCTGCGGGGCGCGGTGCCGGAGCGCCAGCCGCGGCGGGTCGTGCGGGGGCCGGGCGCGGCGCGCCGGCCGCGGGTGGAACCGCACCGGCGACGCCGGACCGGTCTGGCTGGTACGCGTCTCCCTATAAGGTGTTCGATAACCTGTACTGGCTCGGGACCCGTCAGCATTCATCGTGGGCGCTGCGCACGAGCGAAGGCATCATCATCATCGACACCAACTTCGCGTGGGCGACGCAGCCGGAGATCATCGACGGGCTGACAACGCTGGGACTCAATCCGCGCGACATCAAATACGTCATCATCAGCCACGCGCACGGCGATCACGATCAGGGCGCGGCGGAGTTGCAAACCCGCTTCGGCGCCAAGGTGGTGATGGGCGCGGCTGACTGGGAGTCCACACTGCAGCGGCCCGCCACAGCTGCCGGCGGCGTACCGAAGCGCGATATCGCGGTCGGACCTGAGGGATCGTCAGTGACGCTGGGCGACACCACCATGACCATCGTTGCGACGCCGGGACACACACCGGGCACGCTGTCTTACGTCTTCCCCGTGAAAGACCAGGGCAGGACCGTGATGGTGGCCTATTCCGGCGGCACGCTCACCGGCGCATTCGGCACCGACGGCGCTCGCTGGGACGAATACGCTGCGTCACAGCGGAAGATCGCCAAAGTCGCGGCCGACGCGGGCGCGACTGTGATTCTTTCAAACCACAGCGAATACGACGGCGCCTACACGAAAGCTCGCCTGGTCACGGCGAAGCGCGAAGTCGGCGAGAATCACCCCTTCATCGCTGGCGCAGACGCGGTGCAGCGCTACTTCACGGTGATGTCGGAATGCGCAATGGCCTCGAAGCTCCGCCTCGGTGCGAAATGAGAGCCACCCATCCTGCCGGGTAGTGCAATGGGTTGTATATCTTCGAGGTGCACGCCAGCGCGATGACGGTCTATCTCGCCGGCCCACTGTCGACGCGCGCCCACTCGCGAATCACGACACGCAATTCGTCGGTCTGCTGTTGCAACTGTTGCATCCGCTTCACCTGCACGGCCACGTCACGACAGATTTCCGTGATCTGGCCTTCAATGGCGTCCGACAACTGGGCGGGTCTGCGTCGCCGCTCTATCCGCCGCGCGGAACGTACGACCTCGGGTTTCGGCATGGTTTCCCTCAGGACCTATCCTGACAGCCTCGGGCGCCCACGGCTGTCATACAGTCCTACGACGCGAGCTGAAGGCCGAACCAGACACCCAGAGCGATGAAGATCAGCGTGAAGACCAGGCGTGCCTGGCGTGCCCCTCGTCGCTGTCCGGCTTCGTTCTTGACTTGCCATTCGCGCCAGCGTGTGGTGTGGGCCTCCTCTACCGCCGAGACGAGTGAAACATTCATCGGCCGAGGATAACGAAGAACACGAAACCGTACTGTTCGATTGTGAACACCGCCGCCGCGCGTGAGCGGGTTACACTGACGCTGTCTTTCTGACGCAGCGCTTTCCGGCTTCCGCATCAGATCCGAGTTTCTCGCCTCTCCTGCGTTTCGTCCGAGCATTCCGCTCGAGCCTGTTATCAGAGTTGCTTGCATCCACGATGCAGGAGCGTTCATGAGCACCAAGTTGTACGTCGGTAATTTTCCCTACGAAACGTCCGAATCCGATCTGCAGACGCTGTTCGAGGCATCCGGAACGGTCGCCAGCATCAATATCATCCGCGATCGCGCCACCGGCCAGCCGCGTGGATTCGCGTTTGTTGAAATGAGCGATACCGAAGGCGCACGCAAGGCGATCAGCGAACTCGACCAGCATCAGTACGGCGGGCGGAGCCTGACCGTCAACGAGGCGAAGCCAATGCAGCCGCGTGACGGGTTCGGCGGTGGTCGTCAGCGCAACGAGTCGCGCTGGTAACAACGTTTGCTGGACACCCCCGGGTCATTCCGATCCGGGAGTGCTCGAAGATCCGGACCACGTGAGGGGCACATGGCGACTTCGTACGGCTCCCGGAATCGCGGCGCGGACCACCCGCGTTCGGCTACTGACGTGACGCCACCGGCTGCTTGTCCCGCGTGCCAGTCGTCCAAAATCTCGACCACGGCGCGGAACCCTGACACGAACACGTATTGGCGGTGTGGGGGTTGCGGCGAGATCTGGAATGCCTCCCGGCGGAACACCGTGCGAAGCGGAGGCTATCGATGGCCATAAACAGCTTTCAGTACCACGAAGACCGCGCACGACACATGGGCCAACGTCGTCGCGAGAACGACGACCGCGCGGGCGCTCTCGCCGATACACAGGCCCAGGCCGAACAGGACCGCACGGCTGTGTGCCTCCAACGATGGCCCGGCATCCTCGCAGCGATCAGGGGTCTGCTTGCGGCCTATAACGACGGTGCTGGCGCGGAGCTGCTGACGGCGAGCGAACAGTCGGATGGCGGCGATCCCGCCGTGACCATCGCATCGCGGGGTTCTGCGCGCGCGACGATCACGATTGCAGTCGACGGGGATGCATTCCTGGTACACACGGACCCGGGATCGCACGCCGCGGCAGCTCTGCATGCAATCGCGCGTCGTATCGACTGCTCGCGCAGCGATACCGGCACGGCGGCCTATCTGCTGCAGGACTGGATGGACCAGCTGTGAACCGTCCTCGTCTCGTGAATCTGTACGAGTGGCTGTCGGCAAGTTGGGGCAGGGAGAGGCCAGTGCCTGAACGAGTCAGCATTGCTCCGAGGTTGCCCGCCAGACCGCGGGTCCGCGACGGATATCTGCCGCTTTACACCCATCTCGAACATCGTTATGCCTCGAGCGTCGTCCTCACGTTCGAGCAGATCGAGTCGCTGCTGGGGTTTGCGCTGCCGGTGGCCGCGCGCCAGGAGCCGGGCTGGTGGACCAGCGTCGCTGGGAACGGACCCCGCGCCGGCGAGGCATGGACGGCGGCGAAGCGGACCGCAACGCCGAACCTGCTGGCTCGACACGTCACATTCGAGCGCCTGCCGTGACTCTCTGGATCTGAATGTGGAGCGGATACGACCGTGGCTGATCTAGTCGTGAAGGACGACCGTGAGGAGCGCGCTCTTCACCTTGATGTCGCCGTTGTACTCGATGAAGCCGAGATCGCGGAACTTGTTCATGAAGAAATTGACGCGCGACCTGGTCGTGCCGACGATTTCCGCGAGCGTTTCCTGAGACATCTTCGGGATTGGCAGCGGGTGATCCCCCTTCCCGTAGCGCGCCAGCAGTAGCAACACGCGGGCGAGGCGCTTTTCACTCGAGTTGAACAGCTGGTCGACAAGGTCCTCTTCCACGCGGATATTTCGCGCCAGCATGTGCGCGATGAATCGTTCGGCCAGCGCCGGCTGCGTATGGAGCATCTCGATCATCTGCGGCTTCTCGACCACCAGCACTGTGCTGGCGCTCATCGCTGAGGCGGTCGCGATGCGTCGCGGCTGCGCCGCGAGGCATCCCTCCCCAAAGAAGTCGCCCTGACCCAGGACGGCGACCACGGCCTCCTTGCCGGTCCGTGAGAGGACGGAGAGCTTGACGCTGCCGTTTTGAATGTAGAAGACATCGGTGGCGGCGTCCCCTTGCGAAAAGATGACGGCTGACCGCTTATATGTACGAATGGTGCGCGCGACACCGGCCGAGGCCAGGAATCCCTGGAGATCGAATGGGGGCAGCGGCTTGGCCGGCGAGGAGGACGCTTTCCGGGGCACCGTCGAAT
This sequence comes from Vicinamibacterales bacterium, assembly GCA_035537875.1. GTDB lineage: Bacteria > Acidobacteriota > Vicinamibacteria > Vicinamibacterales > CAVVIG01 > DATLLJ01. The sequence continues at coordinate 4,321 of DATLLJ010000022.1, read as the reverse complement.
CATGTCACGATGCTTCGTCCGTTCACATACCCATGCCGCCGCCTGGCATGGGGCTCTGCTGACCCGCTTCCGGAATCTGGCAGATCACGGCTTCGGTCGTCAGCAGGAGCGATGCGATCGACGCGGCATGCTGGAGGGCCGAGCGCACCACCTTGGCGGGATCGATGACCCCGGCGGCGACGAGGTCTTCATATTGCTCTGTCTGCGCGTTGAACCCCTCGTTGTCCGTCATTTCCTTGACCCGCTGCACGACGATCGACCCCTCGTGGCCAGCGTTGGCCGCAATCCATCGCATCGGTTCTTCAATCGCGCGGCGGATGATGTTGACGCCAACCTGCTCTTCGCCAGCGACCGAGAGCTGGTCGAGGACCGCTGATGCCCGCAGTAACGCGACGCCTCCACCAGCGACGATGCCCTCTTCGACCGCAGCTTTGGTGGCGTGCATCGCGTCCTCGACGCGTGCTTTCTTTTCCTTCATCTCGGTTTCGGTGGCTGCCCCGACCTTGATGATGGCGACGCCGCCGACCAGCTTGGCCAGACGCTCCTGCAGCTTCTCGCGATCGTAATCAGAGGTGGTGTCCTCGATCTGAACTCGGAGTTGCTTGACCCGGCCCGCGATCGACCCGGGGGTACCGGCCCCATCCACGATCGTCGTGTTGTCCTTGTCGATCGTGATTTTCCTGGCCTGGCCGAGGTCTTCGAGCGTCATGTTCTCGAGCTTCAGGCCGAGGTCTTCCGTGAGGGCCTTCCCATTGGTGAGCACCGCGATGTCTTCGAGCATTTCTTTCCGGCGATCGCCAAAGCCCGGCGCCTTGACGGCGGCGACCTGAATCGTCCCGCGCAGCTTGTTGACGACGAGTGTGGCCAGCGCTTCGCCCTCGATGTCCTCGGCAATGATCAGCAGTGGACGGCCGGCACGGGCCACAAGCTCCAGCACCGGCAGGAGGTCCTTCATCGAGCTGATGCGCTTTTCGTGGATCAGGATGACGGGATTCTCGAGGACGGCTTCCATTCGTTCCGGATCGGTGACGAAGTAGGCCGATAGATATCCGCGGTCGAACTGCATCCCCTCGACAAGGTCGAGTGACGTGTCCATGCTCCTGGCTTCTTCAACCGTGATGACGCCGTCCTTGCCCACCTTCTCCATCGCGTCGGCGATGATCCGTCCGATGGTCTCGTCGTGGTTGGCCGAGATGGTGCCGACCTGCGCAATCATCGGCCCGGTCACCGGCTTGGACATGCGCTCGAGCTCTTTGGTGATCGCGTTGACGGACTGATCGATTCCGCGCTTGATGGCCATCGGGTTCGCACCGGCCGTGACGTTCTTCGCACCTTCGCGGTAGATCGCCTGCGCCAGCACCGTGGCGGTGGTCGTGCCATCGCCGGCGATGTCCGACGTCTTGCTCGCCACTTCCTTCACCATCTGCGCGCCCATGTTCTCGAGCGCATCCTTCAGGTCGATTTCCTTCGCGACCGTGACGCCGTCTTTGGTGATCGTCGGCGATCCGAAGCTCTTGCCGAGGATGACGTTGCGCCCGCGTGGCCCCAACGTGACTTTCACCGCGTTCGCCAGGCTGTCAACGCCGCGCAGAATCGCCTGCCGCGACTGATCCCCGTACGTGATCTGATTGGCCATTAGAGGTTTCCTTCTACGGCGAGGACGTCGTCCTCTTTCATGATGAGATAGTCGATGCCGTCCACGCTGACCTCCTGACCGGAGTACTTCCCGAACAGGATCGTGTCTCCCGCTTTGACATCCATCGGCACCCGTTGGCCGTCGTCATTGGCCTTGCCGACGCCGGCCGCCAGGACCATGCCCCGGAGCGGCTTTTCCTTTGCGGAGTCAGGGATGATGATCCCCCCGATGCGCTGCGTCGAGTCTTCGTCGAGGCGGCGAACGATAATCCGGTCGTGTAGCGGTCTAAGGTGCATGCTTTTCCCACTGATGTCGTTGTCTAACCTTTGATCGTGCGGCGTCGTTCACTCACCGAACCACCGCCTTCCAATTCACGTTCGGCGATCGTCGCGGCATCCATCGAGCTGGGGCCGCGCGGACTCTCCGAACCGAACGCCGCACCACCCATCGAACCCGGCTGGCGATGCGTCAACGTCGTCCGGTCATATGCGCCGGGGATGAGGAGTCGGGCCGCGTCTTTCGGAAGATCCGTGCTCATTCAGCAGAACTCATGAAAACAGTGCCTGTTCAATCTACGTTGATGCGTGATTTCGGGATGTTCACTTGTGAACAGCTGGCCCTCCGGTGTGCTGTTCGGCACAGCCGCAACTGCCCGTCCTGCTATACCCTCGTGACATGACAACTCTCCACGCGCGCTCCCTCGCCGTGTCTGTCTGCGCCCTGTTCCTCGGTGTTTCACACCTCGCGAGCGCGCAGGAGCTGTCGCGCTACCGCGACGTTGCGTTCGGCAGCAGCGTGTCGGCGGTCCTCGCGATCACCGCAGCCAACGCGGCTGACGTGAAACTCGTCCACCAGCGGCCCGCGCTCATTCGGGAGCTCACGTGGCGGCCGCAGTACGCGCCCGGCCGAACCTTTGGACGAAACGAGGCCGCGCGCGAGGTGACCTTCCGTTTTTACGACGACGAGCTCTTCAGCATCATCGTGCTGTATGACGCGCGCCTGGTGGAGGGTCTGACGAATGCGGACATCATCGCCGCCGTGTCGGGCGTCTACGGACCCGCAACGCTCAGCCTCCCGCCACAGCCTCCCGCTGCGGCGACGTCCGGGTCCATCAACAGCACCACGGCGATCGCGCGTTGGCAGAGTACTGACTATGAGTTCACGCTGATGCGCGAGGCGTATCCTGCGACATTCAGGCTCCTTGGCGTGTCGAAGCGGCTGGAGATGGCGGCGCGCGCCGCGGAAATCGAAGCGAGGCGGCTCGATCAACAGGAAGCGCCGCGGCGCCTGGCCGAACAGGCCGCGGCGGACGCCGAGCGTAAGAGAGCCGCCGCCGAGAAGACGCGCACGACCAACAAGGGCGAGTTCCGCCCGTAAGGAGAAATACGTGGCCATCGATCGCAACGACAGCGAGGAGCGGCAGGCGCGCCTCGACGCGATGATCGAGGAGTTCCGCGCGGCGCAACAGCGCCGGCTCGTCAAGGCGGAGATGGCTCGCTGGAATCGTACCGAGGCCGCACAGCAGGCGATGGCGGGTGTCAAACCAGCGCCCCCTGACAAAGTCCATTGAGCGCCGGTCGTGTCAGAGCCGGCGACACTTACGACTGCGATCCGCCGCTACTCCCCGAGCGGCAGCCCTCCAGAGATGCTCACGACTCGTGCCGCCCGTCAGCTCAACCGCATGCGAGTGGTTCAGCGTATGCACTGTCGCGAACGTGCCCGCTCCCGCCGCCCGACGGCGCCCCCGCCCGCGGAGTCAGCCTCTCGGGTGGCGGCGACCGATCCGTCGGTCGCGACGTCACCGCGGTTTCAGCGTAGATCCGCTGCGGCGGCAGCCGAAGGGCCTGGCTTCTTTCTGGACGCGCGCGCGGCGACTGCTCTGGTCCTGGTGGCCCTGGGTCATGGCGGGCATCGTCGCGCTCGTGGCGCGCGAATGGTGGTGGGCGTTCGGCGCGGGCATGATGGCCCTGGTCAGCTATCTCATTGCTCCGGTCGAAGCGCCGCCACGCTACGGACTGGATCATGAGTTCGATGTCCGCTCGCCCGAATTCCTGCCAACGATCGCAGGCGCCACCGGGGTGCCGCTCACCCGTGGCAACCGTATCGACCTGTTGAACAACGGGGACGAGTTCTATCCCGTGATGCTGCGCGACATCGCCGCGGCAGAGGCCTCCATTACCATCGAGGCCTACATCTACTGGGAGGGCGAGATCGGCCGTGTCTTCGCGGCAGCGCTCGCGAAACGGGCACAGGCGGGGGTAAGGGTCAAGATCCTGCTCGATGCCCTCGGGTCGAGCAGCATCGGCGCCGACATTCTCGGCCTTCTCGAATCAGGCGGCTGTCAGATCGCGTGGTACAACCCGATCAAGTGGTACAGCATCGGAAGATTCAACAATCGCACGCATCGCAAGTCCCTGATCGTCGATGGGCGCGTGGGCTTCACGGGCGGCGCCGGGATCGCGGACCACTGGCTCGGATGCGCCCAGGACGCCGACCATTGGCGGGACATGCAGATTCGCGTGGAGGGTCCCGCCGTCACCGCGCTGCAGACCGGCTTTGCGCAGAACTGGCTCGAACGCACCCGGGAGCTCGTCTCGGGTCCTCTCTACTACCCTGACGCTGACGGCACGGCCGGACCGCATCTGGCGCTGACGCTCATGAGCTCGCCCGTCACCGGCGCGTCCA
>DATLLJ010000021.1:0-17744 GCA_035537875.1 Vicinamibacterales bacterium | reverse complement strand
GGTTCGTCCGGACCGACCGGCCCACGTGCCACACCCTTGGGCGCCAGGTCAGGAGGGAAGCTCGCTTCCGGCACCGTCTCCCTTGTCGGCGTCATGAGCACCATCCACTGAAAGCCGTGAATCGTCGGAGGGATCACCTGGAATATGGTCAGGCCGACCGATCTGGCGGTGCGAATCAACCAGGCGGTGTCGAAGATGACAGCCGCCGACGGATCGATGTGCGAAATATACAGAGCGTTCGTGAACTCCTGCATCATCGGAAAATCAGCTTTGTCGAAGAGGAACCACGAGCTGTGCAGCACGCCGTCCGGGCGCAGAACGCGCGCGCATTCGCGCAGATAGTGCCCGGCCTGTTCTTCGGTCAGGTGGGTGAATACCGAGAGGGCGTTGACGAGCGTGAACTCGCTGTCCCCCGCGGGAAACGCGGCGACCGAAGGCTTGTCCGCACCAGGATTGAACATCACGTTGCGCACGTCGTGGTGGACGAACTGAAACGACGGCACGACAGTCTGGAGATGGGTCTGGCACCAGCGAATCATCCCTCGATGCAGGTCGATGCCGAGATATCGCCTCGGTCTCTGCCGTTGCTGGATGAGCTGCCGCGCCACGCGGCCGCAGCCGCAGCCGAAGTCGAACACTGCGTCGTAGACCGATGGCGCCAGGTACGGGTACACGAAGGCGCCCGCCGGATTGTCGAAAGCGGCCACATCGGTCGGACCGACCAATTCCCGCATCTCCAACGGCGGAAAGTCGAGTTGAGCGGGCTCCGTGTTGGTGGGATCGAGCATCGAAAGCGAGCTACGCCCGCGGCGCCGAAGTTGGAATCCACTCGAGGGGTCGGGTAGACTTCATGTCGTCCATCAATGGTCGCGGCCTGCACGATTATCGCACGCAATTATCTCGCTCACGCTCGGGTTCTCGCCGACTCGTTTCTTGCACATCATCAGGATGGCGATTTCACCGTTCTCATCATCGACGACGAGGGACGCCGGTTCGATGCGCGGAACGAGCGCTTTCGCTGCCTCCGTCTGGCTGAGATCGGGCTGAGCGGGTCCGAGATCGCACGACTCGCCGGCATCTACGACGTGACGGAGCTCGCCACGGCGGTGAAGCCTCAGTTCCTCCGTCACCTGCTCGGCGAGCATCGTACTGACATCCTGTACATCGACCCGGATATCAAGATCTTCGGTTCGCTCGCCGAGGCTTCGCGGCTCGCTCGCGAGCATTCGATCGTGCTGACGCCTCATTTGACCGTGCCGCTGCCGCGTGACGGCCGACGAGTCAATGACTTTCACATTCTTTCGTCCGGCGTCTACAATCTCGGCTTCATCGCTCTCGGCCGCGGCTGTGATGCGTTCATCGACTGGTGGTGGGATAAGACCCGGCGTGACGCGCTCGTCGATCACGACCGCATGATGTTCACCGATCAACGCTGGATCGACTTCGTTCCAGGCTTTTTCGATCACCATATTCTGAAGGACCCGACCTACAATGTCGCGTACTGGAATCTGCACGCGCGCGATCTGACGTGGGACGGCTCGCGCTATTTCGTCAACGGACAACCGCTCACCTTCTTCCACTTCAGCGGATTCGACACCAGGAAACCTCATTTACTCAGCAAACACCAGGCCGACCGACCCCGTATCCTCCTGAGCGAACGGCCGGGGGTGGCCCGAATCTGTCAGGAATACGTGACGGACCTCGAGCGCGCCGGCCTGGCCCGTGAATCGTCGCTCCCGTATGGATGGCGCACTCTTCCCTCAGGTCTCGTTTTCGACCAGCGGATGCGCCGCCTGTACCGCCAGGGACTCGAGGCGTTCGAAAAGAGCAAGGGAGCCCAACCGCCCGATCCGTTCGATCCGCAGCAGTACGAACCCTTCCTCGCATGGCTCAACGAGCCGGTCGCCGAGGGTATGCACCCGAGGGTGTCGCGTTATCTTCACGCCATCTACATGGATCGTCCGGATCTCCAGGCGGCATTTCCGGATCTCGCCGGCAGCGGGTGCACGGACTACTTCGATTGGATCAGGCGGGACGGCGTCGAACAGGTGTCGATCCCGACCGAACTGCTCCCGCCGCCAGCGTCGGAACGTCGCGAGCTTATCTACACACCCATTTCGCAACTGACCGAGGGCGTGAACATTGCCGGATATTTTCGAGCTGAGTTGGGCATCGGCGAGGCGGCGCGTCTCCTCACGAGCGCAGTGGACGCGGCCGGAATTCCGAGCTCGACCGTCACGTATGCCGCGACGGCCAGCCGAAAAGCTCATCCGTTCGCCGATCGCGGAGACGGCAAGGCTCCCCACGACATCAACATCGTCTGCGTGAACGCCGACCGGACGCCCGATTTCGCCAAAGCCGTCGGTCGTCAATTCTTCGAGGGTCGTTACACCGTCGGCTACTGGTTCTGGGAACTCGAAGAATTCCCGGAGATGACGCACGCGGGGTTCGACCACGTCGATGAGGTCTGGACGGCCACGAGCTTCGTCACCCGAGCCATCGAGGCCGTCGGCCGCCGGCCCGTTTTTACCATTCCGTTGCCGGTGCCCATTCCGCAGCGATCGCCCGCGGTGACGAGAGGCAGTCTGGGGCTTCCCCCCGACTTCATGTTCTTGTTCATGTTCGATTTCTTCAGCATCCTCGAGCGCAAGAATCCGCTCGGCCTCATCGACGCCTTCCAGCTGGCGTTCCGACCTGGCGAGGGGCCCGTGCTCGTCATCAAGACGATCAATGGCGATTCGAGACTGAACGATCTGGAGCGGCTCCGTGCCGCCGCAGGTGGAAGACCCGACATCCTGATCATCGACGAGTACTACTCGGCCCAGGAGAAGAACACCTTGCTGGGCCTGTGCGATTGCTACGTGTCACTCCATCGTTCCGAGGGGTTTGGCCTCACGATGGCCGAAGCCATGGGGCTCGAGAAGCCGGTCATCGGGACAGCCTATTCCGGCAACCTCGATTTCATGACGCCCGAGAACAGCTACCTCGTTGACTACAGCCTCGGCTCGGTGCCCGAAGGGTGCGAACCCTATACGGTCGGGAGCCCATGGGCCGAACCCAACCTCGATCAGGCGGCGGCGCTGATGCGCCGCGTGTACGAGGCCCGACCCGAGGCGGCTCGCAAAGCCCGGATGGCGCGCGAGGACATCATAACCAAGCACCACGTCGAGGCGACCGCCAAGGTTCTCGCCAGGCGCCTGGACAATATTCGTCATGCTCGCCGGGACACAGTCGTCACGGCGCCAGCCGTTGTGACCGATGAAGCAAGAATCGAGTCGGCCCGACCCGAAGCCCGGCTCCTGGCTGCACTCGACCACCTGGCCGAACATCTGACGCCCGTATCCAGTGTTCAACCGGGGAGACCCTTCCGCAGCCTGATTCTCATGGCCCAGGAAGGGCTATTCAAGGTGCTCCGTCCCTATTGGTGGCAGCAGCGTCATATCCAGGAATCGCTTCTGAACGTCGTGAGGCAAGCGGTGCAGTCGGCCGTGCGCGCCGAACAGTCCGAGCCGCACCAACGACAGGCGCTCGAGGCCATATGGAGGGCTGTCCACGCGCTCGAACGATCGAGGGACCAGGTTCGCAGGGCCCATGAAGAGCAGCTCAGGACGAGCGGCGCCGAGGCCGAACGTCTCGCTGAGGTCGAGCGAGGGGTCGCCACCCTGCACGAGTCGACGACGACGTTTCAGCAGTCTGCTGAACGTCTCGCTGAGGTCGAGCGAGGGATCGCCACCCTGCACGAGTCGACGACGACGTTCCAGCAGTCTGCCGCCGCTCACCTTCAGGCATTGACCAGTCAGCTCGAAGCGGTGACGACCTCCAACGCGATTCTGCAGCAGCGCCTGTATGCCGTGCCGTACATGGACGACCCGGATCGCTTTCGCTTCACGGACGGCACAGGAAGGATCGTCCTCGGTTTCCAATCCAGACGTGGCTTGGGTGGGGATACGTACCTCGCATTCGAGGATATCTTCCGCGGATCCGAGGCGTTCATCCAGGAGCGCTTCCGCGTGTACCTCCCCTTCCTCAAGTCACACGCGCGCGTGGTCGAAATCGCGTGCGGCCGCGGCGAGCTGCTTGACGTGCTCAGCGAGGCGGGCGTGCCGGCGTGCGGCGTGGACGTCGACGATGCGATGGTCCGACGATGCCGGGCCAAGGGGCACGCCGTGGAGAAGAGAGACGCCCTCAGTTTCCTGCGCGAACAGGCCGACGGCTCGCTGCCGGCCATCTTCACGGCTCAGTTCGTCGAACACCTCTCGTATCCCGACCTGATGTCGTTTCTCGAATTGAGCCGCGCGAAATTGAAGGCGGGCGGACAACTCATTTTCGAGACCGTCAACCCTCACTCCCTGGAAGCCTTCAAGACCTTCTGGACAGACCTGACGCATCAGCGGCCGATCTTTCCTGAAGTGGCCGTCGCCCTCTGCTGGCTGCTCGACTTCGATCAGGCGTACGTGTTCTTTCCGAACGGGAGCGGAGACATAGAGAAGGATCGCGCCTCGCGGGGCGAATATGCTGTCGTCGCTACCAAGTGCGGCGACGACTGAGCGGTCATAGCCCGGCATCAGCCGGAGGGGACGGCTACTGCGCCGGCTTCTGCCCCAGCGCAAAGAGGTAGAACAAGTACGGTGACAGTTCCAAGGGGAGATCGCCGAGCGACGGTGCACCCCATTGAAGGTGCCAGAGGGTCGAGTCCCCCGATCGGAGGACGAACCACTCTCCGGTCGAGAGGCGATAGACGGCGATGTCGGCCTCCCCGTCCCCATCGTAATCCGCGGCCACCGGGACATCGTCGCACGACGGGCAGCCCCAAGAGACGTAGTGAAGACCTCCGCCGCCCGATCGGTTGATGAACCATTCGCCGGTCGAGAAGCGGTAGATGGCCACGTCCGCGTTTCCGTCCCCGTCATAGTCCGCAGCGACCGGAACATCGTCGCAGGGCGCGCAGCCCCAGGCCTCGTGGCGCAAGCCGCCGCCGCCTGATTGGTTGACGAACCATTCGCCGGTCGGGAAGCGATAAACGGCAAGGTCGGCTTTCTTGTCGCCGTCGTAGTCGGCCGGCGCCGGGAGATCGCCGCACGATGTACAGCCCCACTCCTGCTGGAGCGGACCGCCTCCGGGACGGTTGATCAACCAGGTGCCCGACGTGAGGCGGTAGACCGCGACGTCATCGAGCCCATCCCCATCGTAGTCGGCCGGCACGGGAATGTCCGCGCAGGACGGGCAGCCCAAGGATGTCTGGAACAGCCCGCCTCCGCCGGAACGGTTGATGAACCACCCGCCAGCAGGAAATCGATAGACCGCGACGTCGCTCTTGGCGTCTCCATCGAAATCAGCCGCCACAGGACTGTCGAGGCACGATGGACATCCCCACGTCGTGTGAGTCAGGCCGCCGTCGGCCGATCGAAGGACCAGCCATTCACCGGTCGACGAGCGGTACACAGCGATATCGGCCTTCCGGTCGCCATCGAGGTCCTGGGCAACGCCGCCCGCGGAGCCGACCAGAGAGTAATTGGCAGTGTAGGTCGTCGCCGCCTCTGGCGCGGCGATGTTGTGAGTCGCGTTGCCGCCATGCAACCAGGACACGAACCGATAGGTGGGCGCCCCGAGAAACTGCTGGGGCGGTGCACTGATTGAGTTGCTTGAACCGACGATGACCGTTCGTGTGAACGGCGTCGCTGCGACGCTGCTGTTGACTGCCAGTTGGAGGCCAGGCGGGCTGGTTTGGAAAGTGAGCGAAACGGTCCGGGGTTGCAGGACAACGCTCGCACTGTTTTGCAGACCACCCGAATCGGTTGCGATCAACCGCAATTCAAGCGCTGACGGATATTCATGGTCTGGCGCCACGAACGACCCGCCTGCGACGCCGACGAAATCGGTGATGGTGTGCTCGTGGCAACTCGACGGGCAGTGGTGCATGATTAACGACCACAGCAACGACGCCGGTGCCAATGTGCCATCTTCGGGGTCGGTTGCGCTTCCCGAAAAATCGATCGCATCACCGACATTCCAGGTCAACGTCCCGCTCGGTGTCGCGATGACGGGCGTCGGTGGCGTGTCATTCACTGAGATCACGATCGAGGCCTCATCGGACAGGCCCTCTCCATCGGTGGCACGCACGCGCACGGTCACCGCCAGTGGCGTGCTGCTGGAATACGTGAACTGCGGCGCCACGACCGACGCGTCATCGAACGCACTATCTCCGTTGAGGTCCCAGGCAAAGGTGAGCGGCTGTCCCTCGGGATCGCTCGAGGCCGCCGCCGTGAAGGAGACCGTTAGAGGCGAAGGCCCGAAGGAAGGGTCGGCCTGAATCACCGCCGTTGGAGGCTGATTCCCGGACGTGAATCTGATTCGATGCAGGCGGTTGTCATCGTATCCCGGAAAATAGATATCACCGTCCGGACCGGACACGAGCTGAACGGGGCCTTCCCGCGGGTCCCCCGGGTTCGATTTAATCGTCACGATGTCGGTGGGATCGGGCAAGCCGTTGGCGCCAAGGCGCATGGCCCAGATGCAGTCCCGCGAGTAGTCGGCGAAAAACAGGGCTCCATTGTAGGCGCTCGGATAGGTCCCTCCGGATTCGGGATAAAAGGCCAGACCCGAAATCGACGAACTGCCCACCGGACATGCCTCGTCTGCGACAACCGGCTGATCATTGATGTAAGCGAAGTACGGACCGGTCAATCCCGACTGTGCCGGTGATTCCGCGTAAAGGTCCGCACAAATTGGGAGACTCGCCGCTTCGTAGCTACTGGGCTCATCGCCTTCGTAGCACGGCCACCCGAAGTTCCTGACGAGCAGACTGAGCGGATCGGGTACCCGATTGATCTCCTCCCAAGCGGCCCAACCGGGGTCGCCGATCCACAACTCGTTGGTGCCGGGCTTGATTGTGAATCGAAACGGATTGCGAAAGCCGTACGCCACGATGCGTTGCGCGTTGGCGTCGCCAGAGGCGAACAACGGGTTATCCGGCAGCGCGGCACCGGTGTCGGGGTCGATGCGAATGACCGCGCCATTCAAGCCGACGGCGTCACCTCCAGTTCTGAGATCCTGGCTCCGGAGCGCGCCTCCCTCGCTCGCAGGATCTCCGGCGGGTGGATCGCCAACCGGCGAAGCAGGTGGACCCGAGTCAACGTAGTTCCAGTTGGCTCCCTCGCCCCCACTGGCATAGAGTGCCCCGTCGGCGCCGAACCCCAGACTCCCCAAGGAGTGGCTTGGGAACTGTTGCCACCAGTCTTCGACCAGGACGCTCTCGTTCTCGGTAGTGAGAGGCGTTCCGGAAAAGTCATTCAGATTGAGACGAGACAGCCGTCCGGTCACCACGCACCCATCGTCCGTTGCGCCGTTGGAGCAGCCGTCGCTCGCGGCCCCGACGGTTCCCCACCGCGGAGGTGGAAACCCCGGAAGCACGGCGTCGAACGTGTAGAGGACATAAATGTACGGGATCGCGGGGAAGGCGGGATGCAGCGCCATGCCGAGCATCCCGCGGTCCCAGTAGTTGTGCACGTTTGTCGTCAAATCCGCAAATAGAGTGGGCGTGGAATCGTCGAGGTTGTCGTAGAAGAAAAGTCGACCGCTCTTCTCCGCGACGAACAGACGCCCATCGGACGCGAACTGGATGACGGTTGGGTTCACGAGTCCAGTCTGTGGAAGGAGGACGTCCTGGAAGCCCAGCGTGGCTGTCGTGAATGACCAACTGAGTTCTGTCATCTGGTTCCCGTCCAGATCCTGGACCTCGCTGACCGTGACCGTGAAAGTCTGGCCGCCCTCAAGGTCGCTATCGGGATCGAGAGTCGCCGTTTTCGTGTCAGGGTCGTAGCTGACTTGTGAGGACCGCAGCACATTGTTCGAGTCCCGCAACTGCATCACCAGCGTGGCAGGCTGAATCGGCTCGCTGAACGTCGCGCTGACGTCGACCGCGGTCGAGACCCCCTCCGCCCCTGGGGCGGGCGACTGCGCGGTTACCGTCGGAGGCGTTGCGTCCCCCCCTTGGGCAGAGGGTGTCGTTCTTGACAGCAGCGCGAAGGCGACAGCCAGCATCCCGACAGTTATGACGCTCGGGGCGTTTCGTCGACGACTACTTTTGACGGGCTGCATGGGCCGGGCAGGAACTTCTGACGAACCCACAGGTCAGCAATTTCGGTGCCAGGTGCGCTGTGTTTCGCCGCGACTTGGGCAAGACCGAGTCGGCCGTGCCCAAATTTCGCCATGCCCGGAGCGCGGGTCGAGCGTCACGGGACGGTAACCACGCGACCCGTCGAGTTCGACGACTGGATGATGTACCACGTGCTCGTCGCCGGGTAGTACACCGTGATGTCCGCTTTGTTGGCAGGGAGACTGCTGGCCATTCTTAGTTGGATTCACGCAGGGCCGGGCGTATCCGGACGTCGCCGTGGTCTGCCCGGTGCGTGAGCAACCGATCGTAGAACGAGAGGCCGTCCTCGACACCGCCGTCGAAGACGAGCTCACCTTGTTCGAGGACGCAGACGCGGTGGCAGATGGCGCGCACCGCTTCGCTGTCGTGCGACACGAAGAGGATCGTCTTGCCCTTGTCGAGGAATTCCTCGACGGTCCCGTTACAGCGCTGGCGGAAATCGGCATCGCCTACGGCAAGAATCTCGTCTAACAGAAGAATGTCCGGATCGAGGTTGGCCGCGACGGCAAACCCCAGCCGCATGTGCATCCCTGACGAATAGTTCTTGATCGGTACGTCGATGAAATGTTCCAGGCCCGAATACTCGACGATCGCCGGGTAGATCGCGTCGATCTCGGCACGCGTCAGCCCGTGGATGGCTGCGTTGAGGAGCACGTTCTCCCGGCCGGTCAGCTCGGGATGGAACCCCACGCCGAGCTCGATCATCGAGGCGATCCGGGCATTGCGGGCGACGAGCAGATGACCGCTCGTCGGACGGTGGGTCCCGGCGACGAGCTTCAGAAATGTGCTCTTGCCCGAGCCGTTTCGACCGACAAGTCCGACAGCCTCACCGCGTTTGATCGTGAGCGACACGCCCTTGAGCGCCCAGAACTCCTCCACCGTCTCGCGCCGCTCCGAGTGCAGAATGCCGAGAAAACGAACCTTCAGCTCCACAGACGCGTTGTGTCTGAGCAGGAATCGCTTTGAAACGGCCTGCGCCTCGATCGCTGTCATCTCTACAGCTGCTCCGAAAACCGGTCTTCGAACGCCAGAATCAAGGTGGCGCCGATCACGAACGCGCCGACGGCGTAGGTGCCGGCGATGAGCCACACCGTTGCTTCGGGCCATTGGCGATAGAAGAACAGCTGCTGATAAGCCACGATAAACGGCGACATCGGGCTCAGGAGGATGAGCAGACGCAGTCGCTCCGGCACCTGCGCGAGCTCATAGAGAATCGGAGTCGTCCAGAACAGCACGGCGAGCGCAACGTCCAGCAGATGACGCACGTCGCGAAAGAACGCCGTCAGCGTGGCGAGGATCAACGCCACGCCGATGCTGAACAGCGCCTGAAGGCCGAGAAAGGCGGGAAACAGCAGCATCGGCGCCGACAACGGCACGCCGTACCAGGTCAGCATGACCGGGAGAAAGACCGAGATGGTGAGCAGGTACTGCGCAAGATTGAAGAGAACGGTCCCGATGGGCAGAATCGCGCGCGGGAAAAACACACTCCTGATCAGCGGAGCATTGTCGACGATGGCGCCGGTCGACATCGCGGCGGAGCTTGCGAAAAACGTCCACGCCAGCTGACCGAGCAGCAGATAGAAGACGAACTGCTGCGTGCGAACCCGCAGAATGACGGTGAAGGCCACCGTGTAGACGACGATCATCAACAGCGGATTCGCCAGCGACCAGAGGAACCCGAATACCGAACCGCGGTACTTCAGCTTGAGGTCCTTGAGCACGAGACTTCTGAGCAGCTCGCGGTAGCGATAGAGGCTCATGACGACCCCACGGAGGGTCGTCATCTCTTCGGCGCGATCGACCAACTCGAGGCTCGCTGGATGTGTGCCATCGTCCAGCCGCGCGCGCGCCCGCAGCACCCAGATACCCCGCCAGCCGAGCGCGGCGATTGAAAACAGCAACACGTCGGCGACGAATGCCGCCCGCGAAACCCCCTCGAAGCCCAGCGCGACCCCGATCACAAGACTTGATCCCGCGGTCCCGAGTAGAGCGCCGACAACTACCCGGAACAGCCAGCTCGACCGGGGCTGTGGAACGTAGGCACGAACTGCCAGCAGAGAAATGAGCTGGCTCCCGACGACCACGGGGACGGTGGTCCACATGGTCGGAAGGAACGTCGGCAGCTCGCCGCCTGGAAACCGGAGGAAGTAGGACGCGAGATAGGAACAAACCCCGAACGCGGCATCCAGAAGGAGGCTGAACAGCCGAGCAGGTCGTTGAATCAACGAGGTCTCAATTGGCGAAGAGCGCCTCGATAATACTCGATCGGTTGAACGGTCGCGACGGGAAGTTAGTGACGGTCGTTGCGATTACTGCAGCGGGACGATCGCGGTCTCCTGGACGCCGCCCACGGTGTCGCCCAAGCTGGACGCACCGAACGAGAACGTCGCGGATCCGCCCGCCGCATAGGCAATGTACCAGGTCGCTGTCGACGCCCGGAAGACAGCGACGTCCGCCTTGCCATCGCCGTCGTAGTCCGCCGGTATCGGGACGTCGCCGAGCGACGGTGCGCCCCAGACCAGCGTTCGCGAGCCATTCGTGGACAAATGGACGATCCAGGTACCGGAGCTCAGCCGAAATATTCCGATATCGCAGAGCCCA
The DNA here is from genome assembly GCA_035537875.1 of Vicinamibacterales bacterium. Taxonomy (GTDB): domain Bacteria; phylum Acidobacteriota; class Vicinamibacteria; order Vicinamibacterales; family CAVVIG01; genus DATLLJ01. The sequence goes on along the minus strand of DATLLJ010000021.1, from coordinate 6,988 downwards.
TCTCCATCGTAATCGGCGGGGACGGGAACGTCGGCGAAGGATTGGGCGCCCCAGGACCATGTCACTGTCGTGCCGTTATCGAAGAGCACGAACCACTGACCCGTCGATCGCCGGTACACCGCGACATCGGCGAGCCCGTTGCCATTGTAATCGCCGGGCACCGGCACGTCGTCGTTTCCCGACGCTCCCCATGTGACGTTGCGTGGCTGCCCATTTCCCGACTGACGAATGAACCACTGTCCGGTCGCACGCCGGTACACCGCGACGTCGTCCTTGCCATCGCCGTCGTAGTCTTTCGGCACCGGAATATCCTGGAAAGACGGCGCACCCCACGAAAGCGTCATCCCCCCGGCGCTGCTCTGGTTCAGGAACCATTGACCCGTGGTGCCTCGATACACCGCGTAGTCGGCTTTGTCATCGCCATCGTAGTCGGCGGGGACCGGAACGTCGCCCATCGTAGGCGCGCCCCATGAGACCTGAGCAAGGCCGCCACCCGACTTGCTGGCAAACCACTCACCCGTGGTGCCGCGATACACCATCGGATCCGCCCGGCCGTCTCCGTCGAAGTCCCCCATGCCGAGGAGCGACGGCGTTCGCCAGATGACTCCCACCCACGCCGCGGCTTCGTTCGAAGGATTACTCAGCCCCAGGGAGTTATAAGCTCTGACGGTCAAGTAATAGATTCGGTTCGGAACCGGTGGGATGAAGCTGGCCGTCGTGGTGTTGCCCACGTCAATGAAGCTCGAATACTGATTCGACGCCGTACCGTAGTAGATCCGGTATCCCTGCGTGTCGCCGCCCGATGGGTTCCAGGCCAGACGGATCGGAGTCTGGGCGGATCCCGGAGCTACGCCGAACAGCGCCACTGCGGCCAACAAGAAGACGACGATACGGGTCATCGAAAACTCCGGTAAAACGCAGGTCAGAGTTTAGTTAGAAACTGAACAACTGCGCAAGGCTCGTACCATATGTCAAGCAGGTCGCCGATGACCTAAATGGTGATGGAGTGTCAGTTAGCCCGCTCGACCGCCCGTGGCCGGGCGCCTCGCGGACCACTTCCCAAACAGATTCGTTGTGCTACTTACACGAGGCAGGATCGTTCGGCAGTTCGCGTTTTGGCGCGTGGTGGCACTCGAAGGTTCAGACGGCTTTGCACGATGATAGGAGCGTGAGCGCTGGAAGCCCACGACGGCGTGTGGCCAGATGACTGTCGCTGTCGTGATCGTCAACTGGAATGCAGGCGATTTATTGCGTCGATGTCTCGAGTCGCTCGAGCGTCAGACTCGACGACCGGACAAGGTCGTCATCGTCGACAACGGCAGCAGCGACGAATCGCTGAATTCTGCCCGTCACGCCATTCAAGCCCTTCACACTCGCCTCGGCGCCGAGCTGATCCGCCTTCCTGAAAACGCAGGCTTCGCCCGGGCGAACAACATCGCCGCCCGCGCCGCGGGTCAGGTCGACGCCTTTGCGCTCCTCAACCCCGATGCGTTCCCCGAGCCGGCGTGGCTGGAGGCGCTCGTCGCAGCCGCCGAGCGCCACCCGGATGTCGCGGCGTTCGCAAGTCAGATGCGGCTCGATGCGAGCCCCGACCGTCTTGACGGCGCCGGCGACAGCTATCATGTTTCAGGACGGGCGTGGCGGATCGGCCATCGTGTTTCATGTACTGAGTGGCCGGCTGCTGATGCGGAGGTTTTCGCGCCGTGCGCCGCCGCCGCACTCTACCGACGAGAGGCATTCGAGGAAGTCGGCGGCTTCGATGAGCAGTTCTTCTGCTATTTCGAAGACGTCGATCTGGGCTTCCGGCTGAGGCTTCGGGGGCATCGCTGCCTGTACGTGCACTCGGCTGTCGTTCGACACGTCAGCTCGGCATCGAGCGGTTATCGGAGTGACTTCGCCGTCTATCACGGCGAGCGCAACGCCGTCTGGACCTTCGTGAAGAACATGCCGGCTCCCCTCTTCTGGGTCTACCTGCCCCAACATCTGGCCCTCAATCTCGCGGCTCTGCTCTTTTACCCGATGCGGGCACAGGGGAAGGCGGTATGGAGGGCCAAGATCGACGCGTTGCGCGGTCTGCCGGCGGTCTGGAGGCGACGAAAACGCGTTCAAGCTGTTCTGCACGTCGATCCCTGGGCGCTTCGCCGCTCGATGAGAGTCGGCATCGCCGTGCCGTACCTGCGCCGATACTCCGACAGTCGGAGATGACGGATTGGTACAATCGAAACGCTTTCGATGGCTCGACTTGCTGTCATCGCGCTGGTTGGCTTCGGCGTTTCGTTGACGCTCGTGGCGTTGTGCAGGTTCGCAGCCCTGCGCCTCGGATACACAGCCCAGCCGAAGGAAGATCGTTGGCATCGACGGCCGACCGCCCTCCTCGGTGGCGTCGCCATCGCGACAACCGTTCTGGTTGTCTTCGCTCTGCTAGGACGCCCGACTGAGCTCCCCGTCCTGCTGACGGGCGCCGCCCTGACGTTCGGGCTGGGCCTCGTGGACGATCTCGTCGATCTCAAGCCTTACGCGAAGCTCGTCGCCGAGATCGCCATCGCATCCCTGTTCGTATTCTTCGGCTATCGCCTGTCGTGGGTGCACTCGTTGACCCTGGACACGCTGTTCACGATGGTGTGGATCGTCGGGTTGACGAACGCCTTCAATCTCCTGGACAACATGGACGGCCTCTGCGCCGGCACCGGCCTGATCGCCGGAACGGCGCTGCTGGCCACGCTCGTGATGACCGAAGGGGCGACACCCGAAGCGATGTACCTGACGCTCCTGCTCGCCGCGATGGCGGGGTTTCTCGTCTACAACCTATTCCCGGCCTCGATCTTCATGGGGGACAGCGGCAGCCTCTTCATCGGCCTGAATCTCGCGGTCCTCACGCTCAGCGCGCAGAGCGCCAGCAACGGCACGTCGAGCGTGCTGTCGATTGTCGCGGCGCCTCTGATGGTACTGCTCATCCCCATCTTCGACACGACGCTGGTAACCGTCTCGCGCCTGGTTTCGGGTCGAAGCGCCGCGCAAGGGGGACGCGATCATTCGTCTCATCGTTTGGTCGCCATGGGTCTCTCGGAGCGGGCGGCGGTCGCGGTGCTCTGGACTCTGTCGGCGCTTGGAGGCCTGCTCGCCATTTCGCTGTCACGGTTTCAGAACGACTGGCCCAGCCTCGCGGCCGCCGTGTTCCTGTTGGCCATGATCATCTTCGCCGTGTATCTGGCCCACATCCGCGTCTACACCGATGCGGAAGACGCATTGGTTTCGACGGGCCGCATTACACCGTTCGTTGTCGGCTTCATGTACAAGCGCCGGGTGGCCGAGGTGGTGCTCGACGCGTGCCTGGTGACAATCGCCTACTACAGCGCGTATCGCCTGCGATTCGAGGGACCTGAATTTGGCGTGTTCTTCCGGAGCTTTCTGCAGTCGCTGCCTCTCGTGGTCGGCATTCAGATGCTGACGCTCGTCGGAGTCGGCGCGTATCGTGGCGTCTGGCAGTACTTCGGCTTGATGGACGCCGTCACTTTCGTCAAGGGTGTTCTGCTCGGAACGCTCACGAGCGTCTTCCTCGTCGTCTATCTCTACCGCTTCGAAAACTACTCACGCGGTGTGTTCGTCATCTACGCCGCGCTGTTGATGCTGCTGCTCGGCGGATCCCGCGCCTCGTTCCGGCTGATCAGCGAGTTCGCGCATCGGCGGCGTCATGCGGGCCAGCGTCTGATTATTTACGGCGCCGGGGACGGCGCCGCGATCGCGGTCCGAGAGATCCTCAGCCGGACCGCTGAAGGGTACCGCATGCTCGGCTTCATCGACGATGACCCGGGGATGGCGCGCTCGCGGATGCAGGGGTACCCGGTGCTCGGAGACTTCGCGTCGCTCACGTCCCTCATTGCGAACGGTGCGGTCGACACCGTGGTCATCACCACCCACCTCATCAGCGTCGATCGGTTGGACACGCTGCGCAGCCTGTGCGCCGAGCACGGTGTCTCTCTCGCGCGATTGCACTTCCGGCTCGACGAGATCGTCGCTGCCGGCTGAGCGGCAGACTTGGAGACCCTGGTTCTTCTATGGAGCTCAGGCGAGAGCGTCGACGAGGCCGTGCCAGGCGCTTGCGGTTGCGGTGTCGGTCTGCGACAGCGCAGCCCCGCACAGCCAGCTCCCTTCGTTGGTGCGGCTCTGCCAGACCAGATCGACGTGAACCGCCACGTCCTTTGACGGCAGGTTGATCTCGAAGGACGGGGGAAGCGACAGGACCGCGTTGTCATCGAGCTCGAAACGCAACCCCCCGTAGCTGACGTCGAGAATGCGTGCGCGGGACGAATCCACTCGGCCGACCAGCTCGCCGGGTACCGGCTTCCGTGCCCAGCGCCTTGGCGTATCGAAGGCCGATTCCGGGTCGGTCCCCAGCTTCTCGTCTATGAGCCTCAGGAGTGCCGACGGCTTGAACGGCTTCATCAGAAAGTCGGCCCCGAGGTGCTTCGCTTCCGTTTCGAGAACCGGATCCGCAAAGCCAGTGATGACGATAGCTGGCATCGGTCGGGTGACTATGAGCTGGAGGCCGTTGAATCCACCCAGCCGGAGGTCCACGATCAGCAGATCGGGGTTGGTCTCCGTCAGCAGCCGCCGACCCTCGTCGAAAGTCGCGGCGCCAACGACCTCATGTCCGGCATTTTGAAGAATCTTCACGAGGCCAGTACGGCTCGCGGTATCGTCTTCAACGATGAGGATTTTCGCAGCCATCGCCCAGCGGCCTCTCGCAATTGTAATGCCGCCACGTATCCGATTGGCAGTGTGCTCGGTAGCTGTTGTGCAGACCACCCAAACCGCCTCAATGGCCGATTACGGAATTGTGGGCGACGAACGAACCTTGTCACGCGCGACAATGCCGGTCGATCGCGGGTTGCCCGCGAGTGCACAGTCTGACGCCGGCGCGACTTAAGACCGCAAACTGGCGGTATTTTCAGCCGATAACACTTACAACAACTGCGGGCGGCGCATGCCTGAAGGGGGTCCGTTTCGATGAAAGGTCCGGCGACGATTCTGATTGTGGATGACGACGTCGTGCTGGCGCGAGCGTTCGCCCTTGCACTGGTGCGCGCGGGCTACCGCGCACATGCCGTGCACAGCGCGGAGGAGGCGCTGCGCGAGCTCAATGCCGCTCCGCCCGACGCGATTGTCCTGGATTTCCGCATGCCGATGATCAACGGCGTCGGGTTCCTGTATCGCCTCCGGGAGCAGCCGATCCATCGACACATTCCGGTCATGGTGGTCACCGGCGAATCCATCCTCCCAGACGACGTACGGGAAGAGCTCCGGGTGCTCGGCGCGGAGATTCTGCAGAAGCCGCTCGGTGTCGATCAGTTGCTCGCCTCGGCGCGCGCGTTGCTCGGACAGCTCCCGGTCGCGGAGGCACGGACGCACGCGCCGTAGGGGAGTCCTGGGCTCAACCTCCTGCCCCCGGCCTACCCCCAGCCTTTAGCCTTTAGCCTTTAGCCTTTAGCCTTTAGCCTTTTTACAGCTTGAAGATTCTTCCAGGCCCGCTGAACGCCTTGCAGGCGTTGCGCGTGTCTACGACGAGCGGGAGGGCGGCGACGCGCGCGTAATCGAACTGAGCATGGTCTGTCGCCACGATTACGCAGTCCCACTCGTGTGCAACGGCGCGATCGAAAGGAATCGACTCGAACAGTTCGCCGCCATGCGACAGAGTCGGCACGAACGGATCGGTGTAGCTGACGTGCGCACCCCGTCGCCGCAGGAGCTCCACGATGTCGAGCGCCGGCGATTCGCGCATATCGTTGACGTCACGCTTGTACGCCACACCGAACAGGTGGATGCTTGACCCGTTGATCGGCTTCTGCACGGAGTTCAACGCGTCGGCGACGAGCTGTACGACGTATTCGGGCATGGCGCTGTTGACATGGCCGGCCAGCTCGATGAATCTCGCCTCGAACCCGCTCTGCCTCGCCTTCCACGAAAGGTAGTAGGGATCGATCGGGATGCAGTGGCCGCCCAGGCCTGGTCCGGGATAGAACGGCATGAAGCCGAACGGCTTCGTTTTGGCGGCGTCGATCACTTCCCACACGTCGATGTTCAGCTTGTGACACATCAGCGCGATCTCGTTGACGAGACCGATGTTCACGGCGCGAAACGTGTTCTCGAGCAGCTTCACCATTTCCGCCACGCGGGTCGAGCTGACCGGCACCACGCTCGCGATGATCGACCCGTACAGGGAGGATGCCAATTCGGTGCTGCGCGGCCCCACCCCTCCGAGCACTTTGGGAATGGTGCGCGTCGAGAAAGCGACGTTGCCCGGGTCGACGCGCTCGGGCGAGAAAGCCAGAAAGAAATCGCGCTCCGCTTCGAGGCCGTTCGCCTCGAGCATCGGCCGCACGACTTCGTCCGTCGTACCCGGGTACGTGGTGGACTCGAGAACGACGAGCTGGCCGCTGCGGAGCGTCGCCGCAACGCCTTCAACGGCTTTCACGACGTACGACAGGTCCGGATCCCTGGTCTTCCGAAGAGGCGTCGGCACGCAGATATCGATGACGTCCATCTCACCGAGCCGGGAGAGATCCTGCGTAGCGCTGAGCTTGTTCGCAGTCACGGCCGACTGGAGCTCCGACGAGGGCACGTCGGGAATGTAACTGCGGCCGGCGTTGATGTCGGTGTTCTTGCGCTCGTCGACGTCGAATCCGGTCACGTCGAAGCCTGCCCGCGCGAACTCGACGGCCAGTGGAAGGCCGACGTACCCCAGGCCGATTACGCCGACTCTCGCCTGGCGTGATTTGATGCGTTCGATCAGGGAGTCGAAGCCGACGGGTTGGCGCTGCTGCAGCGCAGATCGCTCGGCGCTCAAGGCGTCGTCACCCGTGCGGGGACGCGAGGCGATGCTGAATGGCGCTCGAGATCGGCGTCGACCATTATTTCGATCAGCTGTTTGAAATTCACGGTCGGTGTCCACTTCAGGACGGAGCGCGCCTTGGAGGAATCGCCGAGCAGA
>DATLLJ010000020.1:0-3205 GCA_035537875.1 Vicinamibacterales bacterium | reverse complement strand
CCCGCTGGCGGTGCGAAAAGACGGCACCATCGAGCCGTTGGCCGTCACCGGGCCGGCGCTCGGGTTTCCCCACATTGCGCCGATGCGGGAGGGCTACGCGATTTTCGAGCCCGGCGACGGACTCGTCCTCTACACGGACGGTGTCACCGATGTGGGGCCGTCACCGGAGGAGTTCTTCGAGGTGGCCGGACTCCAAGGCGCGATCAAGCGTCTCTGGGCGTGCGATGCCGAGGCGATCGGCAAGGGCATCATTGACGAAGTGGCGCGCCGAGGGGGAAACGAACTCCAGGACGACGCCACCGTCGTCGTCGTGAAGTTCGAGTGAGCCCGGTCACCGCGAGCGAAACCTGGCCTCACTCGTAGCGGAGCGCCACCATCGGTTCGACCCGGCTCGCGCGCCGGGCCGGCAGGTAGGTGGCGACGCATGCGGTGCCGACCAGCACCGCCGACATGGCGACCAGCATCGGAGTATCTCCAGCCACGGCGGTCGGAACGAGGCGTGTCAGGACGTTCGTCATCAACGAGGCTCCCAGTAAACCGACACTGGCTCCGATGAGCACGACCGACAGCCCCTGGTGCAGAACCAGTCGAATAATGACACCCTGCGTGGCGCCCAGTGCGATTCGCACGCCCATTTCGTGGGTTCGCTCGGTCACTGTGTACGCGACAACGCCGTACAGTCCAACAGTTGCCAGCACGAGCGCCAGGGCGGCGAACACACCCAGAAGAATCGTGTAGACCCGGGGCTCGGCAAGCGATCCCGACAACACTTCGTCCAGCGTACGGATGTCCTGGACTGGAACGCTTCGGTCGAGCGCCTGGGAGAGTCTCCGAATCGGCTCAGCCAAATCGCCAGAGTTCGCCGCAGTTCGAACAACCAGTACGAGCCACGGCCACGGGGGAATTGGCTGCGTATAGGCGAGAAAGATCTCAGGACGTGGCGGCTCGCCGAGGCCCATCTGGCGCACGTCGCCGGCGATGCCGATCACGGTCAGCGTGCCGCCGAACGCCTTGTCGCCCAGCGTAATCTGCCTGCCGAGCGCGTTTTCGCCTGGCCAGAACTGGCGCGCGGCCGTTTCGTTGATGACCACAACGCGCGGCGTGCCCGCCGAGTCCTCGCTGGTGAATTCGCGTCCCGCTCGCAGCGGTATCGCCATCGTCCTGAAATAGCCGGCGCTGGCGATGTTGAAGTTGGCGGCGAATCCTTCTCCCTCTGGTCTGGTCCGGCCAGGAATTCCGAATCCGAACGAATCCCATGCACCGCTGAGGGGTAGATCGGCGACCAGCGCAGCAGACTCCACTCCGGGCAGCCTCCCGGCGCCCGAAAGGAGACCCTCGATGAATCTCTGCCGCTCGGCGTCGTTTGCGACGGTCTTGTTCGGCAGCCAGAAGCTGGCCGTGGCCCTGTTCGCGGTCGCAAAGCCCGGCGCCGTCGTGCGAAGAGCGAACAGGCTCTTGAGGAGCGTCCCGGCGCCGGCCAGCAGCATGAGCGCCAGCGCCATCTCCGTGATAATCAACAGCTGGCGCGTCCGCCTTCCTCGCGTTCCGATCGTCGTCGTCCGGCTCCCGTCGCGCAGACTCTCACCGGGGTTGGGCGAGGCGGCCGCAAAAGCGTGCACGCTGCCGAACAGCAGCGCCGTCCCGAGCGAGACGGCGACGGTGAAGGCCAGCACCCGGAAATCGATACGTGCGCTTTCGATGCGCGGCGCCTCGAGATGCTGCGCCAATCCCGCCGCCAGGAGCGGGCCGGTCCAGCTCGCCAGCAGTGCCCCCAGAGCGCCAGCAATCAGAGCAAGCACGACGCTCTCCGTGAGCAGCTGGCGGATGAGCCGGCCCCGCCCGGCACCGAGCGCGTTGCGAATCGCGAGCTCGTGTCGGCGCGACATGTTCCGCGTCAACATCAAATTCGCCACGTTGGCGCACGCGATCAGCAGCACTATCGCGACGACACCCAGAAAGATCAGCAACCCGGTTCTCGTGTCGCCGACCTGTGCTTGAACGAGCGCGGCCACCCTGACACCCTGATCGCGGTGCGACGCGGGATAGCGCTCGGCCAGGCGCGAGGCTATCGCGTCCATCTGGGCCTGCGCGGCCGCCACTGAGACGTCCGGACGAAGACGACCGACGGCGCGGAGAAAACTGGCATCGCGTCTCGGATCGCGCATCAGCGGCGTGTAGATCTGCTCGGGTGCCGAGACGGAAAACCTGAAACCCGCCGGCATCACACCGATGACCGTGAACGTCTCTTCGTCGGTGGTCGGCCATACCTCGATTCGAAGAAGCTGCCCCACGACGTGGTCATCGCCGCCGAAGTGCCGTTTCCACGCCCCATCGCTGAGAATGGCGACTTTGCCGCCCGCGTCCAGGTCCTCGGGATGAAAGGTGCGGCCCAGTGCCGGCGAAACCTTCAGGACTTCGAAAAAGCCTGCCGTCACCTGCAGTGCCGAGACCCTTTCAGCCAGACCATCGCTCGCCACAGCCACGCTCCGATTGGTAAATGCGGCGAGCCTCTCAAAGGCCGTGCTTTCACCCGCCCAATCCTCGAAATCCGGATACGACGCCGGGCCGCTCCCCTGCGTCGTCGTATTGATCTGAACAAGACGATCTGACTCCGGATACGGCAGGGGACGCAGGAGCACTGCGTTGACGATGCTGAACAGCGTGGTGTTGACGCCAATCCCGAGAGCCAGCGTCAGCAGGGCGACCGCCGTGAAGGATCCGTGGCGAAACGAGGTGCGAACGGCGAATCGCGCGTCCTGCACGAGGGCATCGACGAGCGGCACGCCGCGCTGATCGCGATAGGCCTCCTTGAGCTGCTCGACGCCGCCGAACTCGCGCCGGGCCGCGGCTCGAGCCTCGCGGAGCGACAGACCGCGAGCCACGTGCGCATCGGTCAGCAGGTCGAGGTGCGTCTGGATTTCATCGTCCAGGTCGGCGTCGCCCCGCCGCCGCCTGGCGAGAAGAGCGCGCACGCGCGATGCGAGGACTCGGAGGGCGGTCATGATTGGTCTTCGAGCAGCCGACTCATCATCTCGACCGTCCGTGCCCAATTGTCGGCTTCCGTGGTCAGCTGTTTGCGACCAGCGCGGGTAATCGAATAGAAACGCGCTCGTCTATTGTTCTCGCTGGTCCCCCACTGACTCTCGATCCAGCCTTTCTGTTCGAGCCGCAACAGCGCCGGATAGATCGTCCCCTGGTTCAAGGC
>DATLLJ010000019.1:0-89564 GCA_035537875.1 Vicinamibacterales bacterium | reverse complement strand
ACGGACTCGGCGACCAACGCCGCGGAAAGGTTCGAAACCGCAATCGGCGTGGATCTGGTCGCCGATGTCGAGCGCAAGTTTCAGGTCCTTGCGACGCGCTTCGGCCGGGCTATCGCGGGGCTGTCGATGGGCGGCTACGGCGCGCTGAAATACGGATTGAATTACCCCGGCCGGTACGTCATGGTGGGCAGCCTCTCGGGCGCGCTGCTCGTGGATGATGCGCCACCTGGGCTGCCGTCGGAGAGCGAGTTTGCGCGCATCGTGCGAGAAAGCCGCGTGGCGGCCTTCGGTCCAATGGGCAGCCCGGCGCGCGCCGCTAACAACGTTATGGCGATGGTAGCTAAAGCGAACCCCGCCACCATGCTGTACGTCTATGTGGCCTGCGGCACCGAGGACAGTCTCATTGAGGTCAATCGCGAGTTCGTCGCGGCGCTCAACAAGCAGAAGATCGCGTATGAGTACCGCGAGTCGCCAGGTGGGCACAACTTCGCTTACTGGGATCGGGAGATTCGCCCGTTCCTCGAGGCAGTGGCCGAGCACATGCCCGTCAGGCGCCAACCGTGAGCCCCGAGCCTTAAGCCCTGAGACAAGGAAAGGCCGGGAGCTCTGAGCCCCCGGGCCTTTCTCTTTTGCGCTACCCGACTTTCGCTCAGTACATCCCGCCCATGCCGCCGCCACCGCCGTGGGGCATCGGCGCTTCTTTCTTTTCTTCGGGAATCTCACAGATGAGCGCCTCGGTGGTGAGCAGCAGCGAAGCGATCGACGAAGAGTTCTGCAGCGCCGAGCGCACGACCTTTGTCGGATCGATGACGCCCGCTTTGACGAGGTCCTCGTAGGTGTCGGTCAGCGCGTTGAAGCCCTCGGTGTCCTTCATCTCGCGGACCTTCTGCACGACGATCGAACCCTCGTGTCCGGCGTTCATCGCGATCCAGCGCATCGGTTCCTCGATGGCCCGCGCGACGATGTTCACGCCGATCTGTTGATCGCCGCCGAGGTTGAGGCTTTTCAGCGCTTTGGACGCGCGGATGAGCGCCACACCGCCGCCCGGCACGATGCCCTCTTCAACCGCCGCCTTGGTGGCATGCATCGCGTCTTCGACGCGCGCCTTCTTCTCCTTCATCTCGGTCTCGGTGGCTGCGCCGACCTTGATGATGGCAACGCCACCCACGAGCTTGGCCAGCCGCTCCTGCAGCTTCTCACGGTCGTAGTCGGAGGTCGTTTCCTCGACCTGCGTGCGGAGCTGCTTGACGCGACCTTCGATGGCCTGCGACGAGCCGGCGCCTTCGACGATGGTCGTGTTGTCCTTGTCGATGACGACTTTCTTGGCCTTGCCGAGGTCGTCGAGCTTGATGGACTCCAGCTTGATCCCGAGATCCTCTGTAATCGCCCGGCCGCCGGTCAGGATCGCGATGTCCTCGAGCATGGCTTTGCGACGGTCGCCGAAGCCGGGGGCCTTGACGGCGGCCGCCTGCAGCGTCCCGCGCAGCTTGTTGACGACCAGCGTCGCGAGAGCCTCGCCTTCGATGTCCTCGGCGATGATGAGGAGCGGGCGGCCGAGCCGCGCCACTTGTTCGAGGACCGGCAGGAGATCCTTCATCGAGCTGATCTTCTTCTCGTGGATCAGCAGGACCGGGTTCTCGAGCACCACTTCCATCCGTTCGGGATCGGTCACGAAGTACGGCGAGAGGTAGCCGCGGTCGAACTGCATCCCCTCCACCACGTCGAGCGAGGTCTCGAGCGTCCGAGCCTCTTCGACCGTGATCACCCCGTCTTTGCCGACCTTGTCCATCGCGTCTGCGATGATCTTGCCGATGGTCTCGTCGTTGTTGGCCGAGATGGTGCCGACCTGGGCGACCATATTGCCGCTGACCGGCTTGGACATCTTCTTGAGCTCCGCGGTCACGGCTTCGACGGCCTTCTCGATGCCGCGCTTGATGTCCATCGGGTTGGCGCCGGCGACGACGTTCTTGGCGCCTTCGCGGTAGATGGCCTGCGCGAGCACGGTGGCTGTCGTCGTGCCGTCACCGGCCGTGTCGGACGTCTTGCTCGCCACTTCGCGGACCATCTGGGCGCCCATGTTCTCGAGCGGGTCCTTGAGATCGATTTCCTTGGCGACGGTCACACCGTCCTTTGTAATCGTCGGCGATCCGAACTTCTTGTCGAGGACGACGTTGCGTCCTTTCGGGCCGAGCGTCACTTTCACCGCGTCGGCCAGTTGATTCACGCCGCGCAGCACGGCCTGACGCGACTGCTCGCCGTACACAATCTGCTTTGCCATTCCTAGTTCTCCTGTGGGCAGGTCCAGAACCTGCGCTACCTCTTGCCGGCAGGTCGGGGGGACCTGCGCTTCTTCCGACTCTCGGCCCTTTACTTCTTGGCTTTCTTGGCCTCGGCACCGTCAATCACGCCGAGAACCTCGTCCTCGCGCATGATGAGGTACTCCTCGCCATCCACCTTGATTTCCTGGCCGGAGTACTTGCCGAACAGGATGAGATCGCCGGTCTTGACGTCGAGGGCGATGCGCTTGCCGTCGTCCTTGACTTTGCCGCTCCCGACGGCCATGACCTTGCCCTGCTGCGGCTTTTCTTTGGCGCTGTCGGGGATGATGATCCCGCCGATTCTCTGCTCGCCTTCTTCGAGGCGCTGAACAATGATGCGGTCGTGCAGCGGTCTGACGTTCATGCTCTGTGCTCCGTCTGTCGTAGGTTCGTGGAGATGCCTTTCAGATGATCCTGAAGATGCGGCCGGGAGCTCGGCACGGTTAGCACTCGGCCCAGGCGACTGCTAATTATAGTGCAGCCTCTGGCAGTGTCAATGGGGGACTGCCAACGGGGGATCGGCGGTCAGCTGGCGCGCCTCTTGATGCGGTACTCGCCCATTTTTCGAGTCAGCGTGTTCCGATGGATGCCCAAGGTGTCGGCCGTCTTCGTGAGACTGCCGTCGCAGCTGCCCAGGACGCGCGCGATGAACCGCTTCTCGAACTCGTGCAGGGCGTCCTCGAACTGCACACCCCGGTCGACCATTTCCTCGATGAGCTTTTCGAGCTTGTCAGAGATCATTGCAATTCCCGCCCAGTGAGACGGTGAAACGCTTCGATGTACTTGTCGCGCGTGCGGCTGACGACGTCTTCGGGCAGCTCGGGCACCGGCGGCTGCTTGTTCCACTGAATCCGTTCGAGATAGTCGCGCACGAACTGCTTGTCGAAGCTCGGCTGGGGGCCGCCGGCTTTGTAGAGGTCCTGCGGCCAGAAGCGCGAAGAATCGGGAGTCATCGCCTCGTCGATCAAAATCAGCCGATCGATCGGGCGGCTGCTGCCGGGAAGCAGCCCGAACTCGAATTTCGTGTCCGCGATGATGATGCCGCGTGACGCGGCGCGCGCGGCGCCTTCGCGATACAGCGCAAGCGTCAGTTCGCGGACGCGATCCAGCACGTCGCGTCCGACAATGTCGGCGGCCTCGGCCGCGCTGATGTTGACATCGTGGCCGCTCTGCGCCTTGGTGGCCGGCGTGAAGATCGGCTCGGGCAGCTGCGCCGATTCGCGGAGACCCGCGGGAAGCGGCACCCCGCAGATCTGTCCGGTGGCGAGGTAGTCCTTCCAGCCCGATCCCGAGAGGTATCCGCGCGCCACGCATTCGATGGGAAGCGGCTCGGTGCGCCGGACCAGCATCGATCGGCCGCGGAGCCACTCGACGTCGTCGGCTGAGACCGGATAGGTCGCGGGATCGCTGGAGATCAGGTGATTATCGACAATGGATCGTGTTCGCTCGAACCAGAACACGGAGATTTGGGTGAGTACTTTGCCCTTGTCCGGGATACCCGAGCCCAAAATCCAGTCGAACGCCGAGATACGGTCGGTCGCGACGACCAGCAGCTTCTCGCCAAACTCATAGATGTCTCTGACCTTGCCCTGCCGGTCGGGCGCGCGATCGCGAAGAGCAGTCTGGAGAAGCGGCGAGGCCAGCGGCAACGGATCCTGTCTTTCTTCGGTCGGGAAGAGCCTGAAAATCTTACAGTCCGCCCGCGGCGCTGACAACAACAACATGTAGGGGCGGTATATTAGAGAGCGCTCCATTCCCCATGCGTTCCTCGCTCCGAACCATTGTCGTGCTGGCGGTGGCCGCCGCGCTGGTGGCGGTCTTTCTCCGCAACGTCGACCTCTGGCGCGTTGTCGGCGAAATCAGGCGGGCGCGGCCGGAATGGCTCGTCTTCTCACTGCTGACCATGTTCGTCAACCTGGCGATCCGAGCGTACCGGTGGCAGTACCTGCTCGATCCGCTCGGCAAGGTGCACTTTGGCAGTGCGTTTCAAGCGACGGCCGTTGGATTCGCCGCGAGCACACTGCTGCCGGCGCGCGCGGGCGAGGTCATTCGCCCATATTTCCTCGCGCGCCGCGAACACATGAGCGCGACTGGCGCCTTTGCCACGATCATTCTCGAGCGTCTGCTCGACACCGTCACGGTGCTCGCCCTGCTCGCGTCGTACGTGTTCGTCTTCGACCGCAGCCTGAGCTCGAGCAATCCGGCCGCCGTGGCATGGTTGACGTGGATCGGCGTTGTGGCGGGGGCCATTTCGCTCGGTGCGCTGCTGGTGGTCTTCGTCCTGGCCGGGGATCCGGAACGGCTCGGGCTCCTGGCCCACCGGCTCGGACAGGTGGTCCCCTCGTTCGCAGAGGCGATCGCGGGCGTCGCGGAGAAGTTCGCCCGCGGGCTCAGCGCGATTCGTCATCCGCGTCGCCTGCTGATCGCGGTGCTGTGGTCGATTCCGCTATGGCTGTCGATTGCCGCGGGCGTCTGGGCGGTGGCCGTCGCCTTTCAGCTCGCCGTGCCGTTCAGCGGGTCGTTTCTGATCATCGCCATTCTCGTGCTGGGCGTTGCGGTCCCCACGCCCGGCGCCGTCGGCGGATTCCACGCTGCCTTCCGTTACGGGGCGACGGCGTTCTTCGGCGCGCCGGACGATGCCGCCGTTGGGGCCGCCATCGTGTTGCACATCCTGACCATTGGGCCCTCTCTGCTCCTCGGGCTGTATTTCGCGGCGCAGGCCGGGTTGAACGTGTCGCGCATGCGGGAGCTGGCCGTCACCGCGCCCGGAGACGCCGGGTGAAGTGCCCGTACTGCGGTCATCTGGGCGACAAGGTCGTCGACTCCCGCGAGAGCAAGGAAGGCGAGGTGATCCGACGCCGGCGCGAGTGTCTCGAATGCGCGAAGCGCTTCACCAGTTACGAGCGCATCGACGAAATTCCCTACATGGTGGTGAAGAAGGACGGCACGCGCGAGCGCTTCGAGCGCCAGAAGCTGCTGGCCGGGCTGCTCAAAGCATGTGAGAAGCGGCCGGTGACGGTCGCCGGGCTCGAAGCCATCGCCGATCGCGTCGAGAGCGCGCTGCAGGAGCGTTCCGAAAAGGAGATCGCGACGGCCGATATCGGCATGTTCGTCATGGAGGAGCTGAAGAAGCTCGATAAGGTCGCCTACGTCCGATTCGCTTCCGTCTACCGGCACTTCCGGGACATCGGCGAGTTCATGAGCGAGTTGAAAGATCTGCTGAACGCGAAAGAGTGACGAGATGCCGGCCACCATCACGTCGATCACGCCACGACGATCGACCGCGGCAGCCCCCCCGCCCTCGCCCGGCCGCCGTCCGTTTCGCGACAACCCCCGGCTGATTCTCTCCGGTATCGCGCTGCTGCTGGTCGTGCTGATCGCGCTCGTGGCGCTGGCCAGCCGGACGCCCTCCTTTTCGCCCGATTTCCTGACCGAGTTCGTGTTGTACGCTCTCTCGGCGGCCGATCTGACGATGCTCGCCGCGCTGCTGTTCGTGCTCGCGCGCAACATCATCAAGCTCATCGTCGAGCGTCGCCGCGCCCTGCCCTTCGCGCATTTCCGGTCGAAGCTGGTGGCGCTGCTGCTCGTGATGACGCTGGTGCCGGCCATCCTCGTGCTGATCGTCGGCAGCGAGCTCATTCGGACGAACATCGATCGGTGGTTCAACGCCCCGATGGGCGAGATTCTGGCCTCCGCGAATCAGATTGCGAGCGACTACTACCAGCAGCGGCAGACGGTTCTGGCCGACCATGCGGACCGCATCGCGCGCGGGCTCTCGACCGTCGATTTGACCCGCGCCGACGTCCGACCGATTCGGGATCTGCTGGCGCCGGAGGTCACCGAGCGCCGCGTGCAGATGCTTCAGGTGTACCGCGTGGGGCCGCTGAACGGGTCGCTGCCGACACTGCAGCCTGTCGTCGACGTCGCAGCGCCCCGACTGCCACCGGGCTACAGCCGCGCCCCCGCCGACCGCCTGGCGGCTCAGGCCCTGGGCGGCGCGACGGAGGCGCGTTCGATCGAGGCGCTCGGTGATTCTGGCGACCTGCTTCACGCGGCGGCCGTGATCCGGTCGCGCGACGGCCGCGCGGCGGGGGTGGTGGTGGCAACCGACTACCTGACCGGCGAGGTCGCCATGCGGTCGCGCCGCATGACGCAGGCGTTCGAGAGCTACAACCAGCTGCGCGTCCTGCGCCGCCCGCTGACCGGGTTGTACCTGTCGTTCTTCGTGATGGTGACGCTGCTGATTCTCTTCAGCGCCACTTGGATGGGCTCGTACCTCGCCAAGCGCATCACGCAGCCGGTTCTGATGCTCTCGGCGGCGGCCCGCGAAATCGGAGCCGGGCGCCTGGATCAGCACCTCGAGCGCCAGAGCAACGACGAGTTCGGATCGCTCGTCGATGCCTTCAACGCGATGTCGGGCGAGCTCGCCGCAAGCCGTCGGAAGATCGACCGCTCGACCGTGGAGCTCGAGAGGAAGCACCTCGAAGTGGAAACGAGGCGTCGCTACATCGAGACCATCCTCGAACGCATCACCACCGGCGTCGTGTCAGTGGACGCCGGCGGTTCGATTACCACGATCAACAGCGCGGCTTCGCGCTTGCTGGGCCTCACCAGCGCGAGCGTCGGCCAGCCGGCGTCGGCCATCCTCGATCGTCCGGATCTCCAGCCGCTCGCAGCGCTGCTGCCGGGAGCCGGCCGGGCCGCGACTCACGCCGCCGTTCAGGAAATCGCACTGATGCGCGAAGGGCAGGAGCTGCACCTCGCGGCGGTCGCGACCCCTCTCGTCGGCGAAAGCGGGACGTCGGAAGGCATCCTGCTGGTATTCGACGACGTCACGCCACTCATTCGAGCGCAGAAGGTGGCGGCGTGGCGAGAGGTGGCGCGGCGCCTCGCGCACGAAATCAAGAACCCGTTGACGCCGATTCAGCTGTGTGCCGAGCGGCTCCGCCGCCACTTTTCGTCCGCGCCGCCCGCGTCCAGAGGGCTGGTCGATGAGTGCACCCAGACCATTGTCGGAGAAGTCGAGTCCCTCAAGGGACTGGTGGACGAGTTCTCGCAGTTCGCACGGATGCCGTCGCCGCGGACGGTCCCGACCGATCTCTCACAGCTCATCACGGACACGATCGCACTCTACAACGGCATCTTCAGCGCCGTTCGGATCGATCAGCGGCTTGGGGCCAATTTGCCGCTCGTTCGTCTGGATCCCGAGCAGGTCCGGCGGGTCATTCTCAACCTCATCGATAATGCGGTCGAGGCGATGGAGCGCCGCGGCGAGATCGTCGTGGAGACCGAACGTGACGCCTTGAACGCAGTGGTCCGCGTCATCGTCGCCGACAACGGTCCGGGAATTCCTGCGGGGGAGCGCGACAAGCTGTTCTTGCCCTACTACTCGACGAAGCGGCGAGGGAGCGGGCTGGGCCTGGCGATCGTTCGCCGGATTATCGCTGAGCACGGCGGCAGCATCGAGGTCAGCGACAACAGTCCCAGCGGAACTCGGTTTACCATCGAGTTGCCGTGCTGAAGCGCCAACGCCACGAAGAAATCGAGTCCTTGGTCCCTCGCGATGAGTGGTCGATGAAACCCACGATCCTGATTGTGGACGACGAGCCCGGTGTGCGGACGGCGCTCACAGGCGTCCTTCGCGACGAAGGCTACGCCGTCGAGGCGGTCGCGACGGGCGAGGCCTGCCTGGATCGCGTGACACGGGGCCCGGTGGATCTCATCGTGCTCGATGTCTGGCTGCCGGGCATGGACGGTCTGGCTACGCTGGCGCGCCTCCGGGAGCGGCAGGTGGACGCTCAGATCGTGCTGATCTCGGGCCACGGCAACATCGAGTCGGCGGTGCGGGCGATCAAGCTCGGTGCATTCGACTTCGTCGAGAAGCCGCTGTCGCTCGAGAAGACCGTGCTCGTGGTCCGCAACGCGCTTCGCCAGCGGCGATTGGAAATGGAGAATCTCGCGCTTCGGGCTCGCGTCGACCGGCACGAGACGATGATCGGCGAGAGCGACGGGATGCGGCAGCTGCGCGAGCAGGTGGCCATGGCGGCGCCGACTAATGGGCGGGTGCTGATCTACGGCGAGAACGGGACCGGCAAGGAGCTCGTGGCGCGAACCATCCACGCGCTGAGCCGGCGCCGGAACAGCGCCTTCGTCGAGGTCAACTGCGCGGCCATTCCCGACGATCTGATTGAAAGCGAGCTGTTCGGCCACGTGCGAGGCGCCTTCACGGGGGCGGTGGCCGATCGTCGCGGCAAATTCGAGCTCGCTGACGGGGGCACGATCTTCCTCGACGAAATCGGCGACATGAGCCTGAAGACGCAGGCGAAAGTCCTGCGCGTGCTGCAGGAGCAGACCCTCGAGCCGGTGGGCGGGACGACTAGCGTTCGGGTCGATGCGCGGGTGCTGGCGGCGACGAACAAGGATCTTCAGACGGAAATCCGCGCCGGTCGCTTTCGCGAGGATCTGTACTTTCGGCTCAACGTCGTCCCGATTTTCGTGCCGGCGCTGCGGGATCGCCAGGAGGACATACCGCTGCTGGCAGAACACTTCATGTCGGCGTTCGCGCAGGAATACGGACGACGGGTGAAGACGTTCGACGCCGGCGCCATGGCGGTGCTGCAGCGGTACCCGTGGCCGGGGAACGTGCGCGAGCTCCGGAACGTGATCGAACGGCTGATGATCATGGTGATGGGTGACAGCATCGGCAGCGGCGACCTGGGCTTCCTCGACCTCGGCGGCGCGCCGCGGTCCGAGGCGGAGCCGGCAGCGCCGCCCGATCGCCTGACGCTCTACGAGGCACGCGATCGTTTTGAGCGTGATTTGATTCTCCGTACGCTGACGGCCCAGCAAGGCAACATGTCGCGCACGGCCGAGGTGCTCGGCGTCGAACGCAGCAATCTCTACAGGAAGATGAAAGCGTTCGGGATAGCGCCGTCGCGTCGAACCGAGGAAGAAAGCGAAGCAGTGTGATGCTATAATCGGGCGTCTTTTTCCAAGACTTATGTCCGAGCCGCTTCGCACCGACGACTCCCGCGCCCTCGCGGCCACGTCGGAAGCCGATCGTAACGCGAAGATCGAACAGTTGCTGCTCGCTGGCCTCGATCACTACTTTGCCGCGCAGTACGATCACGCCATCAGCGTCTGGACGCGCGTGCTCTTTCTCGATCGCAGTCATGCACGCGCCCGCGCTTACATCGATCGGGCGCGCAGCGCGCTCGCAGAGCGTCAGCGGGAATCGGAGGAGTTGCTGCAGCGCGGTCTCACCGCGTTTCAGCGCGGCGACGGCCGTGAAGCGCGGCGGTTGGTGCAAGCCGCGATTGCCACCGGCGCCCCCACCGACGAAGCGCTGGCGCTGCTCACGCGCCTCGATCGACTCGAGTCGACGTTGACGGCAGAGCCGGCTGCGCGCCAGCGCCCACTCCGTCGTGAGCGCGCCGCCGCGTCGGTCGCCCCCGCGACGCACTCCTGGTTCACGATTGCCGTGATGATCGTGCTGACGCTGGCTGCGGCCGGAGTCTATTCGTTCGCGGTGTGGGGACCAGTCGACTGGCGCTCCGCCCTCCCTACGCACGAAGCGCCGGCCCGATCGGTGGCCCCCTCGCCCTTGCGTGCACCAGCGCTGCCGGTGCCACGACGCGGTGAGCAGGCCCTGGCGCGCGCGCGGGGTCTGGCCGCCAACGGCCACCTCCACGATGCACTGACAACGCTCGATCTGGTTCGCCCAACCGATCCGCAGCGAGCGGAAGCCGACCGGCTGCGCGGCGAAATTCAGCTGCAGCTCATCGCGTTGACGTCCGTGCCGGCGCAGCCCGTCGCGGTTCCCCCTTCAGCCGGTCCCGTCGATCGCGTCCCATGAAGTGTCCCAAATGCGGCTATCTCGGATTCGAGCCGGTGGACCGCTGTCGCAATTGTGGATATGACTTCTCGTTGGCGTTGCCGGCTTCCGAAACCCTCGAACTTCCGCTGAAGGCAGAGCCGGTCTCGGCGGGGGCCGACGATCTGTCGTTTCTGGACGAGGCAATCGTGGCCAGGACTGCCGCCGTGTTGGAGTCGAGGGCGCTCGAAACACTTCGCCCCGCGGCCGCCGATCCAGGCCTGGAATCGTCCGGCGCCGAGTTGCCGCTGTTTGGCACTCCAATTCCCGACGATGTGCCGCTGATCAGCCGGCCGTCGCCTCCTCGCGCGCCGCTGTCAGTGCGGCGGGCGACTCCCGAGGTTCCACGTCTGCGAAACGCATCCCGCCCGCCCACGCTCGAGCTGGGATTCGACGGCCCCGAACGACCCAGGCTGTCGAACCGCGCTCAATCGGCGCCAGTCGAGGGGGTGTCCGACGTCGATCCGGTCGGCGAGGACGCCAGCGTGGCCGCCCGTTTTGCCGCCGTCGTCACCGATTTCCTGATCCTGGCCGGAGTCGATGTGGTCGTCATCTACTTCACGCTGCGAATTTGCGGCATCGGGATGGAAGACCTCGGTGTTCTCCCGCTCGCGCCGCTCGTCGCGTTTCTCCTCGTTCAGAACGGGGGCTACCTGGTGGCCTTCACCGCCAGCGGCCAGACGCTCGGCAAGATGATGGCTGGAATTCGGGTCGTATCCGCCGAACCGCAGTCGCCGCTGGATCTCGGCCGGGCGTTCGTACGAGAGCTGATCTGGCTGGCGCTGGCGGTTCCGGCAGGTCTCGGTTTGCTGACCGTACTGAGCCGCGATCGCCGCGGCGTCCACGATCGCTTCGCTGGCACGCGCGTCGTTCGCGCATCGGTCAGCTAGGCGCATCAGGAGTCTCTTTCAGCCTGCGCGCCTGATGCCCGAGCCTGAAGGAACCTCGCGCCCGTTTTTCGCCTTGGCGTGTGCGACGGCCTTTGGCGCCGGCTTCGCGCCCTTTGCGCCCGGCACCGCTGGATCGCTCCTCGGGCTGGCGCTCTGGCTGTTGCTGCCGGCCTCCGCAGCGCTGCAAGGTGGAACCATCGTGATGCTGTTCATCGTCGGCTCGGTGACTGGCAGCATCGCTGAACGGCATTTCGGTCGAACCGACCCGCGTCAGGTCGTGATCGACGAGGTGATGGGCATGCTGCTGACGCTCTACCTCGTGCCGGTGGGGCTGAAAGGCGCGTTCCTCGGATTTCTGACCTTCCGCGCGGCAGATGTCCTCAAACCCTATCCCGCGAACCGTCTCGAGCGGCTCGGCGGTGGAGTCGGCGTCATGGCTGACGATGCGATGGCGGCCATCTACGCGAACCTGGCCCTCCGCGTGATGCTGGCCATCGGTCAGCTGGTAGCGTAGCTATCGGGGAGGGCGGTGAAAGCCTGCATTATTGCGGTCGGAAGCGAGATGCTGACGCCGTTCCGGCTCGACACGAACTCGCTGATCGTCACCGAGCGCCTGAACCGGATCGGCTGCGACGTCCGTCTGAAAGTGGTCGTCGGCGACCATGTGTCGGAAGTCGCTGGGGCTCTCGAAGCCTCGTTCGCCTGGGCTGAGGTCGTCGTGGTGATCGGCGGCCTCGGGCCCACGGAAGACGACGTGACACGCGAGGCCGTCGCCCGGGTTCTGGGCTTTCCCCTCGAGGTTCACGAGCACGTGATCGAGCGGATTCGTGAACGGTTCGCGCGCCGGGGCATGGTCATGCCCGACATCAACCGGCGGCAGGCGATGGCCCCGCGCGGAGCCATTCTTATCGACAACCCGCTCGGCACGGCACCCGGCCTCTGGATCGAGCACGGATCGACGGCCATCGTGTTGTTGCCAGGTCCGCCGCGCGAGATGACGCCGATGATCGAGGCGGTCATTCGCGATCGCCTGGCGCCGCGGGCCGGCGGCGGGTCTCTCGTCCGCCGCGTGCTGAGAATCACCGGTCGAACCGAATCGGACGTCGACACGCACGCGCAGCCGGTGTACGGACGGTGGGCACAGGGGGCGATTCCGATCTCAACGACCATCCTTGCGGTGATGGGCCAGATCGAGCTGCATCTGACCGCGGTCGCGCCGAGCGGCCCCGCCGCGGAGGCGGTGCTGGACTCTGCGGTGCAGGAATTGATGGCGGTGCTCGGCTCGTCTGTCTACAGCGACGACGGCCGCAACCTGGAAGTCGTGGTGGGCGATCTCCTGCGCACCCGGCAGTTCACGATCGGCGTGGCAGAGTCCTGCACCGGCGGCCTGCTCATGTCGCGTCTCACCGATGTCCCCGGGAGCTCGAGGTATGTCGAGCGCGGCTTCGTCTGCTACAGCAACGCTTCCAAGGTTGAACTCCTCGGGGTCCCCGAGGGGTTGTTGGCGTCGCACGGCGCGGTGAGCGAACCGGTCGCCCTTGCAATGGCTTCGGGCGCTCGTACGCGCGCCGGCTCGGACGTCGGCATCGGCGTCACCGGCATCGCCGGTCCCGATGGCGGAACCCCCGACAAACCGGTCGGCACCGTCGCGGTCGCCGTGGACGCCAAGGGTGACGCTCGGGTTCGCACCTTTCAGTTCATCGGGGGCCGAGAACAGGTGAAGTTCCAGGCGTCGCAAGCCGCGCTGAACATGTTGCGCCTCATGCTGGAAGAGAACGATCGGCCGGAAAAACGCTGATCGTGACAGTCCGGCGGCGGGCAGACTGTAGACTCCCTGACAGCGTCGGAGCAGGCAGACAATGCGTCTGTTCGTGGCAATCGATCTGGATGAGACCGCACGGCAGGCGATCGCGAAAATCCAGCGCGAGGTCGCCTCAACCTTCGCACCGGATCGAGCCCCAAAATGGATCCGGCCAGAGCAGATGCACCTGACACTGGCGTTCCTCGGCGAGATCGCCGAGGACGTAACGCCGCCTGTCGTTGAGGCATTCTCCCGTCCGCTTCGTATGAACCCCTTTGCCGCTGCCTTCGGCGGGCTCGGCGTTTTTCCACCGAGCGGTCCTCCGCAGGTTCTCTGGCTCGGCGTTCGCGAGGGCGAAGAAAACGTCGTTGAAGTGCAGCGACAGGTGGCCTTGCGTCTCGACCATCTGGGCATTGAACGGGAGCGCCGCCCTTTTCATGCTCATTTGACGCTCGGCCGATGGCGTCGAGCACGCTCGTCGCGGCGCGACGCCGACCGGGCGCGTCGTTCTGCCTCAGAGCCTGCTCCCCGGGTTGACGTCGATCATGTCACCCTGTATCAGAGCCGTCTGTCACCGGCCGGACCGACGTACGCCGCGCTGGCGCGTGCTACCCTGACGTAATGCCGACCATGGCCATTCTCGCGGCATACGGAATCGGATCGATGCCGTTTGCCTGGTTGCTCGCCCGCCGATTCGGCGCGACCGATCTGCGACGCATCGGAAGCGGCAATGTCGGCGCCGCCAACGTGTTTCGCGCCTCTGGAGCGACTGCCGGCGTTCTCGTGGCTGTCCTTGATGTCGCCAAGGGTGCGGCCAGTGTGGTTCTGGCCGATCGCCTGGGAGCCGGCCCTGGCACCGCCGCCGCGGCCGGGATGGCAGCCATCGTCGGCCACATCTATCCGGTGTGGCTGCATTTTCGCGGCGGCAAGGGCGTCGCCACCGCTTGTGGGGTGTTTGCAGTGCTCACTCCCGCCGCCATGGCTCCCGCACTGGCAGTCTTCGTCACCACGGTCTGGCTGACCAAGTACGTTTCGCTCGGTTCAGTCCTGGCGACGCTGGCGCTTCCGCCGATTGCCTACGCGATGGGCAGTTCGGTCCCGGTCTTCGCCGCCGCATGCGGTGCGTCTGCACTCATCGTCTTTCGACACCGCGCGAACGTCGTTCGGCTGCGTGCGGGCACGGAGCGACGATTCGGGGCCCGCGCGTGATGCGGACCATTGCGGTGCTTGGCGCGGGCAGCTGGGGGACGGCGATGGCCGTGCACCTGGCTCGGCAGGGACACCAGGTCTGGCTCTGGGGACGCGATCTGGGATTGATCGACGAACTGCGTCTGCGGAGGGCGAACGCGGTCTACCTGCCTGACGTGACGTTGCCTCGTGGTGTCTCGGTCACCGCTGCGCTCGAAGAAGCGCTGCACGACGCCGATCTCATCGTCTCGGCGGTTCCGTCCCATGGGTGCCGCGCAGTAGTCCGGTCGGCGGCGCCTTACCTCAAAAGGGGAGCGACCATCGTCACCGCGACGAAAGGGATCGAGGCGGACACGCTCTGTCGTCTTTCGGAAGTCATCGCGAACGAGGTCGGCCCCGCGCATCCTGTCGTCGCGCTGTCGGGTCCGAGCTTCGCGATCGAGGTCGCGCAGGAACTGCCGACCGTGGTCGTCGTCGCCTCGTCAGACGCCAGAGCGACCGATTTGGTCCAGACCGAGTTTCGGGGTCCATACTTCCGGTTGTACGGAAGCGACGATGTCGTGGGGGTCGAGATCGGTGGCGCGCTCAAGAACGTCATCGCTATTGCTGCAGGCGTGGTCGAAGGTCTCGGCCTCGGTCACAACGCTCTGGCGGCCCTCATTACCAGAGGGCTTGCCGAGGTGACGAGGCTCGCCTGTGCTCTCGGCGGGAGGCGCGAAACGCTGTCCGGGTTGAGTGGGTTGGGAGACCTGGTTCTCACCTGTACTGGCGGACCGAGTCGCAATCGCCACGTTGGAGTCGAGCTGGCACGCGGGCGTGAGCTGGACGAGATACTCGCCAGCATGAAGATGATCGCGGAAGGGGTGCGGACGACAGGAGCGGCTCTTGCCCTCGGGGCGCGGCACGGCGTCGAGCTTCCGATTGCGACGCAGATGGCCGAGGTGCTGGCCGGTCAGGTCGACGTGCGGTCCGCACTCGACGCGCTCATGCTCCGGCGGCAGAGAGCGGAAGCGGAGGGGGAACAACGGATTGGGTAATTGGGTAATCGGTAATTGGGTAATTGATTGGGAGATTGAGGAAGCCCGGTAATTTGATAGTCTGGTACTCGGGTGCTCATGGACCATCACGCTGGACAGGCTCTCAGGGTCGCGGTCGCGCGAACGTTACTCGTCGCCGGTGTGGGCCTGTTGCTCGTTGGCGCCACGAGTGTCGGGTTGGGCCTCTTCCAGGCGTCGGAGGGGTCCGGCATCGCGCAGGGGTTGGTGTGGGCGTTCGTCGGCGCGGTGTTGACCGCATTCAGCCAGCTCGTTCCTCCCCCGACCTGGCACACCTAGCTCCCAGATCCGAGTCCCGTGTCCTTTTTCGGCCGCATCCGCGAAAGTCTCGCTCGTACCAAGCAGGAGATCGTCAGCCGCTTCGACGAGATTGTTGGCCGGGCTGACGAGCCTGCGAGCCGGTCGCGCCCTGTCGACGTCGAGACGATCGATGCCCTCGAAGAGCTGCTGATTTCCGCCGACGTGGGCGTCGCCGGGACGGCTCGCATCATCGACGCCGTCAAGGAGAGGTGGTCGCGGACGTCCAGCCTGCGCGATCTGGTCAAGGACGAGATCCGCGCCATATTCGCAGCGGTCGATCGGCGGGTCACGGTGACAGCGCGGCCCGAGGTCATCCTCATCGTGGGCGTCAACGGCACGGGCAAGACGACAACCGTGGGCAAGCTGGCCAACCTGCTCAGGAACGAGGGCGCGAAGCCGTTGATTTGCGCCGCCGATACGTTTCGCGCCGCGGCCGTCGAGCAGCTTGAGATTTGGGCCCGACGTGCCGGAGTGGACATGGTGAGGGCCCGGGAAGGGGCCGATCCGGCAGCGGTCGTCTTCGATGCCATTTCGTCGGGGAAAGCAAGGAACCTGGATCCGGTTCTCGTGGACACGGCCGGCCGCCTCCACACGCGCGTGAACTTGATGAACGAGCTGGAGAAGATCCGACGCATCGCGGCGCGAGAGGTGCCCGGCGCACCTCAGGAGGTCCTGCTGGTGCTCGACGCCACGGTCGGACAGAACGGGCTGACGCAGGCGCGGGAGTTCATGAATGCCGCCGGCGTCACCGGAATCGTGCTCACGAAGCTCGACGGAACGGCGAAGGGCGGAGTCGCTGTCGCGATTGCGAACGATTTGAAGGTCCCGATTCGGTACGTGGGCGTCGGTGAGAGCATCGACGATCTGGTGCCGTTCTCGGTTGATGAGTACGTGAACGGACTGTTCGAGGAGAAGTGGTGACCGAGACCGACTACATGGACCGCGCCCTGTTTCTGGCTGCGCGCGGGCGTGGACGGACGAGTCCGAACCCGATGGTCGGGGCGGTCGTGGTGTCGCCGGACGGCGTGATCGTCGGCCAGGGCTTTCACGAGCGGGCCGGCGAACCGCATGCGGAAGTCAGAGCGCTCGGCGCGGCCGGCGCGCTCGCTCGCGGCGCGACGCTGTATTGCACGCTCGAGCCCTGCTGCCACCAGGGCCGCACGGGGCCTTGCGCCCCGCGGATTGTCGAAGCCGGCATCGTCCGCGTCGTGGCGGCGACCGTGGATCCTGATCCGCGGGTGGACGGTCGGGGTGTCAGCTATCTGCGGGCGCAAGGCGTGGACGTAGCGGTTGGCCTCCGCGAGTCGAGCGCCGTCCGGCTCAACGAGGGGTTCTTCACGCTGATGAGGCAGGGACGGCCCTTCGTCGTGTTGAAGGCGGCCGTGAGCCAGGATCGCTGCATGGCCGGACGACCAGGTGAGCGGATGATGCTGACCTCGGAGGCCGCCAATCGGCACGCGCACGCCGTTCGCGCGGAGATTGACGCGATCGGCGTGGGTGTGGGGACGATCCTTGCCGACGATCCGTTGCTGACCGCTCGCGGCGTCTATCGGGAGACTCCGCTCGTGCGCGTCGTCTTCGATCGCCGACTTCGGACGCCCGCGGCTTCCCGCGTGCTCTCGACAGGCGCAGCGGGGCCTGTCATTATCGTGACGGAAGCGGCCGCCGCGGCGCGCGCGGAGCTGCGCGGACCTCTCGAAGAGCGGGGCGCGCAGATTGAAGTGGCGCGCGACGGTTCGTTTGCAGCCGCGCTCGAGCGGCTGGCTGCCCGCCAGGTCGGCTCGTTGCTGCTCGAAGGGGGAGCGGCCATGCACGCGGCGGCGTGGGATGCGGGTCTCGTCGACTATGTGCGCCTGTACGTGACGCCGCACACGATCGGTCGGGAGGGACTGAAGCTGCTCGAGGGAAGAAGGTTCGAAACGGAGACGTTGATCGATCGCCAGGTCGTGTCGCTCGGTCCTGACGTGCTGATTGAGGGCTATGTTCACCGGTCTTGTTGAAGCCGTCGGCGAGCTCGTCGAACGCACGCCCATCGGCGGAGGGTTCCGGCTGCGCGTGGCCTCGCCGCTTGCCGCCGAGCTGTCGCCGGGCGACAGCCTTGCGGTCAACGGCGTCTGCCTGACCGTGACAGCTGTGGGCCACGACGATTTTCAAGCCGAGATCGGACCCGAAACCTCGCGCATTACGACGCTGGGGACGATTGGCCACGGCAGCGTGGTGAATCTCGAGCGTCCCCTGCGCGCCGACGGCCGCCTCGGCGGACACTTCGTCCAGGGTCATGTTGACGAAGTCGGTCATCTGGAGGCGCTGCGGGCCGATGCCGACTTTCACTGGGCCACCGTGAGCTTCTCCTCCAGGCTGGCGCCGTTCCTGGTTCATCGCGGCTCGATTGCCGTGGACGGAATCAGCCTGACGATTGCCGGGCTGGCAGACGATCGATTCGACGTCCAGGTCGTGCCGTTCACGATGTCGCACACGAACCTGGGCCGCGCGGCGCCCGGCGCGGCCGTGAACATCGAGGCCGATATCGTGGGCAAGTACGTGGCGCGGGCCGCCGAGCTCGCAGGTTTGACGATGAAAGCCGTCCATCGAGGGGAAGTCGCACACCAACACCAGGTATGAAGAGAACGAAGACACGCATCAAGATCGCGAAGGGCGCACGCAGGCGCACGAGCCCGTTCGCCCGCGTCGAGGACGCCGTCGAGGCATATCGCTCCGGGAAGATCATCATCGTCGTCGACGACGAGTCCCGGGAGAACGAGGGCGATCTGACGATTGCGGCAGAACGGGTTACCCCGGAGGCGATCAACTTTCTCGCGCGGTACGGCCGTGGGCTGATCTGTCTGTCGATGACGGCCGAGCGGCTCGACGAACTGGAGATCCCCCTGCTCGTCCGCGACAACACGTCGCGCTTCGAGACGGCCTTTTGCACGCCCATCGATGCCATCGGGCGCACGACCACCGGCATCTCGGCCTACGACCGGGCGGCCACCGTCCTGGCAGCGATCGATCCGGCGTCTCGGCCCGGTGATTTTGCACGGCCCGGGCACGTCCAGCCTCTGCGGGCTCAGCCGGGGGGGGTCCTCGTTCGGGCTGGTCAGACCGAGGCGGCCGTCGATCTTTCGCGGATCGCCGGCCTGTATCCCGCCGGTGTCATCTGCGAAATCATGAACGAGGACGGCACGATGGCGCGCGTCCCGGAGCTGGCGCGATTCGCGCGCAGACACGGGCTGTTGATGATCACGATCGCGGATCTGATCAAGTACCGCATGCTGACCGAGTCGCTCGTCAAGCGGGTCAGCAGCGCCAGGCTGCCAACCGAGTACGGGAAGTTTCGGGTGCACGTGTTCGAGAATCAGGTCGACCGTCTGACTCATACCGCCCTTGTCTGCGGTGACGTGGGCGACGGCGAGGACGTGCTGGTTCGAGTTCATTCCCAGTGCCTGACCGGCGACGTGTTTCACTCCGCTCGTTGTGACTGCGGGCCGCAGCTCGATGCCGCCATGCGGCGAATCGCTGCGGAGGGTCGCGGGATTCTCCTCTACCTCAGTCAGGAAGGCCGCGGGATCGGGCTCGCGAACAAGATTCGCGCATACGAGCTGCAGGACGAAGGATTCGACACGGTGGAAGCGAACGAGCGCCTCGGATTCAAGCCCGATCAGCGCGACTACGGCATGGGCGTGCAGATCCTGCGCGAGCTCGGCGTGCGCTCGATGCGCCTCCTCAGCAACAACCCTCGCAAGCTCGTCGGTGTGCAGGGCTACGGGTTGAGCGTCTCGGAGTGGTTGCCGCTCGAGATTCCGGCCTCTGACTCGACCCGGCGATACCTCAAGACGAAGAAGGACAAGCTCGGACACAAGCTGTCGAGCGTCTAGTCGTATCTGAACAGGTACTGCAGCTTGGCGAAGGCCGCACGGTTCGTGCGCTGCAGATCGCCGGTGGGAAAGAGATCCTTGTTCAGCTGGTACCCTTCGCGGTAGTGGTCGTCGTACCCGACAAAGAACACCGTGCCGCCATTGACTCGATAGGTAAACAGGAGGTTGAGATCGAGCGTGTTGTCGAACGTATTGTGCTGCGTGATATTGCGGATCAGGAACCGCTCCGTGAACTGATAGGTCGTCTGAGTGCGAAAGATCTTCACGTCGAACACCTCGACACCCGTGCGTGGTTCCACGAACCGACTGGTGTTCACCGTGATCTGGGCCTGCAGCCGAGACGAGGGCCGAAGCGTCACGTTCGTGTTCCACGCCGTCCCTGAGCCGAGGAACGGGTTGGTGACGTACCGGATCTGATCGCCGGTGCTGTAGCTGCCGCTGAACGAGACCCGTCTGCTCGTGTTGACGCTGCCGCCGAAGGTTATGCGTTTCTTCTGGAAATCGATGCCATTGAATCGCTCCATGCCCTGGTCGTAGTCCCAGTTCGCCCGGACGTTCTTGGCGAACTGCACGCTGACGCCGGGACTCACGCCCTGTTCCTGCAGTACGGCTTCGTAGTCCCAGAGCCAGTTCGCGTTGAGTGCGGGGCCCCAGTCGACGATCCAGCCTTCCGGGTACCAACGGTACGACACCTCGGCTCGCGTCCCACGCTGGTCGGTCCGGCGCACGAAGCCGACCTCAGTGCCAAAGTCGGGATCGACCATGTGCGACTGGCTGCGGTAGCCGAAGCGTCCGCCTTCCTTGGCGAATACCACCTCGGCGAGTTCGCCGGTGTGGTCCACGCCCTGCAGATCGTGTTCGCGCGTGGTAAAGGCCTTGTAAGAAAGCCGGTGGTCTCGACCGATCTGCCAGCGACCGTCGAAGCCGCCGAGCCGGCTGTAGCTGTCGAGGAACTCCCGATCGGTGAACAACACGCCGACGTGCGACCCGGAGTAGTCGTAGCGCACGCGTCCCAGAATCGTCTGGGCCGTTTGGCCGAAGGCCGCCTCGCCGGGGGTCACCGATTTCCCAGGCGACTCGTCGTCAGCGAGCAGGAAGCTGATCGACGTCTGCCCGAGCTTCCCGGCCACCTTGGCCCCGTAGCGCGGATCGACGATGGTCCGCGTATGAAGGATCGTCGCGCCGCCGGGGCTCGGGACGTTGTAGATCTCCCGGCCTTCCAGGAAGAACGGCCGCAGCTCCGGATACTGGACCGGGAACCGCTGGTTGACTTCGATCTGCTGGCGATCCGACTCGATCTGCGAGAAGTCGGGATTGAACGTGAAGTCGAAGACGAGATTCGTCGTGATCCCGTACTTGAAATTGACGCCGGCTTCTTTGACGTCCTGCGTCACGTACTCGCCCGTCGTACGGTTCAGATTCCCGACGCCAATCGCGGTCACCGTCGGCATGACTTCAAAATTCCTGGCCGTCGACAGATCCCGTATGCCGTCGATTGCACCCATCTGGCGAAGGAACCCCAGCACGTCGCGCGAGATGGGCGACCAGTGGACAGTCTCGTTCTTCGTTCGAATCTCGCGCTCGATCTGAAATCCCCAGCGGTGGCTTTCGCCTTGACCTTTCGGCGGATAGCGCAGGCTCTTGAAGGGAATGGCTATCTCCGCGGTCCAGCCATCGTCGACGAGCTCGCCGGCGGAGGTGAAGAGGGTGTTCCACGACGTGTCGCCACCACCGCTGCTGCCGCCTGAAGTTCCCGCGCTCAGCAACGCGTCCCGCTGGACGCCGTAGCCGTTGACCGTAAAGGCGTACGCACGCTGCTGATCGAGAAAAGGATCGATGTAGAACGTGACGGTGTCGTCGTTGTCCGTCTGATCGCGATCGACGCGGTTGGCCCGAATGAGCGACGGATCGGAGTAGTGGACGTAGATGCCGAAGTACAGTCGCTCGTCGTCATAAGCGACGTGGATTTCGGTTTGTTCCGTTGCGGGCGCGCCTTCGACCGGTCGCTCCTGCACGAACCGGTCGATGCCCCGCGAGGCGCCCCATATCGGATCGTCCAGCCGTCCGTCCACGGTGGGGGGCTGCGGGGCGCGCACGGCGGTGACGGTGGGGCGTCCTGATCCGGCGCCCGCTGATGTGGTGGCCGGACGATCCGGCTCGGGCGTCTGAGCGTCGGAAAGGGACGGGACGAGGCAGATGACCGCCGCCGCACACAGCCGCAGCGCCCTCGCCATTGCGGTGTAGGTTACACCTGTCTCACGTTGTTTGCCCCAGGTTTCGTCGAAACGTCCGTTGACACTTCAGAGTTGGGTCGGCTACGATAAGCGTTTGCGCCAGAGCAGGTTAGCGGTCCATGTTTGATTCCCTCAGCACACGTCTGCAGGATGTGTTCAAGACCCTTCGCGGGCAGGGCCGCCTGACGGAGGAGACGGTCGAGGCAGCGCTGCGCGAGATTCGACTGGCGCTCCTCGAGGCCGACGTCAACTTCAAGGTCGTCAAGGCTTTCATCGATCGAGTCCGCGACCGGGCGATGGGCCAGGACGTGCTGCGGAGCCTGTCGCCATCCCAGCAGGTCGTGAAAATCGTTCGCGACGAGATGCTGGCCCTCTTCGGCGACGCCGAAGGAGGGCTGCAGGCATCGACGAGCCGCCCGCGCGTCATCCTGTTGCTGGGGCTGCAGGGCGCCGGCAAGACGACGACGGCGGGGAAGCTGGGGACGTGGCTGCGCAAGCAGGGGCGTCATCCGCTGCTCGTTTCCACGGACGTCAAGCGGCCGGCGGCCATCGAACAGCTGAACATCGTTGGACGGCAGGCCGGGTTGCGGGTGCACGATCCGGCCGATGAGATGGACCCGGTGGTTCGTGCCCGTGGGGCAGTCGCGGAGGCGCGGAACCTGGGGTTCGATGCCGTGATCGTCGACACGGCGGGGCGACTGCATATCGACGACGAACTGATGACCGAGCTCGTCGCGATCAAGGACGCCACAGACCCTTCGGATCGATTGTTCGTCGCGGACGCGATGACGGGCCAGGACGCCATCAAGAGCGCCGGCGAGTTCAACCACCGGGTTGGCGTCACGGGCGTCGTTTTGACGAAGCTGGATGGCGACGCGCGTGGTGGCGCGGCGCTGTCGGTGGTCTCGGTGGTCGGCGTCCCGATCGCGTTCGTGGGCAGCGGCGAACGGCTCGAGGATCTCGAGCCGTTCCGCCCGGACCGGGTAGTGTCGCGTGTGCTCGGCATGGGTGACGTCCTGTCGTTGATCGAGAAAGCCGAGGCGGCCATCGACCAGGAAGACGCGGAGCGGCTGGAAGAGAAGATTCGCTCCAACGACTTCACGCTCGAGGACTTCCGCGATCAGCTCAAAACGATCAAGAAGATGGGACCGATCGAGCAGATCCTCGGGATGTTGCCTGGGATGGGGAACATCAAGGCGCTGGCGGACAACAAGCCGGATGAGGGCCAGATTGCGCGTGTCGAGGCGATCATCAACTCGATGACGCCGGACGAGCGACGCCGCCAGCACATCATCAACGGCAGCCGCCGGAAGCGCATTGCGAAGGGCAGCGGGACGTCGGTCGAAGAAGTGAACCGGCTGCTGAAGCAGTTCGTGCAGATGCAGAAGATGTTGAAATCGCTCGGCGGAATGGCGGGGCTGGCCGGCGGCAAGAAGGGGCGCCGTCACGCGATGCAGATGCTGAGGGGAAGACGGTAGCGCAGGAAAATTGCAGGATTGCAGGATTGCAGAATTGCAGAAAGTTAAATTGCAGAGAGTTAAATTGCAGGAAGTGGATTGCAGATAGTGGATTGCAGGAAGTGGATTGCAGAAAGTGATTGCAGAAAGTGAATTGCAGAATGCATTCCCCCAACTCAATCGAGAGGCTTCGATTCGTTCCTTTCTGCAACCTGCCCTTTCGCCCTTTCGCTCTTTCGCTCTTTCGCCCTTTTTCCCTTTTACCCTTTTGCAATTCTGCAATTCTGCAATTTCATGTGTGGAGAAAAAGATGGTCGCTATCCGTTTGCGTCGGGCTGGTTCTAAGAAACGTCCGTTCTTTCGCGTGGTCGTGACCGATTCCCGCGCGGCGCGCGACAGCAGCTTCGTGGAGATTCTTGGGCACTACAATCCGCGGACCAGGCCGGCCGTCGTCGAGGTCGACCGGGAACGGATCGACTTCTGGTTGAAGAGGGGCGCGCGGCCGTCCGATACCGTCCGCACGCTCATCGCGCGGCACCTGACGGCCAAACCTGCCGCCGAAGCGGCGGCGGGCCAGTAGGCGATGGGCGCCACCGGCGAACAGGTGGGCGTCAAGGCGGTCGTCGAGGTCGCGGCGCGCGCCTTGACGGACCGCCCGGATGACGTCCGGGTCGTCGAGACCCAACAGCGGGGAACGACGCTCGTCGAGCTCTATGTGGCCCCAGGCGATTTGGGGAAGGTGATAGGCCGGCAGGGACGAACGGCCGCGGCGCTTCGGACGCTGGCCGCGTCGGCGGCGGAACATGCCGGCAAAACGGTCACGCTGGAGATTCGGGAGGGCAAGCCGTAACGGAGCCGGTCGGCATGCAGGCCATGTTGAAGTGGGAAGAGATGGCGGCGGTCGGGTACATCGCCCGGGCTCACGGTAACCGCGGCCAGGTCATCGTGAACCTCGAGACCGATTTTCCCGACGAGAGATTTCGACCGGGCGCCGAGCTGTTCGTCTCGCGGGATGGATCGCTCCAGGCGCTGACATTGACCAGCGTGCGATTTCAACAGGACCGGCCGGTGATTGGAATTGCCGGTGTCGAGACCATGAACCAGGCCGAAGCTCTCGCCGGTCAGGAACTGAGGGTGCCGGTCGATCGGCTGACGCGACTGCCGGCCGGTACGTTCTATCGACACGATCTGATCGGTTGCCGCGTGGAGACGTCGACCGGGGAACTGGTCGGAACGGTATCGAACGTCGAGGGGAGCGTGACTGGCAGCCGGCTGGTTGTCGCCGGGGCGAGCGGGGAGCTGCTGATTCCGCTGGCCACGGCGATTTGTACCAGGATCGATCCTGCGGCGAAGCGGATCGTCATCGACCCGCCAGAGGGGTTGTTGGAGTTGAATCGGGCAATTGGATGATCGGGTAATCGATTGGTGCATTGGCCTCAATCGCCCAATCAATTACCCGATTACCCGATTACCCGATTACCCAATTCGAGAGAGTCATGACCTTCGATATCGTCACGATCTTTCCGGCGATGTTCGAGCCGGCGCTGGCTGTCGGCGTCATCGGTCGGGCCATCGAACGCGGGGTGCTCGACGTCAAGGTCAGAGATCTTCGGGATTTCACGACGGATCGTCACCGAGTCGTCGATGACGTCCCGTTTGGCGGTGGCCCGGGCATGGTACTCAAGGTCGACCCGATCTTCCGCGCCCTCGATCGAATCGAGGCGGAGCGCGGGAGTGCGACGAGCGTCGTGCTGACCTCGCCGCAGGGGCCGCGATTGACCCAGGCAGCCGCACGCCGGTTGAGTCGCTTGTCCCATCTGGTGATTCTGTGCGGGCGGTACGAAGGCGTCGACGAGCGCGTTCGAGAACGGGTGACCGAAGAGCTGTCCATCGGTGATTACGTCCTGACGGGGGGCGAACTGCCGGCGCTCGTCATCCTCGACGCGGTCGCACGGCTCGTGCCGGGCGTCGTGGGCGATCAGCAGTCGGTGTCCGAGGACTCGTTCAGTCGCGGTCTGCTGGACTTTCCGCAGTATACGCGGCCGGCGAAATTGGATTGGTCCGGCGGAACGACCGAACCCGAGGCACTGTCGGTACCGGACGTCCTGTTGTCCGGCAATCACGGGGAGATTCGCCGGTGGCGGAAGCGCGCGGCTGTGGCGAGGACGCTCGAACGCAGGCCCGATCTGCTGGCCGGTGCGACGCTGGATGAGGAAGAACAGGAGCTGCTGCGCGAGATCGTCGCGCGGCGGGCCAAACAATGACGCAGGTCCAGCCGGCCTGCTGAGGAGTACCTATGAGCGCGATTGAGCTAGTCGAGAAGTCGCAGTTGACCGAGCGGCCGCCGATGCGATCGGGAGACACGGTCCGCGTGCACGTCAGAGTGCGCGAAGGCGACAAGGAACGGATCCAGATCTTCGAAGGCGTGGTCATCGGACAGCATCGTGGCGGTACGCGCGCCTCCTTCACGGTCAGGAAGGTGTCGTTCGGGCAGGGTGTCGAGCGTATTTTTCCGCTTCACTCGCCGACCATCCAGAAGGTCGAAGTCGTGCGCTCGGCCAAAGTCCGTCGCGCGAAGCTGTACTACCTGCGCGATCTCAAGGGCAAGGCGGCGCGCATGAAAGACAGCGCGAAGGCACAGTAGTCGGGTTCGATCGGGCGTTCAGCCTTTCCATGGTCCGCGTCCCCGCCATGCGCACGCTCGAGAACTCGCTGCGGCGCGTCGGGTTCGTGCACGTGGCCGGCGTCGACGAAGTGGGGCGCGGCTGCCTCGCCGGTCCCGTCGTCGCGGCGGCCGTGGTGCTCGATCCGCAGCGTCACGTGCCTGGCGTGTCAGACTCGAAGATGGTGCCGGCCCAAGAGCGAGAACGGCTCTTCGATCGCATCGTGGATTGCGCCGTTACATGGGCCGTCGCCGTCGCTGAGCCGGCCGAGATCGATCGCATCAACATCCACCAGGCGTCGCTGCGCGTGATGCAGCGCGCCGTGCTGACCCTCATCCCGCTGCCGGACATCGTGCTCGTCGATGCCTTCCGGGTCCCTGATCTCCCGATGGCGCAGCGCGGCGTGCTGCACGGAGATCGTCGCTGTTCCGCCATCGCGGCGGCATCGATCGTCGCGAAGGTCACGCGCGACCGGCTGATGCTCGATCTGCACGGTCGAGATCCGCGGTACGGCTTCGATCGCCACAAAGGCTACGCGACCGCCGATCACCTCAGCGCCGTGGCGCGGTTCGGTTACTCGGACGCGCACCGACGCTCGTTCCGCCCCGCGACGCTGTTTGATACGATTGACTGATGGTGGCTGTCGTCGGTCGATTGGACAGGTTCACAGAGTCTTCCCGCCGCACGAGCAGGATCGATCGGACGAGGATACGAATCTGATTCGCCGCCTGTCCTGGGTCGCATTCTTTCTCGAGGTCGGCCTGCTGCTCGTCATCCTGCCGTGGTCCGAGTTCTGGGACCACAACTACTTCGCCGTGACGCTGCCGCCGGTCCGCTCGATTGTGACCAACAACTTCGTTCGCGGCGGCGTGACGGGGCTCGGGGTGGTCAATCTCGTGATCGGGGTGGCTGAGCTCGCGCTCGTGATCACGACCCGCGATCGCCGACCGCGTGACAGCGGCGCGGAATGAATATGTCGAGGCCGCTTCCGTTGTGTTGTGCCTGGTGACCGATCGACGTCGGCTCACCCCTGAAGCGCCGTTCGACGTCGCCCGGCGACGCCTCCTCGATCAGGCTCGCTGGGCCGCGGCCTCACGCGTCGACCTCATCCAGGTGCGCGAGCGCGATCTGGAGGCCGCGCCACTGGCTGCCCTGGTGACGGACCTGCTTCTCGTCTGCGCGGGTTCGGGAACACGCGTCGTGGTCAACGACCGGCTGGACGTCGCTCTCGCGTGCGGCGCCCAGGGGGTCCATCTGCGGCACGATTCGGTGCCCGCTGGTCGGGTTCGCTCGATTGTGCCGCCCGGATTTCTGATTGGCCGCTCGGTGCACAGCGCGGCCGAGGCGGCTCAGGCGGGTCCCGTGGACTACCTGATCGCCGGGACCGTGTACCCGACGCCCTCCAAGCCGACGATTCCCACGATCGGGTTGCGCGGTCTCGCCGAAATCGTGCAGGCGGCGACCGTTCCGGTGCTGGCCATCGGGGGCCTCACGGCCGACGGGCTGGACGCCGTCGCGGCGACCGGGGCTGCAGGGGTTGCCGGTATCGGGCTGTTCATCGACTGGTTTGACACGCACGAAGCGGCTTCCTAACATGAAGCGAACGAAGGGCCATGAGGGATCAACCGTCGGACGATTTTGGACGCAGATTGAAACAGGCGCGGGAGCATCGCGGCGTCTCCCTGCGGCAGATTTCGAGTGCCACGAAGATCGGCGTGAGCGCGCTGGAGGCACTCGAGCGCAATGACTTCTCGCGTCTGCCGGGCGGCATCTTCAGCCGCGCCTTCGTGCGGTCGTATGCCGTCGAAGTTGGCCTCGATCCGGATGAGACGGTCCAGGAATTCCTCGAGCAGCAGCCGACCGGGTCAGCCGCTCCGGCACACCCGGCTTTGCTGCAGCCCGAGGACCACGACGCGGTCGAAAGCGAGCGCCTGACGGCCGCGACCTTCGTCCGGCTGATCGCGATGAGCCTGCCGCTGATCGTCGCGATCTTGTATTTCAGCAGCACCGGCCGGCCCGCTTCCACCCATGTCCCGGAAGCCGTCTTGCTCGCTGGAGCTTCGCATGAGGTGACGCAACAGGGTTCCGACGTTCCGGCGCCCGAAGCCACCTCGGGTCCCCTCCCCGTCGATCGTCTGACCGTGACCATCGCGGCCGTGAACGATTGTTGGGTAGCGGCATCGGTCGACGGCGACCGCGCGATTGAACGTCTGATGCGGCGCGGCGAGCAGGAAACCCTCGAGGTCCGGCGCGAGCTCCTTCTGACGGCCGGCAACGCGGCCGGGCTCGCGATGACCGTCAACGGGGCGCCGCTCAGACGCCTGGGCGGATCCGGGCAGGTCGTGCGGGCACGGCTGGATCTGTCGAACTTCCGCGACTTCCTCGTCACCCCGTGAGCGGACCTTCTCCCCTGCTCGACTTCTTCCGGCGAGGCGAGGTCGCGCGCGACGTGCGTCTGCTGGCCGCGCAGGGCGGTCTCGCGCCCCGCGCGCACGAGCAGCTGGCGATCCTGACGCTCCTGTTGGAAGACAGTGATTCGGAAATCCGGGAAGCGGCCGACGCGACGCTGAAACGAATTCCGATCGAGGCCCTGCGGGCGTTTCTCGCCAGGCCGGACGTTCCTCACGATTTGCGCGAGTTCTTCGCCGCTCGCGGCGTGGCTCCCGGACCCTCGGCGAGCGACGATGACGAGCGGCCGCTCGTCGATACCACCGGACCGGAGTTCGACGTGCCCGATGACCGGGTTGAGCCCGATCGCGAGTCCGTCGTTCAAAAGCTGTCGAGAATGGGCTTCACCGAGCGTCTGAAGGCCGCCGTCAAGGGCACACGGGAAATGCGGGCCATCCTCGTTCGCGACCCCAACAAGATGATCTCGACAGCGGTCTTGAGCAGCCCGAAGGTGACCGAGCAGGAAGCCGCGGGCTTTGCCCGCATGGCCAGTGTCTCCGAAGACGTGCTGCGCGCCATCGGCAGCAACCGCGCCTGGATGAAGAATTACGCGGTCGTGCTCGGCTTGACCCGCAATCCCAAGACGCCGCTCGCCATGTCGTTGAACCTGCTGGCTCGCTTGCAGGACCGAGACGTCGCCGCCGTGTCCGTCGACCGGAACGTTCCGGAGCCGCTGCGGGTCGCCGCGAGGAAGAAAGTCCTCGCCAGCAGCGGCAGTCGATGAACTCCGTCGCCGCGGTTCTCGTTGCTGGCAGCGTCGCGTTGTCGGCGCCGCAGCTGCAGCTTCTTCGCCAGCCTGATGCGGTTTACGCCCCCACGCCTCAGAACGTCGTGGACGCCATGCTCAAGCTGGCTCGGGTCACATCGGCTGACGTCGTATACGACCTGGGTTCAGGCGATGGTCGTATCCCCATCTCAGCGGCGAGAGACTACGGCGCGCGCGGCGTCGGCATTGACATCGATCCGCTGAGGATCCGCGAGGCGAACGACAACCGCATCCGGGCCGGGGTCGGCGCCCTGGTCCACTTCGTCCAACAGGATCTGTTCCAAGCGAACATCGCCGAGGCGACCGTGGTGACCCTCTACCTGGGAACCCGCGTCAACCAGCAGCTCATCCCGAAATTGAAAGCCGAACTGAGGCCAGGCACGAGGATCGTGTCGCACCAGTTTCAGATGGGCGAGGCATGGCCCGCCGAGCAGTCGCAGGAGATCTACGGGCTGATGATCTACCTCTGGACCATCAAGTAGACCGGCAGTCGTCGCGTCGGACGGGTGGAGCCGTGAGAAGCCCCTGTAGGGTATCCTTTGCCGCGATGAAATCCTGTCAGTGCCTGCTGCTGGTGGCGGTCATTGGTCCGTGCCTGGTCGCCGTCGACGCGCGCCCGCAGGTGGTGATCGGGCAGGACGGAAAAGACGTCGTCTACCTCCCAACGCCGCCTCCACTCGTCGAAGCGATGCTCGACTTGGCGCGCGTCACGCCTCAAGACTACGTGGTCGATCTCGGTTCGGGTGACGGCCGCATCGTGATCGCGGCGGCTAAGCGCGGCGCCCGGTCTCTGGGCATTGAATACGATACCAATCTTGTCTCGATGTCCGAAGCCGACGCGGTGAGAGCCGGCGTGAACGACCGCGCGGCATTTGTCGAGGCCGATTTGTTCGAGGTCGATTTTTCACAGGCCTCTGTCGTCACGACGTTCCTGCTCTCCGAGGTGATGATCAGACTCCGGCCTCGACTCCTCGAACTCGCGCCGGGCAGCCGAATCGTGTCGAACTCCTTCACGATGGAGGAGTGGACAGCGGATGAGACGATCACGCTGGAGAACTGCACCACCTGGTGCACGGCGCATCTCTGGATTGTGCCGGCACGCGCAGCAGGCAGATGGAGAACGCCGGAAGGCGAGCTCACTCTCCAGCAGCAGTTTCAGATGGTATCGGGCTCGCTGGTCTCCCGTGGCGTATCCACGCCGGTGGCCACCGGTCGGCTTCGTGGCGATCAGATCACGTTCACCGTCGGTCCCGCGCGCTACAACGGTCGAGTGAGCGGACAGCTCATGGAAGGCACCGTCACCGAGGCAGCCGGCACTCGAAACTGGAGTGCCGCGAAGGTCACGGACAATCCCGTCGGTCCCACCAGGTAGCCGCGCGCGGCTCAGGTCTGCAAATTCGTAATCAGATCAATTGGGGCGAATGTCGTCGAACTTTGTCTGCCAAACGGCAACTTTTTGTGGCCGAGGAGGAGCATTTTCCTGCTCTGAACCTGGCCGCGGAATTGCCAATGGTAAAGATAGGACTTTTATGAGACACAATGCCCAATTTCGCATTCTTGCATTGGAGCCGGACGCCGAGCGCGGTGAAAACCTCAAGCGGCTGGTCAAGGGACGCGTGGACGCCGAGGTGATCGTTGCGGCGTCGTTCACCAGCGCCATCGCCGCCCTCAACGGCCAGATTCCAGATCTGATCCTCACATCGGCGCTGGCGCACCCGGCCGACGACGAGCAGCTGTTGTCGCACGTGAGACAGCTCGGCGACGCCAGGGATCTGCCGATCCTGACCGTCCCGCCTGTCGTTCAGCTCGACGAACCGGAACCGAGTCGGGCGCCCTTCAGCTTCCTCAGGCGTCGGCGCGCGCCGGCCATTCCGCCGTACGATCCAGAGGTCGTCGGCCGGAGGATCGCCGAGGCCGTGGCTCGTGAACGCGCGCGACATCGCAACCGCGTTGACACTCCTCCGTGGGAGCGCAGCGCATCGTCAGACGGAGCCAATGGAGCGGTTCATCCGCAGCTGCCGCGCGAGGACGTCCGTTCCTTCACGCTGATTCGTCCGATGGGCAAACGGAGAGACCGTGCCCAGCGTTGGGCTCCAGCCGACGTTCCCTGGTTCAGCGGTGTGCAGACCCCTTCGGGGCTCAGGCTCGAGCTCCTGAACATTTCCAGGAGCGGTCTGCTGGTGGAGTCGCCGTCGAAGTTCATGCCGGACAGTCTGTCCGAGCTGCACCTGCTGGGATATGGACGGAACATCATTGTCCCCTCGCGCCTCGTCCGAAGCGAAGTGTCGGAAGTGAACAACCTGGGTGTCAAATACCGCACGGCCGTGGTATTCAACCACCGGCTCGATCTGATCCTCGAAAAGCACTATGGAGTTCCGCGATCGGAGTTTGCGACCCCGAGGGTGCTGACGGATCTCCTGACGCGAGCCTTGGACGCGTCGGAAGGGGGACAATTCGTAAAGGCTCGCGCGCTTTTCGAGGAGGGTCTCCGCGAATTGGTACCTGCGCGTGCGATTCAGATTATGTCCGTGCCCGCGCCTGTCGAGGAAGGTGAAGCCGTGTACTTCACGGTCCCAACCGACGACGCGTCACAGCCGATCCTGCAGGTGACTTTCGCGCCGGACTACGAGCCGGCGGAGGAGGAGCTGAGCCTCCTGAAAGCGGCGGCATCGGTGGCAGCCACTATGCTCAAGAGCGAGAGGCACCCCAAGATTGTCTTGAACAACGTTTGGTAACGTTTGGCAACGCGGCCTTCACCTGCCGAAGGCGGCGCAACGCATGATTTCCGATCGCTCCGATCGCGACAGCGTTACCAGCGATTCTTCCAGCTGCGCGATTCGGGCGACAATCGCCTTGCGGACACTCCGGGTTATGGGATTGCGCGTCAGTTCGAGCACGTAATGGTGCCCGTTCCAGGGCGGTTCGTCGAAGACTGGAACGAGCCACGCGAACGTCAGATTCACCCCGACGGTGATCCAGCCGTCCCCGGCGACGAGCGGGCGGCTCGGCGACGGTCGAGCGCCCTCGGTGGCCGCCTGCATGTCGCGTATGAGCGTCCTGATGAGGAACTCGGCGATCGCGCTGCCCCCTTCGAGCGATTCGCAGACGCCGCGGTCGTAGAGTTTCGTCTTGATGGCGGTGTAGGCGGCGCCGTTGACGAGAGCGTTCGGAACGACGACAAGACGCCGGAGATCGACGCCGCGCCGAGGCAACGCGTCCGCGAATGCCAGCTGGTTCAGACGTTCGAGATAAACGCGAGCTTCGTCGTCGATGAGGGCGGCCACGCTCCCGTCTCGAGCGAAGTCGGCGAGCTGGCGCCAGAGGCGACGCGTCGCCGACCGTGTCTTTCCGAGCAACGAGAATCGCGTGCGCGAGACGGCGTTCTGAACGACGGCGCGTCCCTCTGGCGTCTCCGCCCACTGCAGAAAGCGGCCGCGCGTGATACGGCCAGGGTAGACCAGCCGCCCACGAGCAAAGCGCACCCAGGTGGCCATTGGTGTCAGCAGTTCGAACCTGCAATACGAGGGAGCAAAAACGTAATCGCTGTCGCCCAAAAAGTCGCACGGGTACACCGTGCGCCGCGATTCAGCTGTCGGCTAGCGAACATCGTGCCGACGAGCGGCGCCTCAGCCGTGGAGTGGTGGCGCTTTCCTTGGTGCGTGGTGGCCGGCCGCGAGCGACAGGTCGATGAGGTGACCGACCCGGATGCCGGGTGCGAGCCGCTGCGCGCGCATCCAGTGCAATCCGGCGCTCACGGCGCACCCGCACTGCGAGCAGTCTGGATTGCCGCCAAAGAAGCACGGCTCGATCCGCGCCTGCAGATCGGCGGAGTAGTTCACCGAGACCCGTGCAAACGTGCATTGGGTCGGATCGGACGGAGGGTTCAGGAACGCTTCGACGGCGCCGTGAGGCAGAATCAACGCCGGATACTTCCATTTCAGCGCCGGCAGTTCCGTGACGAGCCGGTGACGGGACTCCGGGGTCAGGGTTTCGGCGCTCCGTTCACCTTTTTGCGGCGTGTAGATGCTCAGCCACACTCTCTCGATCTCCGGCCGATCCGTCCAGTAGGCCAGATACTCGTCGAGGTATCCGGGGCGGTCCATCATCTGATTGGTGATCACCCAGCTCACGTCGGCCTTGCGCCCCTTGAGGTTCTTCAGGATCCGATCATAGGTGGCTGGTGCGCGGCGTGCATCGTGTTCCCTCGGGAGGCCGTCGATTGACACCGCGACCCGCACCCGCGGGATCGCGTTCCACTCCACCGGGAACGGGACGACAGCGCTGGTCACCACCAGTGCATACACACCCCACCCGTTGATGATCGGCAGAATCCGGCTCAGTTCCTTGTGTCGCAGGAGCGGCTCACCGCCAACGAAGGACACCTGCACGGGGCGATGACGGCGCACCAGGTCGAGCACCCCCTCGACGAGCGCGTCTCCACGACGGTCGCGAAGCTGGCGCAACGTGACCCCGCCGCCGAGATGCATGTCATCGTAGGCGTAGCAGCCGGGACAGTGCAGCGGGCACTCGCGGGTGATCTCGATTGACAACAGGGGGCTGTACCCACGGAGCAGACGGCCCCAGGCAGAGACCAGCGTCCGCATCTTGACCGGTTGCCGGACGTCCCTCGCGTCGGTGCCGGTTCGGCGGTGACCGCCTTCAGGAACGTTCTCGTTCAATGGCGTCGCGCTCATCGCTCAGACTCCTCCTCCCGATGCGAGGGCGGGCGTCGGCTTCCGCTTCATCAACGCCAGGGCGAGCCTTCCCAGCAGCGTCGCAAGCCTGCGGTTCGTTCCGCGGACGGCGCTGTCAGCCGACAACCCATATCGCTTGTAGCGTGTCAGCAGCCCACGGCAGACGACCAAGTACGCCAGGAATTTCCTGGGCTGCGCCATCAAACCGAATCGCTGCGCCCGTTTCACGATGGACCTGATGCTGTAGAAATCCTTCCAGGCCCGTTCGATCCCGTTGAGAATCTGTTCGGCTGCGAGCCGCGGATGCTGATAGAGCACGCGGGGATGCTCGGGATCGAGCCAGTAGTCATAATCGGGCTTCAACAGCTTCAACGCGTTCTTGCCTTTTCGCATCTGATGAAAATCCACTGTCCCGGGCAGCGGTGTCATCGGGATGAATTGTGCGAGCGCGATGCCGCAATCACGCGAGAACCGGA
Source organism: Vicinamibacterales bacterium (assembly GCA_035537875.1). Taxonomy (GTDB): domain Bacteria; phylum Acidobacteriota; class Vicinamibacteria; order Vicinamibacterales; family CAVVIG01; genus DATLLJ01. Next base: position 55,526 of record DATLLJ010000019.1, on the reverse strand, counting down.
TGGTTTCGTCGAGCGTCTCCTTCGTATCCGACTCAATACCGAAGATAAACGAGCCCAGGATGTAGGGGAAGCCTTTCTGGCGAATGATTTCGAGTTTCTGCCCGAGCGCCGCGCCGCTGGCATTGAAGAGCTTGCGCGTGGCTTGCAATCCTTCCTGGGTGATCGTTTCGATACCGATCAGCGCACCGGCTATGCGTGCTTGCTTCATGGCCTCGAGGAACTCGGGATCCTCCGCCACCTCCATCGTGATCTGCGTACAGAAGTGCATATCCCGCGGCACCTCCGTGGCCAGACGTCTGAGAAGCGTGAGACGTTCGTCACGCCCCAGTCTGGCGCGCTGACTCAGCTCGGGGGATCGGGTCTGCGCGATATCTTCGAGTGTATACGGATAGAAGTTGTCGTCAGCGAACATGACGAGCCGAAAACCGGCGCGATACAGGTACTGAGCTTCGGCCAGGATGGCGTCAGTGGCACGCACCCTCGGGACGCGTCCATCCTGGACCCACACCGAACAGAACGAGCACGACTTCGGGCAGCCACGAACCGTCTGGATGGACGCGATCAGATATCGATCCAGTGGCATGACGTCCCAGCGTGCCGGTGTAAACGACTCTCCGGACACCCGGCCGCCGCTGTAGGTCTGTCGGAGTCTCCCGTCTGCGTGGTCGGCGAGCAGGTCCTTCCAGACGATCTCGCCATCGCCGGTCACGACGGCATCGCCGTGCCGAAGGGCTTCCTCGGGGAAGATGGAGGAGTGGGGACCGCCGAAAACCACGGTGGCGCCACGCCGGCTGGCCTCGCGCCCCAGAGCGTACCCGTGAATGGCGTTGAAGGTGTGGATGCTGATGCCGACCAGATCGCCCCTTCGGACATCATCGAACGGGAACTCGTCGACGGCCTGATCGACAACCCGCAGGCGTTCGACAACCCCGCCCTTGGGCGTCGCCGCCGCGAGCACGGGCAAAGCCCGCGGCGTGATGAAGGAGAAGCCGATTCGTTCGGCGGCTGGAGCGGGGTTGGCCAGAAAGACATTGAACGAACGCGCCATCGAACGCCTCCACGATATTACGCAGACGCCCTACCGGGGTTCCCACGCGCGAAGATAGGCATGCTAGCACGGCTCAGTTTCCAAATTCTCGACTTCATCCCTTCGGTTTCTTTGGTGTTGTGCCCTTTCGCCCTTTCAGGCGCCCCGGTTCGCTTCGAGCCCATTCCGACCGCATCTGCGACAGCCCATCCATGTAGACCGCGGCCCGCTCGCGCTCCTCCTCGCTGGCCATCGATTTGAGCAGGTCGAGCGCTTTTGCGAGATCGCGCTGAATCGTCCGGCGCGTGGTTTCGTAGTACAGCCGTTTGATCTCCGCGTGCTTATCGTCGGGCGTGAGCATCCTCAACATCACGCCTGATTCCTTCGGAGCTGCCCGCGGAACACGTCGAGGGGAAGCGTGTTGATCACGTTTTCGCCGGTGAGCCAGGCCCGCCGGGCCACGAGCACCCCCCACCGGAGCCAGCGAAGGGCGCTTCGCGAGTGTGCGTCGCTCGAGACGACAAGGCGGGCGCCCCGTTCCTTGGCGAGCCTGGCGTGAACGTCGCTCAGATCGAGCCGGTTGACCTGGCAGTTGATTTCGAGAGCGACACCGCGGGCCCCGGCCGCGTCGATGACCGCGGCGACGTCAAACGGGTAGGGCTGGCGGCGCAGCAGCAGCCGTCCAGTGGGATGACCGAGCACGTCGACATACGGGTTCTCGAGGGCACGCAGGAGACGGTCGGTCATCTGCCGATGGTCCTGATTGAAGCCGGAGTGCACCGAGGCAACGACCAAATCGAGGGCCGCGAGACAGTCGTCGGCGAGATCGAGGGAGCCGTCGGGCTTGATATCGCATTCGACCCCGGCAAGGAGCCTGATGCCGATACCCTGGGCGTCGATGCTGCGGATGCGCGCCGCATGCGCGAGAGTGCGTCGCTCGTCCATGCCGTTGGCCATCGCGAGCGACTTGCTGTGATCGGTGACGGCGATGTACTCAAGTCCCGCCTCGCGGGCGGCCCCCGCCATGGCCAGCACGTTCTCCTTCCCGTCGGTTTCGGTCGTGTGCATGTGCAGGTCGCCGCGCAGATCGGTCAGGTTGAGAAGGCGGGGCAGGGCCCGGGCCTGAGCCGCGTCGATCTCCCCGCGCATTTCCCGCAGTTCCGGCGCAATCCAGTCCAGACCGAGGGCTGCGTAGACATCTTCCTCCCGCTCGCCCGCGACTGGCGCGGTGTCATCGCCTGCGCGGAACAGCCCGTACTCGTTCAGTTTGAACCCGAGGCCGATGGCGCGATCGCGAAGCGCGATGTTGTGGGCCTTTGAGCCGGTGAAGTACTGAAGGGCCGCTCCGCGACTTTCCGGCGCGACCAGTCGCAAGTCCGCCTGGAATCCGCCGCGGATCAGCACGCTCGATTTCGTGTCCCCACGGCCCGTCACCCGTTCGACCAGAGGATGCGCGACGAAATGGTCCATCAACGACACGTCTGCGCCAGCGGCCAGCAGATCGATATCGCCGCACGTCTCGCATCCTCGACGCAGGCTGCCGACCGGCGTTACGGTTGCCCCCGGCGCGTGAGCCCGCAGGTAGTCGACGAGCGTCGTCGCGACTTCGTCGGTCTCCGGCAGCAGGTGTCGGCCCGCGTGCTGTCGACGTTCCTCGAGCGCGCGCAGAATGAGCGCTTCCTTCTTCGCGCCCATTCCACGCAACGATCGCACTCGACCGTCGATGGCGGCGCGCTCGAGGTCGTCCAACGTGCGAATACCGAGATCACGGTAGAGCGCCGCTACCGTCTTGGGCCCCACTCCCTGGAGGGCGAGCAGATCGAGGACCGTCGAGGGGAGCTCGGCGAGCAAATCTCGATGGAATGCCGCATCTCCCGTGTCCGCGATCTCCCGGATTCTCGCGGCCAGGTCCTTGCCAATCCCCGGAATCTCGCGGAGGCTCGCCTCGTCGAGGGTGGCGAGCTGGTGCGGGTGGTTGGCGGCGATCTCGGCGCCGTTCCGGTAGGCGCGAATCTTGAACGGGTTGTCGCTCTTGATCTCGAGCAGGTCTGCGATTTCCCCGAGGATCCGGGCGACCTCCAGATTATCCAAGCTGCAGTCCGCCCATCTCGATGCGGTAGTCGAGTACGCGGGCCCCTCCGGCCGCCAGCGCCGATGCCACGGCCCGGCTGGCCGACGGGGGCCCATAACAGAAGAGGCATCCACCGCCGCCGGCTCCACAGACCTTGGCGGCAGTCGCGCCAGCGGCTCTCGCGCGCCCGATGAGGTCCTCGATGGTGGGTGTCGAGACGCCTGGCGCGAGGCGCTTGCGATTGTCCCATTCGGTAGCAATCTGGCGGCCGACCTCGTCCCAGTTTCCGCGCTCGAGCGCCGCGCGCATCGCCAGCGCCGTGTCGCGGATTCGCTCGAAGCAGTCGAAGATCATCCGGTCTCCGTCGATGTGCCGTTTGGTAATCTCCCAGTTGTTCGTGCCCGACTGGCGTGGCTCGCCGGTGTACGCGAGGACAATGCGCTGCTCGAGCTCGCGACGATCGACATCGAGCGGCACGCGGCGGATGCCGTCCGCGCGAAGCTCGATCGCCGCGATACCTCCGTACATGGCCGGCCGGTAATCCTGAACGCCGGTCGGGACCCGGATGGTCTGGCACTCGATGTTCATCGCGATTTCGAGGAGATCGTCGGGATTCATCGACGCGCCGGTCAAGCGCGCCAGCGCGCCGCACAGCGCGATGGTCAGGGCCGACGAGCCGGCGATGCCCGCACCGGCAGGCGAGTCGGCACGAGTGGTGACGGTGGCGGCTCCCATCTGGTAGTGGCGGGCCACACGCGCCAAGAGCGGTAGCGGACCGTCAGGGTCCAATTCGGACCAGTGAGAGGCGTGAACCTCGCGTCCGGTATCGACCGACCGCAGCTCGATGTCGTGGGTCTGGCGCGGATCGACGACGACCTGAGCTCGCAGGCTGATCGCGGCATTGAGCGTTGCGGCATCCTCGTGAAACAGATAGAGGGGCCAGATGTCGATGGTGCCGCCGGCGAGGTCGATTCGCGTCGGCGCAGAAGCCGAGATGCGCATGGGCGGCAATTATAGACTCCGCTCCCGCGCGGGCTATCGGGCCTTCCGGCTGTAAAATCGATGGCGCGATGTCCCCGAGTGCCTTGAGACGTCAGATGGGCCAGCTGCTGATCGCGGGATTCGACGGCCACCACCTGCCCGTCGAATTGCGGTCGCTCGCCCGCGAGTTCAGCCTCGGCGGCGTGATTCTCTTCGCCCGCAACGTGGCGGAACCGGAACAGGTCGCCGAGCTGTGCTACGAGGCCGCCCGGCTCGATCCGGAGCTGCCGCTCTGGGTCAGCGTGGACCAGGAGGGCGGTCGGGTTGCGCGACTCAAGGCGCCCTTCACGGAGTGGCCCGCCATGGCCACGCTCGGACGCAGCGGAGACGTGCAGCTGGCCGAGCGGTTTGCGCGAGCCCTGGCGTCGGAGCTGAAGGCAGTGGGTGTGACGCTGGACTACGCGCCGGTCCTCGACATTCATACCAACCGCGACAACCCGGTCATCGGCGATCGGGCCCTGTCCGAGAAGGCTGAGGAAGTCGCCCGGCTCGGGGCGGCAATCGTCAGCGCCTTGCAGGAGGAGGGGATTGCGGCGTGCGGTAAGCACTTTCCCGGTCACGGAGACACGCGGACCGACTCGCACGTCGAGCTGCCGCTCGTCGAACACTCCATCGAGCGTCTGCGCGGCGTCGAGCTGGTCCCGTTTCGGGCGGCCATCGATGCCGGCGTGGCCACGATGATGACGGCGCATGTGTTCATGCCGGCTCTCGACGAAGCCCGCCCGGCTACGCTGTCGAGTCGCGTCGTCACGGAGCTGCTCCGAGGCGAGCTTGGCTTCGATGGTGTCATCCTGAGTGACGATCTCGAGATGAAAGCGATTGCCAGCACCTATGCCATCCCGCAGGCGGCCGTTCTGGCTGTCGGCGCCGGATGCGACGCGGTGCTGGTCTGCAGCGGCGACCACAGCGCTCAGGCGGCCGCCCTCGAGGCGCTGATCCACGCTCTCGAACAAAACGAGCTGAAAACGGCGCGGGTCGAGGACGCGCTTGCCCGCAACCGTCGTGCGAAGCAGCGCTTTCTGGCAGCTCCGGCCAGGCCGCGGCCTCTGGATGGGCGCGCGTTACGGCAGTGTCTGGGTCGCGACGAGCATCGCGCCATCGCCGACGAGATGGCGCGGTTTCTGTGATGCTGAAGCCTCGCGCTCTCGAAACCGGGAGCCGCCTCGCCCTCGTCGCCCCAGCGAGTTCGTTCCGGCAAGCCGAGTTCGAAGAGGGTGCAGCCGAAATTCGCCGGCTGGGTTTCGTCCCGGTATACGACGAGTCGGTCTTCGCCCGACGTGGCTACGTGGCCGGCGATGCGGCGCGGCGTGCCGACGCCATTCGCCGAGCGCTCGACGATCCTTCAATCGCAGGCATCGTCGGCGTCCGCGGCGGATTCGGCAGCGCGCACCTTCTGCCGCTGCTCGACCGGGATGCCTTTCGGCGCGGCCGGAAGCCGTTCGTCGGTTACAGCGACCTGACGACCCTGCTGACGTTTCTGACGGTCGCGTGCGAGATGGTCGCGTTTCACGGCCCGACCGTCGCAGGACGTTTGAGCCGTGGCGCAGCCGGTTACGATCGGAAGTCATTTCTCGATGCACTCTGTCGGGCCGCGCCCGCAGGCGAGCTCGCGCCGCCGAACGTGGAGACGATTGTCGAGGGAGAAGCGAGCGGGAGGTTGTTCGGTGGCACGCTGAGCCTGCTGCTCGCCTCGTTGGGCACCCCGTTTGCCTTTTCTCCTCCAGCTGGTCACGTTCTGTTTCTGGACGAAGTGGGAGAACGCCCGTACCGCCTCGATCGGATGGTGACTCAGCTTCGTCAGTCTGGATTGCTCGCTCGGGCGGCCGCCGTCGTGATCGGCGAACTGCCGCAGTGCGACGAGCCGAACAGCGATCTGACCGCTCGCGCGGTTGTCGCCGATCTGCTCAGCGACTTCCCTGGCCCCGTCCTCATCGGTTTCCCGTCTGGCCATACAACCGGACCGGCGATGACGCTGCCGCTTGGGGTCGACTGCCGGGTCATCGCCGGCGGAGAACCGAAACTCATCATCGAAGAGGCGGCTGTTGAGTAAGCGCGTTCATATCATCGGCATCTGCGGAACCGCCACCGCCACGCTGGCGGCGCTGCTCAAACGCAAAGGCCTGGATGTCCGCGGCTCCGATCAGGATGTCTATCCTCCGATGAGCGATTTTCTCGCCGTCGAAGGCATTCCAGCGCTGAGCGGATACCGTGCCGATCACATTACCGACGACCTCGATCTCGTCATTGTGGGGAACGCTATTTCTCGCGGCAACATCGAGCTCGAGGAGGTGCTCGATCGAAAAGTGCGATACTGCTCGTTGCCGGAGGCTATCAGGGAGCACTTCCTCTGGGGCGCGCATTCGATCGTCATCGCCGGCACGCACGGCAAGACGACGACGACAGCGTTGACCGGATGGGTGCTCACCGCGGGCGGCGCCGATCCGAGCGTGCTGGTTGGAGGCATAGCCCGTAATTTCGGCGAGCACGGTTCCAGTTACCGGGTGGGCAAGGGTCGCGATTTCGTCATAGAAGGCGACGAGTACGACAGCGCCTTCTTCGACAAGACGGCGAAGTTCCTCAAGTACCTTCCAGACATCGCGGTGATCAACAACGTCGAATTCGATCACGCAGATATCTACGCTGACCTCGAGTCGGTCACTCTCGCATTCCGGCGCCTCGTCAATCTCGTCCCGAGACGTGGTCTGCTTTTGCTGGGCGCAGACAGCGGGCGCGCCCGCGAATTGGCCGCAGCCGCCAGATCGCGCGTCGAGACATTTGGAACGTCCGAGGGGCTCGACTGGCAGGCCCACGACCTGGAGTCTGCCGCCGGGACCACCACGTTCAAGGTCAGGCGGCAGGGGGCCCCGTACGGGTCTTTTGTCATACCCCTCGTCGGCGCTCACAACGTGCGCAACGCGACGGCCGCCATCGCGGTGGCAGCCGCCGTCGGGATCGGGGCTGAGAGGGTCGCTGAAGGGCTGCGCCGGTTTGCGGGCGTGAAACGACGACTGGAAGTCGTCGGCGAGGCCGATGGCGTCACGATCTACGATGATTTCGCGCACCATCCGACGGCCGTGGCCGAAACGCTGTCGGGTCTGCGATCCGCCTACCCCGACAAACGTATCTGGGCTGTGTTCGAGCCTCGTTCAGCGTCCTCCTGCCGGCGAGTCTTCCAGGAGGCCTTCGCCGAGGCCTTCGGTCCGGCGAGTGAAGTACTCATCGCACCGGTTTACCGATCGACCCTCCCTGAGGCAGAACGGCTGTCCGTGCCGCAGCTCGTCCATGATCTCACCAGGCGTGGCCTGTCCGCGCGTGAGGCCGCATCCATCGACGATATCGTTGCGGAAATCGTCCGCGAGCACCGGTCCGGCGATCTGGTCGTGCTCATGTCCAATGGCGGGTTCGGAGGCATCCACAAGAAGTTGTTTCAGGCGCTCGTCGCCCCGGAGGGGCGGGAGCGGTGACGCCACAGGACCGTGCTGTCGCGTCGCCCGATTTCCATGTGGTGCCGGCAGGCGACTCGGCATTACTGGTGCAGCTGGACGACCGCCTCGATTCGGCCATCAACGACCTGGCGATCGCGATCGCGCGGGCAGTCAGGACGTCCGGATTTGCCGGCGTGCGCGATGTCACGTCCACGTATCGGTCCGTCGCCATTTACTTCGATCCGTTACGCACCGATTACAGCACGCTTGTCGACGGAGTCACTGCCGCCGCGGCGATCGCACCGCGGACGAGCCCGACGGTGTCGCAGCCCATTCGAGTGCCTGTCTGCTACGGAGGCGAGCTCGGGCCAGACCTAGACGCCGTAGCAGCATTTGCCGGCATCGGGCAAGACGAGGTGATTCGTCTGCACACGTCGCGCACCTATCGGGTGTTCATGCTGGGATTTCTCCCCGGTTTCACCTACATGGGCACCGTGGACGAACGCATCGCCGTTCCGCGGCTGGCCGATCCACGATCGAACGTCCAGGCCGGATCGGTGGGCATTGCCGGCTTTCAGACGGGTATTTACCCGGCATCGACACCGGGCGGATGGCGCATCGTGGGGCGAACACCGATCAAGCCCTTCGATCTTCACCGTGCCGAACCGTTCATGTTCAAGCCGGGTGACGCCGTGGAGTTTTACGCCATCAAGCCGGTTGAATACAGCCGATTCGAGTCTGCCTGTTGAATGGCTTCGATGCACGTCGTCACGCCAGGCATGCTCACGACGATCCAGGACACGGGTCGATGGGGATGGCAGAACTTCGGTGTGCCGGTCGCAGGGCCGATGGATCCACGTGCGCACCGACTCGCCAATGCCCTTGTCGGCAACGATGCGGGTGCGTCGACACTGGAAGTGACTCTCAGTGGTCCGGAGCTGGTTCTTGACGACGACCGGTTCGTCGCAGTGACAGGCGCCAACTTCGAAGTGACAGTTGATGGTGTCTCACGGGGCCTGAACACCTCGTTTCGGGTCTCGGCCGGTTTGAAGCTTCGCTTTGGCGTCCGCCGCTCTGGTACTCGCAGTTATCTGGCGATCGAAGGAGGAATCGACGTTCCCTTGGTTTTCAACAGTCGGGCGACCCACCTTCCGAGTCGAGTGGGGGGCCTGGACGGTCGAGCGTTGCGTGCCGGTGATCGCCTGCCGCTGGGAAAGGGCGGTGCGCGTCGCCTGGCGTTCGGAAAAGGAACGACCGCGACGTTCCCGGAACCGCCGAAGAGCCGACCGACCGTGCGCGTTCTTCCCGGCCCGCAGCTCGGCCGGTTCAACGCCGAGGCCCTCGATGTGCTGCAGTCCGCCCCCTACGCCATTTCACCAAGCTCGAACCGGATGGGGTTCCGCCTGAACGGTCCACAGTTGATCCCCAAGGTTGAGACGGAGATGTTGTCCGACGCGACGACGATCGGCGCAGTACAGGTTCCGGCCTCGGGTCAACCGATTCTGCTCATGGCTGACCGGCAGACGACGGGCGGCTATCCGACGATCGCCACCGTGATCAGCGCCGATATCGGAATCGCGGGGCAGCTCGCTCCGGGCGACGAAATCGTATTTGTCGTGACCACGCTCCGCGAAGCGATTGCGGCGCTGATCGCCGAGGAGCGGGCGCTGATCGCGGTGGAGTCCCGACGTGACGGGTGACATCGATGCGATTGTCGCGCGGCTTCAGGACATCTTTGGCGATCGGGTGCACCTTCGCGCGCCGCTGGCGCCGCTGACCACGTTTCGCGTCGGCGGAAATGCGGACTGCCTGGTGGAAACACGAAGCGGCGACGAGATCGTAAGCGCTCTGGCGCTGGCGTCACGGGCGGGTGTGGCAGTCACGCTGCTCGGAGGCGGATCCAACGTTCTGGTGTCCGACGAAGGAGTCCGGGGACTGGTGATTCGCCCGCGCGGCGGTGAGGTTCGCCGCATCGACCGTTCGCACGTGCGAGCAGACGCCGCCGTGACGATCAACGGGCTCGTGCGCTGGACGATCAATCACGGTTGCGCTGGCCTTGAAGCGTGGGCCGGCACGCCGGGGACGGTCGGGGGCGGCATCCACGGCAACGCGCACTTCGGCGGTCGGCTGCTCGGCGACGTCGTCACCGAAGTGCGGCTGGCTGCCCTGGACGGAACGACGAGAGATGTTCCCGGCGAGGAAATGGGCTTCGCCTACGATCGCAGCCGTCTCCAGCATTCCGGAGAGATTCTGTTGTGGGCTGTCTTTCGGGTGTCCGACGGCGATCCCTCGGCACTCCGCCAGATGGCCCGTGAATCACTGGCGTTTCGGAAACGAACGCAGCCGCTCGACAGCCCGAGCGCCGGATGCATCTTCCAGAATCCCGACCGCGAGCGAGACACGGTGCCGGACGGCCTCCCATGGTCAGCGGGGGCGCTCGTGGACCTGGCGGGTCTCAAAGGCGCGTCGGTCGGCAAGGCTCGCGTCTCGACCACCCACGGCAACTTCATCGTGAACGAGGGCGGAGCCACGGCGAGAGACATCCACGCGCTCATCAACCGCTGTCGCGAGGCCGTCCGTGCACGCTTCGGAGTCGAACTGCGCGAAGAGATCGTCTATCTTGGCTCTTTCGGCGAGCGGTCAACAACCACCGGCCACTGACGATCAACGATTGGCGTCCAACAACATGTCTACACTGGTCATCGAAGGCGGCCACCGGCTCTCGGGGTCGGTGGACGTCGAAGGCAATAAGAACAGCGCGCTCCCGCTCCTGGCCGCCTGCCTGCTCACCACAGAAGAGTGCGTGCTCACCAATGTCCCGCGCATCAGCGACGTCGAGGTCATGGCTCGTCTGCTCATGGACCTCGGTGCGACGGTTCACGGGATCGGGACGACGACGCTGCGGGTTCGTTGCCCGGAGGTCAGCAAGGACGAACCGGACCCGACCCTTGTCGGTCGACTTCGCGGATCGGTCCTGCTCTTCGGTCCGCTGCTCGCACGGCGGGGACGCGCTTGCCTTGCGCCCCCCGGAGGCGACTTTCCGGCGCGTCGGACCATCGCGACTCACCTCGATGCGCTCAAGTCGATGGGCGCGCGAATGATCGCCCGTGAAGGACACGCGCTCGAGGCGCCAGACGGTCTCAAGCCGGCATCGATCTATCTGTACGAGGCCTCGGTCACCGGCACCGAGACGGCGCTGCTGGCCGCAGCGGCGGCGCCCGGCGTCTCGGAGATCCGTCACGCGGCCTGCGAGCCGCACGTTGCCGAGCTCTGTACGTTCCTGCAGCGGCTGGGAATCGAGATCACCGGGGGAGGAACCTCGACGATCCGCGTGCACGGCGGAGCGAAGTTGCACCGCGCCGAACACAGGCTATGCGGCGACTACATCGAAGCCGGCAGCTGGGCGGTCGTCGCCGCAGTCACCGGGGGGGATGTCGTTGTGAAGGGGGCGCGCCCGGAGGACATGGAGGTGGTTGCGGCGGTTCTCCGGCGGATGTCCATCTCATGTGCGCTCGACGGCGACACGTTCACAGTCGCGCCGTCGACGCCACAGGCGGCGGGTCGCATCACGACCGGACTCTGGCCGGGTTTCCCCAGCGACCTCGTGAGCCTCGTGACCGTGCTCGCCACCCAGGCGGCCGGCCCGACGCTCGTGCACGACTGGCTGTACGAACTGCGGTTGTTCGCGCTCGAACAGCTGAGCGGGATGGGCGCGGATCTGTTTCTGTGCGACCCCCATCGGATGATCGTCACGGGGCCCAAGCGGCTGCGCGGTCGTCCGCTCGACAGCCGCGATCTCCGGTCCGGCATGGCGCTCATCGCCGCGGCCCTTGCCGCGGATGGCGTGAGCCGTGTCGCCCCTCTCGAAACCGTCGAACGCGGGTACAGCCGGGTGGTGGATCGCCTGCGCGGCCTCGGTGCGAAGGTCGACAAGATCGACGGCGACTGAAGGGGTCCGCCTACTTGGTCGGAACCGGCTGCGGCGGCGGTGCCTCGACCGGCGGCGGCAATTCGACCGGCGGCAGGTCGGGAATCGGAAGCAACGAGTCGCGGCCCGCACGGAAGGCGCGGAGATCGGCTTCGTCCAGATCGAGCACGCGGATGATGTGCGGCGTCAGCGTCAGCACGATATCGCTCTGGTTCCTGGTGCGCTGCGTCCGCGCGAACAGCCGGCCGACGCCAGGGATGTCGCTGAGACCGGGAATGCCGTCGACGGTCTCTCGCTCGTCGTCGCGAATGAGTCCGGCCAGCATGTTGGTTTCGCCGTCGTGCAGGCGGATGATCGTGCTGATCTCGCGGTTGCCAAATGTCGGCAGATCGCCGAAACCGCTGCCTGACACGCTCGTCACGGCCACTTTCAGCGCCAGCGTGACGTCGTCATCGTGATGGGTGCGCGGCGTGATGTCGATGTTGACGCCGATGTTCTGATACGTGTACGCGGTGATCGGCTGCTGCGGCGTGCCTCCCGTGGCGATGGGCGCGAACGTCGTGGTCGGCACGGGTACCTGTTCGCCGAAGCGCGCCTGCGCGGTCGTCCCATCAGACGACCGAAGCTGGGGGTTGGCGAGCACCCGCGTGTTGACGTCGGTCTTGAGCAGACGATAGTAGAGGGACGGCAGGTTCGCGAGCAGGACGTCGGACTGTGACAGGTTGGTCAGCGCCTCGAGCGTCAGCGTTGGCGGCGTGATCCCGATCGATCCATCGATGCCTGTCGAACCCGGTGAGGCGATCTGCAGCCCGTAGTCGAGCAGCTTGGTCCGATCGACTTCGAGCAGCTCGACGTCGATGATGACCTCCGGACGCGCCTTGTCGATGGCCGCCACCAGCCGTCCGGCAGCGGCGACGCGTTCCGGCGTGTCTTTGATGCTGACGGCGTTGTTGGCGGTCAGCGCGGAGACACGCCGCGCGTCGAGGACGAGGCGCAGCAGATCCATCGTTTCCTTGAGGTCGGCGTTGCTCAGATAAAACGTCCGAACCACTTCCTCTTCGTATTCGCGACGCTTGGCCTGCGTGTCGGGGATGACGACGATCGTGTTCTGAGCCGTGACCCGATAGAACGTGCGGGTGATGTCGGCGACCGTGTTGAGAGCATCCTCGAGCGTGGCGTTTCGAAGGTCGACCGTAACCGGCATGTCCCGGAATGTGGAATCGAACACGATGCTGATATTCGCGAAGCGGGCGATCGCCGTGAAGACGTCGCGACTCCCGGCATCCCGGAAGATCAACGACGCCGGCATCTTGACGCCAGTCGGCAGGTCGAGCCCGGGCGGCGCGATCGAGCGCGAGCGGTCGATGAGCGTCTGCAGCTCGGTCTTTCCATCGGCCGGCACGGCCACCTTCGCGCGCAGCTTGGTACGCGTGGAGCGCAGCTCCTGGTCGACGTCGGGATTGGTGGGGTTGAGCTCCGCGGCCAGGCCGTATTCGACGAGCGCCTCTTCGTACTTGCCGAGCCCGGCCAGACGCCTGGCCTTGACGAGATGATCCTGGGACGCCCGCATCCGTGCCCGTTCAAGCCCCTGACGCGCGTTCGCGTTATCTGGTGACTCGCGCAGGGCTTGCGTATATTCGTTGACGGCGCGGTCGTAATCCAGTTGCCGCTCGGCGTCGAGCCCGCGCTGTAACGCCCCCGATGTCGCACACGCACCGAGGACGAGGGTGAAGAAGCAGGTCGCGGTCAGGATCCGCCAGGAGGCCGCGCAGCGCTCCGCCACGAGGCTTTCAGCCGACAACTTCGACACCGCGCGGAATCCGGAAATTGAACTGGTCATCCGCCAGACCCACGTTCTCCTTCAGGTTGGTAAAGGCGAACGTCGAGGAACCGCCCTGCGCGTCAATCGTCACGAGTCCCCGGATGGCGAGCGACGCCGGATCGACCACGAGGACGAGCCAATCGTATTCCGTTTGCTTCGATTTCGGTACGAGTTTCAACGCGAGGTTGCCCGTCGGCAGATCCGCGGGCAGATCTGTGTAAGAAGCGGCAAATTCGGCCACCAGTCGGCCCTTTCCGGCCAGAAACAACGCCGGCGTGGTCGCTGCCGCGTCGGGAGGCACGGGACTGACCATGACCTGCCTGTCTGCGGGAATGTAGAAGTACATCCTGGCGCCATCCGAGATGAACTGCTTCCGTTCCGGCGCATCGTAGTCCCACCGCATCTTGCCGGGCTTCTTGATCAAGACCTTGCCGCGCTCGGTGAGCTTTCGCTTCAACACGCCGCCCTGATAGGTGTGGACGAAGTCGGCTGAAAAGTCGGCAACGGCGTCGTATTTTCGTTGGAGGGCCTGCGCCAGCTCATCGGCAGTCGGTTCAGCCCCTCGGATAACCGATGCCGACAAAGCCACCCACGCGCCAAACGCGATGACTGCGAAGGTGCGACCTGCCACGAGGCAACGATAGCATGAGGCCTCGGTCCGGCTGAAAGTGGGGCGCGGCCTGCCGGATCCGACAAGCGAGAACTACCTGACCAGATAGCGCCGCTGGGGCGAAAAAATATTGGAAGCGTAAGCGGTTCGAATCGGGCGGCCGGCGGCGTCGAAGGCCGCGAAGCTGACGCCTCGCTCGACGATAAGCGTGTGTCGGCGGCCGACGATGACGTGACCGAATCCCATGCGCCGGATGGTATCCGCCGACAGCCACGATTCCATGCGGATGCGCACGGACACCTCGTCGAGGTCGAGCGAGCGCCTGAAGGGTCGATTCGATCCGAGGATGAAGGTCGGACGTCGACCCGATACGCCCGCAATCGCGATGTAGTCGCCGTCGGGCACGCTGACCGCCCCGCCGTCGCCAAGGGTGACAAGTGCCTCCCCGATGTCGGTCCAGTCGAGCGGCAGATCGCTCGTCGGCCTGAGGATGCACATCATGTAACGAGTGCCGGGGGGGAGTCCCTGAATCGCCTCCGCCAGAGATGGGGCTGTCACGCGGGGATCGGACTCGATCGTGAAGCGAGGACCGTACGCAGCAATGAGTGCCGAACGTGCCCGCTCGGTCACCGCGACGTCACGGCTGATGGCCAGGTTGTCGGCAACGAAGGCGGGAGCGTAGAGGATCAGAGGTGGCATTCGACTGTGAGCCACTTCCCGTGCCCTCTCCTTGGCGAAGTAACTCAGCCCGTTCTGCACCTGCCAGTTCAGGTCCGTCAACAGGACCGCGTGCCGATCGTCCAGTCCCTCGGTCATCGCGGCGATCACCTGTTCGGGACGATGGTCCTGACTTCGATCCAGCGCTGGGAAGTCGGTCCAGATGCGCGCCACCGCGTACAGGAGGGTGAGCGCCGTGGCAATGCGACGCTGATCGAACGCATCGCCGACAGCGACCAGCCCGCATACCGCCAGCAAAGCGACGATCAGGTGTGACGCGAGGTAAAACACGTGCGCGTCGCCGACGTTATAGCTGAAGGCGAAGAGAAAGAAGGCCAGATACGCCGTTGTCAGCAGCCCGGCACGGCGCCAATTCGTGCGGGCCAGGGCCAGCAGGCCCAGCCCCGCGGCAATCGGCGCCGGCCAGCCGAATTGCTGAAGAAGATCGAAGGCGTACATGCGAGCGTGATCGCTCAGCATCACGCGCGGAATCTCCCCAACCATGATCTCGCGCCAGTCTGCCTTTGTGACGTCGAACCAGAATTGACGGAACGCCTCGTTGAGAGTGGCGGGCGCACCTGGCTGGATCAAAAGCGTCTGAAAATTCCAGGCGTACTGAAGTGCTCCCAGCCCAGCGAAGGCGACCGCCACCGAGACCACCCGAGCGGTGAACAACGACCGCCAGCCGTCTGGTGCCGTGGAGGCCAGGAAGATGATCAGGGCTGGCGCCAGCAGGACCATCGAGAGGTGATGCCCGAAGCTGAGCGCGTAAACGGCGAGCATCAACGCGAGCCGAGCGAGTGTCGGCCGCCGCTCCCATCGCAGCGTGAGGAGCAACACCAGCGCCACGAACAGCAGGTGCAGCGCGTACACCTCGGCGATGACCGACTGGCTCCAGAACGTGTAAGAGCCGCCAAAGAGGAGCGCGGCCCCGATGGCGGCTCCAATCGAGCCGGTCAACTCGGCGGCGAGCAGTACCGTCACGGCGCAGGCGAGGGCGGCTTGTACAGTCGATACCAGGTTCAGCGCGCGAGCCGGGTCCCCCCCTATCGCCCGATGAAAGAGGGTGCCGATGGCGGAGTAAAGCGGGTAGCCGTCGCGGGGCGTGAGGAGAGCAATGCCGACCCTCGCCTGGAAGGACGGCGTATCACCAAGGTCCATGCCTGGCAGCATCGTCAACCGATACAGCGTCCACGTCACAATTCCCACGCTGACGGCGGCGACAAACAGCGGTCGGCGCATGACGCCTCGCTATCCGCGCTTGGCGGAGATGAACGCGCGAATTTCGGCCAGGGATCGGGTGTTCACGACGTGTCGGCGCTCGACCCAGCCGCGGCGGGCGGTCGTGACGCCCAGGTCCATCTGCATCTCGAGGAGCGTCGCGCGGTGGCTGTCGCTGTCGACGGCGACCATCGCCCCTGCGGCGATGGCCCGTCTTGCGAGCGCACCATCGAGATCGAGATGCGCCGGCGATCCGTCGATCTCCACGATCGTGCCGGTCTCCACCGCGACCGCGAAGAGCGCGTCGTAGTCCAGATCGTAACCTGGCTTGAACGGAACGAGACGATTCGTTGGATGAGTCACGAGGGCGACGAGCGGATGCTTCATGGCGGCCGTGTAGCGGCGCAGCAGGTCGTCCCGCGAGCTCCCTGCGTGCTCATGCAGGGACGCGAGCACGATGTCGAGTCGCTCGAGCACACGATCCGAGAAATCGAGTCGCCCGTCCGGCAGGATGTCCACTTCACACCCGTGAAGTATCGCGATGTCCGGGTAAAGCTCTCGCAGACGATCGATCTCTTCCGCTTGTCGTGCGATGGACTCGGTCGAGAGATTTCGTGTGGCAGCGGATCGCGGTGAATGATCGGTGATCGCCAGGTACTCGTAGCCGAGCTGCCGGCACATCTTGACCATGGCCTCGACGGTGTCCTTGCCGTCGCTGAATTCAGTGTGCATGTGCAGGTCGCCGCGAATGTCGCCTCTCAACAGAAGAGGGGGAAGGGCGCCCCGCGACGCGGCTTGAATTTCCTCGTCGCCGTCGCGAATCTCAGGCGGAATGAAGGGCAGCTTCAGCGCCGAGTAGATCTCTTCTTCCGTGGCGGCCGGTTGGACAGACCCATCCGGGTGTCTCAGGCCGTCCCGTCTCAGCTGCCAGCCGGCTCGACGGGCGTGCTCACGGAGGGCGGATACATGCGCCCTGGACCCCGTCGCCTGCAGCAGTTCAGCGCCGGCGTTGACTGGATCGGGAAGACGCACTCCAACCTGTATGCGATCCATCCGGAAGTACAACCGTCGGTCGCTGCGATACAGCGGACGCACCGCGTCCGGCATCCCCAGCAACGCAGCGATGGCGTCGTCAGGGCGAGCCGTCGCAGCGATCAGCTCGATGTCGCCTACGGTGTCCTGTCCGCGCCGCAGCGATCCTCCCGCGCAGGCCCACGCGACCCCGCTCACCGAGCGCAGGAGATCGAGAATCGGCCGCGTGAGCGCGACTGCCCGCCCCAGAGCGACCCGCGGTACCCCCCGCCGCAAATGAGGGAGGGCGCCTGCAATAGCCCGTTCGGTGGCCGGATCGAACAGCGTCAGCTCGCCGATCGCGTGGTCGGCGACCGCGGAGGCCAAGTCGGAAATCGAAGTGACCCCCAGCGCCGCATGGAGCTCGGCGAGTTGTTCGAGGTTCACGGCGCCCGATTCGAACAGCCAGCGCAGGTCCGCTGGAAGATCCGCGAGCGCTGATTCCATCAGTATCCAGGAGGCCGAATCGGAGAGATGGCGAAACAGCTCGAGTAGTTCGGCGTCCGGAGCCGGATCTTTCGGTGCGGCCAGAAAGCGGCCGAGTTGAGCCTCCGAGTGGACGCCGTGCGCCCGCGTAAAATCGGCCGCGCGTGTCAGGCGATCTCGTGAGGCGGCGTCTCCGCGGATCGCCGCGAGCAGGGCAAGCTGCCCCAGTACCTGAGGGAGGGACGCAACCGGGCGTGCAGAAGGATCTGGGAAAATCCCCGCTAGCCTTTCAGCGCCCCAGGCTCTGGGGGGGCCATCATTGGCGCTGGCTTGGTCTCGGTCGGTAGATTCGCGGCGAGCCACTCGCTGATTCCGCCTTTGAGCGCCAGCGCCCGATAGCCATGATGGATGAGTTCGGCAGCGACGTGCGAGCTGGCCAACTCGTTCGGATCGGAATCGTACACGACAATGTCCCGATCGCGCGGAAGCGAGCCGGTACCGTCCGGATAGCGGAGGGCACCCGGCAGACGCACGGTGCTGTGCTCGTACGGATACTTGAGCCGCGCGTCGACCACGACCGGTGGGCTTCCGCTGTCGAGGCGCTGCTTCAGATCTTCCTTGCTGATGCGTGGGACAGGCACGCCTGGTATTGTGATCGGCGCGCGCGGACGCTGTCAAATGCGCCCAATCAGTGCGTCATCGCATAAATCAACGTGTTGACCGCGAACGCGTAGCCCCTGGCGGCGAACTCCAGAAAGTAGTCTCGATCGTCGGTCTCGCGTTCGAATGCATCGCCGAAGTCGGTGTTGTGCGTCATCAGCACCATGATCCGGCCGTGCTCGTCGAAGATCGCTCGCACATGGGGCTCGGCGCTGTCATATCCGCGTTCAGAGGTGATACCGCCGCCCACCCAGAAGCCGATGGCGGGGACCTGGAGCTTTTCCTTGACGTCGTACAGGGTGTGAAACACTTCGTGGTCGAGCGGCAGCTCCACAATCGGGTGCTGCGCCGACGGAAGTGCCTTCGCGATCTCGCCAGCCCACACGTTCCACGCCCGCGTCCCCCAGAAGTCGTCGGCCCACATGAACCCGCCCTTCAGGAGGTAGGATCGCAGCGCGGCCGCCTCGTTGGCATCGAAGTACGCACCGCCCGGTTCGGTCATCATGATGAAGGGACACTTGTACAGCTCAGGATCGGTCAGGCGGATGATGATATGTCGGATCTCGCCGCGTTCGTCGCGGCTGATGGGGGTCGTCGTGAGCTCTGACAGACGGAACGACAGGTTGAGATCGGCGCGAGGGTAGTCGACGTCCCACCCGCCACCGTCGCCCCCGACCTGGTTTCGAAAGGAAATGCGGCAGAAGAGAAACTGGCCGGTGTAACTGCCCGCCGGTACGTACCGTACTGTCTGCCGGCCCCGTCCGAAGCCAAACTGCGCCCCCGCAGCTGACGCCAGCAGGATCACGAACAGGAGGGGCCCGGCCACGCGGAGGGCCGAACGGCGGGTCACGCGCCTAGTCTACGACGACACGGTCCGGTGTCCAACGCCCGTTCGAGACGATTGGAGCGAGGGTCGGCGATAATGCCCGAGTGGACCAATGTCTGTGGCGGCCCGTCGTGCCGATCCTGCTGCTGCTGATGGGAACTGATGTGGCGTGCCGGAGCGCAGGACCCGACGACGGGGCCGACCCGGCGATCGGGATCAGCGACCGGTTGGCTGTCGAACGTGCCCGAGCGATCGGAAACGTGCGTTACAACCTGTCGTTCTCCCTTCCCGCCTCGGTTTCGGATCCGATCGAGGGCCGCGTCACGATTCGTCTGACGGCTCGTGCCGGACGACAGCCGCTCGTACTCGACTTCGCACCAGGCGCCGAGAACCTCACGTTTCTTGCCGTCGGGGGCAAACCTT
This sequence comes from Vicinamibacterales bacterium, assembly GCA_035537875.1. Taxonomy (GTDB): domain Bacteria; phylum Acidobacteriota; class Vicinamibacteria; order Vicinamibacterales; family CAVVIG01; genus DATLLJ01. The sequence continues at coordinate 36,258 of DATLLJ010000019.1, read as the reverse complement.
CGAAGTTCCGCACCGTCAACGGGCATATCGTGATTCCAGGCGAGGAAATAGTGGCCGGCGAGAACATCATCGATGTCGCTTTCCGCGCCGGTGATGCCGCCCTCAACCGCAATCCGGAGTTTCTCTACACGCTGTTCGTCCCCGCGCGCGCACACCTGACCTTTCCCTGCTTCGATCAGCCGGATCTTAAAGGGCGATTCACACTGGAACTGACCGGGCCAGCCGATTGGCAGGCAGTCGCCAACGGAGCCGAAGGGCTGCGTGATCTATCGGGCGGGCGCTTTCGCGTCCAGTATGCCGAAACGGAGCCGATTCCGACATACCTCTTTGCCTTCGCGGCAGGGAAGTTCCAGGTGGAGACGGCCACGCGGAACGAGCGCACCTACCGGATGTTTCATCGCGAAACCGACGCTGCCAAAGTGGCACGCAACCGCGACACGCTCTTCGAGCTGCACGCGCAGGCGCTCGACTGGCTCGAACGATATACGGCGCTTCCGTACCGGTTCGGGAAGTTCGATTTCGTGCTCGTCCCGTCGTTTCAGTTCACCGGGATGGAACATCCCGGCGCGATCTTCTACAACTCGTCGTCGTTGCTGCTCGAAGAATCGGCGACCGAGAACCAGATGCTGGCCCGGGCGAGCGTGATCGCGCACGAGACATCGCATATGTGGTTCGGCGATCTCGTCACGATGCGGTGGTTCGATGATGTGTGGACCAAAGAAGTCTTCGCCAACTTCATGGCGGCGAAGATCGTCAACCCGGCGTTTCCCAGCGTCAACCACGAGCTTCGGTTTCTGGTCGCCCACTACCCAGCCGCGTACTCGGTGGATCGGACGGAAGGCACACATCCGATCCGTCAACCACTGGCCAACTTGAACGAGGCTGGCGCGTTGTACGGTCCGATCATCTATCAGAAAGCGCCAATCGTGATGCGACAGCTGGAGCGGCTCATGGGTGCCGACCGCTTGCAGAGCGGGCTTCGCGCCTATCTCAAGCGGTTCCAGTTCGCGAACGCCACCTGGCCCGATCTCGTGGCGATTCTCGACGAGCTCACGGCCCTCGACGTCGCGGCATGGAGTCGGACCTGGGTCGACGAAGCGGGTCGTCCCGCCATCGCGACCGAACTCGAGGTTGATTCCGAGCGCAGGATTCAGCGGTTGGCGTTCGTCCAGCGCGATCAGCAGCAGGGCCGGTCGCTGACCTGGACGGAACAGATGGACGTGCTGATGGGAACGGCCGCCGACGCCCGGGCGATCCCGGTCGAACTTCGGAACACGCGCGCCGAGGTGCCGGCTGCCATTTCGTTGCCGCGGGTCGAGTTCGTACTGCCGACCGGGGGGGGCCTGGCCTATGGCGCGTTTGCGTTGGATGAGGCCAGCCGCACCTATCTTCTCCGCCATGTGGCAGACCTGACAGACCCCACAGCGCGCGGAGCTGCCTGGATCACCCTGTGGGACGAGATGCTGGACCGTCGAGTCCGCCCGGCGACGTTCGTGGACGCCGCACTGCGGGCCCTGCCCCGTGAACGGGTCGAACAGAACGTTCAGCTGCTCACCGGCTATCTCGCCGAAGCGTTCTGGACGTTCCTCTCCGATACGGAGCGAGCCGGCCGTGCGCCCGCGCTCGAGGCCGCCCTGCAAGCGGGCATCGCCCGCTCCCCATCCGCCAGCATGAAATCGACGTTTTTCTCTGCGTTCTACGCCGTCGTGACCACACCGGAAGGAATCGCCTTCCTCGAGCGGGTGTGGCGCAGGCAAGAGAAGATCCCCGGCTTGAGGCTCGCCGAGCCGGACGAAGCCACGATGGCGCTGGAGCTCGCCATCCGTGACGTGGCCGGTTCGTCCGCGATTCTCGAGGAACAGCTCGCGCGGTTCGAGAATCCCGATCGCAAGGCGCGGTTTGCGTTCGTGATGCCGGCGGTCTCCGATTCCCCGGCAGTGCGGGATACGTTCTTTGCGAGCCTTTCGGACGCGGCCAACCGGCGCCGTGAACCCTGGGTTGTCGAAGGCGTGCGTTATATGAACCACCCGCTGCGCGCCGCGGGATCGCTGAAGCATCTCCGGCCCGCCCTCGAACTTCTCCGAGACATTCAGCGAACCGGCGACATCTTCTTCCCGAAGAACTGGATGGACGCGACGCTGAGCGGTCACCGCACGCGCGCTGCGGCCGACCTGGTGCGGACGTTTCTTGCCGAGCAGAAGGAGTACCCGGTTCGACTGCGGCGGATCATCCTGCAGGCGGCCGACGACCTGTTCCGCGCGGCAGACATCGTCCGCACCACGTAGCCCGATTGCCGACGGCGCCTCTACGGCGCGATGGATTGCGCGGCGAGCCAACCGGACCGGCCATCAAGTCCGGCGCCAGGGTGCGTGCCCACGCCACAGAGGTAGAGGCTCCGGATGGGCGTGCCGTACTGCGCCCAGCCGAGAAGAGGACGCGCCAGGAAGAGCTGATCGAGCGCCAGTTCACCCTGGAAGATCTGGCCCTCGGTCAGCCCATGATCGCGCTCGAGGTCGAGAGGCGTGATGATCTGCCGGGCAACGATCGACCGCGCGAATCCGGGCGCGAATTGCTCGATCGTGCGGGTTGCGGCGTCGCCAAAGCGGTCGCGTTCGGTATCCCACGTGCTTCCTCGTAACACGTAGGGCGCAAACTGCACGTATGCCGACACCACATGATGCCCATGCGGCGCGAGCGAACGATCTAGGAGCGACGGGATGTTCAGCTCGATCCACGGCTCGTCCGAGGAGCGGCCGTATTTCGCGGCGTCGAATGCCCGCTCGAGGGCATCGATTCCGTGGCACAGCCTGACGCAGCCCGACAGCGCGGCTTCCTGTTGTGCAGGATCTCGAGCGGCCAGCCCCCTGAAGGCCGGCAACGACGATACGGCGTAGTTGATTTTGGCGAGCGTGCCGCGCATCCGGATGTGGCGAAGATTCTCGCTCACGTGCGCTGGCAGATGGCCCGGACCGACGAGTCCGAGCAGTGTCCGTCGAGGATCGAGGTTGGACACGATTCGTTGGGCGGTGATCTGCTCTCCTGTCGACAGCACGACGCCCGTGGCTGTGTCGTTCTCGACCACGATGCTCCGAACCTCGGCGCAAAGACGGATCCGTGCGCCCGCCTGCGTGGCCGCGGCCCCGAGAGCGTCGCTGACAACGCCGATGCCGCCGACGGCTGACCAGCCTGGCACAACGGGCCGGTCTTCTCCGGCGCCGAGCCACAAGAAGGCCGCCGCGCTTCCCGGCGATCGCGGACCGAGATGCTGACCCAGCAGACCCCCAGCTGCGATCGTCGCGACAAGCGGTTCGCTCTCGAACCACTCATGGACGAGATCCCCCACCGACATCGACAACCAGCGCAGCAGCCTGTGGGCGTCCGGCGCAGGAAGTCCACGAAACCGGCGGCCGAGTTTCAGCAGGTTGACGATGTGGCCGAGCCTTGGTCTGTCGAGTGAGGGCGGCTGAAACGAAAACGCCGACCGCAGGACGCTGGAGACAGCCGTGAGGCTCGCGAGGAACTCGGGATATCGGCGGGCGTCGGCCCGTGAGAAAGGCTCGATCTCCCGCGTCGTCCGTTCCGTGTCCATCCACAGGGTGAGCGCTCTGTCCCCGGCCGTGGGTGCGCAAACGATCGCTGCGGGACGGATGATTTGCAGGCCGTGGCGCTCGAGGTCCAGCGCTCGAACAATCGAGGGATCGAGGGCCGCCCGGTGGGCGAGCGTGGGGCAGCGGAAGCCTGGCGCGAGCTCCGAAGTGACCGCACAGCCGCCGACTTTCTCGGCGCGCTCGAGCACGAGCGGTCTGAGGCCAGTCTTTGCGAGGACAGCGGCCGCGACGAGCCCGTTGTGACCGCCGCCGATGATGATGACGTCTTCTGTTGGCATCGCTCGACGTCAGTGCCGAATCCCGAGAATCCGTCGGGCCGCGTTCCGGCCGGGCGCGCCCATGATCCCGCCTCCCGGATGCGTCGCCGATCCGCACATCCATAGGCCTCGAATTGGCGTCGTGTACTGGGCCCAGCCGGGAACCGGGCGCATGAAGAACAACTGGTCCAGCGACAGCTCACCCTGGAAGATATTGCCCTCGGTCAGCCCGAAATCCCGTTCGAGATCGAGCGGCGTCACCACCTGGCGATGGAGGATCAGGTTGCGGATTCCTGGGGCGTACTCGGCCAGGGTGTCGACGACTGTATCGCCGAACGCTTCGCGCTGGTCATCCCAGCTTCCGTTGGCGAGGAAGTAGGGAGCGTACTGCACGAAGCACGAGACGATGTGTTTTCCTGGCGGCGCCATCGTGGGATCGAGAAGTGTGGGGATGACCATGTCGATGTACGGTCGTCTCGAGAAGGCGCCGTACTTCGCATCGTCGTATGCGCGCTCCATGTAGTCCACGGTCGGAGAAATCGAGATCGCGCCGCGCAAGTGCGTGGTGCCCTTGGGAAACGATGCAAATTCTGGCAGCCCGTCGAGCGCGAGATTGACCTTGGCCGACGAACCGCGAAAGCGGTACCGCTTCACATCGTCGACAAATTCGACAGGAAGGTCTGCTGGACCCAGAAAGCCGAGGAATGTTCGGCGCGGATCCACGCTCGAGAGCACGATGTCGGCGTCGATGTCGGCCCCGTTGTCGAGCGTCACGCCGAGGGCGCGCTGATGGCGCGTGCGAATGCCCGCGACGGAGGCGCCCGTCCGGATCTCGACGCCGGCCTTGCGGGCGGCTGCGGCGATGGCGTTCGAGACCGCGCCGGTCCCGCCAACCGGGAGACCCCAGGAGCGGAAGACCCCATCGAGCTCGCCCATGTAATGGTGAAGCAGCACGTAGGCCGTACCAGGTGACCGGACGCCGAGAAACGTCCCGATGATGCCTGATGCCGACATGGTGGCCTTGAGCACGTCGGTTTCGAACCACTGATCGAGAAAATCGGCGGCGCTCATCGTCATGAGCTGCAATTGATTGCGGCGATTGGCCGGAGAGAGGTCGCGAAAGCGCTTGATCAGTCCTCCCAGCTTCAAGAGGTCGCGCGGGTTGCGCGCGGTCGGTTCCGGCGGGGTCATATCGAGGAGCGGCCTGACGAAGCGCGCCATCTCGACCATCGCCTGCCCGTAGCCGGCGTAGGCGTCGGCATCCCGTCTGGAGTGTCGGGCGATTTCCCGGTGTGTGACGGCGTGGTCGTCGACACGCCAGAGGTAGTTGCCGTCGGGCATTGGCGTGAAGGTGCCGTCGAGCGGTAGAATCTGAAGCCCGTGTCGCGTCAGGTCGAGCTCGCGGATGATCTCAGGCCGCAGGAGGGAGACGACGTACGAGCACACTGAGAAGCGAAAGCCGGGAATGACCTCCTCGGTCACCGCCGCGCCCCCGAGGATGTCCCGACGCTCCAGGACGAGCACTTTCCGACCGGCGCGTGCGAGGTAGGCGGCCGCCGTGAGCCCGTTGTGGCCGCCGCCGATTACGATGGCGTGGTATCGCATCAATTTCGCCAGGGCCTACTATAATTCGCCCGAGGGAGAAGACACATGAAGGCATCGCAGGTGTTGCGGCGGTCGTTGTTGACGCTTGGTTTGTTGTCGGTGGCCGTGACTGCCTTCGCACAGGCGGCGACCGAGACGTTCAAGCCGACGGTGGGTCAGGCGGGCAAGGACGTTGTGTGGGTACCGACCCCGCAGGCGCTTGTCGACAAGATGCTCGACATGGCGAAGGTCACCCCGCAGGATTACGTGATGGACCTGGGATCGGGAGACGGCCGAACGGTTATCACGGCGGCCAAGCGTGGAGCGACGGCCCAGGGCATCGAATACAACCCCGATATGGTCGCGCTCTCGGAGCGCAATGCGAAGGAAGCCGGCGTCACCGGCAAGGCCAGCTTCGCCAAAGCTGATCTGTTCCAGACCGATCTGTCGAAGGCGACAGTCATCACGATGTTCCTCCTGCCGGACATCAACTTGCGTCTGCGCCCGAAGATCCTCGACCTCAAGCCTGGAACGAGGATTGTGTCCAATACGTTCACCATGGACGATTGGGAGCCAGATCAGAGGGAGACAGTCGGCGGCGACTGCACCTCCTGGTGTACGGCGCTGTTCTGGTTGGTGCCGGCCAAAGTGCAGGGCAACTGGAAGATGCCGAACGGCACGTTGACGCTGACGCAGAAGTACCAGATGGTCACCGGGTCGCTGAACAACATGCCGATCACCGAGGGAAGGCTGGCCGGTGATCAGATCCGGTTCAGCGTGGGCGGCACGCAGTACACCGGGCGCGTCAATGGCAACACGATCGAGGGGACGAGCAGCGGCGCGGCCAGCGGATCGTGGCGCGCCACGAAGGGCTGACGGCTACTCACCCAGATAGGCTTCGCGAACACGGGGATCGTTCGCGATCCCCGTTGCGGAGCCTTCCAGAATCACCTCGCCGGTCTCGAGTACGTACCCCCGGTCGGAATGCTTGAGCGCGGCGCTGGCGTTTTGCTCGACGACCAGCAGCGTCGTGCCTTCCGCTTTGATTCGATCGATGGTGCTGAAAATCGTCTGACACACCAGAGGGGCGAGGCCGAGAGACGGCTCGTCGAGCAGCAGCAGTCGGGGTCGAGACATCAGCGCCCGCGCGATGGAGAGCATCTGTTGCTCGCCGCCCGAAAGCGTGCCCGCTGACTGCTTCATTCGCTCTTTCAGGCGCGGGAAGAGCGTGAATCCATGCTCGATGTCGTGTTTCACGGCCGCACGATCGGTTTTGAGATACGCCCCCATCTCGAGATTCTCGAGCACGGTCAGGTTGGCGAAAATCCCCCGTCCTTCGGGCGCCATGGAGATGCCCCGCGCCACGCGCCGATGGGCCGGAACCCCCGCCAGCTCTTCGCCTTCGAAGACGATGCGCCCGTGTTTTGGCGTCAGCAGGCCGGTGATCGCTCTGAGCGTGGTCGATTTGCCGGCACCGTTGGCGCCGATGAGCGTGACCACCTCGCCTGCGTTGACCGTCAGAGAAACGTTGCGAAGCGCATGGATCGCGCCGTAGAAGACGTCGATGTGTTCCAGGTGGAGCATGACGGCTCAGCTTCTCCCCGTCCCCATGATCATCCGCCTCCCAAATAGGCCTCGATGACCTTCGGGTTCTGCTGAATCTCGCGTGGAGACCCGAGGGCGATCGCTTCGCCGTAGTCGATGACCTGTATCGTTTCGCAGATGCCCATCACGACTTTCATGTTGTGCTCGACGAGCAGGATGGTGATCCGGAACTCGTCCCGCAGCCAGGCGATCAGGCGCATGAGGTCCTGAGCCTCCTGCGGGTTCATCCCCGCGGCCGGCTCATCGAGGAGCAGCAGCCGCGGCCCGGTGGCCAGGGCCCGCGCAATTTCGAGCCGCCGCTGACTCCCGTAGGGAAGGCTTGTCGCTGGCTTGTCGGCGACGCGGTCGAGGTCGAAGATTTTGAGGAGCTTCATCGCGCGCTCGAGCGTTTCCTGCTCCTCAGCGTGGTGACGGCCGGTGCCCAGCACAGCGTCCGCCAGAATCTGGCGAGTTCGCAAGTGGTGGGCCGCCAATACGTTTTCGACCACCGTCATGTCCGCGAACAGACGGATGTTCTGGAATGTCCGCGCGACGCCCCGCTTGGCGATCTCGTACGGTTTGCGTCCATCTATCCGCGCGCCGTCGAAATGGATCTCGCCCTCGGTCGGGCTGTACTGTCCCGTCAGCAGATTGAAGACCGTCGTCTTTCCAGCGCCGTTGGGCCCGATGAGCCCATACAGCGTCCCCGGGGCTATCTGTATGCCCAGGGCCTTGACGGCAGTGAGGCCGCCGAAGCGCTTTGTGAGATTCCGAACGTCAAGCAGCCACGAAACGGAGGACGAAGACGTCTCGATCACGTCTCAGACTCCTCCGGCGCCGGCGGTCTGCCGATTCCGAGGCCTCAGCCAGCTCAACGAAAACTCACGGCGTCCAAGCAGCCCCTGCGGCCTGAAGATCATGAACAGGACCAGCAGCAGCGCGTAGATGACCATTCGCAGCCCCGGAAACTGCTGATCGAACGTTCTGAGCGCCTCGGGCAGAATCGTCAACGTCGTGGCGCCGATGATGGCGCCCGTGATCGAGCCGATCCCGCCCAGCACAATCATCACGATGACTTCGATTGACTTGACGAAGTTGAGGTTCTGCGGATTGAGCGGGTTCGCAAAGAGCTGTCCGGACAGTCCCCCCGCAATGCCGGCGAGCGCGGCGCTGATCACGAAGGCGAGGACCTTGTACCGTGTCGTATTGATGCCCATCGCTTCGGCGGCGATCTCGTCGCCCCTGATGGCGGTGAGCGCGTGGCCGAACGTCGACACGGCGATGTTGCGAACGATGGCGATCGTCAGGATCGCCATGGCGAAGATCCAGAAGAAGTTCGTGATCGGAATCGCGTCGGTGAAGCCCGTGGCGCCTCCCACGGCTGGAATATTGAGGATCAACACGCGGATGATCTCGCCGAACCCGAGCGTGACGATGGCCAGATAATCGCCTTTGAGCCGCAGCGAGGGGATGCCGACAGCGAGACCGGCCGCGGCCGCCGTCACGGCGCCGGTCAGCAGGCTGAGGACCATCACGACCGAGGCGCCGAACCCGGCGTCGAGCGTCGAACCGACGAACGAGGCGATCCGGTTGCCGTAATAGACCGTCAAGTAAGTCGCCGCGTATCCGCCCACGGCCATGAACCCCGCGTGCCCGATGGAGAATTGACCGGCGAGGCCGTTGATGAGGTTGAGGCTCACGGCCAGCGTGATGTTGATCCCGATCAGGTTGACAATGCGCGCGTAATACGGGTTGATGAGAAAGTCGCCGAATCCGTACTCGAAGATGTAATTGACGCCGGCCAGAAGCGCCACGATGACAAGCGTGGCGAGCAGCTTGTTCGTCACGCTCATACGAGTCAGACCTTCTCCGGACCGGACGCACCCAGAATCCCGGCGGGCCGGACGAGCAGAATCAGAATGAGGACGGCAAATGCGACGGCGTCGCGATAGGTGGAGTAGGCCGTGGCGCTGAGCCCCGTCTCCATCAGGCCAATCAAGAGCCCGCCCAGCATCGCGCCCGGAATGCTGCCGATGCCCCCCAGGACGGCGGCCACGAAGGCTTTCAACCCCGTCATCAGGCCCATCAGCGGGTCGATTCTCGGAATTGCCAGCGCGACGAGGACGCCGGCCGCGGCGGCGAGCGCCGACCCCAGGGCAAAGGTGAACGCGATGATGAAATCGGTGTTGATCCCCATCAGCCTGGCGACAGAGAGGTTGTACGACGTCGCCCGCATCGCCTTGCCGATGCGTGTCCGCTGGACGATGAAGCGTAGGCCGAACATCATCAGGAGCGCCACGACGATGATGAGCAGATTCTGGTTGGTGATCTGCACGCCGCCCACTGAATAGATCTCCGAACGAACCATCTGCGGGAAGAAGCGCGGAGTGGCGCCGAACACCACCTGTCCGCCGTATTCGAGGAACAAAGATACGCCGATGGCTGTGATGAGCGACGTGAGCCGCGAATGATGCCGTACCGGCCTGTATGCCAGCCGCTCTATCAGGATGCCGATGCCGGCGCAGATCGCCATCGCGCCCGTCGTGACGACCACCGCTCCAAAGATGGAAGGATTCGTGTCCAGCTGGAGGGCGTTCGCCAGGAAGTAGCCCGCGAAGGCACCAAGCATGTACACGTCGCCGTGGGCGAAGTTGATGAGTCGAAGGACGCCGTACACCATCGTGTACCCGAGGGCGATGAGTGCGTAGATGGCGCCGAGCGAAAGGCCGTTGATGAGCTGCTGGAGGACGGTTTCCAATTAGTTCGGGTTAATCGTCGTCTTGTAGACGAACTTTACGTCGCCCTCGACGTAAGTGACCTCCTGGATGACCGCCGGCTTGTCGACGTTCCGCTTCTCGTTGATCTTCAGTCGGCCGGTCACGCCCTGGACATCGGCGGTGGCGAGCGCATCGCGCAGCCTGGGGCCGTCCGTCGAGCCGGCGCGCGTCAACGCGTCGGCGAGAACCTTGACCGAATCGTAGGCGAGCGCGGCGATCGCGTCGGGCTCGCGTTTGAACGTGCTCCGATAGGCCTTGACGAAATTCTGGACGACCGGATCCGGGTTGTCGCCGGAGTAGTGGTTCGAGATGAACGTGTTGTTCAACGCCTCACGACCGTTGCGGAGTGCGTCGCCGACCCAGCCATCGCCGCCCAGGATCGGCATCTTCATCCCGAGCTCGCGCGCCTGGCGCACGATGATTGCCGCCTCGGGATAGTAGCCGGTTGCAAACAGCACGTCGGGCTTCTGGCTGCGGACCTGCGTCAGAACGGCCTTGAAATCGGCGTCGCCGGTGCTGTAGCTCACCGGCTCCATGACGTCGCCTCCGAGCGCCGCAAAATGCTTGGAAATCGAATCGGTCAAGCCGACCGAATAGTCCTGCTGGATGTCTTTGAGAATGGCGACCCGTCGGGCCTTCAGATCGTTGAACGCGAACTTCGCGAGGACCTCGCCTTGAAACGGGTCGATGAAGCAGACCCGGAAGATGTAGTCGCCCACTTCGGTGACGCGTTCATTCGTCGACGACGGGCTGATCATCGGAATCTGATACTTCTGTGAGATCGGCGCCGCCGCCAGCGAACGCCGGCTCGCCACCTCGCCCAGGACCGCGACGACCTTGTCCTGGGTGACCAGCTTGGTGACGGCATTCGAGGCCTCTTCCGGCCGGCTCTGATCGTCTTCAACGAGAAGCCGAATACGGCGCCCGCCGAGCAGGCCCCCTGCGGCGTTGACCTCGTCGACGGCCAGCTCGGTTCCTTCACGCGACGATTGGCCGAAGGAGGCGCCGTCTCCTGTGAGCGAACCGTACATGCCGACGAGGATGTCTCCGGTGGTCGACTCGGGCCCACCTGTTCCGGGCCGTCGTTCGCACGCGATCGTGGTGAGGAGCACATACGCCACGGTCAGGGCAAGCCGGTGGAGCGTGCAACGAGAGAGGGCCAATCTCATCGGTTCCTTCTTCGCGACGTCTCGTGTTCGGTCGTGATCTGAACGCAGGGTGTCGGGCGTTCCCCGCGTGATGCATTGTACAAGAAAAGAAGGCGCGGGCTTTGCTCGGCGATTCCGGTCAGCCCCGGCGACAGGCGTTCCTGCAGACGCTTGGCAGCGGGAACGATACAACGCTGGTCCGGGCCTTACAAAGATGGCACTCCAGAAGTGGGAATATCTGATTCTCGTCGTCCCGACAGAGAAAGAGTACTCACTCGACAAGAGGAAGGAGAAAGGCTTGTCGGTGCTGGAGCGGGCCGGATCCGATGGTTGGGAAGCAGTGGGCATCTCCGAGTCGCCGGGGAAGTGGTCCGTCCTCCTGAAGCGCCCGCTTTCAGGGTGACCGGCGAGCTTCTCTTCCGTCGCCGCGCCGTTCAGCGCCCGATCGAGCTGCGCCGGCCCAGCCTTGAAGCTCACGGTCCCCGTTCCGATAGATAAGGTGGATGGCTGCCCCCCTGAGACGGTTGTTCATCGTGAAGCCGATCTGGAACCGGTTGCGCTCGAGCGTTGTTCCAGTCGACGTGTGTAATGCCGTGACATCCCGCGCAGTGTCGGTGCGGGCGAGAGAGGGAGCTCGCGGGCGCCCTTGGAGATCGAGCGCAGCCTGGTGGGTCGCCCTTTCGGCCGCGTGCCTTTCTTGCGCCGACGCTGAACAGCAGCAGCTTCGGCACGGCATCCGACCAAATTACGACAAGAAGACGGGCCGACTCGTCCAGCTCGATTACGACTCGGACAAGAATGGCCGGGTCGATACCTGGACGGTCATGAATGGCGCGAAGCCCGTGGAGTCTCGCATCGACCGGAACGAAGACGGAAGAATCGAACGGTGGGAGTTCTATAGCGACACCGGCGATCTGACCAAGGTCGGGTTTTCGCGAAACGGAGACGGAGAAGCGGATGCCTGGGCGTTTCCCGGAGCTGACCACACTGTGCAAAAGATAGAAATTTCGTCGACCCACGACGAGCATCGCATCGATAGGTGGGAGTACTACGACGCGTCCAAAGCTGGTCCCGACGGGCAGGGGGCGCTCGTGCGCGCGGAGCAGGATACCGATGACGATGGCAAGCCCGACAAGTGGGAAACCTACGACGGCGGGGCACTGGAGACGGTCGCCTTTGACGAGAACGGCGACGGAATCGCGGATCGTCGCCTGACGTACCGCGGCGCGACGCTCGTCCTGATCGAATCGCAACCCGACGCGTCTGGTCGCTATGCGACCCAGACGACGGTGAAATAGCCCACGGCGCCGTCCACTCCTCGTTGCGTCTGACAACACATCTATAAAGATCTGCTCGGAACGGCTCGATATACACCTCGAGCCCGCTGGTGCTCAGGTCTGCGCAGCCGACACGGGTGTCGTGCGCTGACGATCGCCGGCGTCTTCCCCCGGCCCCCGTCTGGCGAAATCACTCTCTGGACCACTGTTTCGATTCAAGGACGGAGACAGACTGGTCGATAGGATCGGTAATCGCCACGGGCAGGACAGGAGCTCGATCTACGCCATGAGAACAGCCTTTGCGCTTGCGATCGCTCTTGCGGTTCCGGCTGCCGCCAGGGCGCAGTCATTGTGGTCGTCGGCGATAGACGACGTCCGCGAGAACGCGAACGTGCGCCTCGGTCCCTTTTACGCCGACCCAGCTCTGCAGCTGAAGCAATTGGGCATCGACGGAAACGTGTTCAACACCGAAGGCGACGCGAAATCGGACTTCACGTTCACCATCATGCCGAAGGCCGATGTGTGGCTGCCGGTGGCTCGCCGAGCGTTGTTCCAGGTGACCGGGGCGGCTGACCTGGTCTATTACGCTCAGTACGAAACCGAGCGGTCGGTCGATCCGCAGTTCGCCCTGCGGGGCGAAGTCTACTTGCACCGCCTCAAGCTGTTCGGTGGGAACTCCTACCTCAACACCCGCCAGCGGCCCAACAACGAAATCGATATCCGTTCGCGACACGTGGAAGATGGGCTGACGGCGGGGGCGGGTCTCGCGCTCACGCCGAAATTCTCGGTTGAATTCGCTGCCAGCAGACTGAAGACGCGCTACGACGCGGATGCGATGTTCGACGGGACGCAGCTGCAGGAGACGCTGAACCGCGACACCGAAGGGATCAACGTCACCGCACGGCAAAAGGTCACGCCTCTGACCAGCGTCGGGGTGCGCTACGACAAATTCCGAGACGCATTCGTGTACTCGCCGACACGTGACTCCAGGAGTTATCGCGTGATGCCAGGGGTCGAGTTCAAGCCGCGGGCGCTCGTCAACGGGTCGGCCTACGTCGGGTATCGGAAGTTCACGCCCACTGTTCCGGAATCGCTCGCGCCGTTCAGCGGGCTGGTCGCGGAGCTCGGCCTGTCGTACACGCTGCTCGGATCCACCACGTTCGGGGTGACCTACGACCGCGACCTCACCTACTCCTACGAGGAGTTCCAGCCCTTCTTCGTGGACAACTCGGTGGGCGTATCGGTTCGTCGCGCCATCGGGCGGAAGTTCGACGCGCTGGTCTCGGTCGATCGGCACACCTACGAATACAGCGACGCCATCGAGGACGTGCCCGCTCCCGACGGGATGCAGCGCGTCGATGTGACGTTGACCTACACCGGAAGCATCCGGTACCGACTGGGTCGGGATGGCGGCATCGGATTCGGCGTGTCCTACTGGCAGCGTGACTCGACGACGGAGCAGTTTCATGACTACGACAGCCTGCGCATCGGCAGCAGCATGTCGTTCGGATTCTGATCATGCATAGCGACCTGAGCAGGTGTTGGTGCAAGCCGGCGTGGACAGGGATCGCGATCGTTTTCCTGGCCCTCCTGATCGCGCGCGCATCGATCGCCGCTGGCGCGCAGTCGGCGGCCGACTACGTGATCGGATCGCAGGACATCCTCCTCATCCAGGTGTTCGATCAGGCGGATCTCGGCGGCAAGTACACCGTGGAGGCGGACGGCACGTTCGGCTTCCCGCTCATCGGTCGCGTCAAAGCCGGCGGCCTCACACTTCGCGCGTTCGAGGGCGAGCTCAAGGCGCGTCTGGCCGACGGGTACTTTCGCAACCCGCAAGTGAGCATCGCCGTCGAGCAGTACCGCAGTCAGCGTGTGTTCGTCATGGGCGAAGTACGGCAGCCAGGGCCGGTTGCGCTCACCGGAGGGATGACTCTGATCGAGGCGCTCGCGCGCGCCGGTTCGACGCTCTCGACCGCGTCGGGCGAGGTCGCCGTTGTCCGGTCACCGCAGGGCAGGCCCATCGGTGAGCCCGTGCTGCCCGATCAGGACGCCGCCACGGAGGTCTTTCGCGCGACCATCCGGGAGCTCGAGAGCGGGGCGCTCTCGCAGAACCTCGAATTGAAGGACGGGGACACCATTTTCGTGCCGCGCGCCGAGACCGTCTACGTGTTTGGACAGGTGAAGAATCCGGGTGCGTACAGCGTGCAGAAGAAGACGACGGTGCTGCAGGCCCTGTCGCTCGCCGGCGGTGTCAACGAGCACGGCGCGATGAACCGCATTCAGATCATGCGGATCGAGAACGGCACGAAGAAGGAAGTGAAGGTGCAGCTGACGGACCTGGTGCGTCCGGAGGACACCATCATCGTCCCGCAACGATATTTCTGATCCGCCCGCCGGCTTCGGCCGGAATGGGGGAAGGCATATGCAGACGAGCGACCAGGCCCAGGGGGAACATCAGTCGGAGAGTCCGCGGCACCTTCGGCTCGCGGTGGCGCCGCGCTCCGCACAGGCGGCTCCGTCCGCTCCGCCCGTGGAGCAGGCCGAAGCCGGCGGACACCTGCTCGATTATGTGCGCGTGCTGCACAAGCGGCGCTGGACCGCCGCCACCGCCTTCCTGCTCGTGGTCGTCAGCGTGACGACCTACACCTTCACGGTCACGCCGATCTATGAGGCGGGAACGCGACTGCTCATCGAGTCGGACGACCCCAACATCATCAACTTCACCGAAGTGATCGACGAACAGGGAGCCAAGGCCGACTACTACCAGACGCAATACAACATCCTCAAGAGCCGGGCGCTCGCGCGCAAGACGGTCGAAGGGCTGCAGCTGTGGCAGAGCCCGTATTTTGGTGGCGGCTCGGCGAGCCGCGGAATGTGGGCGTGGCTCCCATTCGGCGGTTCATCCGCCGAGCGGCAGAGCGCCGACGAAACGATGGAACAGTCGCATGCCCTCGACAGGTTCCTCGAGAATCTGACGATCGCCCCGATTCGCAACAGTCGGCTCGTCGATCTGAAATACCGGCTGTCGGATCCGGAACTCGCCACACGCATCATCAACGCCACCGCCAGGAATTACATCGAGCAGAACCTCGAGTACAAGTTCCTCGCGTCGAAGGAAGCCAACGACTGGCTGGGCGAACGCCTGGCCGAACAGCGGCAGCAGGTCGAAAAAGCCGAAGCAGCGCTGCAGAAGTACCGCGAGCAGAACGACGCCATCTCCCTGGAGGACCGCGAGAACATCGTCGTTCAGAAGCTCGCCGATCTCAACGCGGCGGTCACGCAGGCGAAGACCGAGCGCTTCCAGAAACAGTCGTTGTCCAATCAGCTGCAGTCGCTGGCGAAGAACGGCGGGTCGCTCGATACGTTTCCGGCGATTCTGTCCAACAGCTACATCCAGCAGCAGAAGGCCGAGCTGGCGCAGCTGCAGAGCCAGCAATCCCAGCTGTCCGAAAAGCTCGGCGAGAAGCACCCTGACATCGTGAAAGTGCGGCTGGCCATCCAGCTGGCCCAGTCGAAGCTGGACGGCGAGATTGCCAAGGTCGTGCAATCGGTTCGCAACGAGTATCAGTCGGCGCTTGCCAAGGAGAACAGCCTCATCGACGCGCTCAACCAGCAAAAAGGCGAAGCGATGTCGATGAACCGCAAGGCCATCGATTACGGTGTGCTCGAACGCGACGTCCAGAGCAACAAGCAGATATACGAGAGCCTGCTTCAGCGCGCGAAAGAGACTGGCGTCAGCACCGAGCTGAAGACGAGCAATATTCGCGTCGTCGACGAGGCCGAACGTCCGCGCGTGCCGGCCTCGCCCCACAAGCTGATGAACCTGAGCCTCGCCCTGCTGGGAGGCACATTCTTCGCGGTCGGACTGGCTTTCTTCTTCGAATACGTGGACAGCCGAATCAAGACGCCAGACGAGATCACCCAGTACCTGGGGCTGCCGTCGCTCGGGATGGTGCCGGCGCTCGATCCGAAAACCTGGCAGGGTGGAGATCCGCTCATCAGCAGCGGCGTGCCACCGGGCTTCGCCGAGGCGATCCGTTCGATCAGGACGAACATTCTGTTCTCGTCGACGGAGGAAGGTGTCAGGACTCTGGTCGTCACGAGCACGGGACCCGGTGAAGGGAAGACGATGATTGCGACGAATCTGGCCATCGGATTCGCGCAGGCAGGTCAGCGCGTGCTGTTGATCGACGCGGACATGCGGCGGCCGCGTGTGCACGAGATGTTCAGACAGAAGCAGGAGCCGGGGCTGTCCAACCTGATGGTCGGGCACGCACCGCCGAGCGCGTGCATCCGGAAGAGTAGCGTCGCAGGCCTCTGGCTGCTGACGGCGGGCCGCACGCCGCCGAACCCCGCGGAGCTCCTGGGGTCGCAGCGCTTCAAGGACTTCATCGGTTCGCTCGGCGAGCACTTCGATTCGGTCATCATCGACTCGCCACCCGCGATGGCGGTGACGGACGCGGCGATCGCCGCAAGCACGGCAGGGGGAATCGTGTTCGTCATCGGCGCCGAAATGACCAGCCGGCAGGCGGCGAAGGCCGCCATTCAGCAGCTGGAGAACGCGCAGCGCTGCTTCCTTGGTGCGGTGCTCAATCGCGTCGAGCTCGAACGGAACGCCTATTACTACTCGAGCTATTACCGCCGGGAGTACGTCCAGTACTACCAGAGGGCCCGGTAGAGCCGACCGGGAACTGATGGCGGACGAAGATGCGGGCCGATGAAAAGGAATGCGTCCTGGGCTTTCGCGGGCAACACGGTATACGCGGGGAGCCAGTGGATTGTGTTCGTGCTCCTGGCCCGATCGATCGGTCTGGTCGAAGTCGGTGTCTTCGCGTACGCGATGGCGGTGGCCGGTCCGATCTTCGTTCTGGCGAACCTCCGGCTCCGAACCCTCCTCGCCACCGGTAATCGCTCGCCCCGGGACTTCAGCGACTACCTGACCGCCCGGCTCATCACCACAGGCGTGGCCGTGGTCGGCTCACTGGCCATAGGAGCGATGGCGAAGGCGGGCTCGTTGTCGCCTGCGGTGCTCATGTTGATCGTCGGGGCACGGGCCTGCGAGGCCGTCTCGGACATTTGCCATGGTCTGTTTCAACGCGAGTTGGACATACGCAGTCAGGCGATTGGCTTGATGGTGAACGGCGTTCTCAGCGTTGCGCTGGTGCTGGCCAGTCTCGCGTTATCCCGGTCGCTCGTCCTCGCAACCGCGGGCTACGCAGTCGGCTCGTTTCTGGCGCTGATTGCCTGGGATCTGCCGAGGAGATCGAGACTGATCGAGCACCCGCCCCCGGAATCGCCGGAGGCGCGCCATCGTTCTTCCTGGAGCCCGGCCGCCCGGCTGATTGTGATGGCGCTGCCGCTCGGGCTGAGCTCGGCGATCGGCAGCGTGCAGAGCAATCTTCCCCGCTACGTGATCGTCAACCATCTCGGCCCAGCCGCTCTCGCCATCTTCGCGGCCATCTCGTACATCCCGATGGTGGGGCACCTCATAGTCAACGCGGCTTCTCAGGCGGCGCTGCCGCTGCTCGCGACAGAGGCGAAGCATTCGCCGCTGCGGTATCGCGAGCGACTGGGGCGTCTGGTGGCGGGCAGCATCGCCCTGGGGGCACTCGGCTTGATCGCCGTGCTGGTGTTCGGACGGTCCGCCCTCGCGCTGATCTACGGTCCTGAATACGGGGATCACGTCCGCCTGTTGCTGATCCTGGCTGGCGCGGCAATCGCCACGTTCGCGTCCGTCTTCCTCGGCACAGGAATCGCTGCCCGGCTTCGCTTCAGGGCGCAGCCGATCATCAGCACGATCTCGCTGGCCGTCGTCGCGGTCACGATTGGCCCGCTCGTGGAGCGGTATGGCCTCAATGGCGCAGCGGGGTCGCTGCTCGTGGGCTCTCTCGTCGAGCTGTCTGCGTACTTAGCGTTCACGATACGCGACCTCCGAGCAGCACAACCGCCGGTAGGAGTGGTCGCGGGCGCGCTGCCGGGCGGGGCTCGCCCATGACGACGCGCCAGGACCCGGTGAAGGTCCTTCACGTCTTCGGCCGCCTCGAGCGCGGCGGCGCCGAGTTGCGCACCTTGGAGCTGGCCGAGGCGTTTCAGCGCGACTGCGTGCGCTCGGATTTCCTGGTGTTGAGCGGCCTCGACGGCATCCTGGACGATCGCGTGGAGCAGTTGGGCGGGCGTGTCATCAAGTGCCGGCTGGACGCGCGTTTTCCCGGCGGCTTCCGCCGCCTGCTGCGCGAGGGCCGCTACGACGTGGTCCATTCACACGTGCATTACTTCTCGGGGCCCATTCTGATGGCGGCGCGACTCGCCGGCGTGCGCAGCCGTGTGGCGCACTTCCACACCGCGATTGTCAATGACCGCAGCGACACGCGGCGCCGTCGAGCCCAGCTTGCGGTGTGCCGTGCCCTTCTTCATCGGGCAGCCACCGACATCGTCGCGGTTGGGGAAGGGGCGATGAACGCGTGGAGCCCGCGCTGGCCGGCCGATCCTCGGTGTCGCATCATCCCGCAAGGCGTTCGAGTAGACCGGCTCAGACGTGTCGAGCGCGTGCGCGGGCGGACGCCGACCGTGGTCAACGTCGCGTCAATCCAGCCGCTGAAGAACCAGCTGCGTCTCGTCAACGTGCTTCGCCGGCTGGTCACCAAGATTCCCGACGTGCAGGTCCAACTGGTCGGGAGAGAAGTGGGTGACTACGGACAACAGGTGCGGAGCGCTGTCGCTTCCGCCGGGTTGAGCGATCACCTCACCTTTGTTGGCGAGGTCAACGAGCCCATCTCCCTGATCGCCAGCTCGCATCTGATGATTCTGCCGTCGCTCTGGGAAGGCGTCCCGTGCGCGGTCCTGGAAGCGTGTGCGGTCGGGACGCCGGTGCTCGCGTCGGACCTGCCCGGCACCCGCGAGCTTGGCCGCCACTTCCCGCATCTGCAGGTGCTGTCGCTGCAGCAGGACGATGAAACGTGGGCGGCTGCCGCTGCCAATCTCATCCGCCAGGAGGCGCCGGGCGCTGTCGAGGCGGAGCAATTCCTGGCCAGGAGCCCGTTCGTGTTCGACCGCTCGCGTGAGGCGCACTACGAAATATGGAGGCGTTCGCGTGCTCTGGCCTAATCAGCGTCCGAGTCCAGTCGTTCTGCTCGCATATGCCGGCGCCACCGGCACGCTGGCTCTCGCGCTCGCGTTGTTCGGATCGGCAAGGGGACCGGACCCGGTTGACTACTTCGGCTGGATCGCGGCGGCCTCGATGGTTGTCGCCGGCTCACTGATCGCCCTGGCCGGGGTCTGGAGCGCGACAGGTGTCTACACGGCACTGTTCTGGGGGTTCCATTTCGGGTTGATCGCGGCAATGGCCTATGGATCCGTCGATCCCTCCGAGTTGTCGGCATGGGAGCAGTCCTGGGTTCTCAGCCCGTTCGTCAGCGACGCAGCGCTGATGGCGTTGGCCGGCAACCTTGCGCTGGCCGCCGGCGCGTCGGTCGTCTTCGCGCGACGAGGCTTCCCGCGAGGCAGCGATGCACCGCTCGATCGGCGTGACCCCTTGCATCCCCTCGGGCTCGCAGGGTCCGTGATGGTCTTCTTGGCCATCGGACTGTGGTGCGCCATCGTCCTGACAACGGGTGGAGTCAGCGGTTTTCTCGACTCGTACAGCGCCTATTTGGAGGCCACGGAGAGCCTGAGCGTGGTTTCGAGCACCGCGTGGCTCGTCCTGGGATGCGGCCTGGTGCTCGCGGTGACCGGCAAGCGTGGTCAGCTCAGACGTGCGGCGCTGGCGGCCTTCGGCTGCCTGACGCTGATCGTTCTTCCGATCGGCCTGCGAGGTGAGGTCCTCTTCAGGTCGATGGGAGCGCTCGTCGCCGCTGGCCGTTGCGGGCGCGCGTTGTCGCCGGCCAGGACTCTGGCGTTTGGTCTGGCTCTGCTCGTCGCCATCCCCATCTTGCGCGAGGTCCGACAGACGGGTTTGCGTGCGATGCCGGATCGGCTGCCGCAGATCCAGCTGTTCGAGGCGTTCGCCGAGATGGGCGCCTCGCTTCACCCGGTCGAGAAGGTCGTTCGGTGGCGCGCTGAGGGAGAACCGTTGGACAAGGGAGGAACGTACTGGGCTCCGTTCGAGCGCGCCGCGGCACGTCTGCTGCCAGGCGCCGAAAGCCCGGAAGCCGAGGATGACCTGCGAATCATGAACGTCCTGGTCATCGACCGTGTGGGCCCGATCGGGTTCTCGCCGGTGGCCGAAGCCTATCGCAACTTCGGGGCAGCGGGTGTCGTGCTCGTTCTCGGTTTGCTCGGCGCCTGTCTGGCGGGGATCGACACGATTCGCAGCCCGCGCGTCGCGGTCATCACGCTGGCTGTCGTCTACGTGCCGATCCTCACGAACGTTCGGAACTCGTTCGTGTCGGTGCCCGCTCACTGCGCGGCGGGCCTGGCCATCGTGGTGATGCTGTTCGGCATTCGCCACATGCTCGGATCCATCGTTGCCAGACCATATGCGTCTTCTCCTTACGTCCGAAGCGAGGCTTGAACGCGCCCCGGATGGGACGATGTGGGCGCCTCCAGCCTATGGACATGGGCTGTGGAGCCGGTACCTGGCCGTGTTTTCGTCCGTCCACCTGGCCGCTCGCGTGAAAGATGTGGCGCGCCCCTCGGCGGGGTGCGTCGTGGCCTCCGGCCCAGGAGTCGCCTTTTGCTCCCTCCCCCCGTACTCGGGCACGAGCGGATTCCTGCGAAACGTGCGATCGGTCCAGGGCGCCATCCGGGAGGCGCTGCCGCGTTGTCCGGCGTTGATCGTCAGGGCACCCTCACCGGTGGCCTACCTTCTGGCACAGATGGCGCTCGCGGCCCGGCAGCCGTACGGAGCGGAGATCGTCGGCGATCCCGACGAGGTGTTTGCGCCGGGCGCCTTCCGCCACCCGCTTCGGGTGCCGCTCCGCCGTGTCGCGACGCTGGCCCAGAAGCGTCTCTCGCGACACGCGGCGGCCGCGATGTTCGTCACGACGAACGCCTTGCAGCTCAAGTATCCGACGGCGGGGACTGCTTACGCCGCATCGGACGTGGCCCTCGATGATGGGGCGTTCGCTGTCGACCGTTCGCCTCGTCGCACGGCCGATCCGTTCACGCTGATATCGGTCGCCGGATTGGACCAGCCATACAAGGGCACGTCAATTCTCCTGAACGCCCTGCGAGAACTGCGTCAGCACAGTGCGCCCGTCAGGCTTCGCATCGTCGGCGCCGGCACCCTGCTGCCCGAGTTGCAGCGGCAGGCGCGCGACCTGGGCGTTCTCGCCGACGTGGAGTTCCTCGGGCAGCTCGACCGTGAGGGCGTGCGAAATGCCCTCGATTCGGCCGATCTGTTCGTGCACCCATCCTTGACAGAAGGGTTGCCGAGAGCGCTCCTCGAGGCGATGGCGCGGGGACTTCCCGCCGTCGCGAGCGCCGTTGGCGGCGTTCCCGAACTGCTGACTTCCGAGTGCCTGGTTCCGGCGCGCGATCCCCACGCTCTTGCGAGCCTCATTCACCGGCTGATGGGGGACGCCGTGGCCCTGGACTCGCTGGGCAAACGGAACCGGGAAACTGCACGTGCTCATCACAATCGCCATCAGGAGCCTGTCAGGAGAGCGTTCCTGCTCGACGTGCATGAGGCGTGCGCCGCTTGCTGCCGGGAGGCCGCCTGTGCCTGAGCGCGTTGTCATCGAGCAGGACCCGGCGACCGGGCCCAGGCTGAAGGTCTTCGCCAGAGCGGCTGACGTCGATTACTGGACCGAGCTTTGGGAGAACCAGCGTCAGGTGTCCTATCAGCGGGAAACACGCGGCCACCTCCCTCATCAACTGCGGGCCACGTTCGGTCGATGGGTTCCGGCGGGATCGAGAACGCTCGAGGCGGGGTGCGGCTTGGGACACTTCACGATCGCCGCATCGGCGCTTGGGTTTCGCGCAGAGGGGCTCGATTGGTCCGCGTCGACGATCGACCGGCTCCGCCAGCGGTTCCCGCAGATTCCGTGGCACGTCGGCGACGTGAGGCGCCTGCAGTTTCCCGATGAGTCCTTCGACGCCGTGTATTCGCCAGGCGTCTGCGAACATTTCGAGGAAGGGCCCATCGGGGTGCTGGCCGAGACCCGTCGGGTGCTCAAAACGGGAGGCATTGCTGTCGTCTCGACGCCCTGCTTCAACGACTGGCTCCAGAGCCGTGCGACGAGGCTCGATTGGGGCGCGGCCTCCCACAACGCGGCGTTCTACGAGTACGCCTTCACCCCGAATGGCCTGGCACGGTTGCTTACCGAGCTCGGATTTGAGGTGGTGCAGATCCGCCCGTACGCCGCGCTCGACACATTTATTCGTTACGCCGGATGGAATGTGCCGCGCAGCATGACTCGGGCGCTGGCGTTCTCGATGGACTACACGCCAGTCGTCCGCGACTGGGGCAGCACGTGTATGTGGGTGGCGCGACGGCGGTGAGCGATTGACCAAGGTCGTGCCATGGCGCCTCGAATGAGACACCTTCGTGTGGGGATTACCGGCGCGTCCGGATTCATCGGGTCGGCTCTGGTGCGCCGCCACCTGGCGGCCGGCGACGTCGTCAGATGCCTGAGCCGGAAACCTGGAGCCGCCGCTCACGCAGGTGCGGTCGTGATGAGAGGAGACCTCGAGTCTCCGGATGAAGCGCTCGCTCGGTTTGCCGACGGTCTCGACGTTCTCTACCACTGTGCCGGAGAGGTGTTCCGCTCGAGCCGGATGCGCGCCATCAATCTGGAAGGTACCAGGGCGCTGCTGCTGGCGGCCGAAGGACGGATTGGGCGCTGGGTCCAGCTGAGCAGCATCGGCGTCTACGGGCCGCATCGCTCTGGCGTCGTGGCGGAGGAGACGCCGCTCGAGCCCGCCGGAATCTACGAGCAAAGCAAAGCAGAGGCTGACGCACTGGTTCTGGATGCTGTGCGGCGCGGGTCGGTGCCCTCGGCCGTCGTGCTGAGACCTTCGATTGTGTTCGGCCCGGAGATGCCGAACCAGTCGTTGGCAAGGCTGATCCGCATCATCGAGCGGGGACTCTTTTTCTTCATCGGAACACCCGGCGCATCTGCCAACTACGTTCACGTCTCAAACGTAGTGGACGCGCTGGTACTGTGTGGGACATCGCCAGAGGCCTCGGGCCGCGTTTACAACCTCTCTGACTGGTGCACGATCGAGGACTTCGCCGGAGCCATCGCCGATGCGCTCGGCAGGCCTCATCCGTGGCTTCGCCTACCGGAGCTGCCAGTACGGGCGACGGTTCGGATCGTGGGGAAGCTCGTCCCGCTGCCGCTGACCGAAACGCGCGTCGACGCATTGGTGAATCGTTGCCGTTACTCGATTGGGCGCATCCAGCGTGAGCTCGGATTCAACGTCGGGATCACGATCGCTGCAGGCATCGAGCAGATGGTCGCTGCGAGGCGTGCCGCATGAAGCGGCGAGCGTGCGTCGTCGCCTCGAGCGAGATGACCATACGGGCCTTCCTGATCCCACAACTGCGGGCGATGCACGAGCAGTACGACGTCACGGTCGTGGTGAATACGCGGAACCCGCGGTTGCTGTGTGACCTGGGTGTCGACGCGACGTTAGCGCCGGTTGCCATAAGTCGAGACATTGCGCTCGGCCGCGACCTGCGGGCGCTCTGGGCGCTGTTTCGGCTGATGAAGGCCAACAGGTTCGATCTCGTGCACTCGCTC
This sequence comes from Vicinamibacterales bacterium, assembly GCA_035537875.1. Taxonomy (GTDB): domain Bacteria; phylum Acidobacteriota; class Vicinamibacteria; order Vicinamibacterales; family CAVVIG01; genus DATLLJ01. Next base: position 12,339 of record DATLLJ010000019.1, on the reverse strand, counting down.
ACTCCGAAGGCGGGACTCCTCGCCATGGTTGCGGCGTGGCTCGCAGGCGTTCCGGTTCGAATCCACACGTTTACCGGACAGGTCTGGGCGACGCGCAGGGGCCTCGTGCGAAGAAGCCTGCGGGCGCTCGACAAGGTTCTTTCCGGCGCAGCCACTGCGACAGTCGCTGACAGCCGGTCGCAACGGGATTTCCTGGTTCGCGAAGGAGTCGTCCTCGCATCGTCGGTGTCGGTGCTCGGCAACGGATCGGTTGGCGGCGTCGATACGGTGAAGTTCAGGTCGGACGCACACGCGCGGCGACGCCTGCGCGAACAGCTGGCCATTCCACCGGCGGATGTCGTGCTGTTGTTCGTGGGACGACTCACGAAAGACAAAGGCGTACTGGATCTGGCGCGCGCATTCGACCGCATCGCGGAGGATCGTCCGGACGTGCGACTGCTCATCGTTGGGCCGGACGAAACTCGAATGCGAACGTCGCTCGAGGCTCTGTGCCAACGGCATAAACATCGGATCCACTTCCTCGAGTTCACCGATCGACCGCAGGATGTGATGGCGGCTTCGGACGTACTCTGCCTGCCGAGCTACCGAGAAGGATTCGGGTCCGTCATCATCGAAGCCGCCGCCTGCGGGCTTCCGTCGGTTGCCTCGCGCATCTACGGCATCGTGGACGCCGTCGAAGAGGGTCGAACGGGCCTCTTACAGCAGCCTGGGGACATCGAGGACCTGGCGGCCAATCTTCACCGTCTCATTCAAGATCCCGCGTTGCGACGGGCGCTTGGCGCTGCGGCGCGTGATCGCGCGCGACAGGACTTTCAGCCCGCAGTCCTGTCAGCCGCGCTCCTGAATCTGTATTCATCGCTGCTCAACAGGGTGTCAGAGAAGGGGGCGGTCATGCACGACCGACTCCCCGAACTTCAGCGACTCGATCTGGGGGCGAGTGAGCCCGGTGCGTCGGCGGCTCGCGTGACTTGGTACACAACCTTCGGAAAGCGGGCCCTCGACGTCACGGTCGCTGGGTTCGCCATCGTGCTTCTGGCCCCCGTATTCCTCGTCCTGGCCCTTGGTGTTCGCTGCGCCCTTGGAGCCCCAGTGTTGTTCCGCCAGCGGCGCCCCGGGCGCCACGGCGTGCCCTTCGTTTTGGTCAAATTCCGATCGATGACCGACCGATACGATAGACATGGCGACAGCTTACCGGACGGCGACCGACTCACAGGGTTTGGGCGTTTTCTCCGCGCCACCAGCTTCGACGAACTGCCTGAGCTGTGGAACGTCCTGGTTGGCGACATGAGCCTGGTGGGCCCCCGACCGCTGCTGATGGAGTATCTGCCGCGATACACGGCGCGCCAGGCCGTGCGACACCAGGTAAAACCGGGCATTACCGGTCTGGCTCAGGTGAGCGGACGCAACGGTCTCGATTGGGAGAGACGGTTCGAGCTCGATTTGTATTACGTCGCCCACTGCTCGCTGTCGGCGGACCTGAAGATTCTGGCCCGAACTCTCTGGCAGGTTGTGGCGCGGCGCGGCATATCCCAGCCGGGTCACGTGACCGCCGACAAGTTCATGGGCGTGGAGGGTCGGTGAAGGTTCTCATCGTCGCTGCAGGCGGTCACGGCCAAGTCGTTGCCGACATCCTGCTGGCACAGCAGGCCGCAGGCGAGCGCGTGGTCGTCGTCGGTTACGTGGACGACGACGATTCGCTCCAGCAGAAGCGGCGACTCGGGATCGAGATTCTCGGGAGGGTCGCAGCGATTCCGGCGATCGATCACGACGCGCTCATCGTGGCTCTCGGCGACAACGGCAAGCGAGCCAGGATGCACGAGCGAACGGCGAGATCCGGCGTGCGCTTCGCGATCGCGCGTCATCCCTCCGCGATCCTCGCCAGCGGGGCCACCGTCGGCGAGGGCTCGATGGTTTGCGCGCGAGCCGTGGTCGGCTGCGAGAGCAGGATTGGACGCGGCGTCATCCTGAACACCGCATGTACGGTGGATCACCATTCATCCATCGGAGATTTTGTTCATATCGCCCCCGGGGTCCATCTTGGCGGCGACGTCTCTGTGGGGGACGGGGCGCTCGTCGGATTGGGCGCAGTGGTGCTGCCTGGTCTCCGGATCGGATCGCGGTCCGTTGTCGGGGCCGGAGCAGTTGTCACCCGGGACGTGCCGGCGGGTGCGACGGTTGTCGGGGTGCCGGCTAACCTCGTGTCCATGCGGGCGACGGGGTAGCCGATGAAACCCATTTACCTGTCGCCCCCCGACGTCGGCGAGCTCGAGCGCCGACTCCTGCTCGAGGCATTCGACTCCAACTGGATTGCGCCCCTCGGGCACCACGTGGACGCCTTCGAACGCGAATTCGCTTCGGCCGTCGGGGTTCCGCATGCCGTCGCGCTGTCGAGCGGGACGGCCGCGCTCCATCTCTCGCTCCTCGCCTTGGGCGTCGAACGCGGCGACGATGTCCTGACCTCGACGCTGACGTTCGCGGCGACCGCGAACGCCATCGCCTACGTGGACGCCACCCCGGTATTCATCGACGTGTCGCCGGACACGTGGACGATCGACGCCGACCTGCTGGAGGAAGAGCTCGCCAGCCGAGCAAGGCGCGGCCGTGTGCCGGGTGCCGTGATCGCGGTCGACCTGTACGGCCAGTGCTGCGACTACGATCGCCTCGGCGCGGTGTGCGACCGCTACGGTGCGGCCCTCATCGAGGACGCGGCCGAGGCGCTCGGAGCATCGTGCCGGACACGGCCGGCTGGCTCCTTCGGAGAGTGCGCCGCCTTTTCGTTCAACGGCAACAAGATCATCACGACAAGCAGCGGCGGCATGCTCGTGTCACGAAACAAGCGCGTGGTCGAGCGCGCGCGACACCTGTCGAACCAGGCTCGCGACGACGCCCCGCATTATGAGCATTCCGAAATCGGGTACAACTATCGGTTGAGCAACCTGCTGGCCGCGGTGGGACGCGCACAACTGAAGAATCTGCCCGACAAGGTCGCCCGCAGACGGGCGATCAACCGTGCGTACCGTGAGGCGCTCGGCCATTACGCAGGCGTGAGCTTCATGCCTGAAGCTGACTATGGCCGCTCAAACGGGTGGCTGACGTGTCTCACCGTCGATCCGACGGCGTTCGGCGCGAGCCGCGAGGACATTCGGCGGCGTCTGCAGTCGATGCACATCGAGTCGCGGCCCGTCTGGAAGCCGATGCACCTGCAGCCGGTCTATCGACAGTGCCACGTGCGGGGTGGCGCAGTAGCCGCACGGCTTTTCGAAACCGGCCTGTGTCTGCCGAGCGGGTCCGGACTCTCTCCGAGTGATCAGGCCTACGTCATCGAAGCCATCGATCGGGTTCACCGCTTCGCCTGGAGCCCGTCGACTCAATGGATGGCGCATGCCTGAATTGGGTTGGAGCGCCGCCAGAACCATGATGCGCCTCAGCCGGCCGTTGGCCGCCGGGCTCCAACTGGGGCTGGTCGCGCTGTCAAACGCCCTGGCGTTTCTGCTGCGGTTCGACGGCGACATGCCGCCGTTCGCGCGTGAGGCGTTCTGGCTGACGCTTCCCTGGCTGGTCGCCATCCGTGCGTTGACGTTCGGTCCGTTCAAGCTTTACGAAGGTCTCTGGCGATATACAGGCATTTACGACTTGCGGGCGATCGTAGCCGCTGTCACGACGAGTTCGGTCGCCTTCTACCTCCTGATGCAGACGCCGCTGGGCCCGGAGGTCTACCCGCGTTCGATCTTCGTCGTCGATGCCGTGCTGCTGACGCTGCTGCTCGGCGGCGCCCGCCTCAGCCGGCGCCTGTTAGCCGAGTTGTCGCACGGGCCTTCCGGCAAACGGATTCTCATTTTCGGCGCGGGTGATGCCGGCGAGCTCATCGTCCGGGACATCAAACACAACCGGGGCTCGGGCTACCATCCCGTTGGCTTCGTCGATGACGATGCCGCGAAGGTCGGCCATCGGATCCACGGCGTTCCGGTCCTCGGCACCCGTACAGCCCTGCCCGAGATCGTGAGCCGCTACCGGCCGGATGAAGTGCTTCTGGCCATCCCTCACGCGGACCCGGCAGCCGTACGGTCGATCATGCGCGCGCTGGAGTCTTTCAAGATTCCAATCAAAACCGTGCCGAACCTGCGCGACCTGATCGACGGGAAGACCGAGCTCTCTGAGATTCGCAGCCTGTCGGTTGAAGACTTGCTGGCTCGCGTCCCGGTCGGACTCCGCCCCGAGCCGCTGAAACACCTCATTGGCGGCAGGCGGATCATGGTAACGGGAGCCGGAGGCTCGATAGGGTCCGAACTCTGTCGTCAGATCGCCAAGTTGAAGCCGGCCTCGCTCGTCATGCTCGAACGGTACGAGAACAGCCTTCACGCGATCCGAATCGAGCTCGAGGACGCAGGCCAGCAGTTCGGTCTGTATCCCTTCATCGGCGACGTGACCGATCCGTACCGCGTCTCCGAGGTCATGCAGGCCACCCAACCCGAAATCGTCTTCCATGCAGCGGCCCACAAACACGTCCCGCTGATGGAAGAAAATCCGTGCGAGGCGATCAAGAACAATGTCCGCGGTACGCGCCTGCTCGCCGAGGCCGCCGACAAGCACGGGGTGGATCGGTTCATTCTGATTTCGACCGACAAGGCGGTCAATCCGACGAGCGTCATGGGCGCGTCCAAGCGGCTGGCCGAACTCGTCGTGCGGGCGCAGGCGCCGGAAAGCGGCACGTCGTTTTCGATCGTGCGTTTCGGCAATGTCCTTGGCAGCAATGGCAGCGTCGTGCCCAGGTTTCTCGAGCAGATCAACAAAGGGGGGCCGGTCACCATCACCCACCCGGAGATCCGGCGTTTCTTCATGCTCATCCCCGAGGCCGTCCAACTCGTGCTGCATGCGGCCGCTCAGGCGGAAAGCGGTGCGACCTATGTGCTCGAGATGGGCGAGCAGGTGAAGGTGCTCGACATGGCTCGCGATCTCATCAGGCTGTCGGGCTTCGTGCCGGACGAGGAGATTCCAATCGAGTTCGTCGGTCTCAGACCGGGAGAGAAGCTCTACGAAGAGCTGTTCGGCCGCGACGAGGATGTCCGTCCATCGGCCATCGACAAAATCTCCTGCGTGACCAGCCGCACCGGACCTTGCAGCGACTTCGCGTCCGCGATTGCCCAGATTGAAACCGACGCCGCGCACGGACGGCGGGACGCGATTTATGCGGCAATGCGGGAACTCACCGGCCTGACCGTGGCGGTCGATGGTGTGGTATCCGAGCCTCTGCCCGCTGAAGCCGCGTCGGGGTCGGTCGTCAATGAAGTCAGGAGTCCCATGGAGCAGCCGTGCCCGAGTTGCCAGTCGCAGACGCTGTATCGGTCCAGGGCGCGCACGCTGCCCGAACGCATCCGCCGGAAGATGTCGGTCCGGCGGCTGTTTCGCTGCACGAACTGCGACTGGCGCGGCTGGCTGATCCCGCTGCAGTTCAGCGACGCCGACGCCGTTGAGCCGGTGTCTGCCCCAAACCTGGCGGCGCTCGATGTCGCCTTGCAGACGCTCGAACCGCCGTTGCGCCGGAGCTTCTCGCCACGAGATCTCAACTGATCTCCCCGTCTCGAGCCGCCGGAGCCAGCGCGATCGACCCGGCCGACCGATGGCGAACATGGCTGCAGCTCGGCTCGCTCGTTCCGATTGTGTGGGGCGCTCTCGCGTTTGGCGCCGTGTACTCCTGGGCCTACTGGCCGCTGGCCGCCACGTGCATCCTGTTCGGGACCGCCGGAGTGGTTGGCACGAGGCAGGTCGATCTCGCCGCGACCAGTCGAGCATTCGCGGCGGCGCTCCTGACGGTGTTCGGAGCCATCGTGGCCCAGCTGGTGCCCCTTCCTGTTGGGACCGTGGCGCTGGTCAGTCCCCACACCATCGAGCTGCTCCGCGAATTGAACCCAGCCTTCGCCGCCGGCTCGATCGCCAACCACACTCTCTCCGTCTGGCCGCGCGACAGCTCGACCGGCCTGGTGCTCTACGGCGCTCTCGCCCTGCTGTGTGTGGGGATGACACGTCTGTTCTCAGCGTGGGGGTGTCGCCGGTTCGTGGAAGGGCTGACAGCTTTTGCGGTCGTCCTCGCGCTGGTTGGGATTGTGCAGCGTTCGTCGTCAGCGGAAGCGATCTACGGCATCTGGAAGCTCGAGCCGGGCCGGTTTCCTTTTGGTCCCTTCGTCAACAGGAATCATTACGCCGGGTGGATGGTCATGGCACTGCCGTTGACCCTCGCCCTGCTGATCGCGGGCATCGATCGGGGAATGCGGGGAGTGAAACAGGGGTGGCGCCACCGGGTTCTGTGGTTCTCTTCCGCGGAGGCGAGCCAGCTGATTTTGATTGCGGCCGCGGCCGTCGTCATGGCGTTGTCGCTGGTGATGACGATGTCGCGGTCTGGGATTACCGCCTTCGCATTATCTGTCGCGATGACCGGCTGGTTTGCCGTTCGAACTGTTCGTAGTCGTACCCGTCGGGTGGTGGCCGCCGCTTGTCTGGGTCTGCTGTTCGTCCTGGTGCTGGCCTGGACAGGCCCGACCCTCGTCGCCAACCGCTTCGCGACGGCCGACTGGGGCGAATTCAACAACCGAAAAGGCGCATGGCTCGACGCATGGAGTGTCGTCCGGGACTTTCCGCTGACTGGAACCGGGCTGAATACGTACTGGGCCCCAGCTCTCTTCTACCAACGCCATGAACTCGATTACTTCTTCGGCCAGGCTCACAACGATTATCTGCAGCTTGCCGCAGAAGGCGGGCTGATGTTGATCGTGCCGGCGCTCGCGTGCGTCGTTTTCCTGGTGCGCGACATTCGTGCAGCGATGATCGGACAGGAGGAGCCGACGACGAGGTGGTTGCGCCTTGGGGCGGTGACGGCACTGGTTGCGATCGGCTTTCAGGAAACCGTCGAGTTCAGTCTGCAAATGCCCGGTAATGCCGCCTTATTTGCGGTCGTCTGTGCGATCGCCTTGCACAGGCCGGGGTTTGTTACGACTGAGCGGAAGAGATGGGCGGCGGCCACCAGATTCGCGGTCTCCGCCTTCGACTCGCGACCTCTCCAGGAAACGGGATGACTGTGAGTGGGAGTCAGCGTACGGCGCGGTAATTGTGCTGCACCACCCAGGCCATGGCGGAATTCGCCGCAATCATGAAGACGACGGCTGCAGCCTTGTTCCGGGACCACATGCGCTCGCTGGCGAAGATCACGCCCGCGGTCCCGGCGGCTTTGACAGCCATCAGACCGGCTTCGTTGCTGGCGAACGTGTTCATCAGCGGGTTGGCTTCGACAGCGCCACGACCGAGCGCGTAATGGGTCGAGTGGAGATCCAGCGCCTGCAACGTGACAAACGAAGCGTAAAGCGGAATCAGCGCAACTGGCCGACGGTTCGCACTCTGATCGGGAGCTATCAGAGCTGGCGGCGAGACGATGACGGGATCGAGCGATGCTGGATCCGCCGATCTATGACTGGCGAGGGGGCTCGTCTCCTGGGCTGCGGCAGGCGACGCGATTCCAACGGATAACACCACGGCCACCGCAACGGGTAACAGGGCAGCGAAACGCACCATGACGAACCTCCCGCCTGGTGGTTTCGCCAGGCCTGGATGACCCCGCGGGACCCGCCCGCAGGGCTAGTTCGTCGTCACGCTTCGCAACGGAATCGAATGCTTGTCTTCGTGACCGGCATCCGCGGCCGCCATCGCGGCAGACGACTCACTCGCTTGATCAATCAACGGCGGTGCCGCGTTGGGCCATCAGGCATCTAGCCAAATAAACTCTGTATTTTCAATAAGTTGACTCATCAGAAAAGGAGCACTTGTCGCGTGGATCGCCGAACGTCTTCCTCCATGGGGCAGTTCTTTTCCTGCTCCAGGGCAGACAGATTCGCAGCTTTGGCCGCTCTCGGTCCCAATCTGAGCTGGACACGGCGCTGCGAGGACTGAAGAGTCGAGGGGGAAGTTCGAGTGGAGTAGAAGAGGCTGGTCGTCAGGACACCGGTCAGGTCAGGGTGCTGATCTGACCGGTGTCCACGACTGGGTCACTGGATTGAAAACACGCCAGTCAGCATCTGCGATTCGAACGACGCCGACGATCCAGCGCTACGCACTCGGACCTGTACCTGATGCTGTCCGACACTGGCCGCCGTCGTTACCCATGTATAGGTGGAGGATGTGCTGTAATCCTGCGCGAGGATCCACGCGGTGCCATCCTGGCGCCAGAACTGATATTGGAGCTGTGCCGTCCCGCCGCTGGCCAACGCTTTCCAGGTGATGGTCGTCCCTCTAACCGCTGGCAGCGCGACGTTGGACGTGAGAGCGAGCGTCAGGGCGGGGCTGCTGGAAACTTCGAGCAGGTCACGCTGACGAGCAAGCTCGAAGGCGGCGGTTGAGCCCACCTGGCGCGCGTAGACCCGCACCGAGTAGGTCCCGGCAGCGCCCGGGAGCCAGGTGAACGTCTTCTGCGGTGAGTAGGCCTGTGCCAGCGTCCACTGAGCCGTTGCCGTCGAGTACACGGAGAACTGATATTCCATGTTGGCCGTGGGACTTGGAACGTTCGCCGACCAGCTCACCGGAGCGCTCGGCGCTGACGGAAACACCGTGGGCGTCGTCAGGTGGATGCCTGCAGCCTGAACCTGGAACGCCGTGGTCGTAGATCGCCAATGTTCGTAGGCCGAAGTCGATCCGTTGCTGCGGACCCAAACCTGCAACCAGTAGTCCCCTTCGTCACCCCAGGTCGGAGTCCACGTGAAGGTCTCGCTGGGGCCGTACGGCTGGACGTTTCGCCAGCCGGTCGCAGCCGAATAGAGCCAGAACTGGTACTGCAGCGGTCCCGCCATTCCGCCCTGCGGTCTCACTATCCAGGTGATGGGCGTGCCTGTCAGGGCCGGCGATGACGCGTTCGTGCCGAACGCATTCACGGTGAGCGCCGAAGCCGCCACGTTGAACGTCGGGCTGCTCGCCGAGTGCTGGAATTGCACGGTGCTGCCAACCGGACGCGCCCACGCCTCGACGATGTACGATCCCGTCGCCGAGGGCGTCCACTGCGCCTTGTTGCCCGGTGAGTAGCTGCGGAAGATGGTCCAGGTGCTCGAGGACGTATTCCGAACCCGGAACTGGAATTCGAGAGGTGACGTACCCGGCGAACCGACTGTGGCCGTCCAGGTCACTTGATTCCCCGTTGGAGTCGGGAAGTCGACGTTCGATGTGAGCGCCAGGGGCGGCGGCGATACATCGAAGGACGGCGTGCCGAGCCAGGCCTCGTAGGCGGCCGTCGATCCAACCGCGCGCGCCCACACCTGCACGTAGTTGGGCGAGCCTTGATCGGACACGCTGGGAGTCCACGTCAGGGTGTTGCTCGGGCCGTAGTCTTGTGCCAGCACCCATGCTGTCCGCTTGTACATCCAGAAGCGATACTCGACCGGTCCCAGATTGTTGCTCGCTGTCGCGGTCCATGTGATCGATGAGCCGACCGCCGCCGGGTACGGCGAACTCGGCGTGAGCGCCGTCACCGTTGTCACCGACGGAGGTGTCCAGACGACCTCGCTCGAGAAGGGGCTTTCGAGTCCGCTGGTGTTGATGGCCTTGACCGCGAAATACGCTCGGCGCGACCAGTCCACGCCTTGGGGTGGATACGAGGTCACGTTCCCGACGTTCACCTGGGTCGTATACGTGCCTGAAGCCGTGCCTTGATACACACGGTAGCCGGCGATGTTCGTTTCAGGGTTGGGATCCCATGCGAGCGTCTGTGCGTTGAGAGTTGTTGCCGTCAACGCGAGAAGTCCTGCGAGCGCGACGAGCAAGCGTGGGCGGACGAATAAAGTCTGCGTCATGGTGATCTTTGCGTGGCCATTGGCAAAAGCTGTTCCGCAACGGGCTCATTGCAGCGAAACTCCACAGAATGCTGAAGGTTCCGCCACGTTCGTGCCGACCGTGCGTGCCACACAGAGGGGATCGCCGGGCCATGAACTGGCAAGAATTGTAAGTGGCGAAACGTCTCTGGCCTGCACCGCCTTCAGCGTGCGCGCGTCATCCGTAACTCGCTGCAACGATGTCGGCAACGACACACCTCGGCTCGCGCGAGGAGTGCTGATTCTTGCGCGCGACCTCTGTCAGATTTGTGATCGGGACACAAATCTGAGATGGCATTTGCGCTGCTTTTCCATCTCGGCGTCGCAAATCGTCACCGGCCTTTACGATGTTGCGTGCCCTGGCGGCTGGCGTGCCTCTTGCCCTACGCCGGAGCGCCGAACCCTGCAGCTTCGGGGTCGGCGCTCTTCGTCGTTTGCTTTTTCTCGCCCGCTGCCGTCAATCCGAGGGAGCGGTGGCAGGAGTACACAATGCTGCGCAAGGTCGCGACGCTTGGATTGGTCATGCTGATGACGGCGACCGGAGTCACAACGACTGTGCTGCGGGCCGCGCAGGGGGCTGCGCCGTCGGCGTCGCTTACGGGCAACGTGAGATGGACGGATTCGAAGGTGCTGGCGCAGGCGGACGTGCGCCTTCGCCGAATCGACACCGGTCAGCAGATCGCTTCGACGAGGAGCGGTCCGGCTGGTGAGTTCGAGTTTTCCGGTTTGCAGCCAGGCACCTACTTCGTCGATGTCGTCGACGCTCAAGGGAAAGTCGTCGGCATGAGCGCGCCGATTACGGCAACGGCTGGAGCGGTGCAGAGCGTGTCAATCGTCGCTGTGGCGGGCGGGGTGTTGACGGGATCGGGCGGCGGGTTCAGCCTCTTCGGCCTGGGACCCGTCACCAGCGTGGCGGTCCTGGGTGCCGCCGGCGCGGCTGCGGTGACCGCGGTTGTCGCCACGACTCCCGATGCGAGCCCGTCGCGATAGCCGGCGGCCGTCGAGCTTTCCGACGGCGCCGTTCCGGACCGAGGACGAAGGGTCTGTTTGACCCGTGGTTGCGCTGGAGGAAAGGACGCCCTTCATGAGTACGACAAACGAATTGGACAAGCGACGGGACGACGTATTGGCGACGCTGGCGAGCCAGTCCACTCGGTTCGACCGTGAGCTCGCTGACGTGCGATCCGCCATCAGCGAATGTTACGAGCGGTCCATTGGCCGCCTCAGCGATGCGCGGTGGGTGCCGCTCGAGGAGGTCACCCGGATCGTGGACGAGCTCAATGCGGCCGTGGCGCTCGAGCAGGCGCGGGCGACGAGTCTCGCTGCGGATCTCGAAGCGGCCCGCTGCGAAGTGGAAAACGTGCGCGCCCTCTGCGAGGTGGCCGTCCATTCCGCGAACGAAGCGGCGGCACGGGAGCGCGAGGAAGCGGCGGAGAAGTTCTCACGCGATCTGAGCGCCGCTCTGGAAGCCGCGCGCGCCTCGGCCGCGACCGAACTGCAGCTCCGTCAGGAACTGCGGGCGGTCCAGGTCCGAAGCCAGGAAATCGTCGATGGACAGATGCTTCAGCTGATCGAATTCAAACGTGAACTCGAGCAGTCCTCGGCCGAAGCCGAACGGGCGCGAGCCCAGGTCGAGAGTGTCCGCAAGGAGAACGTCCGCCGGTTGGCACAGGTGCAGCCCATTTCGGCCAAAGCGGAGGCCGCGCGCAAGGACCGCGTACCCGAATTCGCCGCGATCGAAGCTGTGCTTGCTGGAAGTCCGCCGGTGGGTACGTGGCAGCGGGCCGGTGATTAGTCGCCCGTCACGAACCGCCGAGTCGACGGTCCGGTCGCAGAAAGCTGGTGGACGGCAGGAGGCTCGAACTCCCGACCTCCGCGTTGCGAACGCGGTCCTGACGTATTACACGGTCACCCGCCATACACCACTAACGCTCAACGAAGCCGATAAATAGGGCCTGAACTCGTTATCGGTGTGCTACGCTGTGTGATGTTGCGCGACGGTGGATGATGCCTTTTGCACCCCCAGCGCACCCCCAGCAAAGTGAGGCACACACGATGCGCGCGCTGATTTCTCCCGATCTCCTGCGCAAACTGACCGCCCGCGATATCGAGATTCGCGACACGAAGATCACAGGATTTCTCATACGGTGCCGGGCGTCTGGTGTGCACACCTATCGCTACAATGCGGGCCGCGGACAGAGCGTCACCCTTGGACTGGTGGGCGTGTTGCCGGTCGCCGAAGCCCGAGCGGCGGCGGAGACGCAGCAGACCTTACTGTCGCGGGACACCTTGAATCGGCTCGGCCAGGATGAGACGTTGACCGCGCGGGATGCGAAGGCCCAAGCGCGCCGAGCGCTCGGCGCGAAGCGCGGCAAGCGGCGTCACACCTGGCAGACGTTCGTCAACGAATACGAAACACTCGCGACCGCCGACATGAAAAGCGCCCCAGAAACACTGCGACGGTTGCGGACGGGGTTCGCCTGGTTCGATGGGACGCCGA
>DATLLJ010000018.1:0-3596 GCA_035537875.1 Vicinamibacterales bacterium | reverse complement strand
AAGGACGCGATGATGACGGCGTTCTTCATCATGTCGGGCGCCTGGATGCGATCGTAGACGTCCATGTTCGTGTGGTGCGAGTACGTCAGGTACTCCACCGGATCCTGAACGAACTGAAAACCGGGGAGACCCACATCGTCGAACGACAGATGGTCGGTCCCTCCCGTTCCTCTGATCGTCAGCATTGTCATCCCCAGGTTGCGGAACGGTTCCATCCACGCCGCGAAGACGGGGCGGATCGCCTCGTTGCCCTGCAGATACACGCCTCGAATGGCGCCGGTGCCGTTATCCAGGTTGAAGTACCCCGACAGCCTCGCATGCCCGGGCTTGAGCTGCATGGTGTCGCGATCGGCAAAATGCTCCTTCACGTACGCGCGCGATCCGAAGAACCCCTGCTCCTCTCCTGTCCACAGCGCCACACGCACCGTCCGGCGCAGACGGAGACCGGTCGCCTTGAGAATGCGCATCGCCTCCATCATCGCGGCCGAGCCGGCGGCATTGTCGGTTGCGCCCGTGCCTGCGTGCCACGAGTCGAAATGGGCGCCGAGCATGACAACCTCGTCCGCCCTGTCCGTCCCCGGTATCTCGGCGACGACGTTGAAGGAGTCGAGGGTGTCGTCGACGAAGCGGTTCTGGATGTTCAGCTCGATCGAGACCGGCATGTTGCGCTCGAGGAGCCGGACAAGACGGTTGTACTGCTCGCTGGAGACGGCGACCTGTGCGGCGGTCGGCGGCTCCTTCGGGTCGCGATTCTGGTTCGACCCGCCCACCAGGACGGCGCCGTGATCGTTGCGGCCGTTGCCGGGCTCGAGCACGGCCACCACACCCTCGCGCGCGTAGAACTGCATTCGTTCCCTGGCGAAATTCGGGTTGGCCGGCGGATTGGCTGGCGCGCCGCCGCGCCCGCGATTGGCGTTCACCTGCTGCGACTGCAAATCGATCAGCTCCTGATCGGTGTAGCGGCGTCCGGTGGCCGTGAACAACGGGTTCACCGTCGTCGCCCTCGCGGCGAGCACGATCTTGCCTTTCAGCTTGCCCTGCCACTTGGGGAAGTCTTCGGCGCGATCCACGACGGCGAGCATCGCGTCGGCCGTGACGGGGCCGGCCGTCCCGGGCGTCCACGCCCGGGGGAACGCCAGCAGCGGAAACGGCTGCGGCGTGATGACGTTCGCCGTGAACTTGTCGTTCGCCCATCCGCGTCCGAACGGGCCCCACGTTTCGAGGCGGGGGTTGGTCAGCCCCCACTCCGTCATCCGTTGGATCGCCCACGCGGCGGCGGCACGACTATTCGGGGAGTTCGTCAGTCGCGGGCCGTGGACCTCGGTGAGGTACCACAACGTGTCCATGACCTGCGATCGCTCGAGGCCTTCGTCTTTGATTCTATAGATGGCGTCGAGATCGACGCGTTCGGCCGTCACGGCGGCCGTTGAGGTCGATGGCGGCGCCGCGGTCGGCGAGGCCGATGGCGATTGCGCGCCTGGCGAGCCCAGGAGCGTCGACACGAGAAGCGCGACGGCGAGCAGTGCGGCGCTGCGTGGTGTGTTCACTGGACACTCTCCAATGATCGAACGGCGGATCCGCTCTCGAAGTGTAGCGCAGTCGCGCGCGAATCCTTTGTGTTTCGGCTGGCTATGCTAAGATCGAGGTTCGCCCGATCGGGCGTTAGCCGCTCAGAGAGCGCCCTCTTCCCGTTTCGCGTGGGCCAGTAGCTCAATTGGCAGAGCAGCAGACTCTTAATCTGCGGGTTCTCGGTTCGATTCCGAGCTGGCTCACCAGCCTCCGCTCGACACGTGAGCGAGCTAGGCTCGGTAAGCCAGCGAGCTCACGCCCCTCAGGCGAATCAGCAGGACTCTAAAATCACTGTTTCGGCGTCCAGTTCAGGATCAGCGTGATCGGCGGAGGCGCGGTTTCAGTCTCGACGTTGATGAGGAAACGGCATCCCGCGCAACGTCGTACTGCTGGCGGTTGCCGACAATGCGGGCCCCGCCGCCGACGATGTGAGGTTGGAAGAGTGCGACGGGCGCGCCCGCCTCGATCGCGGCACCCTTCACGGCGGCTCGCGTCGCACGCACAGAATGGTGTCCGTGTAGCGCGTGTGCTACAATGGTCGGGAAATGCGTCGACGGATCACTCAGCGGGAACTTCGCAACGATAGCGGTCGAATCATGCGTGACCTGGACCGAGGGAAGGCGTTTGTCGTCACGCGCAACGGCGTACCCGTTGGAGAGCTGAGCCCGCTGCGTCAACGCGTGTTCGTGCCATCGGACGCCGTGCGAACCGCGTTCGTGGGTGCACCACCCATCGCTCGTGCCCGCTTCCGGAGGGACGTCGACGCCGTCATTGATCAGGATGCCACGCCCCCTGGCTGACCGCGACGGCGTGCGCGACAAGTCACATCCCTCGCGCGGACTCATTGATACGTCCGTCGTCATCGACTTCCCGGGGATCGAGCTGGACCAGTTGCCCGCGGAAATCGCGATTTCGGCGATCACCCTTGCAGAACTGGCGGCCGGTACCCACGCAACCACCGACCCCGCGGAACGCGCGAAACGCCAAGACCGGCTGCAACGGGCAGAGGCCACGTTCGAGCCGCTGCCAGTCGACGCCACTGTGGCGCGCGCGTACGGCCGTGTTTATGCCGCGGTGGCGGCGTCAGGGCGCAAGGCGCGCGGCCGGCGCGCGATGGATCTACTGATCGCTGCCACGGCGGTTGCTGCCGGCCTTCCGCTATACACCCGCAATCCAGAAGACTTTTCCGGCCTGTCCGACCTGCTCCGGATCGTTGCCGTCTAGTCCGAAAGCGGGCGTCGCCATCTTGCCCGACGCTGGCGTCTGGTCATGCCAGGCCCGCTTCGCCAGGCCCGCTTCATGCGAGAGCTCAAGACCATCCAACCCCTGCCTGACATGGTCCCGACTGGCGAAGGTCTGGCTCACCAGCTCCAACCTTACGAGACGACTGAGACGGTGAGACGATTGTGATACGATCGGCAGATGGCAGGAGCCATGCTCACCGTTGAGGAGGCGGGGCGTACCCTTGGCGTCTCGCGTTCGACCGTCTGGCGCCTGATTCAGCGAGGCGACCTCCCGAGCGTTCGCCGAGGTGGACGGCGCCTCGTCCCGGCGAGCGCCATTCACGCGCGCGCCCGTCGGCGCCGGACCGCCGGCATTCCTCCGTTTTCTCACGAGCATCCGCTGTTCCGTCTCGTCGGCGCGGGCCGCGGCGGCGGCAGAGCCCCCGGCGCCCGCGACAAACACGCCCTCCTCGATCGGTGAGCCGCAGCGTTCTCTGGGATTCGAGCGCCATCCTCGCGCTGCTTGACGCCGACGATGCGGATCATGCGCGCGCGGTCGCCGCGGCTCGTGACATCGCTTCCGAACGGCGGCCGAGCTTCATGACCAACTACGTCGAAGCGGAGACCCACGCGCTCCTCTTGCGCAAACTCGGCAGAGGGATCGCTCGCGAGTGGCTCCTGACGGGCGGGTTGACGGTCGTGCCGGTTCTCCCCGCCGAGGAGCAAAGAGCCAAGGAGATCCTGGCTCGGCACACCGACAAGGACTGGACATTGTGCGACGCGATCTCGTTCGCCGTGCTCGAC
>DATLLJ010000017.1:0-10584 GCA_035537875.1 Vicinamibacterales bacterium | reverse complement strand
GCCGCCTCTGGGACCGAGCCTTCGGGTCAATCAAGGCCGCCAACTTCGGCAGCCAGGGTACGCGACCCGTAAGCCTGCTCTGGCGGATGCGAAACGGCGAGCTCGACGGCTATCGCGCGAAGCTGATCGTCCTGCAGGCGGGGCCGGACGGAGACGTCGATATCGACCGAGCCGAGTTCGTTGGGAGCTACGCGGCCCTCATCAACGAGATCCGCCTGCGGCAGCCGCAGGCCAGGATCCTGCTCTTTGCCCCCTTGCCGCGTGGCCGGACTCTCGAGACATGGCGGCAGAGAGCCCAGGCGAATGCGTCGCTGCTCGCCGAACTCGTCGACAACCAGAGGGTCTTCTACACCGATATCGGCGAACGGTTTTACCGTTCCGACGGTTCCTTCAATGGCGCAACCTGGTCGAACGACATTGCCAATCGCGGAACGCAGGCGTCTGCTTACGAGATCTGGGCCGAAGAGCTTCAGCCGTGGCTGAATCGATTCGTTCGTTGACGCAGGACGACAAGAACGATTAGCGGTGTTTTGCCGCAGTGTGGTTGGCGGACTGCGCGTTATGCGGCCCCCCCTCCGGCCAGAACAGCGCGGAGTGCCCGTCCGCACGGCGCGGATCATCACGCCGCCGCCGCGAGGATCAAGCCGACCACAAACGCAGAGAAGGTTTCATAACGCCCGGGTCCGACGAACCAAAATACGCAGCGACACAGCACCGCGCCGGCAGCGAGGGCGACCACTGTCACCAGGGCCTGCTGGAAAATCTCCACGGAGTCCGTTGGTCAGCAACGGAACGAATGCGTGGCGTGTCAGACCGAACCGTGCGAGCAGGCGATCCAGAACGAACGCCGCGCGAGCGAGGTAGCCTGTGTCCTCGAGCAGGGTGATCAGAAAGAACAGCAGGTATATCTGCGGCAGAAAGACACACTGCGTCACGTGCGGCGAGACACACGAGACCGCGCGAGCTTGCAGGACTGAAATCGGTGTGAGTTCTACAATGGAAGGGGTTCCTCAGGCTGGATTCGAACCGCAATCCTCCAGTTAACAGCCGTCCCAGCCCATTTGGGATGGTCTTGCACTGAGTCGTACTATTTTAACGGGTTCAAGCAGTTGTGAGGATCTGACGAGGGTCGCGAGTCGTACCTCTTCGTACCGTTTCTCAGCGAGCGTCCCCACCATTTTCCCCGCCCTCGACCGCAGGGAGCGAGATCCCAGACGCGTCGTCTGAGGGGGCGCGCGTGCAGCCGGACTACGAGCCCCCCGGGCTCGCTACGGGCCTCCGCGCCTGCGGCGACTCCAGCCCGTACACCGATGCCGTGGTGTATAACATCCGTCACATTATGGTGACGCAATACACGACCGTCCTCGACGTGTTCCCGCTGTGGAGCTTGTTCCTCGTCATCGTTGTCCTCGTCCTGGCAGCCATCGAGGGTGGCTACCGGCTGGGAAGTTACCGCCACCGCCAACCCGGTCACGAGAAGGAGGCGCCTGTCGGTACGATGGTCGGAGCCACGCTGGGACTGCTGGCGTTCATGCTGGCGTTCACGTTCGGGATGGCGGCGTCGCGCTTCGATACCCGGAAACAACTGGTGCTCGACGAGGCCAACGCGATCGGGACGACCTATCTACGCACGGCGATGCTCCCGGAGAGGCGCGACGAGATTCGCGCCCTTCTCCGCTCCTACGTGGATGCCCGCCTGGAAGCGGTCCGGTCCGGCCGGGTGGCAGAGGAGATTCTCCGGTCGGAAGACATACAGGGCCAGTTGTGGTCGGCAGCGACAGCGGTCGGGCTGCAGCACCCCGACTCGATTGTCGTGGGCCTCTTCGTCGAGTCGCTCAATGAGGTGATTGACCTCCATGCGAAACGAGTGACCGCCGGCTTGCGGAACCGCATCCCGGGCGCCATCTGGGTGGCTCTGCTGACGATCGCCACGCTGTCACTGGCCGCCATGGGCTATCACGCGGGGCTGGTGGGCACGATCCGGTCGCTCGCCGTCATTGTCGTGGCCGTCGCCTTCTCCGCGGTCATCGCGCTGATCGCGGATCTGGATCGCCCACAGGAAGGGACGCTGACTGTGAGCCAGCAGGCCCTCAACGATGTGCGGCAGTCGATGAATCCGCCAGAGAGGTAGCGCGGGTCTGTGAAAACGCCAGCGCCAGTATTGCAACCGTTGGTTCAGGTTGCGGAAGGCCCGAAGAAGCCCGCGCCGGCCGCGGCGGACTCAAACGGGAAGAAGACAGACTGACACTGCGCCTCGGTGTACCGTACGTGCCGGCACGTACAAGCCCGGGGTCGGCCGGTGTGACTGCGGCGCTGGTCAGGGAGGCGACGATCAATCCCGTCGAGGCGGTACCCGACAAGAGTGCAGTCGCAGGAAGGCCCGAGGGAGTCCCCCGACGGTGGTCTGCGTCGACGAAAACGTGCGACCTGTACGTCGACCTGCCATCTCGGCGATGTGGTCAGACTGAAGCGCGGATACGATCTACCAAGACAAGATCGTCGGCCGGGACCATTCCCGATTGTTTCGTCGTCCGGGGTAACAGGACACCATTCGGAGCCCAAGGTGAAAGGCCCCGGCGTTGTCACTGGGCGCTACGGCACGCTAGGAGAAGTCTTCTATGTCGAGGAGGACTTCTGGCCTTTGAACACCAGCCTGTACGTTGAGGACTTCAAAGGCAACGACCCGAGGTTCATCACATATTTCATGAGGCAGCTCGATTTCGGAACGCGCGATGCTGCGGGAGCGGTGCCGGGCGTGAACCGAAATCACCTCCACGCGATGACCGTTCGGGTGCCACCTCTCGTGGTTCAACGCAGGATTGCGAGCATCCTTTCCGCCTACGACGACTGATCGAGAACAACCAGCGCCGCATCCAGATCTTGGAGACGATGGCCCGCGCCCTCTACCGCGAGTGGTTCGTCGAGTTCCGGTTCCCCGGCCACGAGAAGATCATCCGGGTTGCCTCCGCGCTGGGCGACATCCCCAAAGGCTGGGACGTGAAACCTCTGCCAGAGTGCGTAGTCGTCAACCCACGCGTCGCGGTCCCGCGCGAGGGTGAGAAGCCATTCGTACCGATGGGTTGGCGGAGAATTGTTCAGAGATTGTTCAGTTCATTGCGCGGGCGCGTGCCACCGGACAGCCAGGACTTGCGTCCGGCACTCGTGCCACGCGCCGTATAATTGCGCCATGGGCTTCGATGATTACAAAGTCGTCCTTTACCGCCAAGACGCTGGCTCGTGGGTAGCTGAGATCCCGGCGCTCGGAGGTTGCTACGCGCTGATGGACACGCGCGAGGCGGCCCTGGCTGAACTCCAGCGGGTCTTTGCTTTGATCGCCCAAGAGTATCAGGACCGCGGGCAGGCGCTACCGAAGGACACGACTGAAATCGTGCATGCCTAGCGCGACGGCGCGCGAGTTTCAACGGGCGGCGCTAGCGCTCGGTTTCGTCAGGCGCCGTCAGACTGGCAGCCACGAGCGCTGGACACACAGCGATGGACGGTCCGTGACCATCCCGCTGCACGGCGGGCGCGAAATTGGCCCGCCGCTGTTCTTCAAGATCCTTCGACAACTCAATGTGTCGGTGGAGGAGTTCGACGGGCTGCGTTGAACCCCTTCGACGACGAGACGTGCCGGCTCGAGCCGATCGAGAACCCGTTCGCGCCAAACTATTACCTATGTCCCCGGAATGAACTGTTACTCAGTGTCCGGAATAGACCATGAAAGATTGGCTCCTCAGGCTGGATTCGAACCAGCAACCCTCCGGTTAACAGCGTAACGCAGGTGCTTGGACTCGCGGGTTCTTCGTGCCGGTAGCTCGGATGCGACGCCGGTGATACGTGGTGCTTGGCGGAGAATTGTTCAGAGATTGTTCAGAATGTCTGGCCCACTGTTGAACATTGCGGCGTTAGTCGGGAGCCACGACGACTCCTCGGCTAGCACCCTATTCGGGCGGCACAGCGCCGATATCTCTGGCCAACCCAAGCCCGTCACGCTCGACCCAGGTTTCAACGAACTTGCCATTCTCGATGCGTTGCCAGCTCACCCCGGTCCGCTTTAGCGAGTTGCCTGTCGGTGTTATCCCGAGGACCTCGCCGTCGTGAGTTCCGACACTGGTCCAGCGGCTGCATACAATGTCGCCTTCCGCGACGATGTCATGAATTTCGAATCGCAGGTCTGAAAACATCGTCGTATAGAGCGTGATCAGCTGGCGGTAACCTTCGACACCAACCAGATCAGCCGGGTTGTTTGGATCATGATTGACATGACCTTCGGCGATGAGGTCCCCTAGCTTGTCCAAATCGCGCGAATGCCAGACGTCCCAGAGATTGCGGGCTAGTGCTTTGTTGGCTTCAGACATGTGTTCTCCAGTCCTGGATCGAAGTTCCAATCCCCAGAACCATCGGTTCCAAGTAAGAGTCGTCGTGCGTGATTCCGCTCAATGGCTCTACCACGCCTCCTGACAACGCCCCCTGGAAGGTCCTCCAAACGTGGAACCCCGTCCGGCGCCGGACCCGTCTCCTCTAGTGCGAGTCTCGAAGGCGATTACGTTGCGTGGTTTGTCCCGTTGCGTGCAGTGTCGGCTAGCGGGCCTTGGCGGCCTTTTCAACGCCAGCCTTCATGTCTTCGAGGTTCATGCAGATCGACGTCGTGATGGAGGCATCAAGCTGTAGAAAGAACGGCTCGGCGAGCGAAGGCAAGTCGGAGGCGTCCTTCACATCGAGCACAAACAGCGCGGTGCGGTCGCCGTTTTCAGAAATGAAGTAGGAAGCTTCCGGTCTAAACACCTCGACAAACTTGCCAATGATCTGCGGCAGAGTGCCGTCTTTAATGGCGCGATTGCCGGCCGCGACGGGAACGCGAACCTTGAGCAGTGTACGCATGGCTTTGTCCTCTTGGTTATTCGATATGCACATAGGGTGAACCCGGGCAGCGTAATGTGCCGCCCGCAAGCAGGTCAAGGCCGCAATCGCTGGTTCCTGTAACGAAGGCCGTCTGGTCGGCGCTGGCGAGATGAGAACCAGATTTCGAGACCGAGTCTGGCGAGCGTCAATCGCTGGCGATCGTGCCCGGAAGAGGCCGTCCTCGGATCGTGACGGCGGCTGGAATCGTCTCACAGAAGGCGCTTTCGGGCGGTGGCCGGCCAAAATGCCGCCTCGGTCGCGGTGACCGAGCGCCGATGAGGTGGGAGGCAGATTACTTCCGATTGATTATTCGCCGCGTTGATCAGAGGATTGGATGAGGATTCGGACCAACCGTTCCCGCGAGGAGAGACAGCGATGAGCCGCAGATACTCGATCGCATGCACTGCGCTGATGCTCTTGGCTCTCCTGGGCCTGTTGCGCGCGCAAGCCATTGCGCATCGCATGACTGTCTCTCGCGAGCCCGCCCGTCAAAACGCCGAAGCCGGCGTGCACGTGCCCGGTTGGCGCGTCCGCTTCGACGATCGCAGCGCTGCGGCGAACCTCCTCTTCTTGAGGCGGATGGGCACCGGCCTACATCTCACAACCCTGCCGGCTGCTCTTGTGTGGAAGCCGGGTCAGATTGCGACCGGTGATTACAGGTTCAGCACGTTCTTCTCGAGTAAGGTTACGCCAGAAAATTCAGGCGCTTTTGGATTGTTCGTGGGTGGCTCAGGGCTCGAGAATGAGAGGCCAAGCTACACCGCGTTTCTCGTTCGCAGCGACGGCAAGTACCTGATCGAACGGCGAAATCCAACCCGGCAGGTCCTCGTGGATTGGACCAACTCCAGCGCACTGATGGAGCCGGATGCGAAGGGAACTCTTTACAGTCGACTGGCCATCGAGGTCATCGGGGATGCAGCCCACTTCCTGGCCAACAACAAGGAAGTATTAAGGCTCCCCACATCAGAGCTCGATCTGAACGGAACCGTCGGCATCCGCGTTGAGGATCACGTCGATGTGCACATTGAGGGTCCGGGCATTCGTACCGCTAAGACAGAGTGAGCCCGAGCTCAGTGTGCCCTGCGCTTCAGGATGTAGTTCAGGCCGACAAAGGGAACTGATTTCCAAAGAACGTGCACCGCCCTGGGTTTTCAGGGCCCATTCGTTGGAGCGCGGAAGCCCTTGGGACGACCCAATCGAAATTCACCGAAGGACTGGCGACCGTCGTCAGGCTTCTGAGCTGTCAGGCATTTGAAATCCCTCGACAGTGAGCCGTATCAATCACACGGCCGTCGCGAAGCCCGGCGACAGACCTGGCTGGGGATTCAAACGCGTGTTCCACGCCATTGTCGCCCAAGTATGGGCCGTCTCCCCACTGTCTCCCCGACCTCGGTCGATTAGCGAGCACGAGAGAGCACCGGACAGCACGAACTACGAAGCGGCAACGCGAGCAATATCAAAACCTTCGACCACAAGTGCGCCTCATCACAGCGCTTATTGAAAATCACTCAAAAGGGTTCGACTCCCTCCGCCTGTTTCTGAAGCTGATAGGTCCGAGTGCGCCAGGTGCGCCCACCACTCGTGGCCCTTCGTCCCGTAAGCCCGAACTCGCTCGCCTTGGGGAACCCCGGCTCGTGGGCCGGGGTTCTCTATTTCACACGGGCCGTTCTGGCGTCGCGCGATGGGCGGGTCCTCCGACGCAGCCCTGCCCGCGGTCAATTCGAGGCCGGGGGCAGCTGCCGGTCGTATTGGACCGGGCAGCCCGGCTGAAAAAACTGAGCCTCCGCGGCACGGCGGCAGAAGGCCTGCGCGTTGCGGACCTGCCGCTCGATGGCCGACACCACGTCGGCCAGGGCATACGGCTTGTCGGCGTGCACGGCGAGGTTGGTGTTCACCTGGAGCTTGCGGTACTCGATGTTGTTCATCAGGCTGTCGCCCCACCAGTTGAAGTCCCACTCCTGCGTCGTCAGATCCGCTTCCACGAGCAGGTTCGAACGGGGGACATGCACGATGACGGCGTCCGCCATGTGGTAGTTGCCGACGACGTGGTAGATGTCGATCTCGTTGGTCGAGTCCTTCATCTTCAGGTGATCGTCAACGGGAATGAACGTCAAGGGCCGGGGATTCCGGGCGAGCGCGTCGGGAAAGAGCCTGGCCGGACGCGCCACCATCTCGCGGAAGATACCCTCGTTCCCCCGGCGCGAGATGATGGTCAACCCCTGCGCCACCGCCGCGCGAAGGCCGGCACTGTGATCGAAATGGTGGTGCGACTGGATGACCTGGGTCACCCGCTTGCCGGGCACCAGCGCATTGGCGACCTGCAGGATCGCCTGGAGCGCGGCATCGGTCCGGTTCGCTTCGACCATCGTGATGTGGTCGTCGAACTCGAAGAACGTGTTGCCGTTCATGAACCACACATGATCGGCCACCTTGAGCGGCGTCGGAGCAGCGCCGCCACCTCCTGCTCCCCCCTCCGCCGCTGCCGGCGAGCGCACTGAAGCCGGTGCGCTCAGGTCGTCGATCGCGGCGTCGACGATATTCCGATCGACGTAGAGCTTGCGCTGCACGACACTCCGGAAATCGATGGTGGTCGTGAAGCCGGTTGGCAGTTGCACACCCTGCACCGGCACGTAGCCGGCGAACGCTGTCTTGTAGGTGACGTCGCCGAGGTTGGCATTCGGCCCGACGTAGCTGACCCAGGCGGGACGATTGGTCGCGGCGGCGTCCACCGCCAGCCTCAGCGTGTCACCCTGGCGGACCGTGACGTCGACGAGCTGCAGGTTTCCCTGCCGGCGGAGATTCGACAGCCTGCTGGTCGCATCGAGCGCCGCGCGCACGATCGTGATTGGATGGGCGAGCAACTCGACGCGCCGCTGGCGCGCGGCCGCGGCCCCCGCCGCCTGCGGTTGTGGGGCTCCTCCCTGCGGGGCCAGGAATCCTGCGCCGATGTTGTAGGCGACGTCGCCGTCCAGCGTTTCGCTGGTCCGGTTCAGCCCGAGCTGCCCGACTTCCGACGCGAAGACGAAGTCCATCTTCAGCCGCTGCTCCACGCGCGTACGTCCGTGCTCGAGATCGATCGTGCGCCTGTAGTCGAGCACCTTCTGCCACTTCTGCGGCGCGTCCGGATCAGCCGTGATGTTGCCGCCGCCGTTCATGTACGCCAGCTCGCCGTAGCCGATGATCTGCAGCGTCTTCAACGCCATGACGCGGTCGAGGCCACCGAGCCCCTCCGCCGCGCGCAGCACGACTTGCCGTTCCGGCGAGGCGGTCTGGCCCATGAGGCGGATGGCAAGCACCGTCGACACCGTCACGGTCACTGACCAGAGGACGACCCGCTTTGACATGGCCAACTCCCTTCGTGATGAGCGCGACAAGCTTACCCGGTTGTGAGGTCAGTTGGCGATGGCCGCGCGTGATCGCGAGACCAATAGCGGTTATCGGCATCTGGCAAATCTGCCCGGATTGTGCGAGTGTTGCTGTTCACCATTCGATTCCCGAGGAGCGACAGATGGGCACTGTTCATTCTGCGCCGCCCCGCGTCCGGACAGGGGTGATGACGATCGTGATCGCGGGCCTCATCGGCACCGCTTCAGGTTCGCCTGGGGCACAGTGGTTCACCTATCCGAGCCCGGGGGCGCCGAGAACGGCGGATGGCAAGGTTGCTCTGGGGGCGCCTACCCCTCGACTGGCCAACGGCAAGCCGGATCTGTCTGGCGTGTGGATGACCGGCGATCCGCTCTGTGTCATCCGCGGGGTCGCGTCGGTCAGCGACCTCCTGAAGATGAATCCGCGATCGCTGAAGTGCCCGCCCAGCACCGCCACGTTCTCGCGTCAAAGCATCAACATCGGTATCGACATTGCCGGCGGCCTGCCGTATCAGCCATGGCTGGCCACACTCGTCGATGAGCGCACCGCCAAGCAGTCTGTCGACGATCCGCACATCCGCTGTCTGCCCGACTTCTTCGTCCGGGCTTACGGCCTGCCCCACTTCCTGAAGTTTTCGCACACGCCGGATCTGCTGCTGATGCTCAACGAGTACAACGGCACCTACCGGCAGGTGTTCACAGACGGCCGCCCGCTGCCCACGGACCCGAATCCGTCCTGGCAGGGATATTCGATCGGCACGTGGGAGGGCGACACGCTGGTCATCGACAGCGCCGGCTTTCGCGACGACCTCTGGCTTGACTGGGCCGGCAGCATGGTGACCGGTGCCGGCAAGATTCGCGAGCGCATCACGCGGACCCATTTTGGTCAGCTCGAGATCGAGATCGCCGTCGACGATCCGAAGGCGTATACCCGGCCGTGGTCGGTCACCTTCCGGCAGCAATTTGCCGCCGACACCGAGCTCATCGACGAGATCTGCGCCGAAAACGAGACGTTCTCGCAAAAGATCAAGTAGCCGACTTTCACGTGTCCGCTGGCAGAGAGACGC
Source organism: Vicinamibacterales bacterium (assembly GCA_035537875.1). Lineage (GTDB taxonomy): Bacteria > Acidobacteriota > Vicinamibacteria > Vicinamibacterales > CAVVIG01 > DATLLJ01. Next base: position 1,250 of record DATLLJ010000017.1, on the reverse strand, counting down.
GCGGCCGACGGCGAGGACAGCGCTGCACTATGGGCCGCCGCCCTAACGCAATCAGAACCGGGCAGATGTGACGCGTGAGGAAAGGAGGTGGTATGACCAGGCTCGTGTTCGGCATGAACCAGTCCCTGGACGGCTACGTTGACCATACGGTGTTTGCGCCAAGCCCCACGCTCTTCCGCCACTTCATCGAAGAGGCTCAGGGGCAGGCCGGCAGTGTCTACGGTCGCCACATGTATGAGGTCATGCGTTACTGGGACGACGATCATCCTGAATGGGATGCAGCGGAACACGCCTTCGCGGCGGCGTGGCGGAACCAGCCGAAATGGGTCGTCTCGCGCCCGTTGAAGTCGGTCGGCCCCAACGCCAGGCTTGTTGGGGATGGATCCTCACTTTCGAGTTGGCGTCAAACCTTTGTACAGACGTCCAAAATAGACATCACTTTGAATGTGGCGGGACTCGTTCAGATAGTCCCACTTGGCGAAGGCCTTCTCTAGCTGCATCTGTTCGAGGCTTTTGCCTTGGCTTATGCCGGCAAGCACCGCCGCACGAGTGTCTTTCAGCACGGCCAGCATCTTCACCATGTCATCCCGGCTTGCCACATTGCCGTGCCCAGGGATGATCTTCACGTCTGCCGGCGTGCGCGACAGGATGTATTCGAGCGCGGCGATCTGCCCGTCGACGCCGCCGGAGCCATCCGCATCCTGCTCAATCGCCGGAAAGCCGGGAATGGGCCAGTTGACGAAATCATCGCCAGTCTGAACCACCTTTCCGCCGGGAAAAAAGTAGACGGTGTCGGTATCGGTGTGCCCATGATCGAAATGCACGCCCTCAACATCGCCGCCGCTCATATGCACGGTGATTCGGTTGGCAAAGGTCATCGCGGGCAGCGCGGCGGCCGGCGACGGCGGGAATAGCGCTCCTCCCTTCAGCATCTTCCTGCGCGCGTTCTCGTGCGCAACGATAACCGCCCTGCCGCCAAAATACGCATCCCCTCCGCTATGGTCACCATGCCAGTGAGTATTCAGAACGTACCTGACAGGCTTATCCGAGATCGCCTTCAACGCCGCTTCGAGCTTGGGTGCGCCTGGTGCGAATCCGCTGTCGACAATGACGATGCCGTCGGCTCCGATGAATGCGCCGACATTCCCGCCGACATTGCCGGCGGCACCCGCCGGACCCAGGAACTGGAGCATGTACACGCTTTCGTCGAGCTTGTGGGTCTTGATGTCGACCGTGGCCCAGCGTAATAT
>DATLLJ010000016.1:0-11375 GCA_035537875.1 Vicinamibacterales bacterium | reverse complement strand
AGAAGACCTAACGAGAAATAGGGCGAATACCGCAGGTACTGACTCGCCCTGAGCTCGTTGCGACGGCCAAGGGTGACCTGCCCGCCCACCTGTTCTCCACCGCCGAGGCTTGGCCCGGTGCCGAGACTCCCGTATGAGTTGAAGAACCCGTCACCGCGCGCCTCGAACCACCGTAGTTGATTGCCGCGTCGGTACGCGAGAGAGCTGTCGCCGAATGCGGTGTACGCGCTCGGGTATGTCGCGAAGAAGTCCCCCCCCGTTGGTGGCATCTGATTGTCATCGTAGCCACCGAGCAGACTGCCTCGAAAGGTGAGGTCCTGAGTCGTGCGCTCGCCGGCCGTCTCCGAACGCGGAGGCCTCTGAACAACCTGTGCTGATGCCGCGGACGCCACTATCCAGCTGGCGCAGACGAAGCAAGCGATTCGATGCGACGCCACTTCAGGGCACCACAACCGTATCGCCGGGCCGCAGCTGGACGTTCTGTTCCAGGTTCCTGCCCTTCGACACGTCGTTGTAGTTGAACTTGAGCGTCATCGTCCGGCCGCGATCGTTGCGGAGGATGGTGATCTTGTCCCCTTCAGCGAACTCGGCAACGCCGCCGGCCAGGGCGATGAGTTGCAGTACATTCAGGGATGATCCAAGTGGAAACGCCCCGGACTTGATGACCTGGCCCGTGATGAACACCTTGCGGCTGTTGATTTGTCGCACGACGACGGTGACGTTGGCGTCGGCAAGGAAGCGTAATCCTGCCTTCTGCAGCTGGTCTCGCAACGCGGCTGGCGTCAACCCGGTCGCGACGACATCGCCAATCAGCGGAAGCGTAATCTTGCCGTCCGGCCGCACCGTGACGTCCCCGCTCAGATCGGGTTCGCGCCAGAACAGCACGCCGAGGACGTCTTCCGGGCCGATGACGTAGTCGTCAGGAACGGCGACGCCCTCCGACCCGTTCGTGGGAGCGGAAACGGGAGCAGCCGACTGCGCCCACGATGGCACACCGTGCAGCAACAGCGCGGTCAACGTCGCGAGCGCGAATATCTGACGCATGGCTTTACTCATTTGAAGAACGAGAATCGTCTGCGCCCCCCGGCCCCGAACAACGGTGTGTTCTGGTCGGCTGCGGAGGGGTTTTCGGCGTCCGTTTCATTGACCGTGATGCGAGCGACGGCGTCATGAACGGCTGTATCGAGTCCGGGCGAGGTCGAGTCGGTTTTCTGGCCAGGGCGATCGGACGAGGAGGAACTCGACGAAGGGCCGCTCGCGGGGTCGCTCACCGAAGGACGATAAGCACTCGTCGCGGATCCGAAGGGCGCGGCTGACCGGAGGTCGAAGTCCCGGCACACCTCCTCAACCGTCGCCCGCAACACCGGCCTCGTCTCTGCCGCGAAACCGCCGATGAGCGCGTTGTCGCAGACCACGTTCACGATCCTCGGCACGCCTCCAGAAGCCTCATGAATGGCGAGGATCGCCTCGCGACTGAAGATGGCCGCCGGGTTCCCGCCCGCAATCCTCAGTCTTCCTGCAATGTACGCGGCCGTTTCCTGGAAGCTGAGAGGTTCGATCTGGCAGCGGAGCGAGATCCTCTGCTTCAACTGCCGCAAGCCCGGTTCGTTCAGTTTGTCCGCCAGCTCGGGCTGACCCGTCAGCACGACGTTGAGCAGCTTGACGGTCGCCGTTTCGATGTTGCTCAACAACCGCACTTCCTCGAGCAGTTCGTACGGCAGACTCTGGGCCTCGTCGAGCACCAGCGCGCTCAATCGCCCCTCGGCGTGCCGCTCCTGCAGATGACGGCGAAACTCGAAGAGAAAACGGGTCTTCGATTGCGCCGCTCCGGCACCCAGATTGAAGCCGGTCGCGAGGTATTCGTAGAACTCGTCACGGGTGAGCGTGGGGTTGCTGACGAGCACGCACTCGACGTTGTCGCGGTTGAGCTCCGCCAGCGCCGCCTGAATGAGCGTCGTCTTGCCCGTGCCGGCTTCTCCAATGAGCAGCGTCAGGCCTCGTGGCGTGCTGAGCCCGTACTGCAGGTTGCTCAGCGCTTCGCGCTGACGAGGGGTCAGGTACAAGAACCTCGGGTTCGGCAGCAGATCGAACGGCCGCTCCCGCAAGCCGTAAAAGCGCTCATACATCGGGATGGCCCCGTTACTGACGGTATTCTTTGAACGGAAGCTGGCAGTCGTGCTTCCGGAGGAAATTCAGAAACCGCTTGTAGTCGCGCGCCTCCATGTTGAACATGCGGAGCACGATCTTGTAGTTGCCTCGCGCCTCCTCGAGCCCCTTGTGAATCAGATCGCGGACGTTGCCGCGCGTGATCTCGCGGTCCATGTAGAGCGGATAGACCGCGGTCCAGAACGATTCGCGCTCTTCCAGCAGCTTCTTGAACAGATCGTCGGCGACCGTGCGTCGTCGGTCGCGCTTCGGGCGCATCCCGGTTTGAGACAGCGTGCGGACTTCCATCGGGAGATCGTCGACGCCGATCACATCCCGCCGCGACGTGACGACCAGCCGCTCGATGACGTTTTCGAGCTGACGGACGTTGCCGGGCCACGAGTAATGCGACAGCACCTCCACGGCCTCCGGGCTGAAACTCGTGACCGTGGTGCCGTGCCCGTTGATCTGGGCGTTTGACCCACCGTTGCCGTTGCCCGCGGGTGAACCGTTGCCCGAGCCGTGGCCGCTCACGCTGGTCCTGACGGTGAAGTTCTTGAGAAAGTGATCGATCAGGAGCGGGATGTCCTCGCGGCGATCCCGGAGCGGCGGAACGACGAGGTGAATCACGTTCAAGCGGTAAAAGAGGTCCTCGCGAAACTGCCCCTGGGTAATCTGATCCTGCAGGTTTCGATTGGTGGCCGCGATAACGCGGACGTTGGCGGCCGTCGCAATCCGTTCGGCGCCGACCTTCTGGAGCTCCCCGGTCTCGAGGAAACGCAGAAACAGGCCCTGCATCCGAAGCGTCATTTCCCCTATCTCGTCGAGGAAAATCGTGCCGCCGTTGGCCATCTCCAGCTTGCCCGGTTTGTCGCGATAGGCGCCCGTGAAGCTGCCCTTGACGTGACCGAACAGCTCCGACTCGAGGAGCGTTTCGGGGATGCCGGCGCAGTTGACCGGGACGTACGCCGCATCGGCCCGGGGACTGGCCGCGCAGATGGCACGCGCCACGATGTCCTTGCCGACGCCGCTTTCGCCCGTGATCAGGACCTTCGCATCGGAGCGGGCAATCCGTTCGATTTCGGCCTGCAGCTCGGCGATGGCCGGGCTCCTTCCGATCAGGTTGACGTGCCCTGACTGTCTCATATCAAGAATCCCCCAGTACCGGGTCTTCCGCGCATAATCGACGTTCGCCAATCGCACGGCGACGTCAGCTTGCCGTCACAGTGCAAGTACTTCACCCCGTTGACTTATCGCACCTGGGAGGTCGGTCATGCTGCTGATCACAGAGCACTTAACAAGCCGGTCACCGGTCCCGTCAGGCATCTGCCACGAAGCAGAAAAGTCTACGACAGGCTGACTTCGTCCGATAGAAGTCTTCGAAAACACAGAATAATGGGATCCACCCGCCACGCCGAAACTCATTCGGGGGGGAGATTGGCCACACAATTTGCGGCGACGTTACGCGGCCGCCTGTGTGTGCCAAAATGAGAAAATTAGTGTTTTAAGAACTTGCAATGATTGGCACTTAGTGCGTCTGGCCCATTGCCTGAATTCTTCGGCCTGATGTTGCAACAGTTCACTAACGTCCCAATTTGTACGTTGACGCGTCCGACAAAGTGTCGGTAGTATGGCGACTTCCTTTCTCGGTGCCAGGAGGCGTCTCAATTGCTGCGTTCGGGAAGATCGGATGAGGTTCGATTGATCGGACAAAGCGAGGGGATCGAACTACTCCGCGCTGACATCGACTGCGCAGCACGGTCGGACGCGAAAGTGCTGATTACGGGGGAGACGGGCGTCGGGAAGGAAGTCGTGGCCCGCCTCATTCACCAGCGAAGCGCGCGCTCTTCGGCGCCACTTGTCACCGTGAACTGCGCGGGCCTGCCGGATTCACTCCTCGAATCCGAGCTGTTCGGCCATGTGCGCGGCAGCTTCACGGGCGCCTACCGCGACAAACCCGGCCTGCTCGAAATGGCCCCGAACGGCACCGTGTTCCTCGACGAAGTCGGCGAGATGAGCACACGCATGCAGGTGGTGCTGCTTCGCTTCCTCGAAACGGGCGAGATTCAACGCATCGGCTCCAACCGATCGCACGCCCGCGTCAACGTGCGCCTGATCACGGCCACGAATCGCGACCTGCAGGGACACATTTCGTCCGGGGCCTTCCGGGAGGATTTGTACTTTCGTCTGAACGTCATCCGGCTGTGCATTCCACCGCTGCGCGATCGACGCGAAGACATCCCGCTCTTGATCGATTACTTCCTCGACGCGTACGGGCGCCAGCACAACGTGTCCCGGCCCGAAGTGACACCGCCGGCCATGGACGCCCTCGTCGAGCATCGCTGGCCCGGCAACATCCGCGAACTGAAGAACGTCATCGAGCGCCTGATCCTGAAATCGACCGGGCATCCGATTCGTCCCGCCGATCTTCCGGGAGACGTCTTCGCGACGAGAGCCGCGGCGGCGGTGGCCGGCGCGGAAAAACCCGCCGGCACGGTCGGCAACACTTCGGTCGTCGACAAGCTGGCGGCTCGAATCTTCGACCGCGGCGAGTCGTTCTGGACAGCCGTGTACCCGGATTTCATGTCGCGCGATCTCACCCGGGACGATCTGAGAAAGCTCGTCCAGATGGGCCTCGAGCGCAGCAACGGCAACTACCGGCTGCTCGTCCAGCACTTCAACATGCCGACGGCAGACTACAAGCGCTTTCTGAGCTTCCTGCGCAAGCACAGCTGCCACCTGCCCTTTCAGCGCTTTCGAGTGGCTCCTGCGCGCGTACAGGGCCAGTCCGCCGCCACGTCGGATGATTCCACGCTGCGCGCCGCCGGCGGCAGCAAGCCGTAGCCGCGCCCTCGATCGTAACGCCCGACGTAAACATGTAATCGCGGTCGATCACGATTTTCGCGGTTGACTCTTCGCGTTCGTCCTCTTCGCACCAAACTACGGGATTTCCTGTCGGTCGAGAACTCGCGAACAGACAGAGTTGTGATCGCGGGCTCGGCCCCGAATCTGCAAAGCCCGCGCGCCAGAGTCAAGCAGATTGCTGGCATTCACACGAACCCGTCGCCACGCTCTTCGACTGGCCCTCTCGCTGCTCGCGGCTGCACTCGCCGCATCGGCGTCCGCGCAGCAGGTCACCGATCCGACACGAGGCGAGTTCAATCCTTCGCCGGATCACAACACCATCGTGAGCGGCACGCCCGTTGTTCAGTCGTATCGCCTGGAGTTCTTCCTCCTCGGCGCGGCCCAGCCAACACAGACGACTTCGCTAGGCAAGCCGAACCCCGATCCCGACGGGATTATCCGCGTGGACCTCGTGTCGGCCTTTTCGGGGTGGCCGGTTCCCGGCACGCAGTACGAGGCTGCAGTGGTGGCCGTCGGCCCCGGCGGTGAAGGCCGCAGCGCGCGCTCGAACCCGTTCGTGTTTTCGGTGCCGTGCACGGCAACCGTGGCGCCGCTCTCGCAGCTGATAGGACCGCCCGGCGGCACAGGCACCTCGAATGTGCTGACTCCAGGCGGTTGCGGCTGGACGGCGGTCAGCAACGCGCCGTGGCTCTCGATCACCTCCGGAAGCAGCGGCACGGGAAACGGCGCCGTCAACTACTCGATCGCGGCGAACGCCTCGACGGCACCCCGAACCGGCACGCTGACGGTCGCGGGCAGCACGGTCACCGTGAACCAGAGCGGCTGCAGCTACACGGTGAGTCCAACCTCGCAGAACATCGCCGCCGCTGCCAACACTGGCTCGGCGACCATCAGCACTCAGTCGGTTTGCGCCTGGACGGCTGTCAGCAATGCCTCGTGGATCACCATCACGTCGGGCAGCAGCGGCACCGGCAACGGAACAACGAACTACGCCATCGCCGCCAATGCCGCATCTACACCTCGCACCGGGACGTTGACGATTGCGGGCACGACCGTCACCGTGACCCAGGGCGGGGTGCCGTGCACCTACAGCGTATCGCCGACGTCGCAGAACCTCCCGTCAGCCGCCGGTGGTGGCAGCGAGACGGTAACGGCTCCGGCTGGCTGTGCCTGGACGGCATCGGACAACGCCACGTGGATCAGCCTCCTGCCAAGCAAGGGCTCGGGCAACGGCAGCGTCACCTTCAGCGTCACCGCAAACACCGCCTTCACGGAGCGCACGGGCATCATGACGATCGCCGGTCAGAGCGTGACCGTCACACAGGCGCCGACCTGCAACTTCACGGTCACGCCGACGACGCTGAACGTCGCCTACGCCGGCGGCCCGCAGACTGTGTCGATCACCGCGAACTGCGCCTGGACCGCGGTCAGCAACGTGCCGTGGATCACCGTCACCGCCGGCGGGAGCGGCAGCAGCAACGGCACGACTGCTTTCACCGTTGCGGCCAACGCCGCCGAAACGCGAACTGGCACGCTCACGGTGGCGGGTCAGACCGTCTCGGTCATCCAGGAGTCGGCGCCGCCGTCAGTGCCGAGCGGGTTGAGGCTCGTCCCTTGAGAGAAGGGCGCGCGGAGCCGGGGCGTCACTGAACTCCCACCTGACCATCAGCCCGAGCTCGCGCGAATCGGGAACGCCGAAATCAGCAGGACGAACGACACGGTTCACCCAGGTCTCGAGCACGACGCGCGGACGATCGCCGGGCATCGCGACATACTCGGTGACCGGGTCGGTGCTGCGGAGAGTCGCCGCCAGAACCACCTCTCGGTCGCGCCAGATCCGGACATCCACGGGTCGTTTCGCGATATCGGCGTGGTTCACCGACACGGTGAGCTTCATCCACGGCCTGGTCGCATCGATCACGGCCACAGCCCGGCGACCCGCCCATCGGAATTCGCCGTTTGCGTCCGTCTCCGGCCCGTACCAGCCGTACGAATAGGGCCAGCCAAATCTGGCGGCGCGCGCTGGAACACGCAGCTCGTGGCGCGCTGAATAGGCGGTGCCCCCGACGCACAGGGCGGCAACCGTCCACACCGCAAGCCAGGTGGCTCTTGAAGCCCCGTCGCCGTTCGGAAACCCGAGACGACCGAGCGGGGAGCGCGGCGCCCCACCAGCCAGCTGCGCGTACCAAAACGCCAGCGTCCAGAAGGTCAGCGTGACCGCGATGCTCTGCGTCGGCATGCCCAGCATCGAAATCAGCGCAATCGCGATCAGCGCGCCTTTGATCGCTCCCGCGGCCGACCGGGTCTGAGGGGATGGGGCTGCACGCAGCACGAACGCGGCAAATGAGAGCGTCCAGAGAATCCAGCCAACGCTGCCCATGATCCCGAACTCTGCGAGCTGGTGTCGGTACCAGTTCTGGGCGTTGTCGATCGGAATGCTTCCTCCACCGCCCGGAAGGCGCGAGTAATCGAGCACCAGATGGTGAAAGCTGCCGACGCCGACACCGAAGCCGGGGAACTCTCTGATCATCTGCCCCGCATTCAGACCGTACCCGTTGCGATTCCACAGCTCCGCCCACGACAGACCGGGCAGCGACTCAACGAGTCGTCGCCAGGGTCCAACGGCCGAAGCCTGCTGGAGCAGGATCGGCGCCAGCACCAGCGCGACGGCGACGAGGATCGCTGGGATCAGCCACTGCCGTGCCCGGCGAGCGCGGGCCGCTCTATCCCACCAGTAGTACAGGACGAACATGGTCGCGATCGCCCCCGTGGCCAGCGCGGTTCTCGACCCGGACGCCCACAGCCCCACCCAGGCCAGGGTAATGATGGCGACGAGCGCTGTGCCCCTGCCGCGCCACGAGGCCTGGAACGCCACGGCGGCGACGACCGGCACACCGAGCGCGGCAATCACGCCGAACGGGTTGGCGTCGAACATCAGCCCCGACGCCCGCTGCAGGAAGCCGAAGCGTCCGCTGTTCATGAACGTGACATCCACGAGCATCTGGTACGCAGCCACCGACGTGGTGACCATCCAGCTCGCGGCGAGAGCGCCAAGGACAATCACGCGAAAGCGGTGTTCGGCCTCGTCGAACACCGCGTAGAGCCAGTCGAACCAGAGAATCCCCACGCCGAGCACCAGCGTGACGTTCAGCGTCCACACGATGGCGAGGAGCGGTGGCACGCCCGGCGGCCCGGTCACCGAGAGACGCGGGATGTCGAGCGTCATCAGATAGAAATCTGCTTCGCGCAAGGCGACGACCGGCCAGACGAGCGCGACCGTGAGTGCCCACAGGGCCAGTGGCGTCCGCCAGGGCGACGGCACTGCCCAGCCGCCGCGGCGGAGACCCTGCGCGAGAATGACGCCGAGAAGCGCCGCGACCCAGACCGTCATGTAGCCGATCTCGAACTGGCCGTTCAGAAGGACCACGATCGCCGGGAATGTGTAAGTGAAGACGAGCGTGACCGCGGCAACCGCTTCCGGAAAACGCAAGCCGACGAACGTGGAAGTGAGGAGAACCGCGATGGTCACCGGGAAGATGGGCGCCCAACCTCCTCTCATCAGCGCGGCCTCGAGAACGACGGCGATGGCCATCGAGGCGAGCACCACCAGCTTGGTGATTCGATCGATCGTCATGTGAGCGGTCTGGCGCCCTCGGACCGTATGCCTATCTGCTCCATGCATTCGTTCAAGCCGTCCTGCCAGGTTGGCAGCTTGACATCGAAGGTCGTCCGGAGCCTGGTCTTGTCGAGCCGCGAATTCAGCGGGCGCCTGGCCGGCGTCGGGTACTCGGCAGTCGGGATCGGATCGACACGACGCACGTGCAATTCGAGTCCTCTGCGGCGGGCGATGGAAAAAATCTCCTCTGCGAAAAGGTGCCAGCTCGTTTCGCCTTCAGGCGCGAGGTGATAGACCCCGGCGGGAAACGGCTCCATGCGCATCGCCTTGTGCAGGATCTCGCGCGTGAGACGAGCCAGGTGCGGCGCATAGCTGGGCGTCCCGACCTGATCGGCGACGACTCGCAGCGTGTCTCGACTCCGTCCAAGTGAGAGCATCGTGTTGACGAAATTCCGCCCCTCGGCATCGTAGACCCACGAGGTTCTCAGGATGAGATACCGTGCGCCCGACGACTCCACGAGGCGATCGCCCTTCAGCTTCGATCGTCCGTACGCGCTGAGCGGTCCGGTCGGGTCGTCTTCGCGCCAGGGAGCACTCCCCTGTCCGGAGTACACGTAATCGGTCGAGTAGTGCACGAAGGGAACTTCGTGTCGACGGCACCAGGTGGCGATGGCGCCAGGCGCGAGAGCATTGATCGTATCGGCCGTGGCTTCATTCGTCTCGGCGCGATCGACCTGAGTGTAGGCGGCGGCATTGATGATGGCCGCCGGAACGCCATTGTCGGCTTCGAGCCGATCGAGCGACTCGCTGATCCGATCGGGGAGCGACAGGTCGAGCTGCTGAAGAGAAGGCGCGAGCGCCTGCTCGCCGAGCAGACGGACGAGGGCGCCGCCGATCTGGCCACTCCTTCCGACGATCCAGATGCGGTTCACCGCAGAAATTATACCGTCCGCACCTCAGACCGAGCGGCGTGTCGCTATAATCTGACCTTTGCCAACCGCGGTACTCATCGTCAACTACCGCACGTACAGCGATCTTTCGCGCTGTCTCGCCTCGCTCGCACCGCATCTCGGAGCGGGGGATGAAATCGTCATCGTCGATTACGAGAGCGACATCGTCTCCCTGAACGCCGCGATCGAGCAGATAGGACCGAGCCCGCTCGTCGCATGGGGTCCGACTGCCACGAGTGCGACAACGGCCAATCATCCCGTCCGCGTCGTGGCGGTGCCGCGGGCTGACAACCTCGGCTTCGCGGCCGGAGTCAATCTCGCGGCCGCTCGGGCGGACGCCCCGTACTTGCTCCTGCTGAATCCCGACGCCGTCTTCGAGGGACCGGTGAGTCACGTCCTGGAGACGTGGTTGACGGATCATCCCGACGTCGGTGTCGCCGGACCGAGAGTCCTCAACGGCGACGGCACGATTCAGGCCACAGCTCGACGATTTCCGGATTTGACGACGTGGTTTGGCGGACGATCCACATGGCTGACCCGCCAGTTTCCAGGCAACTGGTTTTCGAGCCGGAATCTCGTCGGACGGGACGCCACCATGCCGATCGACGTGGACTGGCTGTCGGGCGCGTGTCTCGTGACGCGGCGCGAACTGTTCAGGCATCTCGGCGGATTCGACGAGCGGTTCTTCATGTACTGGGAGGACGCGGATTACTGCTACCGCGTCGCCAGAGCCGGCTATCGACGGGTCTACGTGCCGCTGACGTCGGTGAGGCACGTGGGAGGCCAGGCGGCAGAGCACGAGCCGGCGATGGCCATTCGGGCCTTTCACCGCAGCGCCTACCGCATGTTCAGGAAGCATGCGTCGGGATGGGGTCGGCTGGCGGGGCCGCTTGTTCGAGTGGGATTGTGGCTGCGCGGCGAATGGCGGGTGCGCCGGGCCGCCGCCAAATAGAACGCTCTCAGCTGCCATTCCCTTCAGCACCGGGCCTGCGGTAGTCGCCCCGACTGAAGTATTTCTCGAGCCACACATAAAGAATGATGAAGAGATATCGGCTGCCCATCTCCTTCAGCTTCAGCTTCGCCTCGCCGGTTCGCCGATTACGCCAGGTGATCGGAATGACAGTCCAGGAGTACCCCCGGACGATGGCCTTGAGAGGCAGTTCGACCGTGAGATTGAAATGGGGCGCAATGAGTGGACGACAGCCATCGACAACGGTTCGGCGATAGGCCTTGAACGCGTTCGTCGCGTCGTTGAGCGGCGTGCGAAACAGTACTCGAATGCCGAAGTTCACCAGACGGTTCAGTGCCAGTTTGAAACGCGGATAGTCGATGACCCCTCCTCCCGCGACAAAACGGCTCCCGAACACACACTCCCATCCTTCATTGAGCACCTGCCAGTAGCGCACCACATCACGACAGTCGTCGCTCTCATCCGCCATCATCACCACGGCCGCATCACCCGTCATGTGATCCAAACCGTAGACAACAGCCCGGCCGAACCCGTGGGGTCCGGGATTCTGCACAGGCGCCAGCGACGGGATTCGTGCTTTCAGAGATTCCAGGATTCCCCACGTCTCATCTCGGCTGCCATCGTCGACGACGATGATCTCGTGGGGAACGTTGTGGATCCGGAGCTCGACGTGCAGGTGCTCGACCGTGGACGCGATGCACGCCGCCTCGTCTCGCGCCGGGATGACGACCGTCAGCCTGCCGAGCGGGGGCAGCGAGTCAAGAGGTGGACGCGAGCGGGTCATGCCTCCGGACGCCCCGAGACGTCGAGCCAATCAGGGTGCGCTGAG
>DATLLJ010000015.1:0-18940 GCA_035537875.1 Vicinamibacterales bacterium | reverse complement strand
AACGTTCGAGCTGTCGCCACGGGTCAGGCACTTGTTGGCTTCGAGTATGAGTGGTGTGTTGCCCGGGTACGTGGGAAGTCGCGCGTCGAGGGGAACCGTGACGTCGATGAGCTTCATGTCGACCCAGGGCCGGCGGCCTTTCGCGTGGCTTCTGTCGAGAAAGCTGCCTGGCTCGTCGGCGGATCTTAGCACAGCGGTCTGCGGCTGAAGTTCAACCTGCGGAAGGGTTTGACTTGCGCTGGAGCCCACGCCTATGATGGGCCGTTGGTCCACGCTTATCTTATGGAGAGTTGGCTTATGGCACGTCGTGCTACAACGATGATATTGGGGACGGTCCTCGCATTGTTTTTCTCGGCCGCCCCGTTCGCACAGCAGGAGTTCGAGAAGAAACAGGACGAGGCGATGAAGAAGGAAGCCGAGGCCCTCTCGAAGCTGGCAGAAGACGCGTTGATGGCGCGAGGTGGGCCGAACGATTTCAGCCTGACCTGGGTGAATCAGGACTTCCTGCAGGGCCCGAAGGGGAAAGAGTTCGTTCCGTTCACCTTTTCTCTCGATCCGACCAAGGTGAACGGCGGGACGCTGATGGTCTATTGGCGCGTCGTGCCGCAGGCGGCCGCGGCGGCTGCCGCAGACGCTAAGAACGCCAAGCGCGTGGAACCTGTCTGGGAACGCGCCGGCCTGGTTTCAGTGGCGGGCGGCACAACGCCCGTCAGACTGAGCCGATTCTTCGAGGCGCCGGCAGGCACCTACGACGTGTACATCGTGACCAAGGAGATCCCGAGCGAGAAGGCGCCGAAGAATTCACCGCCGCCCAAGACCGTCGTTCTCAAACAATCGGTGGACGTGCCGGACTTCTGGAACGGTGAACTGGCGACGAGCTCGGTGGTCGTCGTGGACAAGATTGAGCCGCTGGCTGCGCCGCTCAACAACGCGCAGCTGATCGAGCGACCCTACGCAAGGCTGGGAGTCTTCGAGCTGACACCCGCGGCCACGACCAAGTTCACCAAGGCCAACCAGCTGTCCGTCTTCTTCCTCATCTACAATCCGAAAAACGATGCCGGTAAGCCCGATCTGAATGTGGAGTACGTCTTCTGCCAGGCGATGGCAGGCAATCAGCCGGGTGCCGATGAGCCGTGCAAATCGGGCGAAAAGTTCTACAATAAAACGGCTCCTCAGGCCCTGAATGCCACGACGTTGCCGGCGCAATTCGACCTCAATGCAGGACACATGCTCCCATCGGAGCAGGCGGTCCCGCTCTCCGGTTTTCCCGCCGGGGACTACCGGCTCGAGATCAAGGTGACTGACAAGCTCGGCAACCAGACCGTGACGCGGGACGTGAACTTCAGCGTGTCATAGAGAGTACGGTAGCGGAAGGGGAGCCGTGGATGGCTCCCCGGAGAAACACATGACAGGCTCCCCGAAAGTGATCGCGGCAGCGGTCGGCGGCCTGGTACTGCTCTTCCAGGCCGCAGTCGTGCAGGCGCAGCAAGGGTCCCGCACGACCCGGCAGGCGCCGCTGGCCGCGGGGTCGATCGGCGGCGTCGTGGCCGATGAGCGTGGCGCCCCCGTCGAAGGCGCAATGGTTTCCGCGCTCGGTCCCAGAACGGCCGTCGCCGTTACCGATCAGAGCGGGCGGTTCCACTTTCCGACGCTGTCACCAGGACCCTATCTGCTGAGAGTCCACGTTTCCGGGTTCCTGAGCTCTCGCGGGCAGGTCGTCGAAGTCCGGGCCAGCGCTCGGACCAACTCCTCCATTGCCGTTCAACACGTAGGTTCGGTGGCCGCGCCCGAGACCGCCGGGTCGCCCGAGCCAGCCATCCCTATTCTTGCCGCCGGAATTGGTATTGCCATTCAGCCACTGGAGCCGGCCGCGAACGGCGACCCGCTCGATCCAGCTCCAGGAGGTGAATCGTCAGACACCTCGGCTGACGACGATCACGGCGAGACCGCCTGGATGCTTCGCCACATGCGCCGCAGCATTCTCAAGGATGTGACGATGGCCGAAGCGCTGCTCGGCGAGGACGGCGCGCCCGGTGGCACCGGCACGTTCAACGCTCTCGAGGTTCGATCGACCGGCCCCTCCGGATTGGCGAACAACCTGTTCGCCGGCATGCCGCTGAGCGGTCAGTTCAACCTGCTGACGACCGGCTCGTTCGACTCGCCGAAGCAGCTGTTTACCACTGATAATTTTTCCCGAAGCATCGCGTCGGTGACGCTCGCGGCGCCGGTTGGCGACTACGCGGACTGGTCGATGCGCGGCGCGCTCACGCAGGGAGACATCTCGTCCTGGTTCGTTTCCGGTGCTTACGCCACGCGCGTGCCGGCCCGGCACCGGTACGACCTCGGGCTCTCCTACAGCACTCAGCGGTACGATGGCGGCAACCCCGTGGCACTCCGCGAAGTGTCCGACGGCAGCCGGAACGTGGGCGCGGTGTACGGCTTCGACACCTACACCCTGACACCCGCGGTGGCGATCAGTTACGGCGCCCGGTTCTCGCGCTACGACTACCTTGACGGGCCAGGACTCTTCAGCCCGCGCCTCGAGGTAGCTCTGTCCCCAGCGGATCATTTCCGCTTCACTGCACTCGTCTCGAGCCGCGCGATTGCGCCCGGAGCCGAGGAGTTTCTGCCGCCCGTCAATGCCGGGCTCTGGCTGCCGCCGCAACGAACGTTCTCCCCGCTCGTCGAGGGAAGTCCGCTCCGGGCGCAGCGGACCGATCATTTCGCGGTCGGTGCGGAGCGTGATTTCGGCATGTCAACGGTCTCCGTCAGAGCTTTCCGCCAGCAGATTGACGACCAACTGGTGACCGTCTTCGGGTTCGAAGCCTCAAAAGTCCCTTCGCAGCTTGGGCACTACCTGGTTGGCAATGTCGGGGACGCCGATACGCTCGGTTGGACCGCCGGATTCCGGACCACGCTGGCTTCCCGTGTGAATGGGTCGGTCGAGTACACGATGACCAAGGCCCACTGGAGTCCTGAGCTTGGAGCGGGGTATCTGCTGCTCTTCGCGCCGGTAACCGCCCTCGATCGCGTGCACGATCTGGCGACGGCCGTGGAGACGAACCTGCCCGAGACCGCCACCCGCATCCTAGTGGTTGCCCGCTTGAGCAGTACGGCACAAGCTGGAGAACGCTCGACATACGACTCTCGGTTCGATGTGCAGGTGCACCAGTCGCTGCCGTTCATGGACTTCAGCGCCGCCCGCTGGGAAATGCTCGTTGCTGTTCGCAACAGCTTCCACGAGGCTGCTCTCGACGCCTCTGTCTTTGATGAGCTTCTGGTCGTCCGGCCGCCCAAGCGAATCGTGGGGGGCCTGACTCTCCGGTTCTAAGCCTGGCGCGCCGTCCAAGTTTTTGAATTGGTGCCGAATTCAGGCTGAATTCGCGCAGAAACCTCCCCGCTTCACCGGAAAACGCTCACTCCTTTCCCTATACTTAGGCTGTGGCACCAGGTCTGGATTTCAGCGGCCACCAGCCCGTCACGATCCCGGGACGACAGGATCCCGCCGAAGCCAGATGGCGGAGGTGGAGTCGTTCTGCCTTCGCGCTTGTCGTCGTCGTCTTCCTGGCCACGCTCGGGACCGCCAACGTCGTTACCCACCTCAGATGGCACGAGCTAGAGGATGGCGTCCTGTGGGCCACCCGCGAAGAAGGCGTTGCGGCAGTTCAGGTGGCGGGAGGATCGGCGGCTGCGCGCGCCGGGATTCAGACAGGCGACCTTCTGCTGGCCGTCAACGGCTCGCCCATTTACACGCAGTCCGACGTGATCGCGTACCAGCACGCCGCCAAGCCGGACACGCAGCTGATGTACACGCTCGCCCGCCTCGGTTCGCGACAGGTCCTCGAGGTGACCCTTGCGCCCGCACCGCGAGGCAGCTCCATGTATTACGTGCTCGCTGCTGTCGGTCTCTTTACGCTCCTAGTCGGTGCGCTGGTCAGGCTCAAGCGACCTCGGGATCAGGCGACGCTGCATTTTTTCTGGGTGTGCGTTGCCTTCTTCGGCGCGTTCACCTTTTCGTTCAACGGTCCGTTCGATCGACTCGACTGGGTGTTCTACTGGGGGGATGCCGTCGCGCAGGCGCTCCTGCCACCGCTGCTGCTGCACTTCACGCTGGTGTTCCCGCAGCGTCCGAGTAGCTGGCCCCGCTTTGGTCCAAGCGCTTCACGTCCCGACGCTCCTCGAGGCGAGTCGGTGGTCACGGAACTGTTCCGCCGATCCGTGTGGCTCTTTGGGCTGCTCTACCTGCCCGCGATCGCCCTGCTTTCGTCACGCACTGTGGCCATCGCGCGCGGATTGGCGGACGGCGCCTGGGCCTCGCGCGTCATCGAAATCGCCGATCGGCTCGAGCTGCTGTATCTGTTCGTCTGCGTGGCGGCGGCCCTCGTCGTTCTGGTTCGCGGCTTTCAGCAGCTGACGTCGCCGACGGCCAGGCGACAGCTCCGATGGATTTTCTGGGGCACCGGTCTGGGAGTCGGCCCCTTCGCGCTGGGGTACGCGCTGCCCTGGGCGATCGGGATCGATCCGCCGCTGGCGCTGCAGCTGACGGCGATTCCGCTGGGTCTCGTGCCGCTGACGTTCGCGTCGGCCATCGTTCGCTATCGCCTCCGCGACGTCGAGGTCATCATCAAGCGTGGCTTCGCGTACACGGCATTCGTTGCGGCGACCGTGGCGCTGGGGCTGGCGATTTTGAAGCTCACTTCGTTTGCCTTTCCCGACGGAACCGATCGACAGAACTGGCTCATCGCGATTCTCGCCACGACCGTCATCGTCTTGCTCGCACAACCGGTCAAGGAGGCGGTGCAGAACGCGCTCGATCGGATGTTCTATCGCGACCGGTACGACTATCGGCGCGCACTGGTCGCATTCGCGCGCGACCTGAACACCGACCTCGATGTCGTGAGGCTCGGTCAGCGGCTGGTGTCACGCATTGTCGAGACGCTGGTCATCGACCGGATGGCCTTGATGCTGGCGCCAGGCGGGAACGACAGCGCTGGTGATTTCACATCCATCGGCGACTACGGGTTCGATGATGTGCCGTCCCTGTCGCGTGAGTCATCGTTCATGGCGCGCCTCGACGCGGGGCACACCGTGGCCCTCGACGATCCGATTGCGGCGGCGTGGTTTGCTGCCGAGGAGGTGGAGTTCTGGCGCGATGCCGGCATCTATTACTTCGTGCCGTGCGTCTTCGAGGGCGGAGCGATTGCCGTCCTGGCGCTTGGGCGGAAGCAAAACGAGGAGCCGTTCAACAGCGAGGATCTGGCATTGCTGACGGCCGTGGCCGGTCAGGTGGCGACGGCCATCGAGAACGGCCGGCTCTATCGGCAGCTGCACCTGAAAGCCGAGGAGCTCGGCCGCATGCGGGAGTTCAACGAGAACATCCTCGAATCGCTCGACAACGGGCTCGTGGTCTTCGACCTCGACGAACACATCGTCCGCTGGAATCGCGCCCTGGAGGGCTTTTACGGCATCAGCCGGGAAGAAGCGATCGGCCGCAGGCTGGATGAGGTGTTCGACCAGCCATTTGTACAGGCGATCCAGGCGGCGCGTCGCGACAATCCGTTCGGGGCAACTCTCTACCGCGTACCGCTCAACTCCCGCAAGGATGAGCCCGACGGATCGCAGCTGCTGGTTACGGCGACCGTGGTGCCGCTCCAGGATTCCGGCAGCGATGTGGTGGCAGGGGCGATCCTCTTGCTCGAGGACATCACCGATCGCGTCAGGCTCGAGGAACAGCTGCAGATTTCCGAGAAGATGGCGTCCATCGGCCTGCTTGCGGCCGGCGTGGCGCACGAGGTCAATACGCCGTTGACCGGCATCTCGAGTTTTACGCAGATGCTGCTCGAGGGGGCTGACGCCGCGGATCCCAAGACGCGCCTGCTCGAGAAGATCGAGCGGCAGACGTTCCGGGCGGCGAAGATCGTCAACGGCCTGCTCAATCTGTCCCGTCAGGGTCGGGAGAACGAGCCGACGCATGTCGATTTGAACGCCGTGATCACCGACGTGTTCTCTCTTCTCGAGCACCAGTTCGAGGTCGCTCGAATCAAGATTCGGCGCGAGCTCTCCGAGTCGCCGGTGCCCGTCGTCGGGATCGAGCACCAGCTGCAGCAGGTGTTTCTCAACTTGTTCCTGAACGCACGTGACGCGATGCCCAAGGGCGGCTGGCTGTTGGTGTCGACGCGCGCTGAGGGCGAACGGGTGATCGCCGAGATTGCGGACACAGGATCAGGCATTCCGGCAGAGCATCTGGCGCGCATCTACGATCCATTCTTCACGACAAAGGCCATCGGGCGTGGAACGGGGCTGGGACTGTCCATTACCTACGGCATCGTTCGAGAACACGAGGGCGAGCTTCACTGCGACAGCGTTGTCGGACAGGGTACGCGCTTCACGCTGTCGATGCCTCGTGCGGCCGAGATCGCACGGGTGCGCGCGCGAAGGTAGTTGAGGCAGGACATTATGGCCACATCACGAACCGGCATGATTCTCGTGATCGACGATGAGGAGATCATGCGGGAGATCCTCGAAACGCTGCTGAGCCGCGAGGGCTACACCGTGCGCGTGGCCTCCTCCGGAACGGAAGGCCTGGAGCTGGCCCGCGCCATGCCCTTCGATGCCGCCATCGTGGACATCATGATGCCTGGACTCGACGGCATCGCGACCCTCGACGAGCTGAAGCGCATCGACGAGGATCTCGCGGTCCTGATCATCACGGCCTACGCCTCGGTGGGAAGCGCTATCTCCGCGATGAAGGCGGGCGCCTTCGACTACATCACCAAGCCGTTCAAGAACGATGAAGTGCTCGTCGTCGTTCGCAACGCGCTCGAACGCCGCAGGTTGGTCCATGAGAACAGGAACCTGCGCCAGAACATCCAGGAGCGCTACCACAAGTTCGCCAACCTCATCGGGAAGAGCCCGCAGATGCGGCAGGTGTTCGACCTGATCATTCAGGCGGCGCCGAGCCGGTCGACGATTCTCATCCAGGGCGAAAGCGGCACCGGCAAGGAGCTGGTCGCGCGCGCGATTCACGCCAACTCCTCTCGATCCGAGCGGCCGTTCGTCACGGTCAACTCGGGAAATCTGCCACCCGATCTTCTGGAGTCGACGCTGTTCGGTCATGTGAAGGGCGCGTTCACCGGCGCGGTCGCACCAAAGAAAGGCCTGTTCGATCTCGCCGACACCGGCACCATCTTCTTCGACGAGATAGGCAACGTCCCGTTCGAGACGCAGGCGAAGCTCCTCCGTGTCATCCAGGAGCGCGATTTCATGCGGCTCGGCGGCTTGGACACCATCCGCGTGGACGTCCGGATCATCGCCGCCACCAATGCGGACCTCAAGCGGATGATGGAGGAGGGGAGATTCCGGGAGGATTTGTTCTATCGTCTCCACGTCATCGCCTTGCAGCTTCCTCCACTGCGCGAACGGAAGGACGACATCCCACTGCTGGCGAGGCACTTCCTGCAGAAATACGGCGAGGACAACCGTAAGAGCGGCCTGGAGCTGACGCCGGCGGCACTCGATCTGCTCACGGAGTACGACTGGCCGGGGAACGTGCGTGAACTCGAAAACGTCATCGAACGGGCGGTCGTCCTGACGGCAGGTCCGCGAATTGGCGTGGAGCTGATTCCAGAGCACGTCCACAAGACCGCGCCGTTCAACGTGCCTGAATTCGTGGTGCCTCCCGAAGGTATTTCGTTCAAAGACGTCACGAGCGATTTCGAGAAGCGGCTGATCGAGTCAACCCTCGAAGTGGCGGGCGGCGTGCAGAAACGGGCGGCCGAGTTGCTGCATGTGAAGCCCACCACTCTGAACGAGATGATCAAGCGTTACGACATCCGCCCTCGGCGGAAACGGGGTGTGTCGGGTCCCGGTACCGGTGGTGGCAGCGCCACCGGTACCGGGCCAGACTCAGACGACGAGACGGATCCAGCGAAGAACCTGGCGATGGGGTAGTTGTTGGGTTCCGGCCTCACTGTCGTTGAGAACGGGCAGGGACCGGCCGTCATTCTGGTTCATGGCGCACTCGGCGATTATCGACAGTGGCTATCGATCAGCGAGCGTCTCGAGCCACAGTACCGTGTGCTCGCTGTCAGCAGACGCTATCACTGGCCCAACCCATCCCCGTCGCCGGACGCCCTCTATTCGTACGAAAGTCACCGGGACGATCTGCTCGAACTGCTGCGGTCGTTCGCTGACCCGGTACATCTCGTCGGACACTCTTACGGCGCAGGCGTGGCGCTCCTTGCCGCCCTCGGCGAACCGGCCAGGGTTCGCAGTCTGACGCTTATTGAACCGGCCATCGCCAGCGTCGTATCGGCAGCAGCACCGGGTTTCGAGCCCGAGGTGGTGAGTCGGGCCGCCATGGTGGCAGCCGTTCAGGCCTTCGTGCGGGCGCGACAGGACGAGCGTGGAGCCGAGGCGCTCTTCGACTGGCTTCAGGGCGGGGAGGCTGGGTTTAAGAAACTACCTGAGCCGGTGAAGGAGGGCCTTCTGGCCAACGCAGCGACGGTCGGACCGACCTTCAGCAGCCCGGCACCACATGTGACGTGCGATCAGCTGCGGAGTCTCGGGGTTCCGACGCTGGTGGCCAATGGAGCGTTGACGCGCGTATGGTACCGCCTGGTGGGTGAGGCCATTGGGGACTGCACTGCGGGAGCGCAGGTGGCGGAGATTCCCGGAGGCCGACACATGGTGATTGTCGAGAATCCCGCGGCGACCGCCGCCCTTCTGCTCTCGTTCCTGCTGCGCTACTAGCGCCGCTCTTTATCTCGCGCCTCGGATTTTCGCAAACACGCGCTCGTACTTGCCCAGGACGACGTCCCACCGGTAGTTGCGCCGGACGTAATCGCGGCCGTTCCGACCCATCGCCGCGCGAAGCGAGTCGTCCCTCACGAGCAGCTTGAGCGATTCGACGAACTCGTCCCCGTCGGCATAGTACAGCCCGGCGTGGCTGCGCACGCAATGCTCGACGAGCACCGGGCTGCGGCCATTTACGAGGATCGGAGTGCCGACCGACATCGCCTCGAGAGCCAGCAACGACAGGCTCTCGTAGGGGGACGGACAGATCACGACCGTCGCGGCCTCGAGCGCCTGAAGGCGCTCCCGGTCCGACAGGAGTCCGGCGAACTTGATGAACGACGTCTCAGGGAGCGGCATCAGCTTGACACCCATGAGCGTCAGAATCGCGTCGCCGCCCTGCTCTGCGTAGCGGCCGAAGTATTCGATCAGCTCTTCGCAGCCCTTGCCCGGATCGATCCGGCCGCCATAGAGCGCGATCGGCCCGTACAGGCGATGGCGGCGTCTGAACACCGCGCCACGGGACGTCAGATGTGAGGGGAATTCCCGGGATGAAGCCTCTTCCACGCTGTCGTCGGTCTGCGGCTCCTGCTCGACCGCGGCCGGCATGCGGGGGTACGGCTGGTGTTGCGGGAAATCGATGCCAACACCGACCGTTTCCTCCCACGCGGGCAGACTGGCGAACTGTTCCTTGAGGAAACGCCGCTCCACGTCGGTATTGAACATGATCGCCGCCGGTCTGCTGAACACGCCCTTGTAGATTTCGAGTCGAATGGCCGGCTCGTCGTGAGCAGTGGGCACCAGCACGCTGCGCGCCGGGCTGACCTCGACGCCGAGCACCGTTGTGGCGTAGAGATAGGTGAAGAAGATCAGTACGTCGTACCGCTGATGGTTCGAGTTGAGGTAGTTGAAGAGCGGCGGGCTCCATGGGCCCTGCTGTTTCAGCCATTCCAGCTCGTCGTCGGCGGTATGGGCGTTGTTGAAGATCCAGTCGGAGAGGCGGTCAAAGGCGCCAATGTCTCGCGTGATCTGATTGGCGAAACGGCGGACAGTCACGCCACGGATGCGGTCCGGACCCTCCGGGTACTCGTTCTTCCAGGTGACGTAGTCGCGCGCGCAGGTGGTGAGCACCTCGACATCGTGGTGGGGAGCCAGACGCTCGGCGATCAGGCGGCAATGATACTCAGAGCCGCCCAGGACTTCGGCGCCGTAGCGTTGAACGATGAAAGCGAGCTTCATAGATCGAGGACCCGGGTCAGATCCCGAAGGATGCGCTCCTCCCCGAAGTCCTGGAGACGTCGCCGCTGTCCCTCGATCACGCCTGTCCGGAACGGTTCGTCGAAGACCAGCGCCCCTGCGAGCTCCGCCGCCTGTTCGAGATCCTTGGGAGAAAACTGCACCCCGGCGCCCCCGAGGGTTTCCGGTACGGCGGCCGCGGCGTAGGCGAGCACCGGAACGTCGGCGGCCATCGCCTCGACGAGGGGGGCGCAGAAACCCTCGTGCTCGCTCATCGAAATGTACACCGCGGCGTGCCGGTAATAGACGGCGAGCTCCTCGTCTGGCACCGGACCGGTGAAGATGAACCGCTCTTCGAGCATCTTGAACTCACTGATGAGCGCCCGGATCATCGCATAGTAGCGGGGCACGACATCGTATCGCCCGACGAAGATGAAGCGGTAGTACGCATCGACGTATCGCTTGTAGTGTTCCGCCAGAAAGATGTGATCTTCGATCTTCTTGTTGGGCGCAATCCGTCCGACGAAGAGAAAATTCACCAGCTCGTCGTCGAGAAGACGCTCGATGGCCGGTCGGCGGACGGGACGGGTGATGCGCGAGGTGTCCACGGCGATGGGCAGGACGTCGGTCGGAGAGAAGCCGAGAGACTCGAGCTCGCGGCGGTTGAACTCGGAGACGCCCAGCGCCAGATCCACGCGTCCCACCAGCGTCGCGAGTTCCCGACGGGCGAGCACGGCGAGGCGGGTCAGCGCAGGGTCGTACGCAGCGAAGTACGCCGGCGGCGTGATGTTGTGATAGTGGAGGATCCGTCCTCGATCGAGTGACGCCAGGGCGGCCGACATCGGGGACGGAAGCGCGTAGTGCAGGATCGTGAAGTCACCGCGGCGCGACGACGGATCTGCGAAGGGGCGCACCTCTGATTCCAGGTCCCCATCGATCGTCAGCGCGTACAGCTCGGACTCATGGCCGATTCCGCGCAACAAGTCCCGCAGACGTCTGGCGCTGTCGCCGATGGCGTCTTTCGTGTGTGCGGCGGCCAGCCACTGATTGACGATCATGGGGACGGCAGCATCCGGTAGATCGATGGGCGATCCAGGCGAAGCTCCTCGAGCTCTTCGGCCGCGTCGAACTGATGCCAGAAGTCGAAGGTGACTCGCGGCGCCTGCGCCCGTCGCGAGCCGAAGACCTGATTCACGATTCGGAGCAGCGTCCCGCCGAAGTCTTTCGAACGCAGCCGATCGACGGCGGCCAGCTGACCGTCGATGAGCGCGTCCTGGACGTCGACGTTCGAAAGCACCGTATCCATCAGCGAGGCGACATGCGACGGATCCTTGTCCTCGTAGAGAATGCCCGCCCCGTCCATCGTCGCCGGCACTGCCGTGGACGCGTACGCCAGAACCGGAATCTCCGTGTAGAACGCCTCGACGAGCGGTACGCAGAATCCCTCGTGTTCGCTCGCGCAGAGGAAGAGATCGGCGATCTCATAGAAGGCGACGAGCTCTTCGTTCGAGACCTGCCCCACGAAATGAACGTGGCTGTTTCCGAGTCCGGCCGCCAGCTCGTGGAGCGACGCCATATAACGGTCGAACCCTCCGTGAGCGCCGACGAGCAGCAATCGGGAGCGCGGGTTGTAGAAGGAGTGGTACGCATGGAAGAAGCGGATGACGTCCTCAATTTTCTTGTTGGGCACCATGCGGCCGACGAAGAGGATATTGATCCAGGTGTCGTCAAATAGACTCGCCACCGTGCGGTCAGCCTGGCCGTCGAGGTGCGTGAAATCTGGCACGACCGGCAGCACACCGGTTCTGGTGAAGCCGAGCGCCTCTAGGTCCTGGCGGTTGAACTCGGAGTCGCCCAGCGCGATGTCGCATCGATCGGCGTACGCGCGCAGTTCACGTCGCCCTCTGAAACATTCGCTGCTCAGCGAGCGGTGGAGGCCGACGAAGAACTCCGGCGGCGTGATGTTGTGGTAGATGAGCGCCATCCGGTCCGGCAAGGCATAGGCCGTCCGCGACGCCTTCGAGGCAAGGGAAAAGTGATGGAACAGAAGGTTGTCGGGATGACTGAAGTCGATGAGCTGCCGGTAGTCACGTGTCAGCGATTCCACCCGACGATCGGCGGCCTCGACGAAGATCTCGGATTCGTACCCTGCCGATCGAAGCACGCGCTGGATGCCGAGCACCTCGTGGCCGATGGCATCCCCATATCCCAGCGTGGCGAGCACCTGATGAATACGGGTCACGACGCGGCCCCCATCACCACCTGGTTGAAACGGCCTGTTCCTTCCGTCGCCGCTCCTCGCGGCAGTCTCGCCACGACATCGTCGCCGGGCGGCAGGGTGCGCCGCTGCCTCGCAAACCATCCCGGCATCGGTTCGATTGCCGTGCCTGCCGGCTCCTGGCTGAGCCTCTCGAGAAGATTCAGGTACTTGCGCTCGATGACCTGCCACGCATAGTGCCGGCGGAAAAACTGCTGACCGTTGGCGCCAAGCGCCGCGCGAAAGCGGCGGCTCTTCTCCAACGACTGAAGAGCAGCCAGGAACTCCGGAGCGCTTTCGTAGTACAGCCCGGCCGCGCTCCGTATGCACTGGCCCTTCAGGACATCGCATCGCCCGTTCGCCAGCACCGGCCGTCCGAGCCCCCAGGCTTCGAGCGAGACCATGGAAAGGCTCTCGAAGTGGGAGGGCACCAGCAGGACCTCCGCGGCAGCCATGGCGTCGAATTTGTCCCGGTCGTCGAGAAATCCCAGATGTCGGATGCGCGGGTGGTCGGGAATCGTCAGCAGCGACTGCCCCACGAGCACCAGCGACAACCGGCCGTATGACTGACTGAGATAGCGCTCGAAGAGTTCGAACAGGTCCCGGCACCCTTTGTTTTCGTCGATGCGGCCTACGTAAATCGCAAACCGATCCTTGATCCCGTACTTCTGACGGAATCTGTCGGGCTGCGCGTCCTCGGGAACCTCGGAGCCCACGCCAACGACTACCGAAGGGACGTCGTGGTTGCCCGACACGCTCTGTATCATCATTTGTTCTTCGGGCGAGTTGTACATCAGCGCGCGGACGCCGCGAAAAATCGGCTGAAACATCTCCAGCCCGACGGCCGAGTCGCGCTCCGCCGTCGGCACGAGGACTGCCTGCCGCGGTGCCGATCGCACCCCGTGATACGCCTGATAGTAGCGATAGCTGAAGAACAGACAGAAATCGTATGCACCAGCTTTCGCAGCGATGTGTCTGACCAGCGCCGGGCTTGTCGGGCCCTCCGCGTCAAGCCAGCGAAGCTCGTCGGCCAGCGAATGCGGCTGTTCGAAGACCCGCGCCGACCGCTTGCTGAACGTGAGCAAGTCTCGTTCGCGTTCGACGGGGAAGCGCTGAATGGAGATGCCGTTGATGTGCTCGTTGGCGGGCCAACGTTCATTTCGCCAGGTGAGGTAGTCGCTGGCCAGGGTCGTCAGAACATCGACCTCGACGTGGCGCGCCAGATGCTCGGCAATGTAGCGCGCGTGAAGCTCTGCGCCGCCGTTGATGCCGCGCCCGTATCGCTGGACGACGACCGCGAGTCTCACTGATCGACGTCGGACCCGCGCTCTGTTGCGTCCTCCGCAGGGCCCGGCTCCGCGTCGGGGTTCGGCGCGTCGGCTGCTGAAGCGGAGGCTGCCGGCTGGTCACCATGACCCGTTTCTGAAGTGCCAGGCGGCTGGCTTGGTGCCGGTCCGCCCGGACTCCCCATGACCAAGGCGGCCGGTGCGCCACCTCGGCGGCCGCGTCGACGTCGGCGACGCCTGCTGCGCTGCCCGGCGCCTTCAGCAACAGGCGTTGCTCCAACGATAGAGTTCGGTGTCGCCCCCGTGACTGCTGGCGCCGAGACGGCCGCGGGGACTGCACCAGGACCGCTGCGTTCGGACGACCTCAACCGATCGCGGTCGCCGTCCTCGTCGTCCTGCGGGCGATACATGACCGCTCCCTCGAGGGCGCGCGCCCGGCGCTCGCTGAAATCGACGCGCGCATCCAGCGACTCGACCCGCATCTTCAGATTCTTGACCTCGATGCCGAGACGCGTGGTCTCGACGACCAGATTGTGAATCAGCTCGTAGTAGAGCTGATGCCGACTCGCGTTCAGGTCGTTGATTTGCGACTGCATGTGCAGCACGTGGATGAGCGGATTCGGGTTGAAGAACAGTTTCAACACCGGCTGCAGCAGGCGCCGGATGCCCTGGATCAACCCTCGAGTCGATCGGAACAGCGTGTCGTCCTCGAACGCGTAATTCGGATCGGGGCCGCTGCGTCGGAACTCGCTCAGAAGATCGGACCGGACGCCGCGCGGATCGAGAAACTTCTCGAGCTTCACCGCGGCCAGCTCCCGAACCTGCTGTTCCGTGTAGTCCACGCCCCGCTTCTCGCGAATACGCGCGCGGATCTGTTCCATGATCTGCTCGACGTTCACCGAATCGGAGCGGACGTTGAACTCGGGCATTTTCAAAGGGGCCGGTAGATTATCAGTGCGACGGCCACCGCCCACAAGGTGACGCAAATCAAGAGCGGGCGGTCGGTCAAAAGCAGGTCCGCCGGGCTGCCGCCCCCCTCGCGCTGATGTACCAGATAGAGATACCGGAAAATACCGTAAAGGGGAAACGGGATAGTCAATCCCAGCCAGGCCGTACCGAACTTCTGTTCGGTTTCCGGGCTGATCGTATAGAAGACGTACGCGATGAGCGTCGAGGCCGTGACCACCGAAATCATCTGATCCAGCAGATACGGGCTGTATTCACCGAGAATCGGCCGGTGGCTGGCTGCGCCGTCAGCCAGCAGCACGAGCTCGTGTCGGCGCTTCGCCAACGAAATGAACAGAGCCAGCAGAATAGTACACACGAGGAGCCAGTGGCTGATCTCGACCTCGACCGCCAGTGCCCCGGCGACCGCGCGCAGCACGAAGCCGATGGCGATCGTCAGCACGTCGATGATGACGATGTGTTTCAGCGGGCCCGAATAGAGCGCCAGCAACGCGAGGTAGGCGACCGAGACGGCGAAGAAGCGGACGCCGAGCGCGAACGACGAAACCAGAGCTACGCCGCCAAGCAGAACCGCCGCCGTGAGAGCCGCGTGAACGGACAGCGCTCCCGAGGCGATGGGCCTCCGAGCTTTGAGGGGGTGCTGCCGATCGCTTTCGCGGTCCGCGACGTCGTTGATGAGGTAGACCACCCCGGACAACAGACAGAAGATCAGGAACGCAGCGACCGCGCGGAAGACTTCCGTCGCGTCGAACAATCGAAGGCCGAAAAGCAGCCCCGCGAATACCAGCAGGTTCTTGGCCCACTGACCTGGCCGCAGGGAAATCAGAAGGTTCAGGACGAGCGAGCGCTCGGGCGCCTCGTGCCAGACCATCGCGGGAGGAGAAGTGCCGCGCGCCATCTAGCGTGCGCCAGACGGGTTATGGCGACCAGGTTCGCATCGCATTCGGGGATTGTACCGATGGATCGATCGAGACGAGACGCTGACGCGCCACCTTCCGCGGGCGTTAAACGCCTCCGGCACCTGCGAACTTTCGGGACTGGAAACACTCCTTGCAGAAGACGGGACGACCCTGCGTCGGTTTGAACGGCACCGTGGTTTCCTTACCGCACGCCGAGCACGTGGTGACGGTCTCGACCCGCTCGCGCGCGTTGCCGGAGCCAGCCGGCCGGCTCGCACGTTTCGCCTTGCACCCCTTGCACCGCTTCGGTTCGTTCTTGAAGTTCTTGTCGGCGAAAAATTGCTGCTCGCCGGCTGTCCAGACGAACTCCGCGCCACAATCCACGCAGTTGAGAATCCGATCTTGGAACTCCATTGCTCGGTACCTCGTCGGGTCGGGTCGTCTCAGTCAGTGCTATTCCAACTCTCGCCGCAGCTTCTTACGATTCCGCTTCCGCGCCAGTGCCTGCTTGGCGCGCCGCTTGTCACCCGGCTTCAAATAGAATGAGTGCTTCTTGATGTCCTTGATAATGTCTTCCTGCTGAACTTTCCGCTTGAAACGTCGGAGGGCGCTTTCGATCGACTCGCCATCCTGGATCTTCACTTCAGCCACGCTCTCACACCCCCTCGTCAGACAACCCAAATATGTTAGGCTATCACGGGCAAGCGCGGATTCTAGGCGCATTCCCGGCCAAGGTCAACGAAATAGTCCCGGTCACGCCTCTCTTTACGTGCACACCGGTACAAACCCTAAGTCCTTTTGGCAATGCGAGTTCTCGTGATCGGCGGCGGCGCCAGGGAGCACGCACTCGTGGCCAGGCTGGCCGCCGATCGAGACGTGGGCGAGCTCGTATGCGCTCCCGGGAATCCCGGGATTGCCCGCCTCGCTCGCACCGTATCCTGCGACGTGCACGACCCGGTCGCATTGTTGGACCTGGCCGAGCGTGAACACATCGACTTTACGGTCGTCGGACCGGAAGTGCCGCTGAGTCGCGGTGTCGCCGACCACTTCACGTCCGCCGGCCGTCTGCTGTTCGGTCCCACGGCCGCCGCTGCCCGCCTCGAATCGAGTAAGGCGTTCGCTAAGGCGTTCATGGTCCGTCACCGGGTGCCGACCGCCCGGTTCCACGCTTCGCAGTCGCTCGACGCCGCCATCAAGGTGGTGAGGTCCGGAGAGTTCGGGTGGCCCCTCGTTGTCAAGGCGGATGGCTTGGCAGCCGGCAAAGGCGTGGTCATCGCCGACGACCGCAGCAGCGCTGAATCAGCCGTTGTTGCCGCGATGGCTGAACGACGCTTTGGGGCGGCCGGGGAAACGGTGGTGATTGAAGAATGTCTATCGGGCCAAGAGGTTTCGTTCTTCGTCGCCTGCGATGGCGTTCGTGCGGTGCCGATTGGGTCGGCGCAGGACCACAAGCGCATGTTCGACGACGACCGCGGACCGAATACAGGCGGGATGGGAGCATTTGCGCCGAGTCCGCTCGTCGACGATGCAGTGCGAGAAGTGGTCATGCACACGATCGTGGAGCCCACGCTGGCCGGTATGGCTGAAGAGGGTCACCCGTTCCGCGGGTTCCTCTTCGTCGGCCTGATGATCACGTTGGAAGGACCAAAGGTCATCGAATTCAATGTACGGCTCGGCGATCCCGAGACGCAGTCCCTGGTGCCGCTGATCGACGAACCGCTGTTGCCAATTCTCGTGGCCGGCGCAACCGGACAGCTCCGGCAGTCGTCGGTCCAAATCGCCAATGAATGCGTCGTGGGGGTGGTGTTGGCGTCTCGTGGATATCCTGAGTCCGCCGACGCCGGACAGACCATCAAGGGTGTGGAGGCGGCCGAAACGATGCCAGGTGTGGCCGTCTACCATGCGGGCACGGCGAAGAGGGACGGACAACTCATCACCGCAGGAGGCCGTGTGCTGACCGTTACTGGCCGTGGCGCGGACTTCCCAGAAGCGATCGCGCGCGCGTACTCGGGCGTGGCCCACATTTCATTTCCGGGCATGCAGTACCGGACCGATATCGGCAGAAAAGCCTTAGCTCATCCACGGTAGCCGGAGAACGCAACTCCACTCGCGCGCTTTTTCAAACGGCTCTGGCGTGTGAAGTATTCAGTCATCACCTTTGGGTGCCGGGTCAACCAGGCAGACTCGTTGAGCCTCGAGGACGGCTTCCGACGTCGCGGGGCGATTGCGGTCGCCGCTGAAGAGGCCGATCTCGTGGTGGTGAACACCTGCTCGGTGACCGCGAGCGCCGACCAGGCCGCGCGCCAGACGATTCGACGTCTGGCCCGGGTCAACCCAACGGCAGAAATCGTCGTCACCGGCTGCTACGCGACCAGGCGCTCTGAGGAGATCAGGGCCCTGCCTCACGTCCTGCGCGTCGTGACCAACGAAGAGAAGGGTCAGCTCATATCCTTGGTCGAAGCGACGACGGCCCATCGCTTCGGTGACGGCGATGGCGCGTGCGGCGCTGCGCTCGAGCCCGGTGTTGCCGGTCGCACGGCGTTCACGCTCCGGGTACAGACCGGCTGTGCCGAGAAATGCTCGTACTGCATCATCCCCACGACTCGTGGGCTGCCGCGAAGTCTGTCCGTCGACAACGCGCTGTCCGAGGTCGACCGCGCGACGGAGGCAGGGTTCAGGGAAATCGCGTTGACCGGCGTTCATCTCGGCTCCTATGGGCGCGATCTGACACCGTCGTCGTCGTTGGTCGAATTGATGCGACGTCTCGCCGAACGCTGGGCTCGGCCGTCTGGCCGGAGTAACAGCGAGGTGCTCTTTCGCGTCAGCTCACTCGAGCCGATGGATTGCACGCCCGACATCGTGAGGCTCGTCGCATCGGCAGGCTCCTTCGCCCCTCATTTTCATTTGCCGCTCCAGCACGCGAGCAACCGAATGCTGATGGCCATGGAACGTCCGTACACCATTGAGTATTACCGGAACCTCGTCGAGACCATTCGCGCGACGCTGCCTGAGGCCTCGATTGGCGCTGATGTCATCGTGGGGTTTCCGGGCGAGACCGACGAGGAGTTCGCGCAGTTGGCTTCGTACCTGGAATCCTCGTCGTTGACACATCTGCATGTCTTCCCGTACTCGGATCGACCGGGCACTGCCGCCGCATCGCGGCGGGATAAGGTTCACGGCGCCACGGTTCGCGATCGCGCGCATATCGTCCGACGCATCGGTCAGCGGCTGACATCGGACTTTCGCGAGTCCCAGATCGGCACCGCGCATCGGGGGCTGACGATTGACGATGGGTCGGTCGTCGTGACGGGAAATTACCTGAAAGTGAGAATTCCCCCTGGGCGCTCACGCAACGAGTGGGTGGATGTCAGGATCACCGCTGCGAGCGAAGGGACGATGATCGGAGAATTGGATAATCTGGTAATTGGGTAATCTGGTAATTGATTGGGAATGGGTAATAGAGTGGAGTGGGGAAAAAGCCCGGGGTGGGGAAAGGCCTGGGG
>DATLLJ010000014.1:0-8856 GCA_035537875.1 Vicinamibacterales bacterium | reverse complement strand
CGTGCGTCACCACGCGTCCGAGGCGGCCGACGTAGAGCAGGTGTCGGCGTCTTCGCAAACGCCGCGATGAACAGGACGCCCAGCAGCAGGTCGGGCCCGGCAGCCAACGCGTCCGTCGTTGAGATGCGCGCCTGGCTGTAGAGCACTGCCACCCCGACGACGTGGCCGAACTTCTCGACAATGCCCGGTATCATCAACGGCCGGAATCGCGCCGGACTCGACCCGATCACGAGAAAGGCGATCTGCCACGCCATCGCGACCGACAGAAAGCCATAGAAGAACTGCGGATACGCCGTAGGCGGAGCGTACTGACGCCCTGTCAGGTCGACAAGGAAGTACAAGGGCGTCAGCACGACGATGCCCCACACCCCGGCAGCGATGAAGACGACCCTTGCAAATCTCATGGCTGTGCCGGCTTCCGGTCGATGAGTGAGTATTTGGCCAGATAGTGGGAAAGGGCTCGGGGACTGATGCCCATGAGTCTGGCCGCCTGGTGTTTGACCGGCGACATTTCGAGCGCCCGGCGAATCGTCTCGCGTTCGATCCATTCCACGTTCTGAGACAACTGCAATGACGGCATGGCTGCCGTTCGCATGCTCGTCGGCTCGACCGTGACCGCGTCACGAGTCAGCGTCGAGCCGGTCGAGAGCACCACCGCCCGCTCGATCGCATGTTCCAGCTCACGCACGTTGCCCGGCCAGTGATACTCCTGGAGCAACGAGACGACGCCGTCCTCCACGGCGTCGATCGGTTTGCGGTTCCGTGACGCATGTTTCTCAGCGAAATGTTCGACCAGCATCGGAATATCCTCGACGCGTTCGCGAAGCGGAGGGACATGGATCGGGATCACATGCAGACGATAAAACAGATCGTCCTGGAACCGACCCTCCTCCACGAGCCGACGGAGATCGCGGTTGGTCGCAGCGATGACCCGAACGTCTACGTACTCCGCGCGCTCAGCGCCGAGCGGCTCGATTTCGCGTTCCTGCAGGACGCGCAGCAGCTTGGCCTGCAGCCCGATCCCCATCGTCCCGATCTCGTCGAGAAAGATGGAGCCGCGGTTGGCCAGGGAAAACTTGCCCCTCTTGTTGCTGGTGGCACTGGTGAACGCCCCTCTGACGTACCCGAAGAGCTCCGATTCCAGCAAGGTCTCGGGAATAGCCGCGCAGTTGACTTTGATGAACGGCAGGTTCCTCTGCTCGCTGGAATCGTGTACGGCGCGAGCCACCAGCTCCTTCCCTGTTCCGGTTTCGCCGGTAATCAAGACCGTGCTGCGTGTCGCCGACACCAGCTCGATGCGTCGAATCAAATCGGTGACGGCGTGGCTTTGGCCGACGATGCCGTACTGTCGAAGGTGTCGGCCAGCCATCGCCGGCGAGAGCGACGAGCGATGATCAGTCCTCACCGGATCATTGCTCCGACCAGCAGGTTCAGCGTCTCGACCTCCGGCTGCGAGATGACCACGAACGCGGGAGACCGCTGCGTCAGATCGGCAAACGCAATCGCGCCTCCCTGACTGCAGAACACCTGTTCGACCTCACTCACGCGCACGGTGACGATGATGTTTCCGGTCGCGCCCCGGAACCGCACGAGGTGTTCATACGCCGACACGGGGCTTTCCTCCACTGTGCAGAAGTTTGCGAGGCCACTGACGTCTGCTGTGGGAACGCCCTGAGGAAATCCCGGCACACCGAACCGAAGCGTCGGCAGCCGAACACCCGTCGTCTGATCGGGAAGCACATCGCGATCGGTCGCGCCGAAAATGAGCGCATCGCGCCCAGGCCCACCGATAAATGCCTCGCTTCCATCTCCGGGAGCCCAGAGATTCACGTCGCCGCCGGGTCCGCCGAACATGATGTCGCTGTTCGGGGGACCGCCTGGCGCGGGGCCGCCGTCCGGACCACCCAGGATGATGTCCTGACCCGCACCACCGTCCATCACATCGTTGCCGTTCAACCCGAACATCACATCGTTGCCCGGTCCGCCGACGAGGACGTCGGTGCGGTTGAGCGACTGGTTCGCGACGGCGCCCGCCTGAATCGCCACGTTGTCCTGCCTGTCATCGTCGAGTCCGATGAGAAGTTGTGGCCCTTTCGCGTTTTCGACCAGTGCCGCCTGTGTGCCGACGTAACCAACCGTGCCCAGGGCGAAAAGAATCACTGCTGCGTGTTTCACCATTGTCCGTACCCTTCCGTTTCACAATGCGATTGACGTGATGATTGCGGCTGCGCGAATCGCAGACGCGTGTTCAGCTCACTGTCGAGCGCACCGCGCAGCGCCACACGCGCGCGCGAGAGTCTCGACATCACCGTTCCCAGGGGGATTTCCAGGACATCCGCCAGATCGCGGTAGGAGAGCCCCTCGAGCTCGCGACGCACGAGCAGTTCACGAAAGCGATCGGGCAGGGTGCGCATCGCCCGCTCGATCAACGCGACGCGATCGGTCTGCAGCAACAGCTCCTCGGGATCGGACGCGCGCCCCTCGTTGACGTGTTCCTCTTCATCGAACAGGTCGGTCACGGCGTGGTCGCTGTGGCCGCGCCAGTCAGCACACGCGTTGCGGACGATTCGGAGAAACCAGGCCCGCCCATTGCCTCCTGTAAACGTCCGGAAGTATCGAAAGGCCCGCAGCGACGCCTCCTGCACGGCGTCTTCTGCATCGTGCTCGTTCCGCAGGAGCCAGCAGGCAAGCCGATAGGCGGCCTCACGATGTGGCAGCACGACCTCGTCGAAGCTCTCATCGATCGCGGATTCCGTCGGCGGTCGACACCGTGCGCTACTCATGGAGGGCTCCGATGACTTGCCGCAGTCCCTGGTCGAGCGTGGGATACCGGAAGTGAAAGCCGATCCCGCGCAGTCGGATGTTCGAAAACACGGCGTCGCCCTGCAGGTCGTGGGCGAGGAGATGACCGACCGCGAGTCGCGCAGCCACCGCCGGCATGCGCCACACGCGCAGTGGACGGTTCGCGAGACGGGCGAACGCTCCGGCAAACTCGTTCAACCGGATCGGATCGTTGTTGACGACGAAATAGCGACCACCGGCTTCGCCATGTTCCGCCAGATGCACCAGCGCACGGGCGCAGTCGTGGACGTGAATCGGCGACACCCACGGGCCGGTCTTCCCGAACTGCAGCACATGTCGGCAACCCATGACCGGCTCGATGACGCGCTCGCGAAACCATGACGCGTTGCCGTAGACCCACCCGGGGAACGCAGTCAGGATCGGCAGCCCGGAGACGATGTATCCGTCGAGGCGCTCGAGTGCTGGCGTCACGCAACATCCCCGGGCGGAAGGCCGAGGCAGTTCGTCCTCGGTAATCGGGCGCAGGCCCGTCGCGCCGTAGCAGCTCGTGTCCGAGACGTAGACCACGCGGCGCGTCGCCCCCGCCGCCACCGCCTCGAGCAGGTGCGCATCCATCAACTGGCGCGCGCGCGAAATGGATGTGGCGCGTCTCCGAGTCACCCACGGCCCACAGTCCGAGTGCGACGGAAGGTGAAAGACCCAGTCAGCCGCGGCCTCGTCCTGCCAGCGGCCCGTTTCGAGCAGATTGCCCATGACCGGGACCGCTCCGGCTCGACGCAGGCGCTGCGCCGCATCAACGGACGGCGTGAGTCCCAGAACGTGATGACCACGGGCGACGAGGACCTTGACCAACTCGGTGCCGACAAATCCGTCCGCTCCGGTGATGAACGTGGTGGCCCGCGCGTCGCCTGGCATGTGGGCAGTGTGGCGTGCGAGTGAGCTGGCGACCACCGACAGCACCCGCACAGCACTCGTACGACGCCCGCACAAGACGCCGCAGTAAGATGAACGGCTATGCCAGTTGCCGCGCCGGCGTCATTCGGGGCGCAGCTCAAAACCCTCCGCGAGGCGGCGGGCTTCACGCAGGAAGAACTCGCGACGATTGCGGGCCTGTCTGTCCATGCCGTGAGCGCGCTGGAGCGCGGAGAACGACGTCGGCCCCACCTCGAGACCGTGCGCGCGCTGTCCGCGGCGCTTGACCTGTCTGGTCCGAGCCGTGAGGCGCTCCTGGTGAGCGCGCGGGCACCTGCGCACGCCACTGCGGTGGACGAACTGAGCCGCGTCTCGCTGCCCCTGCCTCCGACGGTCCTGCTCGGCCGTGAAGCGGACGTACAGACGTTGCGGCATTGGCTCGCTGATCCCGCCGCACGCCTCATCACGCTCATCGGGCCAGGGGGTGTCGGGAAGACACGTCTGGCGCTGGAGCTTGCGCGCGCGATTGCGGACGAGGGCTCGACCCGTGTGGTGTTCGCGCCGCTGGCCGCCATCCGCGATTTCACGTTCGTCACCTCGGCGATCGCCGAGGCGCTCGGACTGACGGGCGGGACAGCGCTCGATTTGCCGAGGCGCGCACGTGTCGCGTGCCAGGACCGCCCCACGTTGCTCGTCCTCGACAATTTCGAGCACGTGTTGGACGCGGCGCCGCTGGTCGCGGATCTGCTGACATCGGTGGCGTCGCTGCGACTGCTGGTCACCAGCCGTGCGTCTCTTCATGTGCGGGGCGAGCGGGAGTACGCGCTCGGACCGCTCGCACTGGACGTGGGCGCCGACGCGATGTCGCCGGCCGATCTGGCGCGCGCTCCCGCGGTCCACCTGTTCGTGGACCGGGTGCGGGACGTGCAGCCTGACTTTCGGCTCACGCCCGCGAATGGCCCCACCGTGACCGCGATTTGCCGCCGGCTCGACGCCCTGCCGCTCGCCATCGAGCTTGCCGCCCCGTGGATGAAGACGCTGACGGTCGAGGACCTGCTCCGCCGACTCGAGCAGGACGTTCTGCGGTCGACGGCCGGTCCGCGCGATCTCCCCGAACGCCAACAGACGATGAATGCGACGGTTGCCTGGAGTTATCAACTCCTGGCGCCGGACGAGCAACGCGCCTTCAGGCGGTTCGGCGTGCTGCCAGGTCGCTTTCCGATCGAGGCAGCCGCGGCGGTCCTTGCCGGCAACGGTGCGTCGACCGGGAGCGACGACGCGCTCCGCGCCACCGCCGGCTTGATTGACAAAACCCTCCTCCGGCGAGCCGAGACCTCAGTGGCCACTCGCCCGCTGTACGAGACACTCGAAACCGTGCGTGCCTATGCGGCTCGCGAGTTGGTGGTGGCGGGTGAACGCGACGACGCCCGCGAGGGGCTGGCGCGCTATTGCACACGCGAAGCGTCCCTGGCCGCGGAGGGGCTGGTCGGTCCCGCCCAGGTCGAATGGATGCATCGCGTGCACGACGATCTCGAGAGCTACCGCGACGCCTTGGCGTGGCTCATCGAGCGCGGCCGTTCAGCCGAAGCCGCCGACATCGCGTGGAGTTTGATGTTCTTTTGGCTGATCCGGGGGCATACGGCCGAAGGCCTCCGGTGGTATGAACAGACGCTGAACCTGCCGTCGCTTCCGCCCGCGGCCGAGTCGAGAGCGCTGCTCGGAGCGGCTGTGATGCGCTACGCGCACGGAGAACACGGACGCGCTCACACCGGAGCCACGCGCGCGCTCGCGCTCGCCCACGCCGCCGGCGATCTGGAGATGATCGCTCAGGCTCAGCATCTGTTCGGCTACGTCGAATACGCCCTCGGCAACTTGAAGGCGGCCCGCGACCAGTTTACCCACAGCGTTGACGGGTTCCGAATCCTGGCAATCCCATGGGGCACTGGCTATTCGCTGAGCGGTCTGGCGGCGGTGGCCTTGGCGACCGGCGATGCCGACGAAGCGGAACGGCTGCTCGATGAGGCCGCCTCGGTGCTTCGACACGCTGGTCCGTGGTTCATGGTGGTGGGCCGGTATATGCGCACCGTCCTGGCGGTGCGGCGCGGGAATCCCAATCAGGCGATCGCGTTGGTGCGTGAAAGTCTCACACCCATTGAACTCCATGACAAGTTCGCGTTCGTGTACACGCTAGTCCCGCTGGCCGCTGCGGTGGCACTCAAGGGTGACGACGCATTGGCGGCGCGGATTCTGGGCGCCCGAGACGCCGTCAGTGAAAGCACGGGGGTCGAGATTGTCGATCCCACGGCACCCGACCTGTGGGAACAGGTGGAACGGGACGTACGCGCACGCCTCGGCCCGGATCGCTGGGCCCGGGCGTATGCGGCCGGGCGCAGCGCCTCCATCGATGCGTTGCTGAAGGACATCGACGAGGCGCGCGCTTAGACGGCGCTCAGAATTTGACTCGGACGCGCACAGCGACACCGTTGTGCCGGGTGAGCGCGGCGTCCACGGCCACGCCGACACCAGTCCCGATCGCCGCCCCGATCGCGGCGACGCCCAGCGTGTCCGGCAGACAGCTCGCGCCGCCCTCTTCCTGGTGCAGATGACAGATGACCGCCCCAAGTGCACCAAGACCCACCGCGCCGACGATAGCGCCCATCATGGCGCCATTCTTGAGACTGTCGCGAGACCTGCGCTGCGCCGGTTGAGCAACGCGGACGAGCGCTTCCGCAGCGAGCGGCCGGCGTCGAACCTCGACGACACGCGGCCACATCGATGCGGAAGAAGTCGACTCGAGCCCGGTCTGTGCACTGTCCTGCGCAGCCACGGGGCCCGGGCAGGCCAGACACGCGATCAGCGCGAGTACGGCCGCTCTAGTACGCAACCGGGGTGCCTGGATCGAGGGTCGCGCCGCCCCCGGCAAGCTGACCACGTATCGCCCCGTCCGGGTTGAGCGCCGTGTGGACGTTGAAGTAGTGTCCGGCAGGGTTGTTGAGGATCGCGGCGGCCGTGGCGGACGGCACGTTGATGCCGCTCTTCGTAACGGATCCGCTGCCGTTGGCGAGTGCCAGCTCACCCGACGAGAGACCGGCATTGACGGCGACCCCAGCATTCACGCCCGCTGGCCCGCCATGGATATGGGCGTCGGTCACGACGGTCCCGGCCGGGAATCCCGTGACGCTGATCTGAATATTCGCCGACGCGGACGTGATGTCGCCGGAATCGTCCTTCGTGACGGTGAGCGCAATGACGGCCGTGCCGCTGGCGTTCGCATCGGCATTGGCGATGGCCGGGACCTCATTGGCGGGCGAGAGAGGCACGGTGAAGGTGGAGGTGGTCAGTGTCCCTGTCGACGGTTCGGTCGGGGATGAGGCCCCGCATCCGACCGCGAGGACGCTGACACCGACGAGGAGTACTGAGAGTCTGTTCATTGCTGGTCTGCCTTTCGGGATGTCGCTCAGAAGAATTTCCGCGCGAGGTTGAAGCCGAGAAAGAGACTGTCCGCCAAACCGCCGCGCGCGAGTTGTCCGAACGTCGTTCCCTGGCCGTTGTTGAAGTTGATTTGAAACAGGTGGCCGCCTACGCGTTTTTCGACGCCGAACCCGTAGGCAGATTTGTCCGGACTGTAGCCGCCGGCACGGGGAGCTATTTCTCCGACGACGTAGACGGTGGAACTCACCCGCACGCGGCCGCCGACGCCGACGAAGACGGTGTCGCGATCGACGTTCAGGATCGCGGCCGTGTTGTGCACCCAGACTGGCGTGGCGTACGCCGCAAGCCTGTCGCCCACCATTCGCGACACGACCAGTCCCAGCGCCGGCGAATACCGCTCCTGGAAGTTGTCCGCACCCTCCACCGAGACGAGGGCCGAGAGCGACACCGGGATCGAATCGCTCTGGCGCACGGCGTCGTACTTGCCGTAGAACTGGAAGGTCTTGTCGATCGCCGTGCGGTAGACGGCGGCTTGCACATGCCGGGCGATGCCGAAGCGGTACTCGAAGCCGACCGCCGCTCCTTGATCGAGCCCGAACAGATTGCCGGCATTGCCACTGAGACTCCCCTGCCGAAGATTGCCGTTGAACCGGTGCGTGAGCTGGAAGCCCGACCCGTGGCGGGGGAGCCGCAGCGTGGACGGCAGGTTGAGAACGCGAAAATCCGGCTCGGCGAGCACCGGCGCGGCATCGTCATCCGCGGCCGTCGCTCCTGACTGGCTGGCGGGTTCGATTCGCGAAGCGTCCGAGGTCGACGACACGTCCTGTGCGGCGGCCGCCGAGGTCCACACGGTGAACAGCGCGAGAGCTGAGAAGATGATCGAACGACGTGTGATGACAAACATGTGGATGCTGCCTCCTCCAAATCTGCGTTTACTTGTCCGGTCTCACGATCAACGAGGCCTTCATTCGGCGATGACCGCTGCCGCAGTACTCGGAGCACGTGATCTCGAACGTGCCGGCCTCTTTCGGCGTCAGCTCGATGGTCGTCATCCTCCCGCCTGCCGGGACGCGCACGTTCAGCCCGAGTGCCTTCACCTGAAACCCGTGCGCTCCGTCCGTCGAGACGACGTCCAGCCGCACGCGCTCGCCGAGCGGGATCTCGATGCGCTCAGGCGAGAAGGCAAAACGCGATAGCGTGACGGCGATCGGTGGCGTCGAATCGGCCGCGTGCGGCGCCAGACCAACCACGAAGGGAATCGCCAGAAGCAGCGTCGAGGCGAACCGTTTCATCGCTCACTCGCTCCGGTTGTTGTGCTGGACGTCATGAAAAGCTCCGATGACTGTGTGGTCGCCCGTGCGTGGCCGGCCATGCAGCAGTGTGGAGGGCGAGCGAGTTGGCGACCACCGACAACACCCGCACAGGACTCGTACGACGCCCGCACAGGACGCCGCAGTAAGATGAACGGCTATGGCACTTGCCGCGCAGGCGTCATTTGGCGCGCAGCTCAAAGCGCTCCGCGAGGCAGCGGGCTTCACGCAGGAGGAACTCGCGACGATTGCGGGCCTGTCAGTCCATGCGGTGAGCGCGCTGGAGCGCGGGGAACGACGTCGGCCCCATCTCGAGACCGTGCGCGCGCTGTCGGCGGCGCTCGACCTGACCGGTTCGATCCGGGACGCACTGCTGGCGAGCGCGCGAGCACCTGCGCGT
>DATLLJ010000013.1:0-2255 GCA_035537875.1 Vicinamibacterales bacterium | reverse complement strand
GAGCTGATACGTGTCGAAGTGACGTTTGACGGCGGGGTCGTCGAGGCTGACGTCCTCGTCGGGCAGGATGGTTTCGCGCGGGCGATTCGATTGGTTCAATGAGGTCCGATATGAGCATCAAGCATCTGGCCGGTTTGTGCGTCTTGGCGTCGTTGTCGATCGCGTCGGTATCAGCGCAGGAAGTCATCTCCCATGCCGACCAGTTCACGGTGGAGCTGGGCAAAATGTTTCGCGTTCCCATCGAATCGAAGCTGGTGAAGGGCGCCCCTTACTCGGGCGATGTCGTGACCGAGAGCATTCAATGGCTGTCGGACGGCAACCGCATCGTGCAGCGCTCGACGGCGCGTGTGTTTCGCGACAGCGAAGGCCGCATCCGGCGTGAAGAAGATCGACCGTCCGGCACCCCGATGGTGTCCATCACTGACCCGGTCGCAGGCGTATCCTTCTCGCTCGATTCCGAACGGCGCGTCGCGCTGCAGACGCCGAACAACGCCGCGGTTCATGTCATGGAGGCGTTCCGCAAGTCTCAGGCCGGGATTGTCACACGACTTCCGCCAGGCGCTTTGGAAAAGGTCGAGAAGGCGGCGCAGGAAGTGGAGGATCGACTCGTTAAGGGATGGACCGCTCACTACGAGCCGTCGGGGGTCGCGGTCAACGTGGCAAGCGACCGCGTCGTCATCGAGAAGCTGCCGGCGCGCGACATCGAAGGCGTCCGGGCGGAAGGCGTGCGGAGGACGACGACGATTCCGGCAGGGGAGATTGGCAACGACTTGCCGATCGAGATCGTTTCCGAAGAGTGGTTCTCGCCGGAGCTGCAGGTCCTTGTGCTGACCGAGCGAAAGGATCCACGCCTGGGCACCTCGACGTACAAAGTCGTCAACATCAACCGAAGCGAACCGGCCGCGTATCTCTTCGAGGTCCCATCGGACTACACCATGAAGCCGGCGGGTGTGTTCAAGAAGCGCTGATCGTGTACGGCGTCGGCGGTCTCACCTCATCTGGCCAGGCCCGGGTAGAGCCGGGCCGCCACGCCGACCAACACGGTGAAAATCACGGCCAGCACGACGAAGTCCAGCCAGACGCCGACGGCACTGACGGCGCCGACCACCAGCAGCGTTCGCAGCGCATCGACGAGATAGGTCAGCGGATTGAAGCGTGCAATCGCACCAAGCCAGGGAGGCATCATGCTGATCGGGTAAATCGCGTTGCTGGCGAAAAAGAGCGGCATGGTCAGCACCTGACCGATGCCCATGAACCGCTCTCGCGTCTTCACGACGCAGGCCACCACCAGCGAGAAGGTGGCGAAGAGCGCCGAGCCCAGGAATACGGCAGCCACCACACCGACGATGCCCGCCGGATCGAGCCGAACGCTGACCCCCATCACGACCGCGATCACGACGACGAACACGCCCTGGATGAGCCCGCGCACGCCCGCCGCCATCGCTTTCCCCACGACCAGCGAAGGGCGCGACGCCGGCGATGCCAGCATCTTGTGCACAATCCCGAGATCGCGTTCCCAGATCACCGCGATACCGTAAAAGATGGCGGCGAAGAGCACGCTCATCGCGAGAACGCCCGGAGCCATGAATTCCAGGTACGACAGCGAGCCAGTTGGAATGACCCGAGCCCGCGCGAAGACCTGACCGAAGACCAGGAACCACAGCAGCGGCTGAATGGCGCGAGTGAAGAGCTCGGCCGGATCGCGGCGCAGCTTGCGCAGGTCGGCTGACGCTATCGCGACGGCGTGACGGGCGAACCTCAGAACTGGGGTGGCCCCGGCGTCAGCCAAGACGACTCGCTGTGTGGCGTCTGCGGCCGATGTCGCGGAAGCTCCCCTCGTCGGTGATGGTAGCCCCCGCGAATTCGACGAACACGTCGTCGAGCGTGGCGCCGTCACCGACGCGGCGCTTCAGGTCGGCCGGTGATCCCGACGCGGCGATCCGGCCTGCGTGCATGATGGCCAGCACGTCGCACAGAGCCTCGGCTTCCTCCATGTCGTGTGTCGTGATCAGGATGGTCGTCGCCAGGTCGCGCCGGCTCGCGAGCAGCTTCTCCCAGACCGCACGGCGTGCGATGGGATCGAGTCCGATGGTGGGCTCGTCGAGGATGAGGACCGCTGGCGAGTGCAGCAGCGCCTGCGCGATTTCCAGCCGTCGCACCATCCCGCCGGAATAGGTGCGAGCGAGCGCATGGGCCGCACCCGACAGTCCCATGAACTCGAGCACTTCCTTGATTCGCGCACCGCAGCGGCGCGC
>DATLLJ010000012.1:0-18571 GCA_035537875.1 Vicinamibacterales bacterium | reverse complement strand
ATCGTCGCAAGGCAGGCCGTGCCATTCCATTCGCACACGCTCACCGACATCGCTCCGCCACCCCATTCGATGGTGAAGTGATACAGCCTGGCGGGCTCCCACGCAATCGGGACGTGGAAGTTATCGGTGTTGTCGCAGCTGTCGTCGGTGTTGCAGCCTTTCCGCCAGATCAGCTTCACCGCCCCACCGTCCCCGCTGCGCTTCTCGACGTGCATCTTCCAGATGTGATCCCGGAATGTGATGAAGCTGCCAAAAGTACTGCCGTCTCCCATGGAAAACCACTTCTGATCGACGTCCTCAGGCGGTGTCGAGCGATCGAAGTTGGTGGCGTCGAACTCGACGCGGCAGCTCGTGCACGTCGGGATGTTGTAATCGAGCGAATCGGAGAGCCCGTCCGCCTGCCATCCACCATCGGCCCCGGTGACGAAGTGGCCGCCGTAGCGTTCGTCGGCCACCGTCTGGCCGTTGGTCAGCGGATCGTAAATCGTCTGCCCGTTTCTGAACCCGCGGTTTTCGGCCCGGAGCGTCTCGGTCGTCGAGTAATTCGACACGGCAGCGCCGCTGACGGCCCGCGCCCGCCAATAGTACAAGCGACCCGGTTCGAGATCGGACGGAATCTGCGCCGACGTCGACGCCGCGCCTTGCGCGACATTTTCGACGACGATGGTGCGTGAAC
This sequence comes from Vicinamibacterales bacterium, assembly GCA_035537875.1. Lineage (GTDB taxonomy): Bacteria > Acidobacteriota > Vicinamibacteria > Vicinamibacterales > CAVVIG01 > DATLLJ01. The sequence goes on along the minus strand of DATLLJ010000012.1, from coordinate 17,895 downwards.
CGGCAGGAAAGTCGACACTGTCCGAAATCTCGAACCGGTACGTGACGGAGCTGACGCTTCCCGTCGCGGCCGAATTGTCGACCTCGAGCGTGGGTCGCAGCCCCAGAATCTCTGCGCCTCCAACAGGGGATTTCGCGGTCGGCGCCGCGAGCCCGGCGCCGGTGCCGGGCGCCGCAGGCGAAGCCGCGTCGCCGCCGCTGCACGAGGCCAGCGTCGCCAAACTCGTGACGATGACCGCAAGATGAAGTTTCGGATCGCGGATCAGCAGACGCATGCCACCACCTTTCTTCACGAGCGCAGGTCAGGAGCGGGAGTCATCGTCAGTAGGGCCGGTAGTCGGCCGTCGCGCTGCCGAGTGTCGGCGGGCGCGTGCCGGTGCCAATCCAGAGATTCCGGTAGATCGCGCCGGGCCAGGATCCCGTCTCAACGCTGATCGGACCATTCGCGCCCAGATAGGCATAGTGGGGGGTCGGCGCATAGGTGCCGCTTGTCGCCGGGATACTGAGGTCGTAGAGGGTTGCACCGCCGCGGCCGTCCTGAAGCACGACGCGCACGGAGCTGCCCCAGATCGCCCTCCAGAAGTAGGTGCGCGCTGGACTCAGCGACATGACCGACGCGCTCCGCTGCCCGAAGTCGGGCTCGTACTTCCAGTCGTTGTCGCCGAACAGCACCTTGAACGAAATCGAGTTATTGGGATTGCCGTCGAGGCCGCCACGGTACTGAACGTTGAACAGGTACTTGCTGTCGTACAGGTTCCCCGTCCCGTCGAACATCGAAAAGAGTTTCAGCTTTGCCCCGGGGCCGTTGCCGTACAGGCCCTCGATTTCCACCGACATCTCTCCGCTGGTGATGGTTTGGGCGAGCAGGTACCTCACGTGTGAGCTCTCGCTGTTGATCTGGATTCCTTTTCCGGGAATAAAGGTGGTCGGGCCAGCCGTCGTGCCGATCGTCGCGCCCGCGGTGAGCGGATCGTACAGCTCGCCCGGCCGGCTGTATCCGACGATCTGCGTGCCGAACGATCGCGTGGGTGACCACTCAGAGGTCGTCGAGCCCTGGATGACGCGCGCACGCCAGTACATGCGCGTCGCGGGCTGGAGGTCGGTGTCGGGCGTAAAGGACGTCGTTCCGCCCGAACCCTCCGGCACCCCGGCCCGGCTGACGGCGACGACGAACCCTCCGGCCGCGGGGCCGGAGGCGGAGAAGTCGCTCCTGTCGGACACCTGGAACTCGTACGTCCTGGCTCCGCTGCCTGACGAGCTGTTGGAGACGACGAACGTCGGTCGGAGCGAGGCGAGCTGCGCGGCATCCGCCGGCGACGACTGAGCCGGGGCGGACAGCGTCGAGCTGCCTCCGCCGCCTGGCGCGCTCGGCGAATCGTTCCCGCCGCACCCAGCAACGCCCGCAATGCAGAACGCGAGCATACCCACTTTACGCAGTTTCACAGTCTCACTCCTCGATTTGGTGGTTGGTGGCGTGCTGGGAGGCCGCCGTGTCGGGAATTACACCCGAGCCGATGCACATTCTAACGTAACAATATCGGATCGATCCACATTTTATGATAGTAATTCGTTGACGAGGTGGACGCGGCCGGCGCTACAATGCGAGCCTGGCTTATGAAGGTGATGATGAAGCACGGCCCAGGACGGCCGCCCAAGTACGGCCGTCCATCGCGCGCCGTTACGGTCACGCTGCCAGAAGACGTGCTCTCGGCGCTCCGGGACGTCGATCTGGATCTGGGGCGGGCGATCGTGCGGCTCGCCGAACGCGGAAAGCCTCACGTGCGGCCCGTCCGGCCGGCGGAACTCGCCACGTACGGCAATCACGCCGTCATCGTCGTCAACCCGGCGAATGCGTTGAAGCGGCTCTCGGGTGTTCAGCTCGTGCCCGTCGGCAACGGTCGTGCCCTGATCTCGCTCGAGCAACCGAACTCCATTCCACGTCTGGAACTGGCCGTCCGCGATGCGCTCGAGCACGACGAGGTCAGCGTCCAGGAGCGCGAGACGCTCGATGCGATCGTCCAGATCCTGCAGCAGGCGCGCCGATCGCGCAGTGTGACGCTCGGCGAGCGCACGATCATCGTGCTTCAATCCAAACGGCGCCGGCGAGCCTGACTCGCTGCGAGCAGTCCAGCTCAGAGATTGTACAGAACCAACCACAGGTGGATCGCCGCCAGCTTCCAGCCCAGGCCGCGGTTCGACGTCGGCAAGCGGCGCTCGTACTCGTGGCTTGCCACCTCTCCGACCCGATAGTTGCACTTCAGCGCCTTGAGAACCGTCTCTTGTGCCATGGTGTTCACGTTCCATGCGAGGTCCAATCGCTCGGCGACGCTGCGACGGATGGCGCTGAATCCATTCTGGCTGTCGGTGAGGTGAACCTTCCATCGATAATTGATCGCCAGCGTGACAAGCTGTTCGGCCATGTACTTCACGAACTGCGGAAACGTTCCGTGCCGTCTGTCGCTGCCGCCCCTGGCTCGTGATGCGATGACGAGGTCGCACTCGCCGGCTTCGATCGGAGCCGCGAGCTTCGCGATGTCGCTGGCGTGGTGGCTGCACGAGGGATCGACGAACACCAGAATGTCCGTTCGTAGTTCGGCGAGGGCGGTGTTCATCGCATCGCCCCGATTGAGCCTGGCGCCCCGAATGACTCGCGCATCGATCGTTTCGAGGTCGGAGGCGGAAAGGCACGCAGCCGCGTCGAGCACCAGTACCTCGTCCGCGTAGGGGCGCACGGACTCGACGACCTTGTCGATCGGCTCGTCCGCCCGGACGGGGATGAGCACCGTGATTCCGCGGCCTGGCGCGGGCCGCTCAAGGGCTGTGGTCCCTTCTGTAGATGCTGGTGACGCTTCGATGTCGGTGGGCGGCGCCGGCGCGACAGCCGTCGGGCGGCGGCGGCCCCGCGCTCTGTTGGCGAAATCCTGCAGCGACTTGTCGAGCCGTGACTCCTGCCGCCGCTGAATCAGGTTGACGATCAAACGGAACAACCGCCAGGGGCGCAACAGGTACTGGATACCGTAGAACGCGGTGAATCCCGCGATGCGATAGACGTTGAGCACGGCCGGCCTCAGCCCGTCGGTGTAGGACACCGATTGCGCGAAGTCCTTGTAGGCGCAGAGGCTGAGAAAGTACTCGTCTGACAGGTCGGGAATGCGACCCGATGCCCGCAGATCCTCATAGAGGGCCGAGCCAGGATAGGGCGAGAACAGCGAGACGCTCATATCGTGGACACCGGCGATTGCCATCCGGATCAGGAACCGGACCGTCTGGCCCAGCTCCTGGCGCGACTCGTCGGGAAACCCCATGATGATGTTGAGCTTGACGTTCAGCCCCGCCCGGACCGCTCCCGCCACCGAGGCTTCGAGCCGTTCCAGCTTCACCACCTTCTTGATGCGCTTGAGTACTTCCGGCGAGCCGCTTTCAGGCGCGTAGCTGACGTTCCGGCAGCCCGAGGCGAAGAGCAGCCGGCTGACCTCGCCGTCGATGGCCTCGGAGCGCGTGCCGCTCGGCAGTTGCCAGGTGAAATGCATCCCCCGAGCGAGGATCAGTTGGGTGACCTCGACAATCCAGCTTCGTTTCACGATGGCCGTCAGATCGAAGAAGTCGAAGTTCGTCGCGCCATACCGATCCTGATAGGCGCGGATCTCCTCGAGCACCCGTTCGGGGCTCCTCGCATACCATCGCGTCGTCCACATTTCGGGGCTGGAGCAGAAGGTGCACTCGTAAGGGCACCCCCGCGTCGCCAGCATCGGCATGCTGCGGCCTCGATTCACCCCGTAGCCGAGGCCGTGGTCCAGGTAGCGATTGAGTGGGACGAGGTCCCATGCGGGCCACGGGATCTCGTCGAGCGCGCGAATGCGGGTCCGCGGGCCGGTGGAACGGCTGCCTCCGTCATCTGTCCGAATGACGAGACCTGGAATGCCGTCAAGGGCAGCGCCGCCTTTCATTGCGGAGGCCAGCTCGACAAGCGTTTCCTCTCCTTCGCCCACTACGCAGACACCAACTTCCGGGGTCGTGGCAAGGGTGAATGCAGCGGTCGCCGTAATGTGCTCGCCCCCGGCGACGATCGGCACCGAGGGAAATCGGCGCCGCACGAGCTGGATGAGACGTCGAATCTCCGGCCAGTCCTGCGAAAACATGCAGCTCACGCCGACCAGCTCCGTGTCCGGCTCGATGCGCTCGACGATCTCCTCGCTGCGCAGGCCGATACCCAGGATCTTTCCGCCGAAGAGCGGTGTGACCTGAAACGGGTTCTCACCCAGGCCATCGACGATTCGCACGCGGTGACCGGCGTGGAGCAGGCTGGCCGCCAGGTACGCGGGGCCGATGGGAGGCGTCAGCGGTCCGGAATCCGACCAGACAGGAACGAGCAGCGGCGGGCGCAGCAGCGTGACGGTCGTCGGCGTTGTCGTCTTGGCCGGCCGTGCCACGACGTGCAAAACAGATGAGCCGCTAAGCATCTCCCTCCCGGCCATGCGGGCGGACATCCGCCTGCACTCGGAAACAGCATACAGGCGGACAATATTTATAAGAAAATATTATTGAAGTTGAGGCATTTGTTACGCGATAAATGTCACCTTCACGGGCGTTGCTGTGGTGGCTCCGGCATCTCGGCAGTTGCGCGAGCGCGTGCCTTCGTGACGGACATCGTCAGGGATTGCCGCGGCGGGGGAAGGGCCGCCGGGAGACGGCCCGATCGAGGGGCTATGGCGCGGAGCAGGCGAAGTTCTGTGCCTCGTCTGTACTTCCCTTGCCCGTGTACTTCGCGACCTGGGGATATGGACACAGCGGCCGCGTCATCGGAGACAGATTCGACCGTCCCGTGTTGCGCGACGCGACAATCTGAGTCGGAGCGGTCCCGTTTTCGCGCCAGCGCTCGAGAGCGGTGAGGAAGTCGGCCTGATCCGGACCAACGCCCCCGCCGCAGTGCGCGACGCCGGGCAGCAGGAACAGCCGCATCCAGTCTTCCTGGGGGCCTCCCAGCGTCTTCACCACCTGCGCGTGATAGTCGATCGTGTTGAACGGCGAGGGCCCCGGATCGGCCCACCCGTGCCAGAGCAGCAGTTTGCCGCCGCGCGCCTTGAACTTCGACAGATCCGGATCGCTCGACTCGATGAAGCTGGCGTTCTTGAGGGTCAACGCGAGATCGCGCTCCAGGTCGAAGGACATGACATCCCACCCAGCGTCGCGGTGTCCGAGAAAGCGCGGCATGTCCCCCCACAGCGGGTTCATCGGTTTGCCCGGCACCGGGATGCGCGCCGCCCAACCGGTCTCGACGCCCGGCGCACGACCGGGATAGACGACCGTGCCGCTCTTCCTCTTCACGGGTGAGTGAAGCTGACGTGCCGACTCCACCTGAGGACCGGTCAGGCAATCGTCAGCGTCTCCGGCCTTGCACATCAGCACGGCCGGGTCGAACGTGCAGCTCTGTGGTTGGCCGATGATGTTGTCCTTGACCCCGTCCTGGGCATCGCAGGCGGCCATGACCGCATTGGCAAACAGCGTGACCTTGCTCGCGGGCAGCAGTCGAGAAGGGTTCTTCAGCATCTCCACTTGCAGCGCGGTCTGAGAGACGTTCAGGTGCACCTGGTTGTAGACGGGCGCTCCCGCGATGATAGCGTCGAAATCCTCGGGATAGCGCTGCGCTTCCATCATGCCTTGACGGCCGCCGGTGGAGCAGCCCTGGTAATAGGAGAGTCGGGGGGCGCGGTCGTAGAACTTGCCGACGAGCGCTTTGGACTGCACGGTCATCTCGTGCATCGCGCGATACCCGAAATCGACGACTCTCTCGTGCTTCAGCGCGAATCTCGCGCCGTCATCCTGATGGCCCGTGTCGTTCGACGCCGCCGCGTAGCCGCGGCGCAGGCCGGCGGCGAGCGCGTTGAACTCGATGTTGCCGGCCCATCCCCCGTTGCCGACGGCGAGGAACTTGCCGTTCCAGTTGTCCGCAGGCAGCCACAGTTCCATCTCGATGTTCGAGTCGGGCGACGGCGTGAGCGTCGCCGCGACACGGCAAAACGCCGGCAGCTGCTTGAAGACAGGATTCTGCTGCGCGGCGCCGGGCACCGAAAACGCGCCCGCCTCCACCCGTTCCGCGGCCGTGATGCGTGCGTGCGGCAGCGCGAGCGCCCCGAGCGTCTCGCAGCTCGCCCCACTCGCAGGAGTCTGGGCGGCCGGCGTGGCCGTCAGAACGACGATGGCGGCCGACATCCCGATGCCCGACAGCAATCCCACCGCCAAACGACAACCGCTTGTCAAGATGTGCCTCCCTGGCTTCTGGAACTATAGGCCCTTCTCGATTCCGAGCGCCATGTCCTTTCATGAAGATACCTCAGGAGTCTCTCCAGGCCGGGCGACTCCTTCGCGAAGGGGCAATGTCGGGCCTCCGTGCTAAAATTTCCTTGCCATTTTCCCGATAGGAACCACTATGCCGATTCGGCCACGCATTTTCTGGGTGTTATTCGCCATTCCATTGATGGTCACCGCGTCACAACCGTCGGCCGCGGGGCAGCTTGTCCCCGGCGACTTCGTCACCTTCATTCTTCTTGAGAGCGGCAGCCTTCCCGAGCCGCACGATCCGGATGTCCGGCTTGGAGTTGGTGGCTCGGCGGTCGAGCAGCCGACCGATGTCCTCGTGTACACAGCAGGCTCGTCGAGCACCTTTGCGGGCAGCGAGGTCCCGGGGATCTGCGCGACAGGAACCGTCCAGACGGCCGAGCTGATCGATCCTGAGGGCAAGCGCCCGAAGCGGACGATCAGCGTCATCACCACCCACCCGAACGTCGTCATCCCGCCAGAGACACGTCTCGAAGAGCTTCAGATCTTCGCGAAGTGCGTGGATGCGAACGACAAGGTGTATATCCAGTACATGGGAACGCTTCGCGCGCTCCCGGGCGCCGCTTCAGCGGGACGCTGATCCGAGTACTTTCAGCTCCGCGACCGGCCCACAGGGCCGCTTCTACCAGCGGTTGATCGGTCCGGTCGCGACCGGGGCGGCGGCGGGGGAAACGGGCGCGGCTTCGACCGCCGCGGGTTTCGAGGGTGCGACGGCGGTGACGATCAGCGGAATCGCATTCTGAAATGCGATGCCGACGTGATAGCGAAGGACACCGTTCTTGCTGACCGTCGCCACCGTGCTGCGGGCGACCCGGCCTTCGGCTGTGGCGGGCGAGAACGTCCCGTCAAATATCACCGTGACCGCCGTCCCGAGCCTCAGCCGCGTCACGCATTCCACCAGGACACCGCTCGCCGAGATGTTCACCAGGGTGGCTTCGGCCCCGAACGGCCTGAGACGGACACCCTTGATTGAGGGGACCTCCGCAGCCTGCAGCCGCGGCGCACTCCGGCCTTCGACGAGCGTGCCGCTCTCTCCCGCGCCGATCGCGTCGGCCGTTCGCGGGCGGTCCGCCTGTACACCGCGCTCGAGAGTCGCGCCTTCGGTCGGCGCCGTCGGCGTTACCACTGTGGGTCGCCCTCGCTGGACGGCTGTTGCTGCGGCGCGCTGGAACGATCTGCCGAGTCTTTCGCCTCCGACCCCTCGCCGGCGTGCACGATCTGGCGGACGAGAGACGCGGCGCCAATCGCGTCGCCGCGGAGGCTTTCGATCACGTGGCGTTCGTCATCGCCGAGTGACGATTCGGCGAGCAGATGACGCGTGCGCGCATCCACGGCTTCAACGACCGTCTGGAGCTCGCGGCCGATCTCGCGGGCCGCGCGGCCCGCGGCCGCCAGCCACTCCAGGTGCCGCGCGTTCTCGTCCACGCTCTGCAGCTCGACGCGCAGGCTGGCGATCGACTGCTCGACTTCCGTGTGGTTCCGAACTGCCGCGGCGAGTTTTCGCTCGGCGTCTGCCCGCGCGTCGGACTGCTCGGAGAGCAGACGCTGGTGATCGGCCTCGCGGTCATCGAGCAGGCCCACGAGCCGCAGACGATCGTCCTGCGCCTGCTGGAGCTCGGTTCTCACGCCGTCCAGCAGCCGCTCGGTCTCCTGCTCCTTCGCCAGCAGCATCCGGTGCTGTTCGTCGGCCATCCGCTGCCGCTGCGCATGCTCGGCCATCTGTTCGGCGACGACGCGCTGGTGCTGCGCCTCGCGTTCGACGAGAGAGGCCTCGAGACGCTCACGCTCCGCCTGGGCCTGCTGCAGACTGCCTTGGAGGCCTTCGAGAGCCTGCCGGCCTTCTCGTTCCTTCGCAAGCAACTCACGTTGCTCGGCCAGGATCTGCTGCAGCCGCTCGCGTTCCGCGTGGTGCTCGGCCGCCGCTCTCTGATGGTTCGACTGGAGCTCGGCCAGGGTGTCGGCCAGCTGCTGCCGCTCGATCTGCAACGTCTCGAGCTGCTCTTTGACGGCTCCGAGCAGCTGGCGCCCTTCCTGCTCCTTGCGCAGCAGCCCGCGTTCTTCCTCGAGAGTCCGCTCCAGCCGTTCGCGCTCGGCGTGGTGCTCGGCCGCCGCGCTCTGATGGTTCGACTGGAGCTCGGCCAGGGTGTCGGCCAGCTGCTGCCGCTCGATCTGCAACGTCTCGAGCTGCTGTTTGACACTCCCGAGCAGCTGGCGCCCTTCCTGCTCCTTGCGCAGGAGGTCGCGTTCTTCCTCGAGGATGCGCTCGAGCTGTTCCCGCGCCGCGACATGTTCGGAGACCGCCTGCTGGTGACGGGCTTCACGTTCGTCGAACGCCGCTGCCAGCTCCTGTCGCTCCGCCAGCGACTTCTCGAGCTCGACCCTCAGGCTCTCGACGAGGTCGCGAGCCTCGCGCTCCTTCAGGATCAACGCCAGCTGGTGTTCATCCGCAAGTGATTGCTGCAGTTGCGCGCGATCGGCAGCCTGGGCGGCGGCTCGGCGCTGCTGTTCCGCTTCTTGCTCCGCCAGCGTCGCGGCGAGCCGTTGCCTTTCGGCCAGAGCCTGCTCGAGGTCCGACCGCAGGCTGTCGAGCAGCTGCCGCGATTCCTGTTCTTTCAGGAGCAGCGCCATCTTATGCTGTTCAGTCAGCGTCTGGCGGAGACGGGCCTGTTCGGCCGCGTGATCGGCGAGGAGCTGCTGGCGACTGTCTTCCCGTTCGGTCAGCGACGTCGCCAGATGCTGCCGTTCGACCAGACCGTGTTGGAGCTGTCGCTGCAGATCCTCCAGCTCGCGGTTGACCTCGCGCTCCCGCAAGGCCATCTCGAGACGGCGCGGCGCCGAGATGTCTCGGGCCGACAGAATCATGGACGGCACGCCGTCTGGATGATCGAGGAGCGGCACACCCTGCAGGAGAATGGTCCGCCGCGTACCACCCATGTCGGTGAGATCGCATTCGATCGATGCTGACGCGCCGTCCTTGACGCGACTCGCGAACTCCTGCCATTCGTCCTGCTGTCGCGGGGTAATGAACCTGGTCAGCTTGGTGCCGAGCACCTGAGCGAGCTGTTCGGCCCCGACCAGACCGAGCGCGGCTTCGTTGACGGCCAGCAGCATCGCATCGAGGCCGACGCGCAGAATGCACGCCGGCTGCTTTTCGATGAAGCGCCGGAGATGCACCGTCTCCGCCGCCGGCTGTGGCTGTGCGGTCGTCCCGGAACTGGCTGTCGGAGCCTGCGTCACCTTACGGCCTCATGAGTTGGACCCGAATCGTTTCGCACCGCGCCCTCAGGTTTCGTCGTCTGCCCACGTGACGTGTCCAGCCTCGCACGTGGCTCGCCGAATGATCGGCCCGCCCGGCTGCACGAAGGGGGGATCGAGCTCCTGCCTGACGCGGTCGATCTTCACGCGCCCGCCGCAGGTCGGGCACTTTGGCTCGTCCGCCGCGACGACCTTGCCCGTGTCGTGCTTAGACCGAAACAAACGGCACCTCCAGCTCGCCCCGACTGAATGTCGTGAGGAACGCGTCGACGACATCCGGATCGAAGTCCGTGCCCGAGCCCCTGACGATCATTTCCCGCGCTTCGAAAGGCGACATCGCCTTGCGATAGGGCCGATCGCTCGTCAGCGAATCGTAGACATCGGCGACCGAGATGATGCGCGCTTCGACCGGAATCGCCTCGCCGCGGGTCGTGTGATAGCCCGTCCCGTCGAACTTGTCGTGATGCGCCAGGATGATGGGAATCACGCGTCGGAGCGAGCCGCCGACCGGCTCGAGCAGCGCGATACCGCGATCGACATGAGTCCGCATCTCGGCCAGCTCGTGGTTGGTGAGACGGGCGGCTTTGTACAGCACTTCGCGGCTCACATCCAGCTTCCCGATGTCGTGGAGCAGGGCGGCGGTGCGGACGTCTTCGATGCGCTCGGGGCTGAATTCGAGCGCCTCGGCGATTCTCGATGCGTAGACCGACACCCGGTATGAATGATTCTCGGTGTACTGATCTTTCGAAATGAAGTGCCTCAGAATCATCATCACGCCGTTGTAGGTCTCGCGGAGCTCATGAACCTGAGCGGTCCGGTGATCGCACAGCGTGCCCATCAGGTAACCCGTGATTATGAGGGTGCCGCCCCAGATGGTCATGTCGAACCATTTGCCGCCGAGGATCTGTTCCTGCGCCTGGCTGCCGAGAAGGTCGGGGTTGTTCCAGGCCAGCAGCACGAGCATGAGGATGCTGGCGACCGCGGTCAGCGTGGCGTGGCGGCGGCCGTACTGATACGCCGAGAACAGCGTCGGCAGCGTGTAGAGTCCCAGGACCATCCGCTGGGAGGCGACCAGCGTGTTCAGGATTCCGGCGAGAGCGAAGAGCGAGAACACGAGCAGCAGCTCGTTGTTCATCTCTTCGAACTGATGAACGAGACTCGATTTGAGAGAGGTTCTCGATCGGGTGGGGCTGGATCGGGGTGCCGTCGCGGCGCCGATCGCCATCCCCCGAAAGGCCAACGTTTCCACGCGGTGAGGCTCGCTCGCGGATGCGGCGGAAAGTGGCATAGAAAGGATCTGGTGGTCGTCTGTGGATTCAAAGTGAGTGCCGGAAGGGGCGAACGGTAAAGTCCCAATTACTCAACGTCTTACGGATGCGACAGGCGACAGCGCTGACGGCGGGCGTGTGCCGTTCCTGACCATATGTGCGATTTCTGTCCTTCGTCCCTGGTCCCCCCGAAGACGATGGAACGCACCAGGGACGAAGGACGGACTGGTCAGCCGGCCGACGAGCAGGTCCCTGCGGCCTCGGTGGCGTTGGTCGCTTCGAACCGCGGCAACAGGCTCGTCCCGGCGGCGCCGCCCTTCCCAGGGTTCGATTCCTGGTACGCACCGTTGATCGTCACGCGCTTGCCCACGAGCAACGACAGCCGGGCGCCGGACAAACCCTCTATCTGGTACGACGGAGCCGGTGCGGGTACCGGTTTCTCCTTTTCAGAGGGGGGAGCCACAGCGGCGTCGACCAGGATGTAGGTCCCCTTCTGTTGCAGGCAGCCGACGAGGGTCACCAGACGCGGTTGCATGATGGCTGGTACGTAGGGAGACGTCTGCGCCGGAGCCGCCGGCTTGACGGGAGCAGGTCTCTGGGTGGGGGCCTGGGCCGCGAGCGACGAGGCACTCAGGACGAGCGCCACGGCGGTCAGCATTCGGTCAGTCATCGCACTCCTCCTTTCGTGAGAGCGGGTATGCATTCTTATTTTTTAGCGCAACTGGGGTGCGAAGGACAATCGGGTCCGCGGGCGGGGGAGCTCGCCTCGAGCGCGGCTCGAGTGAGATTCGAAGAATGCCTCGTCGGGTCAGCTGAGACGCATGATCGCGACGACGGCAAGCGCGCCGACCAGCATCGTCAGGCCGATGGTCCAGAGCGTTAGATTTTCGACGGCGACCGTCAAGGCCTCGAGCTCGCCGCTCAGCGACTGCTTGCCGTCGCTCGGGGCGTCACGTCGGCCACCGGGGCTCGAAACGAGGTCGACGGACGGCGGTGTATCCAACGGACTCCCAAACAGGGTCCGCGACGCCGCGCCGTGAGCCTCCGAATAAAATGCTGCCAACGCATCGTCGGTCGCAGCTTTGCGCATCACCTGCACGCAAAGACCGTATGCAACAACGATGTCATTCGCGGTCTCGTCGAGCATCCGGGCATGATCACCAGAGTGTTCGACGTGCAGGGAGCCACAAGGTCGACCCGCACAGTGAGATCAGTTCCGGCTCGCGGAGACTTTGCAGCTTTCCGAGAATTACAAATGTGTTCTGAGGGCCGATCAGGCTTGTGCGATGGTGTGAAGCGGAAAGGCCGAAAGGCTTTGGAATAGAAGGAATTCTGAAGACGTGAGGTGGCGATTCAGGCGTGATGGATGTCGTAGGCTAATCACCCCAGACGATGTTCGCGTACATAACGTCCCGTTTTACCGCATCGATCGTGCCAGCTCGCGGGGAAAGTGCTCCTACCCCCTGCGAAACAGCCACAGACCGATCAAGAGACAGACGGCGGCAGCGATCCAGAATGGACGATCTTCGGTCAGGCTCGAACCGATCCATTGAGCGCCGGAGTCGAAGAGGCGCGCAAACCTCGAGACGAGATCGCTTGCGGCCCCGTACTCGCCGAGCGATTGAGCGAGAAGCATCTGTTTGTTGGAAAACCCGTCCTCGTGAATTATCGCGCAGACGTCAGGCACCCGTTGGTCAATCCTCGAAGTGCACCCGTGTTGACGCGCTCGGGCTACGGGTTGGTTGGCACGAGGCGCTTCAACTCCTCGTCGAAGTGCTGGACGACGACCAGACTCGCAGGTGGTGTCGTCGATTCGGATCCGGCGCTCTCTTTGATCATCAGAAACCGCCGCCCATCAGGTGCGATGTCGTAGCCCCGCCCTTGCAGGGAGAGGCCGCTCCCGTTGAAGCGCCGTCCTTCCTCGAGGATCTTCGAGGGCGTCGTCGCGGCCCACGCCGTCCCGCGCACCACGCCGGCATCAGCCCGCCGCCCGTAGACACCTGCCAGCGTCCTGCGGCGACGTCGGGAAATGGCCGCACGTAGATTTCAAACCAGCCCGAATCATCTGCTTCGTACGCCAGCCAGCGCCATCGGGTGGACCTCATACGGGTCGAGGCAAACGCCGGCCGCCAGGGACATCAGAGTGTGGCGGGACTATAGGGTGGAAGGGGAGCTTATCTCCCCGCCAGGCGATCGGAGTCCAGGGAACCGAAGGCTGTTGCATCACTGCATGTGATGCACTAACATCAGATGCATGCGGACGACGATCGACATCGATGCGGATGTCCTGGCAGCGGTGAAGGAACTGGCGGAGCATCGCGGGACCACAGCGGGTCGCGTGATTTCCGACCTGGCAAGGCAGGCGCTGACTCGTCCTGCTGCCACTCGCGTGGCGCGGCGCAACGGCTTTCACGTGTTGCGCAAGCGCGGTGGGATTGTAACGAGCGAGCTTGTGAAGCGTCTGGCTGACGACGAAGGTTGACGGCCGTGCGCACGCTGTTCGACGTCAATCTTCTCGTCGCCATGCTCGACGAGGATCACGTCCACCACGAGCGGGCGCACGCTTGGTGGGCGGTGAACCGGAAAGGCGGGTGGGCATCCTGTCCGCTGACGCAGAACGGCTGCGTCCGGGTCCTGTCACAGCCCGGCTATCCGAATCCGCTGTCGGTTTCGTTCGCGCACGACTTCGTCGCACAGCAAATCGCCGCAACGGACCACGCCTTCTGGCCGGACGACATATCGCTGCTCGACGAGACCCTGTTCGATCGCAACCGGATTCTCGGGCCGGGCCAGTTGACCGACGTGTATCTGCTGGCTCTGGCGGTCCGGAAAGGAGGACGTCTCGCGACGTTCGACAGGGCAGTGCCGACGCAGGCTGTGCGCGCCGCAGACGCCCGGCACCTGGTCGTCCTCTGAAGGGCGCCCTTCGTATCGGTGCAGTCCGGGCGAAGTCCGCGCACCCTTCCGGGAGTCCGCCCGACCGCACAGTCCTTGCTATTCGGAGGAATTCGTTAGAGCCGCCTGTTCGCCGGCAGCGATCGCATCAGGCAGGACATCAAAGCCTTGCTCGCGAAAGTGTGGATCGAAGGTAAACGCGGTGCGCACCATCCGGTGCCTCATGACGTGAAAGCTGCTGCAATCCACGAGGCTCAACTTTCGACGATCGGTCGCGAGTAACGCATTCTGCGCGTGTGTGTAATCGGCTTCAGTTATCCAATGCACGTCGAGGGCCGGAAGGATGTCCCCACACAGCACTCGGACCGCCTCCATGCTGAGCCGATGTTGCACGAGGGCAGTCGTCTCGACGACGACATAGCAGTTAACTGAACGCCATTCACTGGACGACGGACCAGGCGGCCGGGCCTTTCACGGTCCGGCTCGAATCAGGCGCCACGCGCTGATCGGCTGGCGGTGGCAGACTCGGTGGCCTTCGCGACGTGCCCTGCCCGAAGACGATCCGAAGATATCCGCCAGCGACAAGCGCCGACACGTCGGCCAGGATGCGGGGAAGTTTCAGTCCCCCAGGGTGTGCGAGATAGTACGGCTCCCACCGGGGATCGAACTTCTGCTTGTACAAGCGCAGGCCTCGAAAGCTGTAGACCGGATCGCCATGGTCGTACAAGAAGGCGCCCACACGAGCCCAGAGCGGCGCCACCGACGATTGTTCGAATCCGGACATCGGCGCCATGCCGAGCGCGAACCAGCGGTAGCCGTTCGCTTTTCCCCACGCCATCAGATGAACGAACAGCGCTTCCATGACGTTCTTCGGCGCCGAGTGGTGAAAGCGCATGAGATCGATCGACATTTCCTCTTTCCCGGGGCCCGGCCAGAGGTTGGCGAACGCCACCACCTCGCCGGCACGCTCGATCACCGCAACGGGAAAGCGGGCGAGATACGTCGCATCGAAGAAGCCGAGAGAAAACCCTTTCTCGGCTGCCGACCTCTCTTTCAACCAGTCGTCTGAGACGACGCGGAGCTGGTCGAGAATTTCCGGCACATCCGCTGGCGGTATCAGCCTGAAGGTCGCCCCGTCCTTTTGAAGACGACGCACGACCTGGCGGAATTTCGCGCCATCGCTCCCCTCAAGGCTGAACGTCGTCAGATCGACTCGCGCCTCCTCGCCCAGCTTGACGAACGTCAGGCCGAAGTCGGCGTAGTGGTGCAGATGCTCCTTCTGAACCTTGTAGAACACCGGCGTCCCGCCGAAGTCGTCGCAGCGCTCCAGGAAGATCCGGATCAGCCTCGGAATACACTCAGGTGGTCCTACGGGATCGCCAAGTGCGACCCATGTACGGCCCTGGACGCCGTACATCAGGAACCCGCTGCGGTCGCCGTCGAATAGCAGCCCCTTGTCGCCGAGGTACACGAGAAAAGGGAAGGTCGAGTGTTGCATCGCGATCGCAGCTCCAGCGGCGTGGAGCTCCTCCTTTGTAGGGGCGTGGATTTTGTGCGGCGCCGGTCCGGTCAAGCGCCTGAGCGTGACAACCAGCACCAGGAGCGCCGCGCCCACCGAAGCGCGCAGAAAGCGGGGCGCCTCCGAACTGAGCTCGAACTGCCACCACAAATCGCTCGAGTACTCGATATGCCGATACGCAAAGAAGCCGAGCCAGATGGACGCGCCGATCGCGCCGACAACGGCGGCGATCCACGCCGGCGAGAAGCGCGTTTCGAAAAACGCCGCCTTTCGGTAGAAGGCCCATCTGCCCCGGACCAGCGCGGTCAGCAAGGCAGCCAGAAGCATCGCTTCCTCGTAGTCTCCGCCTTTGAGAAGCGACGTCACGATGCCGATCGAGAGAATCGACGCCGTGCCGTAGTACGCCGTGTCGAGTCGTCGCGACAGGCCCTGCGACAGGAGGAGCAGGGCGGCGCCGGCCATGCTGCCGACGATGTGCGAGGTCTCGATGATCCCGAGCGGCAGGATGCGGTTCAGAAGCGAGAGGCGGCCGGCCGCAGCGGGTGTGGCGCCCGAAAACAGGAGCACGACGCCGGCAAGGAAGGCGAACCCTGCGAACAACCGCGGCAACAACGTCTCCGACGTCTGGTCCACCAGGTGCGCGACGTGCGCCACGCTCGAACGGCGCGTCCAGATCTCGAAGGTGATCAGCGCCACGAGGGCAACCGCGAGCGGCAAGGCGTAGTAAACGAATCGATAGACGATGAGCGATGGCAGCAGCTCCGCCGCCCCGTAAAAGGGAGCGAGCAGCATCACGATCGATCCCTCGAAGACGCCGACACCGCCCGGCAGGTGGCTGGCCAGTCCGAGGAGCTGCGCCGCGAGGAAGGCGCCGAGCACCGTCAGAAAGGACGCCCGGTCGGCAGGCAGCAGAACGAACAGCACGCCGCCGGCCAGGGTCCATTCCATTGACGAAACGACGAGCTGGGCGAGCGCCAGGCCAGGAGACGGGAGCTGGAAGGTGAATCGTCCAAGCTGAACCGGTTCACGGAAAACCGCCGTCGCGCCGACGTAAGCCGCGCTGGCGGCGAGGAGCAACCAGCCCAGTGGCGCTGCCAGCGCCGTGGCAACGGGGTGCGCGCGCAGCAGCGGGCTGAAGACGAAACTGAAACCGGCGAGCGCCAGCAGGCCGATCCAGAACGTGCTCAGGTACGAGAACATGATTCGGGACAGTTCTCCGGCGTTGACTCCCCATCGCCGGTAGAACCGGTAGCGCACCGACGCGCCGGTGATCGCCGCCAGTCCCACACCGTTGGCGATGGCATACGCGACGAACGACGCGCCGGCCACACGCCAGCGGGGAAGGGTCTTCTTGATGAAGCGGAAGGCGATGAATTCGTACAGCGTCAGCGTGGCGAAGTTCAGGCAGGTGAGCGCCACCGCGGCGACGAGCGCCGGCGTGGGGATGCGGCGCGCATCAGCAGTCAGGGTGAGCCAGGAAACGGCGTCCAGCTCGCGTCTGAGGACGGCAAGCGACACGACGAACAGTGAAAGGCCGATGAGGGCGGGAACAGCGGCGGCCAACCGGTAGCGCAGAGGCGTCGTCATGTCGTCTGATGCTGCCGAACCCAGGCGATCGCTTCGATCAGCCGACGATCGAATTCGGTGACGTTGCCGCCGAAACGATGATTCGAAGCCTCGATCACCCAGAGGCTCTTGGGTTCGCGAGCCGATTCCAGAATCGTGCGCACCTCGGCGATGGGGGCGAACTCGTCGTGCGTCGACTGGATGGCCGCAAACGGCACCCCCGCCATTTGTCCGACGACGTCCGCCGTGGCGAACGTCGGTTCCCTGGGGACGCTGTGTGTGAGGTAAATCACCGCGTCGGTCCACCGCCAGCCGAGCTCGTTCTCCGCCGGCAGGCCTACGCCGATCACGCCTGCTATCGCGCGGCCCGTTCGTGGATCGGTCGCCGCAAGAACCGAGAGACCCGCGCCCTCCGAGACACCGATGAGAATAGGTTTCTTCGCCGCTCCGCGCGCCGCGTAGTCGGCCAGGGCGCCATAGTCGGTGGGTTCATCCTGCGCGCGCAGCGTCGCCGAACCGTCGGTGAAGCTGCGCAGGTAAGCGCGGACGTCGAATCCGATGACGAAGAATCCATGTCCCGCGAGCGTCTCGGCGATGTGCGGTCCGAGATGCATCCAGCCCCCGTCGCCGCTCGATACGATTACGGGATCGGCCGTCCAATCACCGTAGAGCCGCAGCAGCTGAGGGCGTCCCCTGACTGGTAGCGTGGCGGCGCGAAACGAGGGCGACGGTGAAGGTGTCGAGAGTGCGGCCACGGTCAACACGAGAGCGATGCCCGACAACTTCAAGGCAAATCCTTTCTATCTATTGGACGATGGAGACGGTGACGGGAAGGTGAACCCGAGATTAAATGACGTTAATAAAACGGAGCAGGATCGATGCGGCTCAGTATGCGGGCGGGCGAGCAGGCGGGTTGGCTAATTCGTCGGCACGAGACGCTTTAGCTCTTCGGTCCAGTTCTGCACGACGACGATGCCGCCGGGGGAAGAGGGACCAATTGGCTGGGGCAGCGGAATCATCACGAAGCGACCGTCTGGTGCAACATCGTAGGACGGAC
>DATLLJ010000011.1:0-3180 GCA_035537875.1 Vicinamibacterales bacterium | reverse complement strand
TTGAATCTGCATGTCAGAACCGTTCGCCGCTACCTGCGGGAGGGGCGATTGAAAGGAAAGCGCGTCGGCAAGGAGTACCGCGTCACGCGCGCCGATCTCGACGAGTTCACAGGGGGACAGACTGCCGATCTGCCGGTCGCTGGACCAGCGATCGCCCGGAAACGGCACGTCATTGCCTCCTCAATTATCGATGTGGACGTCGTGAGCCCGGAGGAAAGCCATCGGGTGACCACGATGCTGATGGCGTCGCTGAACTCGAGGAGGGGAGCGGGCGACTTCCCAAGCGTGAACAGCATCTACTACCCGGAACAGGCGAAGCTGCGCATCACCATCACGGCCAATTTGGAACTGACGGCCTCGATGCTTCAGCTCGTCAACGGGATGCTCGAGAACGGGCGTTCCGAACACTGATTGCCCGGTCGGCGCTCCATGCGGACGCTGAAGCCGGTCGTCAACCACGTGCCCGACATCCAGCCGGCTGAACCGATTTTCTGAAGGAACCGGCCTTGCGGTTGTATCCTGTCGATGCGTTGCCCACCGGCCGCGGACTTGAGAGGACCGCATGACCCCGAAAACCGTAGTCGCCGTGTTGAGTGGTCTCATGGCATCTATGGCCTTGAGCGCCTCTCCCGCCGGACAGAGCCTGCTCGCGGGAGAAAAGGAAGCCGTTGTAACGGCCATTCCGGGAGTCGTCGCGGCCGGCGCCAAGTGGGAGCTGATCTGGGCCGACTTCGAAACCGCCGACGGCATCGTCGGCACCCCGGATGGCGGCGTGCTGTTTGCGCAGGAGCAGACCGACACCATCATCAAGCTGGACGCGATGGACCGTGAGTTCATCTATCTCACGGACACGCACGGCGCCGGATCGGTTTCGCTCGACGCTCAGGGCCGGCTGTTCACGGTGCAGCGGACCTGCACCGATACGGCCAGGCCGTTCAGCACGGCCTGCCAGGAGCTCACGATGGTCGGGATCCTCGCCCCGCAGCGCGTGATGCTGGCGAACAGCTTTCCCGACGGCCGGACGTTGGGACGCGTGAACGACGTCATGGCGGACGGAAAAGGCGGCGCGTATTTCACGTCGGGTGGCGCCTATTACGTCAGCCCTAAAGGCGTCGTCAGCACCGTAGCGGACCAGGACATCCGCTCGAACGGGATCATGCTGAACGCGGACGGGTCGATTCTCTACGTGACCAACAACACCGCCGTGCTGGCTTTCGACGTGCAGACGGACGGGTCCACCAGAAACAGGCGCGAATTCGCCACGCTCGCCGGCGACAGCGGCGCCGACGGGATGGCGATCGACTCCGTCGGTCGCCTCTATGTGACCGGCAACGCGGGCGTGCACGTGCTGTCGCCTGAAGGGAAGTACATCGGTCTCATCCCCACGCCGCGCCGGGCGATTACTCTGGCGTTCTCGGGTCCCGACAAGAAGACCCTTTACGTGCCGCAACTGGGTGCGGTCGGCCCCGACGGCAAGCCATGGACGACGCGCGAAGGCGTCAGAAACACCGCGATGACGATTTACAAGATTTCGATGCTCGCCGAGGGGTTCAAGGGGCGGCCGAAGTAGAACAGCCGAAGCGGAGAGCGGGCGCGGCGTTCGATACGGCCAGCCGGGCAGGTGCCGCCGAGAGTCCCGCGCAACCGAGCGCCCGGATGGTGGGACTCGCACTGAAAGCATCGCCGTCGAGCGGCGCGGCGCGCAGTTTCAGATGCGCGAACATCACACGCCCGCCTGCGCTCGGCGTGGGGCGCAGAATCCCCTGGTGATCCGACACCGGAACGATCTTGAGACTCACCGAGCCTCGCACGTTTCCGCCGATAGCCAACGCCCTTCGCGCTGTCGGATCCATCTTCACGACGATGTCGCAGTGCGTACGCGCTCCTTGACCCATCTGGGCGCGTCGCTCTTCCAGAGCCCTGTACGCGGGCCGTCTCGACGTGCAGAGGAGGTCACCTGGCGCAAGTCCCGTTTCGCCCACATCGTAGGCGAGAAAGGCCGATAGAGGACTCTTTTGATCCCGGGCGCGGATCGCCTGGTCGATGTAGACGTGATGAGCGATGGCGCGCTGAAAGCGCTCCGGGGATCCGAGCCCGCCTTCACACATGACCCAGGATACGAACGCTGCCGACCACGGAAATCGCCATCGCGCCGTGATCCCATCGAGTCCGCTCCAGATCTTGTTCTGGCTGCCGAGTATCCAATCGCCGCTGGGCGTGACTGTCCAATACCCCGCGATCGAGGTCGCCACTCGCGCCGAGTGTTCGTCGCCGGGCCGACGCGAGCGCCGCGGCACGAAATCCTCGTCGCTCATCTCCGTCTGGTCGACCACGGTGAAACCGAAGAAGCCCCATTCCTGCACGGCCAGTTCGACGATGCGGCGCCGCACATCGCCCGCAGGGACGTTCGGACATGTCGTTCGCTTGATGGTCATTGCTCCAGGGTTGCCAACAACCCGCGCCGACGGGGAGAGCACATCGAACACATGGGCGGGCAGGCGATCGAATGAGATCTGCTGCGAAAGGCCCTCGGTAGCAGCGGCCAGCACAAGCACCAGAGATAGAAGAATCGCCTTCATGTTCTGGACCTTGGGAATCTGTCGAACGGCGCCAGGCAGCACCCCGAGAGCTCTGGCAGGTATCGCCGCGCCGAGCCGTGTGCCGCCAGTATAATCCTGGTCGAAGTCGATCTCGATAGCTGGAGCATGCCATGAAACAGTTGGCGACGACACTGCTGGTCGGCGGCCTCGTGATGGTTTCGGTATCGCTCACCGGGCAACAGGCCGCGCCGGATCTTATTCTCACGAATGGAAAAATCATCACCGTCGACGATCGCTTTTCGATCGCGCAGGCGGTGGCGGTGCGGGGCGACCGCATCGCGGCCGTCGGAACGAACCAGGAAATCGAGCGTCTGGCAGGCCCGAACAGTCGACGTCTCGACCTCCAGGGCCGGTCCGTGGTTCCCGGACTGATTGACAACCACGCCCACTTCCAGGAGGAGGGCGCGTACTGGACGCTGGAGCTCCGCCTCGACGGAGTGGACTCCCGCAGAACGGCGCTCGAGATGATTCGCGCCCGGGCGAAGGCCAGAGGACCGGGTGCGTGGGTCTATACGCTCGGCGGCTTCTCGCCGGACCAGTTCGCCGATGACAGCCGGCCGTTCACGCGCGACGAGCTCGA
>DATLLJ010000010.1:0-3781 GCA_035537875.1 Vicinamibacterales bacterium | reverse complement strand
CGCACCGAAGTTTCCACGGCCGAGCGAGCTGTTGTTCCTTCTCCGCGAATATGCGCGAACCGGAGCGGCCAATGCGAGAGACATGGCGCTGGTGACCCTGCGTGCCATGGCGCTGGGCGGAATGCGCGACCACCTCGGCGGAGGATTCCACCGGTACTCAGTCGATGCCGACTGGCGTGTGCCCCACTTCGAGAAGATGCTCTACGACCAGGCGCAGCTCGTCCTCGCATACGCCGAAGCCGCGCAGCTCACGGGCGATCGCTTCTATGCCGATGTGGCCCTCGACACGCTCGACTACGTCCGACGCGATCTGACCTCGCCCGGCGGTGGGTTCTTTTCCGCCGAGGATGCCGACAGCGTTCCGCCGGAACACGCGCATGAGCCTCGTCCCCACAAGACGGAGGGCGCGTTCTACATCTGGCGCGACGACGAGATTCAGGATGTCCTCGGTGATGATGCTGCGGTATTCCGGGCTCGGTTCGGCATCCTGCCGGATGGCAACGCGCCGAACGATCCCCAGGGCGAGTTCACGGAGAAGAACCTGCTCTATACGGCCCGATCGCTCGACGACGTCGCGTCGATGACGGGTCGACCCGTCGAAGGAGTCATGGACGGGCTGCGGCGCGCGCGGCCTCTATTGATGGCGCGCCGGGGATCGCGACCCCGTCCGCACCTCGACGACAAGGTGCTCACTGCATGGAACGGGCTGATGATCGCCGCCTTTGCACGCGCAGCCCGCACTATTGGCGGCGCCGAGTCTTACCTCGAAGACGCGCAGAAGGCCGCGCGTTTCGTCCGCGAGCACCTATGCCAGTCGTCGAGCCAGACACTCCTGAGGCGCTATCGGGAGGGATCCTCCGGTGTGGACGCGTACGCCGAGGACTATGCCTATTTGATCTTCGGCCTGCTCGAATTGTTCCAGGCAGATGGCGATCCCGACTGGTTGGAGTGGGCGACCACGCTGCAGCGGCGCCAGGACGAGCTGTTCTGCGACGCGATCGATGGCGGATGGTTCAGCACGACAGGCAAGGACGAATCAGTGCTGCTGCGCCTCAAGGAAGACTACGACGGCGCAGAGCCCGCAGCGAGTTCGGTGAGCGTCATGAACCTCCTGGTGCTCTCGCATCTCGGCGTCGGGGGTTTTTCGGAGCAGATCACGCGCACGCTTGGCGTGTTCGCATCGCGGCTCGCGCAGTCAGGGCGGGTGGCGCCTATGATGCTGGCTGCGCTCTCCATCTATCACGCCGGTACGCCCCAGTTGGTCATCACCGGCGACCCATCGGCTGACGACACAAAAGCGCTCCGTGAAGTCGTCATGCACCGCTATCTCCCGACGACCATCGTCGTTCCGCTCGCGCCGGCGGCACGGGCCAGAATCTCGGAGTTGCTCCCATGGACCGCGAGCATGAAGGAGATCGATGGGCGGGCGACGGCGTATCTGTGTCGTGACTTCGCATGCGAGGCACCGACGACGGATGGTGCAGAGCTCGGAAGATTACTGGACAGAAGGTAATGCAAGATGCAAAATTCAAAGTGCAAGGGACGAAACGCATTTTGCATTTTGAGTTTTTGAATTTTGAATTCAATGGAGATTCCCCTGGACATCTGGCTTCGTGGCGACGTTCACGCCACGAGTCAGGTCATCAGCGTCGCGACTCGCGAGCCGGGGCGTTGGACCGATGACGACGTGACCGCTGTGCTCGTAGGGATGTTGCGCGCGCTCGAGCAGGCGAAGAACCCTGAGGCCGATGAGAATCGGCAGGTGGCGATGCGAGGTTTCAGCTGGATCGTGAATCCCTACGACGGAGGCGGCGTGGTGATCGCTCTCGAGTTGTCACTCGGTGCGGTCATCGCCGGACCCTTCGACGTCGCGGAGCGCGACTTGACCGCGATGATTCAGCGAGTGATGGCCGCGGAACGTGCGGCGATGCCCAGCACCGGCGCGACGGTTCACTAGTTGGGCAAGATCAAGATGGGGCGACTGGGGTAAGCGCGGTTGCTCAGCCAGCGGGGCGAAGCCGCCGGCTGAGTCCGCGTCGGAATCGGACGGACGCTGCCCCTCGACAGGCTCAGAATGCCCAAGCCGGTCGAGGGAAGGTATGAGGGTGCCGCCCAGGAGAAGGCGACTTGCGCCCGGCCAACCCGAGATCCAGCATATCCCAGTCGGCCCCTCCCGGATCCGCCTAAAACCTCTGTGTATACAACACTTTAGAGGCGGCTCGTCTGTCCAGAGTACCGAAACGGTCGCGCACCGGGTCCTCCACACAGTTGTGGGTGTACACCACATAGAGGTCGTTTCCGGGCTTCAAAATCCATCGATAGCGTGATTGCCATCCGAGCACGCGACTCATCGTGTCGTACTGAATGATGTTCACGAGCGCCATGAACGGTGAGAACTGCGTGTCGGCGACACCGCGGAACACGTTCGATGCGAAGCTCCCCTCGGCCAGGTCGATCTGATTCCACTCGCCGTTGAGGCTGATGATGTAGCCGGGCCGCGCCCTGACCGTCAGACCGAGGATGGTCTGATCGCGATGGCCTGAGTAGAACCCTCCGGTCTCGAAGCGGCCATTCAGCGCAAGCACCCGCCGGTTCGCAGTCTGACCGCGGATGGCGAGTCGCGTGAAGCGATACTCGGCGCCCGCGGGCATGGTGATGCCCGGAGCGATGTTGAACGGGCGGTCGAGCATCACGTAGGTCGGGTCCACCTCGATGCCGACGTTGTCCTGGCTGTGGAACTGCGCGCTGAAGACCGTCAGGTTGAGGGCGCGCTCCAGCAGTTGATTCCGCAGATCGGTGACCACCTCGAGGTTCGCGTCGTACTCGGTGCGGCGGATGTAGCGGTGGTTCTGGGGACGTGGACCGTAGTAGACCTGGCTGCGGTAGCGCCGATAGTCGCGGCGCAGCACGAAGCCGACGGACGGGTCGAAGTTCCGCTGCACTTCGCGCGCATCAAACCGGAGTTGCCAGAGGTCGTTCGGATACTCGATGCCGGCGCCGAACGCGTTGGCGCGATCTCTGACTCCGGGGGGGCCGGCGTGCAGCATCCACGCGGTCGCTGCCAGGTTCTGGTTCCCCCTGAACTGTGACGTTGCCAGGCGCGCCAACGCCGACCGTGTGGCTCGCATCAATCCGATCGCCCGTGCGGGCATCTCGTCGGGTGTAGATCGCGCCGAAGTACGACTGCTGCAGCACGCGTCGTTTCACGCGCGCCACCAGGAAGTCCTCCGGAATGAACTGACCATCGTCGGCTCCCGTGCGAACCTGCAGGAAGCCAACGTCCTGACGCCCATCTGCCCGGTGAACTTCGTTCCGAAGTCGATTTCTTGCGGTGTGGCGTCAGCACTGAGCCCGATGCGCCGGCTGAAAATGGTTGAATCTGCGGACCGCCGGCGCTGTCGCTCGCGAAGTCGAAGAACGTCGCGCCGTCGAGGAAGAAGTCGCGGCGCTCGGGGAAGAAGAGCGAGAAGCGCGTGAGGTTGACCTGCCGTTGATCGACTTCGGTCTGTGCAAAGTCGGTGTTGATCGTCAGGTTGGCGCGGACTCCCTGCGTCGGGTTGTAGAAGAGATCGAGCCCTGCATTCGCTTTCTGCTGCGAGCTCCCTCCGTTCAGCGCGCCGAACGATTCCGACGTCAGCAAGCCGTATGGCTTCACGTCGAGACCGAGGCCCTGCGTCACGTCCGTGATACCGGTGACGTGACCCGCGTCGTCATCCGGCGCAGACCCTGATTGCGGGGCCATCCCATCCAGATGCTGTCCTCGTTCTTGCGGCGGACGGTG
>DATLLJ010000009.1:0-95137 GCA_035537875.1 Vicinamibacterales bacterium | reverse complement strand
CGGGCCGCCCGGCAGGCGTTATTTTCTGACGATGTACCAGTTGTTCATCACGTCGTGCGGCAGCTCGTGCTTCTCCACGGAGCGGAAGCCAGCCCGCGTCAGGTACTCTCGGGTTGTTTCCTCTCCCCACATCGCGCCGAGGCCCTCACCGCCCTGCGCGAGCGACACCGTCATGCAGTGCATCGCCGAAACGGTATAGAGAAACGTGCCCAGAGGATGGCCGATGTTGCCGTGCACCTGGCTCGCAGCCTTGATTTCCTGCATCAGATACACGCCGTCTGGACGAAGCGAACGGTGAATGCCCTCGAGCACATTCAAGGGCCGGGCCTGATCGTGAATCGCGTCGAATGTCGTGATGAGATCGTAAGAGTCGGACTCGGCGGTCTGGTTGAAGTCGGTGAGATCGCGCGCGATGAACTCCACGTTGTGAAGGTTCTTCGCCTGCGATTCGGATCGCGCCGCCAGAATCGCTTCCTGCGACAGATCCATCCCCGTGAACTGGCTGTTCGGGTAACGCGCGGCCAGGCGATTCATGGCCCGTCCCGAGCCGCAGCCGACGTCGAGAACGCGAATGCCTTGCGAGAGTCGATCGGCCAGCCCTGGCACGAGCGGGAGTACGCGGGGCTCGAGCGCCGAAACGACGCCTTCGTCTTCCGCCATCACGGCATGGAAGCGGGCGAACCGGTCATATGGAACGCCGCCTCCTTCTCGGAAACAGGTCACGATGTCGTCTTCGACGCTGCCCAGCATGCCGACGAGCTGGGTGAGCATCGCGAGGTTGTCCGGACCGGCGGCGCGGGTCAGCATCGCCGCGTGCTCCGGGGGCAGCGAGTACAGGGTGCTCGTCGCATCGACCTCGATCACGCCGGCCGTGACCATCGCGCCAAGCCATTCACGCACGTATCGCTCGTCGAGGTTGGCCAGGCGCGCGATGTCCGGCGAGGTGGACGGGGGGAGATCCCGCATGACGTCGAACAGGCCGGTTCGATGGCCGATCGACGCCATCAGGCAGAGGGCGGCATGATTGAGGTGCTGGAGTAGACTCTCGGCAAATGCCTCCGATCTTGATTGATCAAACGGTCGGCCGGTCGACGTCGACGCCATCAGCGATATCGCCTCGCTTTCAAGGGTGGTCAAGTGGATTCACGGGCCAAGGTCACTGGCCCACGATTTTTCCGGAAGTGTATCGTGAACACGGGCGCTCGTGTGGGGTCGTCTCGCCACGGGTGAGCTTCATCTGGCGTTGAGAACGAGCTGCACGAGACGTAACATCACGTTTACGGAGGAGCGTCATGGATGTCAACACGCTGATTCAAAGCGCGAGCGTCACGCTGGTGGCCGTCGCCTGGAAAGTTGCCGGGGCCCTCGTTCTCTGGCTCGTCGGGCGGTGGCTGATCTCGTTCGCGCTCAGGATGCTGGGCCGGACGCTCGCACAGCAGAAGTTCGACGTGACCATCGCTCGCTACATGCAGACCGCGCTGTCGATTCTGTTGAACATCGCGCTCGTCGTGGCCCTCCTCGGGTTCTTCGGCGTGGAAACCACCACGTTCGCGGCGCTGCTCGCGGCAGGCGGCGTGGCCATCGGCGTCGCGTGGGGCGGCCTGCTGGCCAACTTCGCGGCGGGCGCGTTTCTGGTGTTCCTGCGCCCGTTCAAGGTTGGCGACTTCGTCGCCGTGGCAGGCGTGACCGGAACGGTCGAGGCGATCGGACTGTTCGGGACCACCATCAACACGCCAGACAACGTGCTCAACATCGTCGGCAACAACAAGATCTTTTCCGAGACCATTCAGAACTTCTCAGCCAACCCGTATCGGCGGGTCGATTTGACCGTGACGATCAGCAACGCCGTCGATCATCGCGACGCGATCCGGCTGCTCAAGGAGCGATTGTCGCGTGTGCCGAACGTCCTCGCGACGCCGGCCCCGGACGTCGATGTCCTGCAGTTCACGCCCGCCGGCCCACAGCTTTGCGTGCGCCCCTACTGCAGCAACCAGCACTACTGGCAGGTGTACTTCGACACGAACCGGCTCATCCGCGAAACGTTCGGAGCCGCGGGCTACCCCGTCCCGGCGCCGGCGTACACCATGGCAGGACCGTTCGCGGGTCCACCGTTCGACACGGCGCCGCGATGACGCCGGCGCAACGACGATCGTTCTCCGGCAGATCGTGAAATCTGTTCCGGAGGTACTCCGATATGCCGGAGAGTGCAGATTGGCACTCTCCGAGCACCCCTCGTCGCATGCTTTACGGTTTCAAGAGCTTAGCGTCCTTCAGCGACGTGGCCTCACATGGCATTGCGGCTGCTTTTGATCGGCAGGCAAGCCCTGTCGGGTCGGAGTTCCCGCCAGAGAAAGAAAGGACGCGACTCATGAATAAATGTTGGTCTTTTGCCCGGATGGTTTCTGGCGTTTCTGCAATCGTGCTCGGCACGGCACTTGTCAGCTCGGCCCAGGAGACAGGTGTCAAACAGATTCAAGAGCTCATCAAGAGCGCCAATACGAGCGTCAAGTCGATTAACGACACCAAGCTGCAGCTCGAGAAAACGATGGCCGCCTACAACACGGTTCTTTCGCCCGATGTCAAGGATCGTCAGGACGCCTATAAAAAGCTGCAGAAGGAGATGGAGAACGCTGACAAGAGGCGAGCGGACGTCTCGAAGCGAGCCGGGGAGATGAACGCCGAGGCCGACAAGCTGTTCAAGAGCTGGGAGGGATCGACGGCGGCGATACAGGATCCCGATCTCCGCCAGCGCAGCCAGCTGCGCCTGACGACGGCGAAGGACCGATTCTCGACGATTCGATTGACGGGCCAGAACGCGTCCGCTCTCTACACACCGTTCATGAAGACCCTTCAGGATCAGGTGACGTTTCTCGGCCATGACCTCAACCCGAGCGCCGTGGCGAACCTGAAACCCGATGGTGAGAAGCTCAACGCCCAGGCAAGAGAGCTCTATACGGCGATCGACCAGACGATGGCCGCGGCCAACGACAACATCGGCAGGTTGAGCGCGCAATAACCCGTCGCGTAAAGGTCAGTGCATCGCCGAAAACAGGTTCCTGATCAGATCCTTGAACGGGATCTGCGTGATGACCACCGGAAGCATGGGCAGCGCCAGCGCCGCGAGCAGTGCGAGGACGGCGCTCCTTCGGAAGGGATAGGCGATCATGTCGTCGACGTTCTCGAACGCGGCGGACAGATCGGCGAGCGAGCTGACGTCAGGATTCCCGAGCAGCTCGCCGACGTGTTCGCTGCGGTTCCCGAGCCACTTGCGCCGGAACTGGAGAGAGTGAAGATGCCGAAGTGATCCGTACTTGAGGTTTCCCTCGCGCTTCTCACGAACGAGCATGGGCGTGAACAAGCCCAGGGGCAGCAAGAAGATCAGGAGAACCAACACGACGAGAAACGCTGCCGGCCATTTCAGGAAATCCAGAGTCTGTTGACCCGCGAGCACCTGCGCCCGCCAGGTGCCGCCGATCACGGCGGAGATCGCCAGCACCAGCGGCGAAAACGCCCGCGGCACGTCGCCGAGGAAGCCGAGTCCGCCAGTCCGATCACCATTGGTCGCATCGAGTTGCAGGTTCAGTCGGGAGATCTGGTGAAGAACGTAGACCCAGATGGCCCACTTCCACAGGGCGACCGTCACGAGTCCCAGGAACATTGCGTGACCGACGAACACGCGGGCGTAGACGCGGTAGTCCACGAGCACCGCACGAAGATGCTCGAGTCCGCCGTACGTGAATGCAAGCACGAGCAGCGGCAGCCACGTGATCGCCACAGCAAAGGGCAACCGCCTCTGCAGATCCCACGCGCCGGGGCGAATCAGCCGGAATTTTTCCTGGACCCAGTAGAAGCTCCCGCCCCGAATCAAGGAGATCGCTATGTCGTCGGCCGCTTCGTTCACAGTGCCGCCTTGGCGAGCGGGCATTTTACACCTGTGGCGTGAGTGCCATTCTTAACGGCACCGTTGATCGGTTCGACGATTCTGGACGTACACCGTTCGCGCGGATAAGCTGATCGGACGCCTGCGCGACCACTCAGGTGGGTCCTGCGACACTCGGCGGTGTAGCAGCCCCCCTCACATAGGTTATAAAGCGCTCACGAGGTCAATCGAGATGAGCACGCGTACGGCGTCAACCGGCACGAGCACGGACGTTCCTCGCAGCGACGCGCCTTTTCCCGGCATGGTCTGGATCCCGGGCGGGACGTACCGCATGGGGTCGGACAAACACTATCCGGAAGAGCGACCGGTCCACAAGGTGTCCGTCGACGGCTTCTGGATGGATCAGTATCCGGTGACCAACGAACGCTTCGCGCGGTTCGTGGCCGAGACGGGCCACTGCACGTTCGCCGAAATACCGCC
This sequence comes from Vicinamibacterales bacterium, assembly GCA_035537875.1. Taxonomy (GTDB): domain Bacteria; phylum Acidobacteriota; class Vicinamibacteria; order Vicinamibacterales; family CAVVIG01; genus DATLLJ01. Next base: position 90,777 of record DATLLJ010000009.1, on the reverse strand, counting down.
CAATCCGGCGGACTATCCGGGGGCGCTGCCCGAGATGCTCTTTGCCGGTTCGCTGGTCTTCGTGCAGCCCTCGGGACCGGTCGATCGGCGCGACTTCACGAACTGGTGGAAGTGGACAAAGGCCGCCTACTGGCAGCGGCCGCATGGACCAGACAGCTCCATCGCCGGGCTCGAACAGCACCCCGTCGTGCACGTGACATTTGGCGATGCGGAGGCGTTCGCCGCCTGGGAAGGCAAGGCGTTGCCGACAGAGGCGGAGTGGGAGTTCGCGGCCCGCGGCGGCCTCGACGGCGCCGCCTACGCGTGGGGCGACGAGTTCATCCCCGAGGGCCGGTACCTCGCGAACACCTGGCAGGGAGAGTTTCCCTGGCAGCAGCTTGCCAAGGATGGCTACGCACAGACGTCGCCGGTGGGCGCGTTCCCTCCGAACGGGTACGACCTCTGCGACATGATCGGCAACGTCTGGGAGTGGACGACCGACTGGTATGAGCCGAAGCATCCGGCCGAAGAAGTCAAAGCGTGCTGCATTCCGAGAAATCCACGCGGTCCTCGCGAGGAGGACAGCTATGACGCCTGCCAGCCTGCAATCAGGATCCCGCGCAAGGTGCTGAAGGGCGGCTCGCATCTGTGCGCGCCGAATTACTGTCGGCGGTACCGGCCAGCTGCCCGCTTCCCGGAACCGGTCGACACCTCGACGTGCCACGTCGGGTTCCGCTGCATCGTCCGGCCAGCCGCGGCCTGACCGTCGACGTGGAGGACATCTTCGTTCAGGTCGCGCGCGTCTGCGGTCAGCTGGTCGAGATGGCAGCCGTGCTCGTCGTCACCTTCGGGTCGGCCGAGGCCTTCATCAGGCTCCTCTCGGTTATCCTCCCCCCGGGGGCCACGCACGGCGAGCGCAAGGCGATTTGGCGGCGCTTCGGGATGTGGCTGCTGCTTGGCCTCGAGTTCGAGCTGGCCGCGGATATCATCAGCAGCGTCATCTCTCCCACGTGGCAGGACATCGGCGAGCTGGGCGCGATCGCGGTGATTCGCACGTTCCTGAACTACTTCCTCGAGAAGGATCTCGAGAGCTCTCAGCAGGCTGCCGAGTAGCCCTTGGTCCAATAGCGTTAATCGAGGGAGCCAGGAAAGATGAGGTTAACTGAGCATCCCTATTGTGAACCAGCGGCCTCGACGAGCGGCAGCAGCGCGTCGCCTCCGAGGATGTCGATTGTCGCGGAAGCGAACGGCGCGGTGAACAGCCCGTCGTTCACTTCCAGCGTGGCCACGTCGCCTGGCTGAAAGATGTCCTTGATGCGGTCGTGGCGCTCCTCTACGACTTGCCCGCTTTCGTCGCGGTAGTGCGTCTGATAGAAGACATCGCGGTATGCGACCCGCGGGTTGTTGTTGCGCAGCGTGAAGGTCCACAGCACGACGCCGCCGGTGCCCCGGTCGAGGTTCGTGTTCGAGAGCTGGATGTCCTGCCGCACGTCATAGGGCCTCGACGGATCCTGGAGCGCAGGCGGGCCCGCCGCGATGGCGAAGGGGCGGCGATGGCCGAACATCTCCGGTTGCTTCAGGCGAATCGCCGCCGCCGCCACCTCGCGGTTGCGAAACAGAGACTTTTCGGGCGCCTGAATCCAGGCCTGACCGACGTGAAACACCACGTTGGTCGTCAGCAGGATGGCCGCGATGCGGCGCCACTTTGGCGAGTCGACGAACGTCCAGCAGTACGCCGCAAACATGAATCCCACGGGCGCCACAACGTAGAAGGCGTGCGCCTGCGGCGGTTCGAGGACGAACCAGTAGCTCGCGTACACGAGCGCGACGGTTGCTGCGACGAGCCACTTGATGGCCCGCCAGTCCGAGAGCGGTGACGCGCTTCTGAACCACTGCCCGAGCATCCAGATGGGCTGCCAGATCCCCGCCGCCCAGCACACCGCGGCCAGCGGCGTCATCCACGGGTTCCGCACCATGAACATGATCCGCTTCCCGTCGTCTGTCGCGATGAAGCGCCAGATCTCGAGGCTCGCGAACGAGAAGAGCCGTGCCAGGGTCGACAGCGCGACGTAGGGGCTCACCCAGTGCGGACGCAGGTTGCGCAGCGTGCCGCCCGAGCCGCCGCCCATGCCGTAGACCAGGAAGGTTGGAATCAGGAACGACCCGAACAGGAGCAGGCCGACCGCGAAGGCTCCCGTGTTTGCCGCGACCGCGCGCACGCCGTGCCGCCACCCCGCCAGCCACGCCAGCGCGATGTACGGCAGCAGCAAGGGCCACGACAGGTGGACTTGCATCACCCAGCCAATGGCTGCGCCCATCATCACGAACGCCGTCGGCTCGCGAATCGTTCCGAGGCGGAACATCGGCATGGCCTCGAAGAACCCGATGAAGAAGACGAGAGCCGGCGCGAGCACGTACGAAGGGTTGATGACGTGCGTGGAGTAGTCGAGCGTCCACGGCAAGGTCATCAGCCAGCCCCAGACCAGCCATCGGGGCAGCCCCGGAAGGCGTAAGGTGACATACCAGGCGAACGCCGCGAGCGCCGAGAAAGAGAGGAGATTGAGGAACACGAACGGCGCTTCCGGGATCGGTGCGATGTGAAGAGGTGCGCCGACGAGGAGCGGCTGCAACGCGCCCGGAATCTCGCTCTCCGTCCAGACGACGTCCGGTCCGAAGTAGGGCCACTCTCCGGTGGCGTACCAGCGCAGACCCATCAGGAAGATCTGGGTTTCGTCTTCGAAGAAGAACTCGCTCGACAGGCCGTACAGGAGTCGGAACGCGAAAAGCGCGACGAGGGCCCCACCGACGATTGCGACGCGGCTGGATCTGGCACCGGGCGCGGCCGTGTGGACTGACACGAGAGGAACGGGCGGCGAAAGCACTGAATCCGCAGACAGCGTAGCACGCCCCAGGCACGCGGGCCGAGACCTGAGATCTGAAGCCGGCCGCGCGACCGCGCGCAATTCGCGCGTCCTCACTCTCGGGCGCTGAATTCAGGCGTGCTTGGGTCGAACCAGTCCCAGCTTGGCCATGCGCGTCTCGAGCGTGGTAGGGCGGAGTCCCAGCCGTTCCGCGGCGCCGCCGGATCCGCGGATGCGCCAGCTCGTGCTCTCGAGCACGCTGAACACGTGTTCGCGCTCGACGTCGACGATTCTGGTGCTGCGCTTTCCGGCCGCGCCCTGCATCATCGGCACGGTGATGGTCAAACGGGGGCCGGTGCTCACGATCATCGCCCGCTCGACGACGTTGCGCAGCTCGCGGATGTTTCCGGGCCAGGAGTACCTCTGAAGGGCCGCCATGTTCTCGCGCGGTATCGTGTCGACCCGCTTGCCGAACGCCTTCGCGAACTCATCGACGAAGCGCCACACCAGAAGAGGAATGTCCTCCACGCGATCGCGCAGCGGTGGAACCCGGATCGGGAAGACGTTGAGGCGATAGAACAGATCTTCCCTGAAGGCTTCATCGGCAACCCGCTGCTCGAGGTTGCGGTGGGTCGCCGCGATGATCCGGACGTTCACGTGAATCGCCTTCGGACTGCCGAGCCGCTCGATCTGCCGCTCCTCCAGGACCCGGAGGAGCTTCACCTGAATATCGAGCGGCAGGTCTCCGATCTCATCGAGAAAGATCGTCGACTGGTCCGCCAACTCGAACCGTCCGGCCTGGCGGGCCAGCGCCCCCGTGAAGGCGCCTTTTTCGCGGCCGAACAACTCGCTTTCGATGAGCGTCGCAGGAATCGCCGCGCAGTTCACCCGCACCATCGTCCCGCCCCGCCGGGGGCTCAGCTCGTGAATCTGGGTCGCAAAGAGCTCCTTGCCGGTTCCCGTCTCGCCGAGCAGCAGCACCGTTGAATCGGTGCCGGCGACTTGCTGCACCTGATCGAGGACGCGGCGGACCTCCGCGCTCTGCCCGACGACGATCCCGCTGCCGAGCCGCTCCTGCGCGCCACGCCGAAGGTACTGATTCTCGGCCTCCAGCTGCGCCCGGAGCTGTTCAACCTGCGCGAGCGCTGCGCGCAGTGCCTCGTCGCGTTTCTGCCGCGCCAGCACGCCACCGAATGCTGCCGCGAACACCTCCAAACGGTGTATGGTCTCCGGGCTCCAGCGATGCGCTTCTCGAAGCAGATTGAAGCCGACCGCGCCGACCACTTCCCCCCCGACCGAGAGAGGCACTGTCACCGCCGACTGGATGCCGATCGACCGGTAGTTCTCGCGGTCGATCGGGTCGGGGATGTCGTCCACACTCGAGAAGGAGAGCGTCCGGCCGGCCCGTAGCGTTTCAAGGGCCCAGGGAAAGGATTTTCCGCCTGTAACAGGCGCCGGCGGGGGAGGAAAGCCTGGCCGCGCCCACGACACCGGATCGATCAGCATCCCGTCCGGTTGAATTCTGTAGAAATTGCACCGATCGAGATCGAGGCTCTCGCCGATCTGGCCGAGCGCACGGCGAATCGCCGGCTCCACGTCGTCGGGGGCCAGGTTGATGAACTTGACCGACAGCTCGGCGACGAGCCGCTCGAGCTCGAGCTGTCCTTCGCTCGCGTGATCGGCCGCCTGTCCAACCTGTCGACGAGCCGTGTTGTCCTTTACGGCTGCGAGCACGAACGCGCCGCGGTCGGTGCGAATCGAATTCCAGCCGATCTCGATCGGGAACTCGGAGCCATCACGCCGCCGCGCGATCAGGTCGCTGGCAGTGCCCGGGGCGCGCGGTTTGGAGGTTGAAACGACATGCTGCGCCGAGCGGACGGACGGCAGCGCATCCGGCAGGATGAGGTCGACGGGTTGGCCGGTCAATTCGTCACGGCTGTAGCCAAACTGCGCCTCGATCTGGCGGTTGACGAGCGCTATCGTGCCGTCGGCTTCGAGGACCAGGACGCCGCTGGGCCACGAATCGACCGCCAGCCGCCACAGCCCCTCGCTTTGCAGCCGGATCTCGCCAGAATCCTCGCCCTGAGCTCCCGACATCCCAGTCATTGCAGGTTCTTGGACTGCCCCCCTCCTTATATATGTACGACATCTTTGTGACGACTACTAGACGCCATCCGAGCCGGCGCCGTTCGGGTGATAAGATTTCAGTTTTAGTAACTGCTTGGATCGAGCCTACAGGTGCTGCTCGGCGAAGCGGGCGGCGCGGCGAAGTTTCTGCCTTTCGCTGGCGCTGGTCGTGGGCGTCTGCACGGTCGCCACGGCCGCCCAGACGGTCGGTCAAGTCGATGGCCGGGTGATAGATAGCGCCGGCAACCCACTCCAGGGCGTCACGATGACGCTGCGGAGAGGAGGAGATGCCGATCGAATCGCGGAGACGGGCGACCAGGGTCGATTTACGTTCCAGCAGCTGTCGCTCGGCGAGTACGAGCTTACGGCTGCCTTGTCCGGGTTTGTGCCGGCCAGACGTCCGGTCAGCGTTACCGGAGCGGAAATGGTGGCTCTCACCTTCACCTTGGTAGTCCAGGCGTTCGACCAGTCCCTCGTGACGGCGTCGAAGACCGGTGAACAGGACGTACAGGCGGCCCCGATGGCAGTGACCGTTCTGTCGTCGAACGAGCTGCACCGCGTGCAGGCCAACTCCGCGCGGGACCTCTCGGGCCGCGCGCCATCGGTAACGTTTTCGCAGAACACCGGCTTTTCTCAGCTCACCATTCGCGGGATCGGAACCAACGTCGTGTTCGCCGGGTCGGATCCGAGCTCGGCGGTCTACCTCGATGGCGTCTATCTCGCCCGCCCTGCCATGGTGCTCGCCGATTTCCTGGATCTCGAGCGTGTCGAAGTTCTGCGCGGTCCGCAGGGGACGTTGTACGGTCGCAACGCCATGGGAGGCGCGGTGAACCTGATCACCAGGGCGCCCACGAACGACGCCAGTGCCTCCGCGCGCGTCGTTGTCGGCAACCTCGACGCTCTTCGCGGTGAGGCGCGGCTGACCGGTCCGATCGTCAAGGATCGGTTGCTCGGCAGCATCGCGGTGCTGCGCGGGGTTCGGGACGGGTACGTGCGCAATCTCAATCACCCCGAGCAACCGCTCGGCAGCGAAGACGTCACAGCCGGACAAGGCAAGCTGCGCGTCATATTCGGCGAGCGGAGCGACTTGCTTCTGACTGCGGATGTGACCAACGACGCTGCGCCGCCGCTCACGTACGCGAAGGTTCTGGCTGTCAAGCCGGGATTTCAGGTTGACAACCCGGACGATCCCCATGAGGTCCGCGCATCGACACCTGCGGAGGGAAGCAATCTGCAGTACGGCGGAGCCGCCCGTCTCACGATGCGTCTCGGCCCTGACATCACGCTGACCAGCCTGTCCGCCTATCGGAAGTTGGACTATGAGCTGGTCGTGGACGCGGATATCACGGAGTTGGATCTGACCATCTCGCACCTCCACGAGATTCAGCACCAGGTGTCGGAGGAATTGACCGTCTCGCAGACGAATTCACGCCTGACCTGGATTGGCGGGCTCTTCGTGCTGCAGGACCTCGATCGGCAACCGACCGTTGTCACGTTGGGCGGGCCGCGACTCGAGAACCACCTCGACCCGGCCGTGGACGCTGGCACCGCGGCCCTGTTCGGCCAGGGCACTCTCGGTCTCACGCGACGGATGTCGGCCACTGCCGGGCTCCGCTACACGCGCGAGCGCAAGACGTTCGACAACGCGGGCGGTCTCTACACCCTCAATCCGCCTGGCAACCCGCTGCCAGAGTCGATTTACTCGTACACCGACTCCATCTCGAACGCCGCGTGGACGCCGAAGTTCGGTCTCGACTACCAGGCCGGGCCACGGACGCTGGCGTACGTGTCGGCGACGCGCGGTTTCAAGAGCGGCGGTTTCAACCTCTCGTCGCCGGAGCCGGGGCGCGGCTTTGCGCCCGAATGGGCCTGGAGCTATGAGCTCGGACTGAAAACCGCTCTGGCGGATGAGCGCACCAGGCTGAGAGTGGCCGCTTTTCATGTCGACTACCGCGACCTCCAGGTCCAGACCGCGATTCGGCCAGGCGTCATCGACATCTCGAATGCTGCTGCCGCCACCATTCGAGGCGTCGAGGTTGAGGTGGCGTCGCAGCCTGCCACCACGTGGCAGCTTGGGGGGCATCTGTCCTGGTTGAGCGCTAAATATGATCGGTACACCGCCGTTGGGGTTGGAGGGGTTACCGGGGATGTGGCTGGCAGCCGACTCAACAACGCGCCGGAATGGTCAGGGCGCGTGTGGCTCCAATGGGATCGCGGCATCGGCGCGGGCAGGATGCTCTCTTTGCGTGGGGATTCGATCGTACAGAGCCCGGTGTTCTATACGCCGTTCAACGACACGATTCAGCAGCAGGGTTCGTACGGTCTTCTCGACGTGAGCGCAGAATTCGGGCCCAGGGATCGACGCTGGTCCGCCGCGCTGTTGGCGCGCAATCTCACCGGTCAGAACTACATCACCGGCTCTTTCAGTTCCCCTCCTCCGGCCATCGGGGGGCGGCCCGGCGAGACGCGGCGGGTGGGTCTCCAGTTCACAATCACCCGGTAGGCTGCCAGCTCAGGCGCAATCGATGGTGAAGACCCTCCTCGACGTCGTGGTGCCCGCGCTCAATTTCGTGTTGCTCGTCGCGGTGGGACTGGATCTCACGGCTGACGATTTCGCGCGAGTGCGCCGGCACCGTGCGTTGGTGCTGACGGGACTCTTCGCTCCCTTGTTCGTCCTTCCGCCGCTCGCGCTGCTGCTCACCTCGAGCTTCGAAACGAGCCCCGAGGTGACCGCCGGCATGCTGCTCATCGCCGCGTGCCCGATCGGCGGTATTTCCAACGCGTATAGTTATCTGGCCCGGGCGTCGACGGCGCTGTCGGTCACGCTGACCGGCTTGTCGTGCCTGTTCGCCAGCTTGACGATTCCGCTGGTCGGTCAGGTGCTCGGGTGGGCCAGCGGTCAGGTCCTCGATCTCGCCGCCCCGATTCCACTGCTTTTCGGACAGCTCGTCATGGTGCTGGGCCTGCCGCTCGCGCTTGGCATGTGGCTGAGGCGACGCTCACCGAATGGTGCCGCACGGGGCCGGGCGACGCTGCAGCGACTGGCGTTCGTCGGAATCGCGATTGTGTTTCTGCTCATCATTCTCGACGCCCCTGACGCCTTCTTGAGCGAGTTGGCGACAACAGCCCTGCCCGCTGCGGTGTTCGTGCTGCTGTCGATGGGTGCGGGATGGCTGATCTCGGTGCCGGTGACGGGGGACCCGAAGGACCGTTTCACGCTTGCCGCAGAGTTCGGGACGCGGAACATCGCCGTCGCTATCGCGATTGCCGTGACGCTGCTCGGCCGCGTCGAGTTTGCCCGGTTCGCGACGACCTACGCGCTGGTCGAGGTTCCCCTCATGCTTGGCGCGGTGACGTTGTTTCGACGTCATGACCAACGGGCCAGGAACGATCAGCTATGAAGTACCGATGTGTGTGGCTGTCCCGGGCCGCAGCGCGCTTTCGCGTTCGCGAAACGCCCGAGCCGCGGCGAAGCCGAGCTTCCTTCTCTGCCCTGCGCTCTTTTCACCTGGTTGTTTGCCCCACGGTGACGAGTGTTCGATCTCGGCGCTCGCTTCTGCGCCGAGCACGATCACCAGGCCAGAGAGGTAGAACCACAGCAGGAGGAGAATCACGCCTGCGATCGCGCCATACGTCGCCTCGTAATTGCCGAAGTTCACGACGTAGAACCTGAAGCCCAGGGAACCCAGCAGCCAGAGGATGGCGGCGATCAGCGATCCGGGCGTGATCCAGACCCAGTCCTGGTCGGCGTCCGGCGCGAAGTAATAGATCAGGCCGATGCCCGTGACGACCAGCGCGAACGCGACCGGCCATTGGATGATCTTCCAGCTCCACGCGAACAGACCGCCAAGCCCCAACTCATCGGCGAGAGCATCGGCGATCTCGGGACCGGCGATGACGAGCGCAAACGAGACGACGACGAAGAACGCCAGACCGACGGTCAACATGACGGCGGTGAGCCGCACTTTCCACCAGGGACGGCTCTCTTCGATGTCATAGGCTCGATTCATCGCCCCGATTATCGACACGAGAGCCGCCGAGCTGCTCCAAAGCGCCCCGAGCAGGCCGATGCTCACGATGCCGCCGTTGTCGCCTCCAGCGAGCCGAATCATCTGCTCCTCAACGATCGACAGCATCTCTTCCGGCGCGAATCTTCCGAGCAGGCCGATGACTTCATCCGTGAAGTCCTGGAGGGGCAGGAAGCTCGTGAGCGCAATCGCGCAAAGAATGGCAGGAAACAGGGAGAGGAAGAAGTAGTACGCCAGCTGGGCTGCGAGGCCGAAGCCATCGTCCTTCTGCATTTCTCTGAACGTGCGCTTCGCCAGTTCGAGCCAGCCGATGGACATGTCGAAGTACGCGAACACCTCAGCCTCCTGTTTCGATTCTCCCGGGTGACACGATGAGCCGGCTCACCACGAGCGTGGTCGACGCGATCGCGAACTGGACGAACGGGACCTCCGCCCAGATCGCGTTGTCGACGAGGTCGCCCAGGATGAGCGCCAGCACGAAATCGAAGGGGGTCCCGTGCCTGATCGACTGTCTTCCGGCGAGCCGGAGCAGAGCGAGCAGAAAGACGTACGCTGTCAACGCGCGGATTGCCACTCTGCCGAGAGTCACGAGATCCATGAACTACTTCAACCACCGAGGGGCGTCGGTGCGATCGTCCGGGCCGGGCTCTTCCTGTTCACCAATGTCCGCCCGTCGCTCGGCTGCGGCGTCGTCGTCTATGTCGACTTTCCGCGCAGGTTCGGCCCATCCTTTGCGAACGACGCTGACGGAGCCATCGTCCTCCACAAGGGCGAGCTTCACTTCTCGCAGGTCTTGAATGCCTTGCGATCTGAGGTGACCCATCACCTCTTTGGCATTCATCCGCTCGCTCTTCATGCCGCCCTGTTGGAGCTTGCCGTTCCGAACGATCACGGTCGGGCTTCCTTCGAGGAGCGTGTCGAAGCCGTGGCCCCACCATGTGAGCCACGAATTGCCGGCCTGAGCCACGGCAATCACGGTAATCGCCACCACACCCTGAAGGAAACCGACGTCGCCATAGATGATCTCGTCCACCACTTCGCCCAGCATGAGCGCCACGAGCAGATCGAAAGTGGCGAAGTTGCCGACGGTTCGCTTGCCCAGCGCACGGATGACCACGAGCATCAAGGCGTAAACGGCGAAGGCGCGTACGGCCGTGAGCAGGAGCTCGCCAGGATTCATCCGCCACCGGTTCTTAGCGTCACGCCGACCGCTCCGCAATCGGTCACCGCTGAGTCCTGTGCGCGCTCTGGACCTTCACCAGCTCGGGCTCCTCGACGCCAGGTCTGACGATGCGTTGGCGGCCGGTCGGCCCCTTCGCCTTGGCGAACGGAGGAATCGTGACGGCCTTGCCCGTTTCGGCCGATTCGTAGAGCGCCTGGATGATCCGCACGTCCTGAAGACCTTCCTCGCCTGAAGGTTCCGGCTCGCGGTCGTTGATGATGCAATCGGAGAAATACAGCAGCTCCGGAGCAAACTGGTCCCGCTTGCCGATGCGCTTGCGAGTCGTCTTTCCGTCGATCGTCAACTCGTAGGCGAGACCTTCGGCGTATTCGTACGCCGGATCGACGTGCAGCTGCCCCTTCGTTCCCACGATTCGGTACGAGGCGACGTCGTCGGCATTGAAGCTCGTTACGAACGCGGCGACCCGTTCACCGTCGAAACGCAGAAGGGCGGCGGTCGACTCGTCGATGTCGCTGAATGCGGCGCCTCCCGCATTGACCGAGATGGCCATCACCTCTTTCGGTTCGGCCCGGAACAGGTATCGAGCCGCGTTGATGCAGTACACGCCGATGTCATACAGCGTACCGCCGCCGAGATGCCTCTTGGTCCTGATGTTGTTCCGCCGCACCCTCATGGCAAACGACGAATTGAAGAACTTCGGCTCGCCGATCCGCCCGCGCCGAACCATATCCGCCGCTTTCAGGTTGATTTCCTCGAAGTGGAGTCGGTAAGCGATCATCAGCTTGACGCGATGCTGTCGACAGGCGTCGAGCATCCGCTCGCATTCCTCGATGGTGACGGCCATCGGCTTTTCGCACAACACGTGTACGCCTGCGGCTGCGGCCCTGACGGTGAATTCGGCGTGCTGAGAATTGGGCAGGGCGATGTACACGGCATCCACCGTTTCAAGGCAGGCGTCGTACTCCTCGTAGGCATAGTTGCCGGCGATGCGGTACCGGCTCGAGAGCGTCCTCAGCTTCGTGGGGTCGTCGCTGACAAGAGCCTCCAGGCGGGAGTTGCGTCTGGCGTGGGCAAACGCCGGGAGCACGGCGGCCTGAGCAATGTGGCCGAGCCCGACGACTGCATACCGGATGAGCGGGCGCTTTCGGGTAGGCATCCCGCTACCGCTTCTTGCCACCCCGCGACCGGGAAGAGCCGCGCGAGCTCTTCCGCGCCGGCACCTTGGCGCCTTTCTTTCGGGCCTCGCTCAGGCCGATCGCGATCGCTTGTTTGCGACTGGTGACCTTCCGGCCGGAGCCGCTTCTGAGCGTCCCCCGTTTCCGCCGCCGCATGGTTGACTCGACGTTCTTCGACGCCGACTTGCCGTACTTCGCCATGATCACCTCCGTGAGTCTGCCTGCAAAGCATGTGCTGACGGAGAACGACTGAAGAGGCGGCGAGCCAGGTGTCAGCGAGCGCGCGCGATCTCTTCGCTGCGGCGTTTGAGCCCGGCCGCTTCGAAGTCGAGATAACGATTGGTGATCGCCCGCGTCATCCGGCCCAGGAGACGGCCAAGCGGGCCCTCGTATCGCAGCGTGAGCGTGGCGCGAGTCCCCCCGGAGAGGGGAACCACGGCATGCTGAGCATGAACCCACATGCCCGGTGCCCCGCTCTTCCAGGTGAAACTGCGGCCCGGGTCGAGCGCCGTGACCTTCCACACTGCCGGAGGGAATCTCGGTTGACGGATGAGAGCCCGGCTGCCGACACCTAGCGGCCCACTGTCGAGCCGACGGATGCTCCGGACGGAGGGGGTCCACTCGTGCCACCGCTCGGCATCCGACATGACTGCCCAGACCGTATCGGGCGGCGCGTCGATCTCGACGGAGGCTCGAAACTCCACGGGGATGGCGGGGAATTCTAGCACCCGCAGAACCGTGCGCTGCGTGGTCCCGCCAAGCGTTGTGGTCGAAGCAACCGCCGGTGTAGGCTTGCTCACTGCGCTGGAGGATCCGATGGCCCCTGTTCGACGTGCGCTCGGCCTCGCGGCCCTTGCTCTACTGATCCTCGGGGTGTTCGCTGGAGGATGGCTGGTCGGCCGGCTCGGCATCGGGTCGGTCGTCGATCCGGCGTCGTTGACCGAGGCGGAGCGGCGTTTTACCGAGCAGATGCGCGGGGTGACCCTGGTCGGCTCGTTCACCCTCACTGGCCGGGAAGAGCGTGAGCCGCGGCCGGATCGGTACGAGATCTCGAGCGTGGAGAAGGTGGGAGACAACCTCTGGCGGTTCAATGCACGCATGAACTGCTGCGGCGTGGATGGCGCCATACCCGTGGTGGTGCCGATGCAGTGGAACGGCGACACGCCGATGATCATGATGACCGACACGAGCCTGCCCGGGCTCGGCACCTTCACGGTCCGTCTGTTCTTCTACGGCGACCGCTATGCGGGCACGTGGCAGCACGGAAGCGCGGGCGGCAGCATGTCGGGACGCATCGAACGGACGGCCGCCGGGCCGCCGACGGGTTCGTCACAGCCAGGCTGAACGTTTCACCCGTGAAGGAGGTCGCAGAGAAACCGGTTCTCTTCGTGACGTTGGCGCTGGCGGTCACTGTTCCCGGCCTGCTGGCGCAGTCCGAGGCTCCGCACAACAGTCGTTGGGAAGTGCTGTCGTCATGGGGGGATCTGCCGGAGGGAGTGACGTGGGGCGGCGCTTCGCAGATTTCAACCGCGCCGGACGGCCAGCTCGTGATCTTCCGCCGGAACGTTCCCGCATTCTTCATCGTGAGCCCGGAAGGCAAGCTGACGAAGTCGTTTGGCGACACGAAGTACCGTGCTGCGCACGGGATCCGAATCGACCGGGATGGTTTTATCTGGGCTACGGACAACACTGACAACTTCGTTCAGAAGATTTCACCAGACGGACAGGTGGTGATGACGCTGGGACGCGCCGGTACGACCGGCGACAACGAGTCGCAGGAGCTGTTCGACGGACCGGCCGATGTATTCGTGGCGCCCAACGGCGACATCCTCGTCGCCGACGGCTATCGCAATTCGCGAGTCGTCCAGTTTTCCAAGGAGGGCAAGTTCCTCCGGAAGATCGGCGGCGTGAAAGGATCGGAGCCCGGACAGTTCAACCTTCCCCATTCGGTCGTCGTCGACTCCAAGGGTCGCATCATCGTCGCCGACGTCGAGAACAGCCGGCTCCAGCTGTTCGATTCGAACGGACGATTCCTGGAGCAGTGGACCGGCTTCGCCGCCAAGCCGCGGGGTTCGATGTACATCACCCCGGACGACACGCTCTACATCAGCCATGTCGATTCGGAATCGATCACCGTCATGAAGGACGGGAAAATCGTGGAGTCCATTACAGGGCTCGGCGTGCGGCCGCATGGCGTGACGTTGGATCGGAGGGGCGATCTCTACGTGACCGGCCCGCTCACACAGATGGTCAAGAAGATCGTCAGAAAGTGAGCGCACGGGGGTGTCAAACCTGGCGGCTTGGCGGCGGCCGGCAGGCGGGTGATGAAGCGTAAGGTCATCGTCAACGACAGCATGCAGCGGGGATACGTGTATTACCGCACCGAGCCGATCGGTCGTCATTTCTCGCCGGACTTCCGTCCGCAGCTGACTCCGAAACAGATGCTGCGGCTCGGCGTGTTCGGCGGGAAATACATGACCGATTGCCGCCGGGAATTCCCGGCAAGCTGGTTTGCGGGAGCCAGGCTCTCCGACGAACGTCACGACGCACGTCTCAACTACTTCCGCGTCAACGCCTCGCAGTCGCTGGCCACGTGGCGGCAGAAAGGCTGGATTCGCCCGCAGGACCCTCGTGGGTGGTTCCAGTGGTATTGCCGGTACTACATGGGCCGCCGCTCCGCCGATGACGAACGCCAGATCCGGCGCTGGAGAGCCATCGCGCGGCACGTCGCCGCCATCAGGAAACACTGCGAGAAAGGCGATCTGGAGTGCCGCCGACGGCAACGCCAGGCGGCGCTCCACTGGGCTTACGACAGCCGGAAGGTGTAACCGGGCAATGTCCAGATACCCTCCTCCTTTTATGGGCCCCCGCCGCCGGCGCTCTGGCGGAACAGCCCACTCGGTGCAGGCGTGGGCAGCCAGACGATGCTCGAGCCGTTCAGGCCGATGGCCATCGTGCTGCCACCGCGCGGCGGCGCCTGCTGGAGCGCTTCGAAGCGGACGAGGGACGACTGATAGTCGAGCATCGCCTGCAGCAGGTTCACCTGCGCCTGGACAAGATCGCGCTGCGCCTGCGTGACCAGAAAAGTCGTGGACAGGCCGACCTCGTAGCGCCGCTGTTCGGCGTCGAGGCGCTGCTCGGCGAACGTGGCGCCGGCGCGAGCGGCGCCGATGCGTTCGGACGTGCTCTGCACCTGTCGCGCCGCCTGCCTGATGCTTTCCGCCGCGTCGAGCTGGAGGCTGGCCACGCGGTGGGCGGCCTGCCGACGGGCAATTTCAGATCGGACGAGCCCGGCCTCCTCGTAGCTCTGCCCGAGTGGATAGCTGATCGTCACGCCGACGCTCCACGCCGGGTAGTCCCCGCCGAGGACCTGGCCCACCGCGTCGCCGAGAGTCGTTCGCTGCGACCCGCTGACGATCCCGGGGAAAGTCCCGGTTCTCAGCAGCTGCGTGCCGCCGAGCCCGCTGCCCCGATACGAGGTCTCGAACCGCAGGTCTGGCAGCTTCTGATTGGTGAAGTACTCGACGTCGGTCGCGGCCGTCGCCAGATCGGTGCGGGCGCGCGCCAGGTCGTAGCGGCTCTTGAGCGCGTTGGCGACCGCCGCGTCCACATCGGGCACGAGTCCTGGGCCGACCGGTTCATCGACGGGATTCAAGCGGACGCGCCAGAAGGTCTCGTCGGCGGGGTCCATGATGAGCCGACGCACCCGATCTTCCGCGTCGCCGGCCGTCGCGTTGGCGCGAATCAGCGCCTCCCGACGCTGGGCGACCTCGGCCTCCGCCTGAACGAGATCGATCGGTGCCGCCTCGCCGGCCTGAACGCGCACCCGGTTCTGCCGCACGAGCTCCTGCGCGATGTCGAGCGATCGCTGCTGAACGGTGACGTTCGCCATGGCGGCCTTGAGCGTCCAGTACGCCTCCTTGACGGCGGCCACCGTCTGGACGGCGGACTCGCGGAACTGGAGCTCGGAGCTCTCCTGGTTCTGCTTCGCGATGACGTACTGGTGTCGCGCCGAATCCATCGCGCGGTCTTTCAACAGCGGCTGCGAGAACGCCACCTGGAAACCCGACTGCAGGCTGGGATCGAAGCTGCTGAAGAGGCTGTCGGTCGCGGTGCGAGCCGTGTCCCACGTGACGCCCCACGTACCTGATCCCCAGGGCAGCCGCTGCCTGACGCCGGCGGACGAGAACCAGTCATCGACCGAGACGCTGCGGCGATCGCCCGCCAGAAGGCTCGACGCGGGCGTGACGGCACTGGAGCGGGCAGCGACCGTCGAGAAGACCGGGACAAACGCGCCGCGCGACTCGGCGACCTGCGCCGCGCCGATCTCGGTGTCGAGCCGGACGATCGCGAGGTCCGGGTTGTGGTCCACCGCGCGGCGGACCGCCTCCTCCAGCGTGAGCTCGAGCTCGCCGGTCGCCGACGACACGACTTGTGCGTAGGCACTGCCGTTCAGCACGGCGCCAGCGGCCGCCGCGACCACGATCCGTGTCATGAGTTTGAGTGTCATAGCGTTTCGCCTTTTACAGCGCAGCCTTTGCAAATTCGGGAAGGAGCGGCCGCTCCTCCTGTTCTGCCTCCGACGCGACCGCCACGCGCGTCCGAGCCACGAGCACGTAGATGGAGGGAACGACGAACAGCGTGAAGAGCGAGCCGATGATCATCCCGCTCACGAGCATGATGCCGATGCTGTTGCGCGCGCCGGCTCCTGGGCCTGTCGCGAGCACGAGCGGAAAATGGCCGACGACCGTAGCCGCCGTGGTCATCAGGATCGGCCGCAGCCGCGTGCCCGAGGCCTCCAGGATGGCGTCCAGCTTGGCGTGGCCGGTCTCCTGGAGATGGTTGGCGAACTGCACGATGAGAATTCCGTTCTTCGAGACGAGGCCGACCAGGGTGATCAGACCGACCTGACTGTAGATGTTGAGCGTCGTGAAGCCGAGGAACGAGAAGAGCAGCGCTCCGGACACGGCTAGAGGCACGGAGCCCGCCAGGATGATGAATGGATCGCGGAAGCTCTCGAACTGCGCCGCCAGGACGAGATAGATGAGGATGGCCGACAGCAGGAAGGTGCCGAGGAAGCGGCTGCCTTCGGTGCGGAGCTGCCGCGATTCGCCGGCGTAGTCGATTGAGAACCCCTCCGGGATCACTTTCCGCGCCTCGGCCTCGAGGAACCCCAGCGCCTGATCCAGGGGCACGGGCGGCGGGATGACGCCCTGGATCCGCACGGCGTTGAGCTGCTGAAACTTCTTGAGCTCGCGCGGTTCCGCCGTCGTCTTGAGCGTCGCAAACGTCGACAGCGGAACGAGCCGGTTGTCCGAGCCGGTGACATAGATCTGCTCGAGCTGATCAGGTGTCAACCGCTCGACCCGTTTGAGCTGCGGGATCACCTTGTAGCTGCGGCCCTGGATGCTGAACCGGTTCACGTAGCCGCCGCCGAGCAGCGTGGACAGATCTCGACCGGCCTGGCTGAGATCGACCCCTTGCGATCTGAGCTTGTCGCGATCGAACACGACCTCGGCTTGCGGTTGATCGAACTTCAGGTCGGCATCCGCGAAGATGAACAGGCCGCTGGCGAACGCCTTCTGCACGAGCTGGCCGGCCAGATCCTGGAGGCGCTCCGGCTCGGCCGGCGACGCGATCACCAGGTCCACCGGGAAATCACCCCCTCCCGGCAAAGGCGGCGGGGTGGTTGGAATGACACGAACCCCCGGGATCTGCGACAGCGGCCCCATCGACTCGAGGAGCAGCTGCTCCGTGGTCCTGGTCCGCTCGCTCCACGGCTTGGTCACCAAGCCGCCGAAGCCACCGGTCGGGAACGTCAGTTGAAAGATGCTCTCGCTTTCGGGAAACGATCGGTAGACGTCGTGAATCTTCGCGGCGTACAGACGCGTTTGATCGATCGTGGAGTTCGCCGACGCCTGGATGATGCCGAAGACCACGCCCTGATCCTCGGTCGGCGCCAGCTCTCTTTGTGAAAACACATAGAAAGGCACGGTGAGAACCGCCACGATGGCCCACAGCACGAGGACGACTGGTCTGTAGCGGAGCGTGCCGGCAAGGGTTCGCGTGTAGGCGCGACGGATACCGTCGAAGCGCCGGTTGATCCACCCGGCAAAGCCGCGTTCGGTATCGCCGGTCCGGAGCAGTCTGGCTCCCATCATCGGCGACAACGTCAGCGCGACGACGCCGGAGACGACCACGGCGCCGGCCAGCGTGAAGGCGAATTCGCGGAAGAGGGCTCCCGTGAGGCCGCCCTGGATGCCGACGGGCGTGTACACGGCCGCGAGCGTGATGGTCATCGCGATGATCGGACCGACGAGCTCGCGCGCGGCCTCGAGGGCCGCGCGCTGCGGCGGCTTCCCATCGTGGAGATGCCGCTCCACGTTCTCCACCATCACAATCGCATCGTCGACGACGAGGCCGACGGACAGCACGATGGCGAGCAGCGTCAACAGATTGATCGTGAATCCGGCGACGAGCATGAGGAACACCGCGCCGACGAGCGAGATCGGGATGGCGACGACCGGTATGAGCACCGAGCGGAACGATCCGAGGAACAGGAAGATCACGACGATGACGATGAGCAGCGTCTCGATGAGCGTCGTGAGCACTTCGTCGATGGCATCCTGGATGTAGGCCGTCGAGTCATACGGAATACCGACCTTCATTCCAAGGGGGAGCTGCGCTTCGATTCCGGGGATGGCTTCGCGGACTCTCGCGATCACTTCGAGCGCGTTCGCAGTCGGGAGGACCCAGATGCCCATGAAAGTGGCCGCCTGCCCGTTGAAGCGCACTTCTTCTTCGTAGTTCTCGGCGCCGAGGACGACGTCCGCGACATCGCCGAGCCGGACCACGACGCCGTGCTCTTCTTTGACGACCAGCTGGCGGAATTCCTCGGGGGTTCGGAGATCGGTGTTCGCCACCAGATTCACGGAGACCATCGAGCCCTTGGTCCGACCGAGCGCCGACAGATAGTTGTTGCGCGCGAGCGCTTCCCGCAGTGCGGAGGGAGAAATGTTGTGGGCCGCCATCCGGTCCGGGTCGAGCCAGATGCGCATCGCGAACGTCCGGCCGCCCAGGATGTCGGCGCGCTGAACGCCGCCGATCGCGCTCAGCCTCGGCTGAACGACACGGGTCAGGTAGTCGGTGATCTGGTTCTGATCGAGCTCGTCCGAGGAGAAGCCGAGATACATCGCCGCGAACTGATCGTCGGCTGTTTCGAGCTGAATGATGGGCGCCTCGGACTCAGGCGGGAGGTCGTTCCGAACCTGCGCGACCTTGGACTGTATCTGGGTCAGCGCCGCGTTGGTGTCGTAGTTGAGCTCGAGGTGCACCGTGATGGTGCTCCTGCCCTGCGCGCTGGACGATTCCATGTAGTCGATGCCGTCGGCGCTCGCGATGACCCGTTCGAGCGGGGTCGTGATGAAGCCGCGGACGAGGTCGGCGTTGGCGCCGACATACACGGTCGTGACTCTGACAATCGCGATGTCGCTGCGCGGATACTGCCGGACGCTCAGCGCACGAATCGACTGGAGACCGGCGATGAGAATGACGAGGTTGACGACGATCGCGAGGACCGGTCGCCTGACGAAAAGGTCGGTGAAGCGCATCAGCTTTCCTCGGGAGTAGGCGCCGGGTTGTTCTCCGGCTGAACATCGTTGTTGACGACGACGGCGGCGCCGTTGCGCAGCTTGAAGACGCCCGAGGTGACGACTTCGTCCCCCGGGTTGACGCCGCTGATCACGGCCACCTGGTCACCGCGCGATCCCTGGAGCTTCACGAACTGCTGCCGGACGCCTCGGTAGGTTTGTCCGTTCGGGTTCTTCAAGTCGCTGACGATGAAGATGGAATCGCCATAGGGTGCGTAGCTGATCGCGGATGCCGGAAGCGCGACCACCGGACGGCTGGCGCCCACGCGAAGCTCGGTCTGCACGAACATCCCTGGCCGGAGCCTGCCATCCGAATTGGCCAGCGTCGCCTGCACCTGTATGTTCCGCGTGGCCTCGTCCACGGTTGAATCGATCGCGGTCACCCGTCCTCTGAGTGCGACCGCCGACGACTCGTCTGTCGTCACGAGCACCTCTCGGCCCACGCGTACCTGGCTGGCGTCCTGCTGCGGCACGCCGAAGTTCACGTAGATGGGACGGAGCGACTGGAGCGAGGCGATCGCGTCCCCGGCGGCCATGTATTGGCCGCGGTTCACCAGGCGAATGCCGAGCACGCCGGAGAACGGCGCACGAATCGTTTTTCGCTCGATCGCCGCCCGGATTTCCTCGACCCGTGCGTCGGATTGCCGATCCTCGGCCACGGCGCGGTCGAACTCGGCGCGCGAAATAACCCGCTCGTCCAGCAGGTCGCGCATCCGCTCGATGTTCAGGCGCGCCAGCTCGCGTTGAGCCTCGGCTGCGGCCAACTGCGCCTGTTCCTGCCGCGTATCGAGCTGGACGAGCAGGTCGCCTTCACGAACCGACTGGCCCGACTCGAACGCGATGCGTTCGACCGTGCCGGCGAGGTCGGCGCTCACCGTGACCCCCTGAACGGCCGCAATCGTCCCGATCGCGCTGAACGCCGCCGGCCACTCTTCACGCTGCGCCACGAGGGTGGTGACGGCCTCGGGAGGCGGCTGGAAGGCGGCGCCCTGAGCAATGGCCGTCTGAATCTGCTGGAACTTCACAAAGCCGAGGGCCGCGACGAACGCGGCCGTGACGCCGAGCATCAATATCATTCGTTTTGCCATAGACGCACCCACCTCTCAGACCCGACGGACGCCAATGCAGATCGCGATGTGCACCGCCTGTCACTGTCGTTCGCGGAGGGGGTGAGGCACAATCGGGCAGGAGCCGGATGATGTGATCGGGCGTGAGCGCCACATCGGAGCGCGACATCCGGCCCTCTGTCATCTGCGACCTTTGGACGATGCCCGCATCGACCGTGCGACCGACGCGGAAGAGGTCGATCTCCGTCGTGGAGTGGTGAATAATGACGACCGGGGGTTGACCGTGAGCTCACCCATCGATGACAACATCGCTGAACCGGATCAGTCGTCCTGCGAGGCACGGCACGCGGTGAACCAGCTGCCCGACGAGGCCGCCTCGAACGATCCGGACGTGCTCCGCGCCGCCCTGGTCCGCGAGCATTCCGAGCGGCGCCGAGCCGAGTGCATCGCGAAGATGCAGACCGATGTCGTTCAGCTCGCGTTGGACCTGCTGGTGAGAGAGCCCGATCTCGAGGGGTTCTTCGGCGTGTTCGCCAAAACGCTCGTCGAAGAAAGCGAGAGCCACGCGTGCGGCGTGTGGCTGATCGACGACGACCATAGCCGCTGCGACTTGTGGATGGCGTACTTGTCGGCACGCTTGTACACAGCGAAAAGCGGCGACTGGGCCAATCTCGCAGTGCCGCGCGAGAGCATGGCCGACTACCTGTTCACGTACACACCGGGGTGGACGCGGAGCGTGGAGTACGTGAGCGACGATCCGCGGCTGCCTGAACAGGTGCGTGAGTTCAATCGGCGCGAGGGAGTTCATTCCCTCGTCGTGTCACCACTCGTCCTGAGCGGGCGAAACCTCGGTTGGCTCGCGCTCTCAACTCATGAGATCCCCGGCTGCGATGGCCAGTGGCGCGTCGTCCTGCTCGAAGCGATCGCGCGTCAGGCAGCGCTGGCGCTGCACCAGAGCCGGCTCGCGGAGCTGAATCGCCTGGAAGAGCGCCGCAAGGCGATCCTCGAAGAGCGCAACCGGCTCGCGCGGGACATTCACGACAATCTGGCGCAGGGCTTCGCCGCCATTCTGATGCAGCTCCAGGCCGCGCAGCGAGCGGCTGGCGTGCTCCCGGCCGGCGTGGCTTCGAGCCTCGAGATCGCCGTCGAGCTCGCCCGCACCCATCTTGCCGAAGCGCGGCGTTCAGTCGGCACGCTCCGCCCCAACGTCGGCAGTGGCGAGGGCGTCGCGACCGCCATCAGGCGTATGGCGGATCTCTGGCAGCGCACGGCGGCTGTTCCCATCGACGTGATCCTCGACGAGCTGCCGCGGTTCGGCGACGGCGTCGAACGGGAGATCAACGGGATCGTGCAGGAAGCCCTCACCAACGCCGTCCGCCACTCGCGCGCGCGACGCATCACCGTGCGCGCCTCGCCGGTCAGATCGATCGGGATCAGGCTGTCGGTGAGCGACAATGGCCGCGGCATCTCGAGAGAACGGACGACGGCCGGATTCGGCATGACCAGCATGCAGGAACGGGCCGAACGCATCGGCGCTTCCCTGACCATCGTGACGGCGCCTCGAAGCGGCACCGAGGTCGTACTCGCCTGGGAACCCTCGTCGCTTCCGACGCAGATCCATGTCGCGAGCTGACGGCAGCGCGACGAACGGCAGCGCGACGAACGGCGGCGCGAAGACCGACGGCAAGACCCGTGTGCTCCTCGTGGACGATCACGCGCTGCTCCGCACCGGCGTCGCCAATATCATCAATCAGGAAGGCGATCTCCGCGTGGTCGCCGAAGCGGGCAACGGTCTCGAAGCGATCGCGGCCTACGAGCGGTTCCGTCCGGATGTGACATTGCTGGATCTCCGGATGCCGATCATGGAAGGGGTCGAAGCCGTACGCCGCATTCGAGATCTGGACTCGCAAGCGCGCGTGATCGTGCTCACCACCTACGACACCGACGATGAGATTGCGCGCGCGCTCAAAGCTGGCGCCAAAGCGTACGTGCTGAAAGACATCTCGGCCGACGACCTCATCGGCTGCATCCGGGATGTACTGGCGGGCAAGACCTACCTGGCGCCGGCCGCCGCAGCAAAGCTCGCCGAAGGGGTGACGCGTGTTCAGCTCACGCCGCGGGAGCTGGCCTCGATGCGTCTCATGGCGGACGGTAAAGCGAACAAGGAAATCGCCACCGAGCTCGGGATCAGCGAACGGACCGTCAAGACCCACCTGGGTCATCTGTTCGAAAAGCTCGGCGTGACGAGCCGCACCGAAGCCATCAAGGTGGCGATGCGCCGGGGTCTCGTTCGTCCCGAGTAGTTTCAGCCACGAGCGCCTGAGCAGAACACCTTCTCGGCCCGGGCTGCGACGCCCAGCGAGGGCTATCGATTGACCTGAACGTTCTGCAGACGCACCGGTTCGGTCGAGTAGTTTTCGAGAACGACGCTGTTCGATTGGACGTCGTAGGTGAATTTGGTAGCCACCGACATTCGACCATCGCCCCTGCCGCCCCTGTCCAGTTGTATCTGGATCAGCGTGAACGGGTAGTCTCTCGTTCGCGGCTGATTTCGGGCCTCGAGCGAACCGATCGGGCGGTCGGTCAGGATGACGATGCGCTGCCCGCCGTCCTCGAGAGGATCGGCTTGCGCATAGCGCAAGTCCCAGCCGAGCGATGTCGGAAGTCGCACGAAGCCGACACGGGGACTGTTCTGCACCGCATCCAGGAGCCGCTCGGGTCCTTTCTCGAGAAAAACCGCTTTCAGCCGATCGCGATCGGCGGCCGAGGACCAGCGATCAATCTGAATGATGACCTGACTGTTGGCGCCGGTTGCGATGTTGCTCATGTTGACGGCGAAGGCCGTCAGGCGCAGAGGTGCTGGGGCGGCCTGGGCTAGGAGCGTGCTGGGCGATCCGCTGAGCGCGAGGATGCCGATGACGATCGTGTGCCATCGTGTCCGCATGGAGACCACCTTAGCACAGGCGTTGGAGACGCCTCGTTGCAGGCCGTAGTGAATCTTGCGTTGAGCGCCCGCGATGCGATGCCCGAGGGCGGAACGCTGACCTTCGAGACCGCGGGCCGCACGCCGCGCTTGAATCCTCCAGCGAGCTTCAAGGATGAGCTTCCCTTGTTGCCGTATGCCGATAGTGCATAGGCGTGAAGAAACGCTGAATCTATGCTGCGGCCACTGAGGAGGAATCATGTTGCGAAGTAGCTCCCCGCCCAGCTTGAAACCTGGGGTCAGACCATGACGATGCCAGCCAGAGAGCTTGAGATACGGAGCGGGATATCGTTCGTCCCGCCGTCTCCGACCATGCCCGCCCGGTCCTCTGTCAGAGACGCCGCCACGATTGTCGGAGACAGTGATGCCCTCCGATACGTGATGATCCGTGCCGATCAAGTCGCGCCGACCGACGCCACGGTCCTGCTCTGTGGCGAGACGGGCACCGGAAAAGAGCTGCTGGCCCGGGCGATTCACCGCCGCAGTCCGCGCGGCGATCGGCCGTTCACCGTCGTCAACTGCGCGGCGATGCCCGCGACCCTGATCGAAAGCGAGCTGTTCGGGCGTGAACGCGGTGCGTTCACTGGGGCCCACGCCACCCAGATCGGGCGATTCGAGATGGCCAATCGCGGCACGATTTTTCTGGACGAGATCGGCGAGCTCCCCCTGGAGCTGCAGCCCAAGCTGCTGAGAGCCGTCCAGGAGGGCCAGATCGAACGTCTGGGCAGCCCTCGGACGATCGACGTCGACGTACGCGTCATCGCTGCGACCAACCGCGACCTGTACGACGAAGTGCGTCACGGCCGATTCCGGCGGGACCTGTACTACCGGCTGAATGTCTTTCCCATCACGCTGCCGTCGTTGCGCGATCGGCGAAGCGACATCCCGCGGCTCGTTCGGTATTTCGTCGATCGGCTGTCTCCCTCGCTGCGAAAGCGCATCGACGTGATTCCGCCTGAAGTGATGCATGTGTTCGAAGGCTACAACTGGCCCGGCAACGTGCGCGAGCTCGAGAACGTCATCCAGCGCGCGATGATTCTGTCTCCGGGGACGACGCTGTCGCTCAGCGACGCCTGGATGACGCAGCCGGATCCGGCTCCGGATGGCGACGGGCAGACACTGCTCGACGTGGAACGAAGGCATATCACGCACATTCTCGGCACGACCCGGTGGCGCATCGAAGGTGCGAGCGGCGCGGCGCGCATTCTGGGAATGAAACCGAGCACGCTTCGCAGTCGGATGTCGAAGCTGGGTATCGTCCGTCCCCGCTGACAAGGTGGTCACTGTCCGCGAATGAGGCGTGTGATGCGACCGCGAACCTCGTCCAGCACGATGACCGGCTCTTCCCGGAGCAGAATCCGGATGCCCTTGAAGATCTGAAAGTCGTGGGAGTTGAAGAACGTGTCGGCGTGATCGATCGACTGCCACTCCGACAGCAACGTGAAGCAGTTCGGGTTCTCGGTGTCGACCAGCAGCCGGCAGCGTCCACAGCCGCTGGCCCGACGCATCCGGCTGACTTCCTCGTCAACGGCGCTCAGAATCTCACCGCGCTTATGAGGCTGCGCGCGAAAGCTGATTGAAGCGAGGAGCATCTTGGAGCTCGATCAGCATTCGTGCAATGCGCATACCGCCCAAGAGTCGCGGCTGTGCCCGAGCGGAAAGGGCGAGGCGCGCTGATCTCCTGCACGCATCACGTTTGGCCGCGAGCATCCGCGACGAGTCGTGGGATTCGGATCAGGAAGGACTGCGCGCGGGAAGGCAACCCCGTCTAAACCACCCCTTACAGGGGTTTGCCGGATATGCATATCCTGCGCCCCGTTTGCCCGGTAAGTTGGGTCTTGTCCGAAGTGAGCATCGACCGGTCGGTCGACCAGCGGGCCAGGAGTTGCGATGATGAAGCAGACAAACCCCCGGTGGGTGTCCGTACTCCCCGGGAGTACCATCAGCCAGTCGAACGAGGTTATTTCGGCCACCTTTGACGCGGACAGCGAAGGGCGGCCCTTCTCAGGTGCCAACGCATACCTTCTGCACATCAGCCGCGATCAAAGTCCACCGACGCGGGGCTACTGGTCGATCACGATCCTGGATCAGCGGGGTCTGCCGGTCGACAACGTCCTCCGTCGCTTCTCGATCGGCGATCGCAACAGCCTGACGTTCAACGAAGACGGCTCGCTGGATATCGTCGTCCAACACGACTCGCCAGGAGCCGTTGGCGAATCGAACTGGCTGCCGGCTCCTCGAGGGCCGTTCCAGCTGGTGCTGACGATCTATTGGCCGCTTCCCCAGGTCACGGACGGAACCTGGCGGTTGCCCCCAATCAGGCGAATCCGCTGATCAGACCATGTGATGCTTGATGGCGAACTGTATGAG
The DNA here is from genome assembly GCA_035537875.1 of Vicinamibacterales bacterium. GTDB lineage: Bacteria > Acidobacteriota > Vicinamibacteria > Vicinamibacterales > CAVVIG01 > DATLLJ01. Next base: position 65,355 of record DATLLJ010000009.1, on the reverse strand, counting down.
CTCGGCGGTCGTCTTGATGTGGAGCTGCTCCATCAGACGGTACTTATGGAAGGCCACCGTTCTTGGCGCGATGTTGAGGATCGTGCCGATCTCTTTCATCGAACGTCCTTCGGCGACGAGCTGAATGACCTCTCGCTGCCGGGGGCTCAGCTGCTCCTCGGGAAGTTTCGCATCGGGACCGTGCATCATCGAGTGTACCAGCCCCTCGGTGATCAGAGGCGTGATGTAAATCCGGCGCGCCATGGCTTCGCGTATTGCCGTCAACAGTTCGGATGCCGCTGACCGCTTCAGCAGGTAGCCTGAGGCTCCGGCACGCAGCGCCTCGGCCGCCATATCCGGATCCTCGTTCATGGTGAGGAAAATGATGCGTGTCTGCGGCAGCAGTTGCTTGATCTGGCGTGCCGCGTCGAGGCCATTCAGAAGTGGCATCGCGATGTCGGCGATAACGAGGTCCGGTTTCGTCGAGCAGGCGACCTCGAGCATCGAACGGCCGTCAGACACCGCTCCGACGATTTCGCAGTCGTCCGCGAGGAGCTTTTGAAAGGCGGCGAGCAACAGCGTGTGGTCGTCAGCCAGAAGAACACGTGGGCGGCTCAATCAATCCTCTGCTTCCTGTGACGGTCATCGGACTGGTCATCCAGGTTGACCCGATGAGTCGCCTTATACCGATCTGGTGGCTTCTGGTCAACTTACACGCGTGTAAAGACACTTTCTGACTGGCGCCTGGCCGCGGACGCTCCGTTGAACATGGCAACTTTTCACCCCACAACTGTCACTTTTGACAGTTCAGCGGCCTGTTCCACTGTTGCGATGATGCGCTCATGCGCCAGTCGCTCGCGACGTCGTCGCACCAGGACGTCTGGTGGACGACGGTAGAGGACATCAACTCGTTACCCGAGATCGTGGCGGATGGGGTGGAGCTCGAGTACGTGCCACTTCAGCGTGCGCCCTTTTCTGCCCGTTGGACGGTGATCCGGCTCCCTTCCATGGTGCTTCGGTTCGGTCGAGCGGCGAATCCGCTTGTTCACCACATTCGGACACACGCGGACCGGTGGCTTTTCGTGATTCCGATGGTGGTGCCAAGCGGGGGGCGATCGAACGGCAGCCCCATAGGGGAAGCAGACATCGTGGTATGCCCGCCAGGCACCGAGAACCGAGGATTCGATCCAGAAGGCGTCGAGTTCGCGCTGGTGAGCATGGACGGACGCACCGCCGCGCCTATCGCCGCGATGATGCCGAAGGGTGCGGCTCCGAGCGACCTCGTTCGAACCGGACGGGACCAGGCCTCCGCGCTTCGACAGCTACTCGAGCGGATACGGGGCGAGCTGGGTATACGACAATCGCTTCGCAGGGCTCGGGTGCATCGTGACGTGGCACAAGGGCTGTGCCGCGCCGTACTCGGTCAGCTGCGCGCCGCTGTAAGAGCGGCTGAACCACCGACGACCGTCCGATCGCGCATGGCAGTGGTTTGCCAGGCTGAGGACTTCGTCCGTCAGCACTGCGGGGAGAGGATCTCGGTCTCGCGTCTTTCGACCATCGTCGGCGTGAGCGAGCGCAGTCTGAGAAATGCCTTCCACGATGTCTACGCGACGGGACCGAAGCGCTACTTGATGATTCGGCAGCTTCATCGGGTCAGACGGGCCTTGAGGGCGCCTGGCGACATCAGCTGGACCGTTACCGATATCGCGACGCTCCATGGTTTCTTCGAGCTCGGGCGGTTTGCCGGAGATTACAAGGGATTGTTCGGTGAAGGTCCCTCACAAACCCTCAGTCGCGCGAGACAGGTCTGGGTGGCCGACGCCGCGGCGGGCGCGGCCACGTTCGGGGCGCGGGCTGCTACGGTGAGGCAGCGACTGGTGGCGTAAGGAACCTGATCATTAACAGAAACAGACCTTGAAGGGGGGGTGCCCAAAGTCCAATAGCCCTGCAGCGCCGCCGACACTATGCTTCCGGCTTGAGGCCAGCGCCCAGCTTCACGGCTTTTCTGCTGGCCGTGTCGACCAGACTCATGGTGTGCACGCCGAACGTCCTCCCCGTCACGAGAATCCGTGCGCGCAGGGGCTTGGTGTCAATCCTGTCGTGCCTGTTCCTGTTCCTCGCCGGTGACATCCGGGCAGCTGATCCGCTTCGGACGAAACGTGTACTCCTGCTCCATCAGGAGGGCCTGAACGGGCCGTTGTTTCGAGCGAGGTTCGACGCGGCCTTTGCAGAGGCACTGCGACCCGACGAGGCCCCCCCGATTGATCTCTACGAGGAGGGCATCGATTCGCTCCGCGTCGGCGGCGCCAAGCAGTCGCGACTGTTCAGGAATTACCTCAAGGACAAGTACGCCGGCCGGCCCATTGACGTGATCGTCGTGGTTGGAAGCCGCGCGCTGCACTTCGCCCGGCAAAACCTCGAGATCTTCGGCAACCCTCCGATCGTGGCCGCCGTTTCGTCCTCTGGTCTGATCGACCCGGGCCGTGGCATCACCGGTTTGCAGGGTGGCCTCTGGATTAACGGAACGATCGACCTCGCACTTGCGCTTCGCCCAGACACCCGGAACGTGTACGTCGTCGACGGAAGTCTCGACAACAATGGCGAGATCGAAGGCGAAGTCCGTCGGCAAGTGGCGCAGCGCCCCGCGGCCCTCAACCTGGTGTACCTGCGAGATCTTCCGATCGGTGAGCTCGTGACCGAGGTCGCCGCGATTCCGGAACGTTCCGTTGTGCTGTTCTGCAGGCAGACGCTCGGAGATCGGGCGCAGGCCCTGGACCCGTTGGAGGGGCTGACGCAGGTGGTGCGCGCCTCGCCTGTACCGGTGTTCGGCTACATGGAGGAGCTTCTCGGCGAGGGACTCGTCGGCGGCTTCATGTGGCGCTTCGAAACGGACGCCAGGCGGATGGCCGAGATGGCCAGGCAGATCGTCGGGGGCTCCAAGCCGCAGGATGTTTCTCCGGGGCGCTCGACGTACGCGACATTGCTCGACGGGCGCCAGCTTCGACAGTGGGGGATTCCCGAAGGCCGCCTGCCTGTCGAGAGCCTCGTGCTTTTTCGAGAGGCGTCGGTTCCGGAACTCGGCCGAACCTACGTCGCCGGCGCGCTGTTCATCATCGTCGCCCAGGTGGTGTTGATTGCCGCATTTCTGATGCAAAGCATCCGACGCCGGGGGGCTGAGGCACGTACGCACGCGTCAGAGGAACGGTACCGGAACGTCGTCGAAACACAGAGCGAGCTGATCTGTCGTTTCCGGCCGGACACGACGCTGACCTTCGTGAACGATGCCTACTGCCGTTTCTGGAACCTGCGGCGCGACGAGCTGCTCGGCACGAAGTTCATCGAACTGATTCCGCCCACGGCCCGGGCGGACGTGCTCGAGCGTCTCGGTCGATTGGCCCGCGGGACCGATTCCCACGAGCACCAGGTGACCCTTTCCGATGGTACTGTCGGCTGGCATCACTGGGTCAATCACGCGATCCACGACGAGCGGGGCGGCGTGGCCGAGTATCAGGGTGTGGGCCGCGACATCACCGATCGCAAGAGAGCCGAAGACGCGCTCAGTCGGGTCGAAGCGCGCAACACCGCCATGCTCCGTGCCATCCCCGATCTGATGTTCGTCTTGCGGCGCGACGGCACGTACGTGGACTATCACGCCCGCGACGAACGGCTGCTCTTCGTCCCGCCGCGGGCGTTTCTCGGAAAGACGATCAGGGACGTCATGCCGCCTGAACTCGCCGACAGATTCATCGAGGCGCTCGAACAGGCCGTCACCCACGGTGGGCCGGTCGTCGTCGAGTACGAGCTTCAGTTGAGTGAACCGAAGCACTTCGAGGCGCGCCTCGTGTCCGCCGGCATCGACAGCGTGCTCAGCATTGTCCGCGACGTGACCGATTCGAAGCGGGTCATCGAGCTGAATCACCATCTGGCGGGACGGCTGATCGCGAGCCAGGAAGTCGAGCGGCAACGTGTCGCGCGCGATCTGCACGACGATCTCAGTCAGAAAGTCGCATTGCTGAACATCGAGATCGATCAGATCGCCAGCCAGTTGGAACCCGGCGAACCTCGGTCGAATCTCCAGCGGATTTCGGCGCGTGCCGGCGAGATCGCGACCGACATCCACAACCTTTCGCACGAGCTCCATCCCTCAAAGCTGCAGGCGTTGGGGTTGATTTCCGCCGTTCATTCTCTGTGTCGTGAGGTCACCGAACGCCGGGGAATCAAGGTCGTGTTCACCCACGACACGTTGTGTGAGCCGGCCGACGCGAACGTTTCCCTGTGCGTCTACAGGGTCACTCAGGAGGCGCTGCACAACGTCGCGCGGCACAGCCATGCACGGGAGGCGTCGGTCAGGTTGACCAGCAACAACAACCACGTGGGCCTGAAGATCGCCGACTCGGGAGTCGGGTTCGACGCCAGGAATGGTCAACAGCAGGGGCTCGGACTGGTCAGCATGCGCGAGCGGGTCAGTTTCCTCAAAGGCCAGCTCACGATCCACACATTGCCAGGCCGGGGCACGCGCATTGCGGTCCAGATTCCGCTCGCGCGGCCAGCTCGAGCCGGTTCGACGTTGGTGTCGAAGTCCGCATGAGGAATCGGTATCTCGACGGTACTCAGTCTCGACAGTACTCGAGCCCGAGCCTACCGGCCGTCGGCGACCGAACGAGTTGACATGGCCGCTCGCTCGGCTCGCGGACTGATACAGGGAAGCTTGACCGTAAACGTGGAGCCGCGCCCCTTTCCTTCGCTCTCCGCGCGGACGGTGCCACCGCAACGCTGAACGAGGTGGCGAACGGCTGTGAGCCCGATGCCGAGGCCTTCGGGCGTGCTCATTTCCGTCCGCCCTTCCCGCCTGAACGAGTCGAAGACGTGCGGTAGAAACCCCGCGCTGATCCCGCGCCCCTGATCGCGCACCACGAGACGGACCCAACCGTCCTCGGCAACGATTTCACATTCGACCGTGCCGCCTGCTTCGCTGAACTTGATGGCATTTGCGATCAGGTTGCCCACGATCCGGGTGAAGTCCCTGGCGTTGCCCGAGACGAGCGCGTGACTGGCGCGTCCGCGGAGATGCAGCTGGATTCCGGATTCCTCGGCGAGCGGACGCAGCCCGTCGATCGTCGAGCGGAACACCTCGTCGATGTTCACGCGGGACGGTCGCGGCGAGTGGGCGCCGTCGGCCGACCGCGTGACCTCGAGCAATTCGTTCAGCATGTCTGCTTCGAGAAGAGCGTTGCGCTCCAATATCCTCAGCACCTCGTCCAGTCTCGCGGGGTCCACCGGTTTGCGTCTCAACAGCGATACCCACCCCAGCACGGCCTGAACGGGCATCTTCAGATCGTGGGCGAGGGCGGCAATCGCCATGCGGTTCGAGGAGGGTTCCTGAGCCGGGAGGCCTGCCCGCAGTACCACGAGCCAGCAGGCGCCGTCATCCGACCGGATGGGTGTCAGGTCGAGGACGGCTCGAGGGGCGGTCAGGGTCATCGAAATTCTTCGAGCGGGACGCGCCGTGTATCGCCACAGCTCGCTCTGCAGCTGGATTCGCTGCTCCGGGGGATACAACGTTGTCAAGGGTGTGCCGGAAAGAACCTGGGGATCGGCACCCAATGCTTTCCACTGCCCAACGAAGGCGTCATTCGCCGCGAGAATGCGCAGGCGCGAGTCGGCAGTCGCAGCGGCGCACGGGAACGCGTCGAGGGAACAGGAGACGATAGTTGGTGATGCCATCGCGCGACTCTCAGGCGACGAAGAGGCCCTCTTCTACCCCGCTTCACCAGTCGCCCGCGCTTCGCGAGCAGGGACGCGGGTCACGAGTCAACTCTGCCACCAGATCGGAATTGAGTGGAGGGTACTGCCGAGCCCAATGCGTGGGCTATTGGACCTTCGGCACCCCCTCGGGCGTGTTCGGTGAACCGGGCGAGAGGCCAAGGCGGTCGGCCATTCGGACCAGTTCGGGAAGAGAAGACGCTTCCATCTTGGCCATGACTCGAGCGCGGTGCACTTTGACAGTCTTTTCGGAGGTGCCCATGAGCCCGGCCACTTGCTTGTTCAACAACCCCGTTACGACTTTCGTCATGACCGTCTGCTCGCGGGGCGTCAGCCTCTCGTAGCGTTGGCGGAGCATCTCATACTCGGTGCGCTCGCGCCGGCGTACGGCGTCCACCGCGATCGCGCGGTGCACGGCAGCCAGCAAGGCGTCGGCCTGAAAGGGCTTGGTAAAGACTTCGAGCGCCCCTTTCTTCATCGCACGCACGGTGACGGGAACATCGGCGTGCGCCGACAGGAAGATGACCGGCATCGCGACGCCGGCCGTCTCGAGCTGCTGCTGCAGCTCGAGACCGCTCGTCGTCGGCATCTTGATGTCCAGCAGGAGACAGCCGTGCTCATTGCCGGCACCGCGCGCAATGAAGTCGGCGGCACCCGCGAACGTCTCGACGCGAAGCCCCACCGAGCTAAACAGTCTCGTCAGGGCCCGCCGAACCGAAGCGTCGTCGTCAACGACGAAGACCGTTGGGACCGGTAAGGTCATACCCTCCACTGTTCATGCCTTCCCACTATTACGCCGCCTGAATCCTTCCGTTTCAGCGATTGCACAGGAAATTTGTGCGGTGTCGACGCTCCGCAAAAGGCGCCTGGCGAAGGGTGGTCGGAGAACCCTACCCGACTGCCGGCCCTTTCATCGATATCGTGGATCCAGCAGAGATCGGCTCGAGGGACAGAGGAAGCGTGAGGTGGAAAACGGCGCCGCCCGAAGAGGAGTTGCTCGCGTGGATTGTGCCGCCGTGCGACTCGGCAATCGCGCGTGCGATGGGCAGCCCCATGCCCATGCCGGACGGCTTCGTCGTGAAGAGTGGTTCGAAGATTTGGTCCTCGGCTCCTCGGGGCAACCCGCTGCCGCTGTCGATCACCGACACCTGGACGCCGCTTCCATTCAGCGGCGCCGTGACGACGCTGACGATGCGTGTGGTGGCGTCCGGAAGCCCGGTCACCGCGTCGATCGCGTTCATCATGAGATTCAGCACGACCTGATGAAGCTGCACACGCTCGCCGCGAACGAGCGGGAGAGCCGGCGCCAGCTCCAGCTGCAGCGACACGTTGCGGATGATCGCTTCGCTGGTCAGGAGCGCCACCATGTCACGCACGATGTCGTTGAGATCCAGGAGCTCGTGATCACCGGCGTCCTTGCGCAGCATGCTGCGAACCGCGCGAGTGACCTCCGCCGCGCGTTCGGCGTCGGAGATGACGTCGGACAATATCTGGCGCACCTCGACGACGTTGGCAGGGTTCGCATCGAGGAAACGAATGCCGGCGTGAGCGTTTCCCACGATGCCGGTCAAGGGCTGGTTCAATTGATGCGACAGCGAGGCGGTGAGTTCCCCCATCACCCAGACGCGCGTGACGTGAGCGAGCTCATCGCGGCTCCGTTGGAGCTCGACTTCCACCCTCTTCCGTCGTGTGATGTCGGTATGGGTGACAACGGCCCCGCCATCAGCACCCTTCAGGGGCACCACCGACACGGTCCACCACTGCTCGCCACCTCGGACCTCGCAGGGGTATTCGAGATTGAAACTGGCGCGAGAGCCGTCGAGAACGGCAGCGATACCGTCATAAACGGACCGGGCAGACGCCGAGCCCTTCGCAGCCAGGTTGGCCCACACGTCCATGTACGGTGCGCCGGGCACGACGTCCTTGCCGACGAAGCGAAGCCAGCTTTCGTTGACGGCGACGACTCGGCCGTCCCGGCTGACGACGGCGACCAGACTCGGAATGGAAGCCAGAATCGTCGATTTCAAAACGTCGCTGGCCCGCAGCGCTGCCACCGCACTTTGACGTTCCTCGACGAGCGCGCCCACGCACAGCAGGGGAACCGTTGAGGCAATCAGAAACAACTGGAGCAGGATTCGCTGATCTTCCTGGGCCACGGCCTGGAGAAGGCCTTCGCCGATCGCGGTGCTTTCGACGGCAAGGAGCGTGGTTGCGAACACGGAAACCGAGACACCTGCGGCGCCGAACCGAACGGCCGACCACAGGAGCAGCGGGATGAACGGAGCGAGCGGAGCGCGCGAAAGACCGATCCTCCCCATGTCGCTGGAAACGACGGCGGCAACCAGAAGAAGTCCGCTGGCGATGCCGATGGCGTCGAGCCAGCGGCGTCGCGGCCATGTACCGGGGGCATAGTCGCAGTTGAGCAATCCTGCGACGGCTGGAACGACCGCGAGCTGCGCGAGGACGTTCGACGGGAATCTCTGCGTCCAGACGGTCCAGTAGTCCTCGCCGTTGAACAGCCACACGCCGCCGGCGTCAAAGAAGGTCGAGATGAATGGCGCGACGAAACCGCCGACGATGACGAAGACGAAGACCTCTCGGAGGGTGTCGAACCTCGAAGGTTGATCCGTCAGGTATCGAATGAGACCCGCTGCCAGAAGAGCTTCGCCGGCATTGGTCACGTAGAGGAACGTGACCAACCCCGGCGACCATATTCCGAGCTCGGCCGCGAAATGTGCGACCGCGCCGCCGAGAAGAACGCTCCACCAGCGCGAGACCGGCACGAAGAGCATCAGAGCGGTGAGAATGGCATTCGGCGGCCAGAGGATGGAGGGTGTTGCCGAGGGGAGCCTCATCTCGAGGCCGACGAGAGCGCCTGCGAAGTAAGCCGCGGCGGTGACAAGTGCGATTGCCCCGACGTTGCCTGATCGCAGGAAGAGAGTCGCGCGTGATGAGCCAGTCACGAATGACGCGATGATTGAACCGGTCGACTCTCCTACAAGACGCTCACGTCGTCAACAAGAAAGCCGAGCCGGCTCAACCGATTGAGATCGGTCGAGCTATTGCGGCACAGCTTGAACCGACAAGCTCGTCTTGACCTCGTCACCGACGAGGAACCCGCCGCCCTCGAGCGCAGCGTTCCAATTGAGGCCGAACTCCTTCCGGCTGAGCGTGTACTCGGTCTCGAACCCGACCCGCTCGTTGCCCCACGGATCCTTCGCTTTGCCCAGAAACGTCACCGGGATGGTCACCGTTTTGGTGACGTCCCGAATGGTCAAATCGCCGGTCACGTCGAACAACACGTCGCTCTTCTTGACCACACCGGTACTGCGGAAGGTGATCGTCCCGAACCGCTCGACGTCGAAGAAATCGCCCGAGCGCAGGTGTTTGTCCCGATCCGGCTCGTTGGTGTCGAGGCTCGACGCCTTGATGGTGAACGCGACCGACGACAGATCAGGATTGGCATCGTCGAATGTCAGTGTCCCCTCGAAGTCCGAGAACCGGCCCGTTACCTTGGAGATGAGATGTCGTACCTGGAAGACCGCCTCCGAGTGTGATTTGTCGATGCGATAGGTCCGGGTCGTCGTGTTCACGATGCGCTCCTTTGTCAGAACTGGGAGAATATTGTTGACGATGCCGATGATCAACCATTTCTTTCTGGACTCACCGTTGGGAAGGCTGACCCTCGTGAACACGGACGGGCTGCTGTGCGGACTCTATATGGAGCGCGATTCGGCCGTTCCGCGCAGGGTGATGTTCGGGTCGCGGTCTCCCTCAGGAGCAGGGTTCGAGGCCGCCGCCGGAGAGCTGCGCGAATACTTCGACCGCGAACGCACGCAGTTTTCGATCCGGGTCTTGGCGGGCGGGACGCCGTTCCAGCGGCGGGTCTGGGATTACCTGATGACCATCCCTTACGGCGAGACGCGCACCTACGCGCAGGTAGCCGAGGCGATTGGCAACGGGGCTGCCGTTCGGGCCGTGGGTCTAGCCAACGGGCGCAACCCGGTCAGCATCGTGGTGCCATGCCACCGCGTGATCGGAAGCGACGGAAGCCTGACGGGTTACGGCGGCGGCCTGGACCGCAAGCGTTTCCTGCTGGAATTGGAGAACCCGGCGCGTTGGGGCAGCTCGGACGCCGCGGATCTTCCCTTCACCTAAACGGCTGTCATCGGGCCGTCACGAACGCCAGATCGTGCTCGTGAGACGTGGCCTCGGAACGATTCCGTGAGGCGACGACACGCGCCACGCGCTTCCGCACATCCTCGGGCATGTCGACGAATCGCACTGCGAATCCGAAGTCGGGCTGGCCCCGGACGACTTCGCCCGTCGTCGTAATCCAGTCTTCGCCAGGCACCAGCAATCCTATCGAGAGGCGGCGTCCCGGTTGTGTGTCGATGAGCGAGTCGACGAAGCATCCGCCCTCGCTGAGGTCCCGGATGGTGACGGGGGTTTCGATCGCGCCAAGACGAAGCCCGTCGAAAGGCCCATAGACGCGCAGGTGCTGTCGGCGGTCGGACGGATCGCCAGCGTCGTCGATGTTCGAGCGCGCCGCGTCGTTGTCCTCGGCCGGTGGATTGATGACTGGTTCTGCAGCTGACACGGCGATACTGGGCTTCAACGCCGAAAGCGCGATGCTGATCAAATCGAGCGCTTCCCGCTCGAGAGCCGTCGCCGGTGGCCGGCCCGAGCGCAGCGAGTTCAGAAGCTGTGTCAGGTGCTCGCGTCGAAGCGAGGGGAGCTGGCGTTCCAGCAGCTCGAGGACCTCGTCGGTCTCGTGCGGAAGAGGAATGGCGGCCGTGGGGTTCGATTCCGCCGACCGCGTCTCGAGAAGATCGGCAAGGTCGATCGATTGCGCGAAGGCGCAGGCCCCTCGATACCGCAGCGAACCGCCGACGATGGTGGCCTGACTCCGGACGACCCGAAACGGTACGGCCCGGTGCAGATTGCCGACCAGCTCCAATACGTCCTCTGAGTCGGGCTGAAGTCGAGTGTCAGTTTCGATCAGCGCTCCACCGCTCGACACGTCCAGCAGAGAAACCTGCGGCCCAAATTTGATTCGAGCTTCGCGCAAGCCACGCAGTTCACTCGCCAGAAACCGTGGGTTGGCGCGGCGGTTCTTGTCCAACGCACGAATAATCGATGGGGAAGGCACGCAGAGGTCGGAGCCGATCGGCGTCTCGGGCGGGCCTGCGACAGTCGCAGGAGACACGCGTACCAATGCGGTCGTCTCGGTCTGGGCTTCGAACGATTCGGACTGTGCCTGCGACGGCTCGGCAGCGGCGCTCGCAACGGCGTTCTGGACGAGCTCCTTCTGCTGTCGTGCGCGGACGAGCGACCAACCGAGCCGCTCGGCGAACAGCCGCCGCTCATCTACGCCACGGGAACTGTTGACGGCTCGGCGAGCCCCCCAACGACGCCAGCCTCGCGGCGTAACGGTCTCTGGCTCCTCCTCGAAGGCTGGCGTAATGAGCATCTCGATGTGAGAGCACCCAGGCAGCGTCCGTAGAAGATCCACCAGCCGCGCTTCGTCGGTCGGGGAGACCAGGGCCGGAAGCAGGATCAGGTCCGGGGCCGCCGTGTGAAGGGCCTCAATCGCCAACTCGATCGACTGAACGATCTTCAGTTCGGCGCGGACCATGTCGCAGACGACCTGGCGCACCCTTGCGGCCAGTCGCGGATCGGGTTCGACAGCGAGGACGGTCGTCACTGTCTCATCCCTATTGCAACCTTCCAACCAAAGCGCGTTGTCTGCGGCTCCAATCAATTAACTCATTGCATACGAACGTGTTAACCGCTACTACTGGACGAGGAGCGGCTCCAAAAATGATGTGAGTCTGTTACAAAACGGACCAGGGCGGACCGACAGAGTGTGACGTTCCTAGACCTTACTGGTCCATAGTGTCCGGACAGCTGGTCCAGAACATCGCTTCACGAAAACTTCAGTTGAGCCCCTCGAGGTTCCTTCGTAGAGTGTCGACACGACGCGTGTCGCGCAGTGGTGTAAAGGAGGCGTGCTGACGTGTGGCTGCTCGATTGGCGGAAGGTGCTGGTCTACGTGCACCGCTGGCTCGGCATCGCCGGCTGCCTGCTGTTCACGGCCTGGTTCGTCTCGGGTGTCGTGATGATGTACGCGCGGATGCCTGGCCTGGCGAACGAGGAACGCCTTGCCCGCGCGCCGGCGCTCGATCTGACGAACGTGAAATTGACTCCGGCGCAGGCTGCCGACAGCCTCGGCTTGACCGCCGATAGCGTGCAAGTGGGCATGGAGCAGGGAAGACCCGTGTACCGGTTCGGCCGCGGTCGCTCGCAGACGATCGTTTTCGCTGACACCGGGGACTTCTTCGAAGGCGTGGACCGACAACAGGCGGAGGCCGTTGCGCGCCGCTACGCCCCCGGGTACTCCGGGGCGGTGCGGTACGAGACGTATCTGACGGAACCCGATCAGTGGACGCTGCAATCGGGCGCGGTCATGCCGATGCACCGCTTCGCCCTGGACGATGAGGAAGCGACGAGATTGTACGTATCCGAGGTCACCGGCGACGTCGTGTTGCGAACGACCGCGCGCGAGCGATTCTGGGGATATCTGGGACCCGTGCTGCACTGGGTCTACTTCACGCCGTTTCGGCGCAACGGTCAGGTCTGGTTCGAGTTCGTCGTCTGGTCTTCGCTCATCGGATGCGTCATGTGTGTGTCCGGGATCGTCTGGGGCCTGTGGCGGTTCTCGCCGACCAGCCGCTTTCGTTTGAAGCGCGTGCGCCATGCCAGCCCCTACGCTGGATGGATGAAGTGGCATCATTACGCCGGGCTGCTGTTTGGCGCCGTGACGCTGACGTGGACCTACAGCGGACTCCTGTCGATGGGGCCGTTCAACTGGTTTTCATCGCCGGCGATGACCCGCGAGCAGCGCGAGGCTTCGACCGGCGGACCGCTGCGCGTCGAGCTGCTGACGCTCGAGAGCATGCGCGCAGCGCTCGCTGGCATCGAGCAGTCCTTCGTGCCGAAGGAGCTCGAGGTTCTGCAGTTTCGCGGCGAGCCGTTCTGGGTGGCGTATCGTGCGCCATCGACCGGCGAAGCCACCGTGTGGATGCACGCCGGCCTGCTGCCCCGGTCGCCTTTGCCCAGGCTCGAACATCTGTATGTCTCCGCGGTTCGTCCGGAACGTGGAACGCTGACGGCTTTTCCTCGCGACGAGATGGCCGAGATCGCGCGGGCAGCCATGCCGGGGGTGACGGTACAGGACGCGGTCTGGCTGGACGAGTATGACGGTTACTACTACGACTCCCGCGGCTCGCGTCCGCTACCGGTCCTTCGGGTGCGCTACGCGGACGAGCACGGCACCTGGTTGTATCTCGATCCAGAACGTGGCGGCGTGGTCCAGCGCTCGGTGGCCGTCACCCGACTCAGGCGATGGCTGTACCAGGGATTCCACAGCCTGGATTTCCCCGCGATCTACTTCCGGCGTCCGCTGTGGGACATCATTGTCATAGCTTTGAGCATTGGCGGCACCGCTCTGAGCATCACGACCATTCTCCCGGCGTGGCGGCGTCTCAGGCGGCACGCTCGCCGGCTCGCCACTTGGCGGTGGCGGTTCAGGGTGGCCAGCCAAAAAGGTACTGTGAGGTCGATTCCAGCCAACCGTTGACGCTACTGATGAGCTGGATCAGGATCGGGCGCGATCTTTGCGTTCAGCGTCCGATGAAGTACAATCCTGTCCCCGTCAGCCACCTCAATCTGAACAAGGGATGCATCCTTCTCGAGGGTGTAACCGTCTAAGAAGTTAAAGGAGTCTTGCTTCATGGCCAAACGATCCACCTCCGGCATCGTCTGTCCCCGGTGCGGTGCGCCGAGCGCGCGCGTCATCGGTCATTCCGATTCGTTGCCCGTTGTCTATCTCCGGTGCGATGACTGCGGTCGGGCATCGATTACCGCAGACTAGTCAGGTTTGAACGTCGGGTTCAGGGTTTGGTTCGATGAACAGAACCCTGAACCTCTGACCGGTGCTCTTCAAAGTCTCTTCGCCTCGACCAGCAGGTTTTCGCCAAACAACACCGATCTCGAGAAGAGCGCAGCGCGAATCTCACGGTTCGCACGGCGTTGGGCGGCGTCCTTTTCTTTTCTGAGCGCGATGGTCGTGTAGAGCCACATCCAGGGAATCAGCCAGCAGTACAGCAGACTGACGGGCTTGATATGCGTGTGGCTCACGCGCATCAGCCGGAATCCCGACGTGTGCAGCATGTACCGGACATCGGCGAGCGTACCGAGCCCTATGTGGTGGAATGGGCCCGGTTCGGCTTCGCGCAGCGGTCGGCTGTCGCCATGGAAGAACCCGCTGCCGGCGAAGCGTACGCGGGAGCGAAGGCTCACGATGTTTGGCGTCGTCAAGATCAGCAGGCCATTGGGTTTCAGGACCCGATGCAGCTCGCGCACGTAGGCGAATCGGTTCTCCAGATGCTCGATGCCCTCAATTGAGAGCGCGGCCTCGAACGACTCGTCAGCGAACGGCAGCCGCGCGTTGAGGTTGACGTCGTAGTACGACGCTCCAAGCAGATCCAGGCCATTCGCGTTCATGTCGATGCCGTGAGCGTCGTAGCCCGTGCTGCGCAACGCCGCCGCGAGGCTCCCGTCGCCGCATGGAGCATCGAGGATCCTGCTGCCTGAAGGGAGCTGGCGGCCGTCAAAGGCGCGCAACGCGGCGAGCTGGATAACGGAAAGGGGTCGTACCCCTTTTTCGGTCGAGGTGTTCATTCGCCAGCGGACCGCACAAATGATAGGCGCCCTTCGTCCCATCGGAACGAGCAGGCGCCCTGGACGCCGCCCTCGACAACCCTGACCTCGAGCTGCAAATCCCGAGCGAACGCTTCCACGGCGCCGTTCCTGAAGACGTATGCCCCGTCGACGGAATCGGGCAGGTTGCTGACGCTCACGTTCCGGCACGCGTCCATTTCAGAACCGCGCGCTGCCGCCTCGACCCTGTCGCGAACGTCCGCTGCCGCCCGCCACGGCCGCTGGTGGAGCAGCGTACCGTAAGCGCCAATGGCGATCAGTCCGCCGAGCGTTACAACGGAGAACACCCGATTCTGTCGATCGGATGCTGCGACTCCCAGGAAGACGGCCCACGCAAATCCCGCCATATACAGATATCTCGCTTGTTGGAGGTCTGGGGCCACATAGAGAATCGGAAAGATCGGAACAACCGGCAGGAGCGTCCAGACACCGGAGGCGAGGGCGAATCTGGTGCGCTCGAGCGAAGCCGCGGTGTCGACGAAGAAAGCCGTTGTGAGGGCGACGATGGCCGCGACGCCGGCGATTGGGAGCCACGGAAGCTGCTCGATGACGTCGATGTGCCATGGGACTGCAAGAGCACCGAAGCTTCCAAAGAGTGCGCGCTGCGCGATGTATCTGCCGAGCGGCGGTGTGGAGGCGCCGAATGTCCCCGCGAGCCTCACCAAACCAAACGCGCCCGCGATCGTCAGAAGAACACCGCAGTCGATCCACAGTTTCTGCGACAACGCGCGCCGCGCCCACCCGTCCACCAGCACGAGTCCACCGGCAACGACTGCCGTTTCCTTCGATGCGAGAGCTGCGAGGCCGAGGGCGACGAGCTGCACGCGTGTCGCAGCCGAAGGGCCATGGTCATATTTTCTCGAGACGAGGATCGAGAGCAACACGAGAGCGGTTGACGCAAGGTCGAACACTCCTGAAAGCCAGACCACCGCTTCCGCCGCGAGCGGCGCGGTCAGCATCAAGAGTCCGCTGCCAACACTCCACGAGTAGCCCGTCTCGAAGCCTGAGGCGACACGAGCAGTCAGATAGGCGTTGGTTCCGTGCAGCAGGATGTTCAGAAGGTGCAGCGTGGGAGCCCCCGCCCCGGCGTTGAGCACCAGTGCCCACACCGACAGCGGGATCGGCCGGAAGAGCGCCTCCGTTACCGGTCCGATCCTCCATTGGGCTGCGTGAGCGACGAGAATGTAGTCGTCCGAGAGCAGGCCAACCGCGAGCGCGGGGCGATAAAGGGCAAACGCCAGGCCGCAGTACACGAGCCAGGTCCACGCTGGCAACCTGCCGGGCTGGCGTGGCCCCGTCTGCGTGCGACGGCTGCGAGCCAGTCTCAGCACAAGGCCGAGCATCACGAAGATCAGCGCCCAGCTTTCGACACGAAAGCGCTCTGTGCCTCCGACGCCAAGGATGTACGACCCGAACAGGTAGAGCACGCGGGCTCCGAGCAGGCACACGGCGCCCGCGACGAACAGATCGACCCTCTCCATCAATCGAGACATCGTTACAATGTGAGCCGGGTGGTAGTCATCCTAACCACTGTCCATCATCGCGAAAAGGAAAATAGGAAGCGTCGGTCGCGCCAGCTGGCCCTGCTGGTGTTCGTCGTTCTCTGGGGTCTCATCACGCACGGCACCTACGCGGGCACCGGCGACGAGCCGCATTATCAGATGATGGCTCACTCGCTCGTCTTCGACGGCGATCTCGACCTCACGACGGATTACTCGAACCCGGCCAACCTCTCCCTCGGCGGCCACTTCGAGGGCGGTGCGCACATCCAGCCCGGCAAGGACGGTCGTCTTCGTCCGGTTCACGACGTCGGCCTGCCCATCCTGTTCGCTCCCTACTACCTGGTGGCCTATTGGACGACGGAGGCGATTGTGGCTCGCGCGCCGCAGTCATGGCTCACGCGCGCGCGGCTCAACTTCACCGTCATCCTTCGGCACCTCCTGAGCTTTGCGATGATCGGGGTGACGGCGTGGATCGCGGTGTACCTGCTCGAGAGTTTTGATGCGCTGTCGGTAAACCGTCGCCGGGCTTTTGCGTGGGCGGCGTTGCTCGTGCTCTCGCCGCCGATTGTCTCGCACAGCTTCCTCTTCTTTACCGAGATCGTTTCGGCATTCGTCGCGTTCGCCGTTTTCAGGTGGCTGCGCGGGCCCGGACTCTCGAACGTGGTCACGTCGCAGTCGCCCTCGCGGCGAACGACCTTCGGGTCGTTCATTGCCGGCGCCGCTGTCGGGTATCTGCTGCTGATCCACGCGCGCAACGCCGGCTTGATCGCGGGCCTGACACTTCTGGCAGCGCTCGAAGCGAGACGATCGGGCAAATGGGGATGGCTGGGGTGGTTCATGGGCGGGACCGCGGTCATGCTCGGCGTCCGCACCGGTGTGACCTATCGATTCTGGGGCGCATGGCTCACCACCCCGCACGCCCGATTTGGCGAAGTGGCTGGGTGGCAGCCGTTTGTGGTTGAAAGCCTGACCCGTGTCGTCGGCTGGCTCTTCGACCAGGAGCACGGGCTGCTGCCGTACGCGCCCATCTATCTGCTGGTCCCGGCCGGATGGCTGGCGTTGTGGAAACGCAAGCGCGATCTGTGCGCCGCGCTCACGCTCGTCGTGGCCACTTACCTCGCGGTCATCACCATCCCGCTGCTGAACGTGCACGGATGGCGCGGCGGTTGGACGCCGGCGGCCAGATTTCTGGTACCGGTCATTCCCTTTCTCGCCGTCATGGCCTTCGCAGCAGTCGCCTGGGTTCCGCGCCTGCCGCCAGTGGTGCTGGCGCTCGCCGGGGCGCAGGTCGTCCTCGATGCCGTGCTTTGGCAGCACCCCGGGTTGTTCTGGAACGACGGAATCGGCAAGAGCGCGTTGCTGACGTTCCTGGATCGCGGCACAGGATACCTGTCAGCTTATGTGCCGTCGATTTTCCCGCCGCTCGGCATTCGAACCATCGCGCTCGTTGCGGTGGCGTTGACGAGCTGGGTGTTGTTGACCGTGTCGATCGCGGGGAAGAGCGTCAGAACGCGAACTTGAATCCAACGTGGATCGAGCGCGGCGGCTGCACGGCCGAAACGGTCCGCGACAGCGGGCCGGTGACCGCGAATTCCTCGATTTCCTTGCCTGTATTCAGCGCGTTGAACACGTCGAACACCGCCGTGAGGCGCCGACCGCGCACGTCGAACGCCTTCTGGAGGCGCGCGTCCAGCGTCAACGTGTAGGTGAATCGCGTCTTCCCGTTCACGAACGCGCGAATCGCTTCGGGACCCTGATTGAGATCCGGAACGATGACCAGCCGGGCGAAATGCTGGCCATCCTGATAACGGGCAGCCACTCCGAGTCTGACCTTGTCCGTGAAGCGGTAGGTTCCGGCTGTCTTGATCGTGTAGCCGCGCTCCGTGAAGGGCCGACCACGCGCATTGGTGGCGGCGTTCGGATCGGTGAACACCTCGCCGATGAGACCGTGATCGTTCTCGCTGGCCAGGAATCCGCGGTTCGCAGACGTCTCCTCCGATCGGCCTGCCGTCGCCCCTGCCATCAGGTGCAGCTTGTCAATCGTCGTGAGATAGGTGAATTCTCCGCTGGCGAACGTCGCGTGGTGACCGGCCGGGTTCGTCAACAGATATTGATCCTGGCCGAAAACGCTCGGCGGCCTGTCGAATGCGATCAGCGTCTGACCGCTTCCGTGATCGACGCCCGGATCGATCAGAGTGACGGGGAAATAGTCCGAGGTGAGGACGCCCGTATTGACCAGTCCGAGGAGCTGACCTTCATGTCTCACGATCACGTTGAAGCGGAAAACCGTCTTCTCGCTGGGCCGGGATTCCAGCCCGATGGTGAGCTCGTTGACGTACGGACGCTCGAGCCGCGGATCGATTGCGCTGAAGGTCGGGTCGCCGGCCGTGCCGGGGCCCACGCGGGACACGAGAACTCCCAGCTGGCCCACGTGTGGATCCGGCGCGCCGGCCTCCCAACGGTACACGTTGGCGGTCGGCGACGAGGCATCGCCGACCGCCAACACATCGAGCGGCAAGCGATAGCCGTAACGATTGAAGCGCGTCAGGAGCGCCAGTCGGCTGGCGCTCCTGATCTGCCAGCGCACGCCCATCGTCGGGAACCAGTCGTGCCAGGAGACGCTTTGCGGGTTGGTCGCCGCAGCCGCGTGCACAAGCTCGAACCGAAGGCCACCATCGATGGTTACGCGCGGATGCAACGCCACGGTGTCGGCGGCATAGGCCGACACGGTGATCTGATGTCGCGTCGAGCTGGTGGCAGGTGCTGAATACTCCCACGCTCGTGCCGGGACTCCCTGAACCAGCTCACCGACGCGAACCTGGAAAGGGATCTGTGTTCGCGAGCTGCCACCTGAGAACATGAGGCCACCCTCGGGCGTATGACGCCTGGCCCAGGACACCGGCTTGATTTTGCCGCCGACCTGCCACGCCTTGTCAGTCCCGAAGGGAGCGAGCAGATCCTGAACCGGCCCTTCGTACAGCCGCTCGGTCACGATGGTCTCAACGGGTACGAGATCGGTCGTCCTTCGACGCGAGGAAAACGACGCCAACCCCTTCCACAGCGAATGTTCGTTTCTCGGCCGTTCCCACTCGGACTGCACGTGAATCGACGTTGCGCGCTCGGCAGCCGCCGGCTGATCGAAGGCGGCTCGGTGCGCGAACGGCGAGCGCGTGCGCTGAAACCATCCGAGCACGCGGATCTCGTCGCGTGGGGACGGCGAGATCACCAGGTGAGAAAACACGGAGCCCAGCTTGTCAGAGAGGACCGTCGGATCGCTGCGCTGAAAATGGGCCGAGCTCGTCAGCTCCGCCGCCAGCGCCAGGCCGAACCGGCCCGGAACCACTGGGCCGCTGGCCGCGAGCTTCGCCGATGTCCAGCCATTGAGGCGCGCGATAGCCGGCGGAGTTGTGAGGGCCGTTCGCGAGAGCAGCGCTCCGGGGGCACCGACCACTTCGACCGAGCGGGTCCACGACGCCGTGGGACGGCGCGGAACGAGGGTTACGACCGGTCCTGCGGCGTTCAGCTCGAACGGCATCGCTGCCGTCGCAACGTCCATCCTGTCCCACCAGAGCATGCCAGGCAACATCAGCGGCGTCCCGGTTGCCCGCGGATCCGAAATGTCCACGTCACCGATCCTGTACATCGTCTGAGTCCAGGAGCTGCCGTGGGCACCAAAATGAGGCGGGTCGCCGATTGTGAGGCCGCCGGCATCGACGCGATCGGATATCAGCTCAGGAACCGACGAGTCGAGCAGCGAGAAGATGCTCGAGCCCGACGGGAGATCGGTGAGCGAGTCGATCGTGAAGACGCTTCCGAGTGGTTGACGTTCTGTGACCGGCTCCCAGGTTTGCGCTCGAGCTGACGATGCGAGCGCACCGGTCAGGACGATGGCGGCCAGCGCGCAAGTGTGCCAGGCTGCCATCCCGCGGCTATTTCCGTTCGATGGTGACCGACATGATGGTGACGGGCGTCAGCGGCCGATCTGCCGGCTTGCTCGTCGGCGTCCGCCCGATCTTCTCGACGATTTCCATCCCCTCCACGATCTCCCCGAAGACGCTGTGCTTGTTATCGAGCCAGGGTGTCGGTACGAGCGTGATGAAGAATTGTCCCCCGTTGGTGTTGGGGCCCCGGTTCGCCATCGACAGGACGCCCGGCTTGGCGTGCCTCAGCTTCGGGCTGAATTCGTCGGCGAAGGTGAAGCCCGGGCCGCCAGTCCCCTGGCCCAGCGGGTCGCCACCCTGAATCATGAAATCGGCGATGACCCTGTGGAAAATGGTGCCGTTATAGTACGGCTGCTTGACCTTTCGGCCGGTGCGCGGATCGGTCCACTCGAGGGTGCCTTCGGCCAGACCGGCGAAATTGGCGACCGTCTTTGGGACCTCCGCATCGAACAGTCGGGCACTGAAGTTCCCCTCGCTCGTCGTGAAATGCGCCAACAACATTGATATGCTCTCTTTTCGGCCAGGAAGACCGAGTCGTCCAGACCCTCTTCGCGCCTGTTTGGATGCGGAGATCATACAGGCAACTCGACCGGTGAGATACTCAAGAGCACTCGACGCCAAAAGCTGTAATGTATGTCCGGCTTTGAGCCCGGACTTTGGAGGAACACAACATGACCAACTCTTCGCTCTCGGTGACTACGGTGGCAGTCGCCGCGTTGCTCCTGGCAGCGGCCGCTCACGCCCAGCAGGCGCCGCTCAGCCCGGCTGCCAAACTACGGAACCCGGCAGCCGCGAATGAAACGGCGCCCGCGACGTACAAAGCGAAGTTCGAGACGAGCGCCGGGGTGTTCGTCGTGCAGGTCAACCGTGAATGGGCGCCGATCGGCGCCGATCGCTTCTACAACCTGGTGAAGAACGGGTTTTACGACGACGTTCGCTTCTTCCGCGTGCTCGACGGGTTCATGGCGCAGTTCGGCATGAGCGGCAATCCAGGTGTTCAGGCCGCGTGGCGCAATGCGCAGCTCAAAGACGATCCCGTGAAGCAGAGCAACAAGCGCGGCTACATCACCTTTGCCACGGCAGGGCCGAACTCCCGGACGACCCAGGTGTTCATCAACTTCGAGGACAACTCACCCCTCGACAAGCAGGGCTTCGCGCCATTTGGGCAGATCGTCGAAGGCATGGACGTGGTGGACAAGCTGTACAGCGGCTACGGGCGCAACAACGTGCCCGATCAGGCGCGCATCACCAAGGAAGGCAACGCCTATCTGGCGAAAGAATACCCGCGACTCGACTTCGTGAAGAAGGCCACCATCGAGCCATAGGAGAACCAGCGAATTGGGTCATCTTGTCATCTGGCCATCTTGTCATTGATTGCGGGATTCAATGATCCAATCCATTGACCAGATGACCAGATGACCCAATTCCCTGCCCTCGTCGCAGACGCGCTCACCGCCCTGGCGAACGGAACGAATCGCGATCCGTTCGCTGTGCTGGGGCCGCATCCTGACGAAAGCGGTCGCGGCCTGCGCGTCCGCGCCTTCCACCCGGCCGCGCGTGCCATCGCCCTCCGATTGGCGGCGACCGGCGAACTGCTGCCGATGGCCGAGCGATCACCCGCCGGGGTCTTCGACCTCGTGATCGGGGAGAGTCGGCCAGGCGACGCGGATTACCGGCTCCGACTGACGTTCGCGGGCGGTCAGGTCGTGGAGCTCGACGACCCGTATCGCTACGGGCGGGTGCTGGGTGACTTCGATCTCCATCTGTTCGGAGAAGGCAGGCACCACCGAATCTTCGAGAAGCTCGGGGCGCATCGGATTACGGTGGGCTCGACGACCGGCGTGCATTTCGCCGTGTGGGCCCCCAATGCCGATCGCGTCAGCGTGATCGGCGACTTCAACGGGTGGGATGGCCGCGTCCACGCGATGCGTCTCGTCGCGCCGGCCGGAATCTGGGAAATCTTTCTACCCGACCTCCCGGATGGCGAGAAGTACAAGTTCGAGATCCGCACCCGGAGTGGCCGACTGCTTCACAAGAGCGATCCGTTCGGCGTCGCCTTCGAGATTCCTCCGCTGTCGGCCGCGATCGTCCGTGATATCTCGGGCTATCCGTGGAACGACGAGGCGTGGATGGCCTCGCGCCGCCAACGGAGCGCCTGGATCGATCGGCCGCTTTCGGTCTACGAGGTGCACCTTGGCTCGTGGGCGCGGGTGCCCGATGAGGACAACCGCTTCCTCACGTATCGCGAGCTGGCGGAGCGACTGGTGCCGTACGTCAAGGACACCGGCTTCACGCACATCGAGCTGCTGCCGGTGATGGAGCATCCATTCTCAGGCTCGTGGGGATACCAGGTGCTCGGTTTCTTCGCGCCCACGAGCCGCTTCGGCCCTCCCGAGGACTTCAAGTACTTCGTCGACAGCTGTCATCAGGCGGGCATCGGCGTCATTCTCGACTGGGTGCCGGGCCATTTCCCCAAGGACGAGCACGGCCTGGCACGGTTCGATGGAACCGCGCTCTACGAGCACGCCGATCCTCGACAAGGTGAGCACCAGGATTGGGGCACGCTGATCTTCAACTACGGGCGCAACGAAGTGCGGAACTTCCTGCTGTCCAACGCCCTCTTCTGGCTCGACGAGTATCACGTCGACGGACTGCGCGTGGACGCCGTGGCGTCCATGCTGTACCTGGACTACTCGCGGCGGGAAGGGGAGTGGATTCCCAACCAGTATGGCGGGCGGGAAAATCTGGAGGCGATCAGCTTCCTGCAGGAACTCAACACCCTGACCCACGGAGAACATCCTGGCACCATCACGGCGGCGGAGGAGTCCACGGCGTATACGGGTGTCAGCCGTCCCGTGCATCTCGGCGGGCTCGGCTTCACCTACAAGTGGAACATGGGCTGGATGCACGACATGCTCCAGTACGTGCACGAGGATCCGGTGCATCGCCGCTGGCATCACAACCTCGTCACCTTTTCCATGCTGTATGCGTTCACGGAGAACTTCATCCTGCCGTTTTCTCACGACGAAGTCGTGCACGGGAAAGCGTCGATGCTGGACAAGATCCCGGGGGACGCCTGGCAGAAGTACGCGACGCTGCGCACGCTCTACGGCTACATGTTCGCCCATCCCGGCAAGAAGCTGCTGTTCATGGGCAACGAGTTCGGCCAGTGGCGGGAATGGAACCACGATCGCAGCCTCGACTGGCATCTGCTGGACGATCCGTCGCACGCGGCGCTGCGACTCTGGATTCAGGATCTGAACAGCCTCTACATCGGCGAGCGTCCGTTGTACGAATGCGACTTCGATCCAACCGGTTTCCGGTGGGTCGACTGCAACGATAACGAGAACAGCGTGGTGTCGGTCATTCGCTACGCTCGCGACCGGCGCGACTATCTGGTGCACGTCTTCAACTTCACGCCCGTGCCGCGCGCCGAGTACCGCATCGGCGTCCCCGAGGCGGGGTACTACGCGGAGCTCCTGAACAGCGATGCCGCCGTCTACGGTGGAGGCAACATTGGCAACGGCGGAGGACTGTGGTCGGAACCGGTTCCGGCTCACGGGTTCGACCAGTCGCTGCGGCTCAAGGTTCCTCCGCTCGGCTGCCTGTACCTCAAACGACGATCGGCCTAGCCGCGGTGCCCTTCGTGGTTTCGTGACACCTGCCGGCGACAATGAACTGGAGAACATCGCGATCGAGTGCGGTCGCGTTCGTCACGCTCGCGACCTTCGCCGATCTCGTGGCGTACTCCGTCTGTGTGCCCGTGCTGCCGGACTTCGCCCGACGACTGGGAGCCAGTCCCGCCCAGATCGGCCTGATGTTCGCGTCGTTCGGGGTGACGCTCCTGGCGGTCTCGGTGCCCATGGGCGCCGTGTCGGACCGCACGGGCCGCCGGCTGCCGCTCGTCAGCGGAATGCTGGCGCTCGCGGGGTCGACGTGGACGTTCGCGTACGCCGACTCGCTGGCCACGCTGTTCGCCGCGCGGATGATTCAGGGGGCCGCCGACGGTGTCACCTGGGTGGTCGGCTTCGCGCTCATTGCCGATTGTTACGGCCCCGAAGACCGCGGGCGCGTGATGGGCTACGTGATGTCGGGTACGAGCTTCGGGATCATGGTCGGCCCTTCAATTGGCGGGTGGTTGTACGAAGCGGGCGGCATCGCCCTGCCGTTTCAGTTCGTGTCGGTGCTCGCGCTCGTGGCCGCCGTCGGTTTCGCGCTGCTGCGCCCGCCGATCCGCGATCGGGCCGCCGACCCGACCCCCGTCTCGATTCTGTCGGTGGCTCGAGTTCCCCCCGTCGCGCTGTGCGCAGTCATCGTGGTCGTCACCAGCGCAACCGTCGCGATGCTCGAGCCGGTGCTCCCGCTGTTCTTCGACCGCCGCCTTGGCTTCACGCCCGCGCAGGTCGGTCTGCTGTTCGGGACCGCTGCGGTCGCGTTGATTGTGATGCCGCTCGTGTACGGCCCGGCGATCCACCGGTGGGGGGCGCGTCAGCTGACGCTGACCGGACTCGTCCTGGCGGCGCTTTGGATGCCCGTGATGGCCACCGCGTCGAGCTTTCCGATCGCGCTCGCGATCATGGTCGTGCAGTGGATGGCGATCGCGCTCATCGTGACGCCGTCGCTGGCGTACATGGCCGAGGTGACAGCATTCGCGGGCGGTGACGCGTACGGGATCGGTTACGGGATCTACAACACCGCCTGGGGAGTCGGGCTGCTGTCAGGACCCGCGCTCGGCGGATGGCTGTTCGATCGCATCGGTTTTGCCACGCTGATGACGAGCTGGGCGATCGTTGTGACGGCTTTTGCGATTGCGACCTGGTGGAGAAGCAGGGACTGGGAACTAGGACCTAAGACCTAAGACCTAAGACCTAAGACCTAGGACCTAAGACCTAAGACCTAAGACCTAAGACCTAAGACCTAAGAACCAGGAACCAGGGGCTAGGGTTCGAGGCTCAGGGCCTCGATCCGTTTCCACTCGGCATCCGTCACGGGCATCACCGACAACCTCGAGAGCCGCACGAGCGGGAAATCCTTGAACGCGCGGTCCGCCTTGATCTCCTTGAGCGTCACCGGCCGCCGCAGCTTCTTGACAGGTGCGACGTCCACGACCGACTGCTTGCCGCTGGTGTCGGAGGGGTCCGCATACGCATCGCCGAGCGCCTTTGCCATGCCCACCACGGCCTTCTCGTCGCCGGTGTGATAGTAGAAGATGCGATCGCCTTTGCGCACGGCGCGCAGGTGCTTCTGTGCCAGCGGGTTCTTTACGCCGCTCCACATCGTTTGCTTGTCTTTGAGGAGGGCGTCGAAACCGTAGTGGGTGGGTTCTTCCTTGAACAGCCAGTTCATGGCTTCGGGTAGCGCGTCAGGGCTCAGAGGTTCCCGCTGAACCCCTGAGCCCTGAACGTTCGAACGTTAGAAGTCGACCTGCACGTTCAGCTTCATGTACCGCGCCGGCTGGATGCCGGTCGGCGTGAGCCAGGCCCCGCCAGGCGTAAACGCCTGGTTGTAGGTCGTGACGACGTCGGTGTTGGTCAGGTTGTAGACGTCGACGCCGAACTGTGTCCGCGTCCGGCCATACCGGAGGATCTTCGACACGCGGAAATCGACGTTCGTCCGTCGATCGGCATACAGGGTGCCCGGCTCGATCAGGTTGACCGTGATGTTGTTCGCGCCGGTCAGGTTGCGTCCGAGCCCGCTGTTGGCCCGGATGTACGCGTTGTTGGCCACGAAGTTCGCCGCGAGCTGCGGGCCAGGGTCGCTCGACCAGGTGCCGCTGAGCTGAACGTCGATACGCGGAATTGTGTACGTCGCCAGGCCTCGGATGGAGGTCTGGAACGGCTGTTCCTGGCGGCAGTACGGGTTGACGAGACCAGGCGTCGTCGTCGCCGGAGCGTAGGTCTCCGGGAGGACGGCTCGGACCTCGCAGCTGTCCTCGATGCTGCGGCCGGTGCTGGTGCCACCCTGCAGTGTCAAGCCATTTCGCAGTCGTGCCACGACGTTCGCGTCGACGCCGTGCCAGTACTCGATGTACTCGCCGAAGTTGCTCGCGTGCTGGGCCAGCTCGTTGACGGCGCCGCTCCTGGCTAGAATCGGGTCATACAGCAGGCCGACCGGATAGCCGCCTCCGTTTGGCAGCCGCGAATCGAGCGGGGCGGCCAGGGTGAACGCGTCGTACTCTGTGGAGGCGATGGCGCGGTTGTCCACCGTGTAGTGGTTGCCGAACCACCGCCGGTTGTAGCCGACGTTCACCGCCACGCGCGGCGCGACTTCCTGCTGGACCGAGATGCCCGTCTGCCAGTTGTACTGCCGCGTGCCCCAGCCGGTGACGAAGTTTGGATCGTAGGATCGCGAGAACACTTCCTTGCCGAAGTTCGCGTTCGTGGCGTCTCCACACTCGCCGTTCTTCTTCACGTTGCTGAGATCGCAGTCCCAATAGTGGTCGTTGTCGCTGTCGGTCCAGTCGCGGGTCGTGCTGACGGTGGTCCGGATGAGCGGGTTGAGGTCGAGGTCGCTGTTGTTCGCCGTGAAGGCCAGCATGTACTTCCCGAGGCTGAACTTGACGGCCGTCTTCCCGTTGCCGAACACGTCGTAGGCTGCGCCCACGCGCGGGGTGATGTCGTGCCAGTGCACGCCGTCGGTCTCGCGCGAATCGTAGTGGATCTGCGTGGGCATGAGGATGTACCCCGGTCCGCCGACCGACGATTCTGGATACGTGGTCAACACGTAGTCGTAGCGCAAGCCCCCCTGCAGCGTGAGTTTCCCGCTGGTCCACTGATCCTGCGCGTAGAACGACGTGGGCAGCAGATTGCGGACGTACTTGACGTTGCCCGGCCAGGCGGCCGTCTGGGTCAGCTGGTTCATAACCCCGTCAGCGGCGCGAGAGGTGAAGACCTCGCGGTTGTAGGTGTACGACTGACTTGGGTTCTGGAAGCCGCCCTGGTACCCGAACTTCATGTTGTGGGCGCCCGTGACGTACGAAACGGATGCACGCAGGCTCGCGATGTTGCCGATCAGGTGATGCTGGAAACCGCCGCCCGTGCCCGACGTCAGGCGCGATGCGAGGTTCTGAATCTCTCCACGCTGCTCGACCAGTCGAACCATGTCCGGATTATGGCTGCCGTCGATGCGCGGCGCGTTGTTGCGATACCGCGCCTGATAGGTGCCCCAGCCCGCCTCGAACAGCATGCGGCTCGTGTAGGGCGAGCTCCAGGTCGCCTGCTGGATGTGCGACGGCTGATAGAGGTTCAATCCCGTCGCTTCAGGCGTCTGCGTCGCCGTGCCGCCTCCGGCGCGGTTCTCTGTGTTGTACTGTTCGGACCAGTACACGTTGATCTTGTTGCGCGGCGACGCCTGCCAGGTAATGCGGCCGATCCCGGTGCGGGCCCTCGGGTCGGTGAAGGCCTGCCGGTCGCGATCGAACTCGACGACCCAGGAGTTCGGGTTGCCGGCGTTCTTGTTGAACCACATCCCAGGCACGGTGCTGCTGGCGCCGACCTCGCGGTAGGTGAGGTAGAACCACAGCTTGTCGCGCACGATGCGACCACCGCCCATCGGGTTGATTTCCCACAGATGTTTCAGTTCCTGGGGAGCGCGCAGCCCCTGGGCCTGTAGTTCCTCAGTGTAGTTGCTCCCCTGCCACGAGCCGTTGGCGCCGGAGGCGTTGAATTGCCCGCTGAAGGTGTTGCTGCCTTCGCGCGGGATCACGTTGAGGACGACGCCTGCGGTCTCGGCTTCACCAAGCCCGCCCGATGTGCTCAACACGACTTCCTGCGAGCCGGCGACGTTGACATGCTGTCCGGCGCCACCGCCGGAACCCGCCCAGCCCGTGTTGAGCCCGTCGTTCTGGGTCCGCGAATCAGAGCCGCGGGCGCCATACATCGAGCCGGCGCTTCCCGTGACGCTGCCCGAGATGCCGCCCGAGTCGGTGTTCGTGCTCATCCCAGGGATGAGTGACTGAATACCCGCCGCGTTTCGTGAGCTTGGGATGGCCGCGACAATGTCCTTGCTCACCGTCTGCTGCACGCGGGCGCTCTGGACGTCCACAATTGGCGTCTCACCGGTGACGGTGATCGTCTCTTCGAGCGCGCCCACCTTGAGGTCGGCGTTGACGGTGGCGACAAATGTGCCGCTCAGCTCGATCCCTTCGCGTCGCACCGTGCTGAATCCCGGCAAGGTGAACACTACGCTGTAGGTCCCCGGACGCAAATCCACGATCCGGTACTGACCTGTATCGTCGCTCACGACGGACCGGACTTTTTCGATGAGCGCCGGGCTCTGCGCTTCCACCGTGACGCCCGGAAGGACTCCGCCCGACGTATCTCTGACAACACCGGTGATGGCTGCCTGCGCGTAAGCCGACGCCGGCACCAGGAGCAGAAGCCCCAGCAGTGCCGCCGATCTCGTCGCTACCGTGAACATGTCACGCCTCCTGCATGGACGAAGACGACAAATTTCAGTACAACCCGGGAGGCTATGCCCGCGTACGAGGGATGTCAACAGATGGTTGGCGTAAAGCCCCTACCATTAAAGGCCGCCGCGAGAAATGTCCAAAAGATTGGATGGGAGCCCGGATGGCGCGCGAAAAGAGCCCGCTGCCACGCGCCGTTGGCCACGAACCCTTGGTTATATCCGGTCACCACTGCGTGCTGGTCACGTTATAGACGTTCCACTCCGACCTGCATGCCGCGGGGCGATCATCACGCCGGTGTCGAAGCTCGGGCCCTGGACAGAAAAAGGGGAGGGTATGATGTCCCGCTCGCCTCGAGCCGGCAAAAGGAGCTGGGGTTGTCTCAAGCGCAGGCTGACACGAAACCGGACGTTGCCGCGAATCAGACGCTCAAGCTGGTGGTCAGCATCCTCTCCGGCCCTCTTGCGTTCCTGCTCGTCCAATCGGTGCCGCTTGCGGGTCTTGATCCCCGAGGCCAGTTCGGGCTGAGCTGTTACGCGTGGGTCCTCGCCTGGTGGGTCACGACACCCATCCCGTGGGCCGTGACCGGGTTTCTCCCTCTCGTGCTGTTCCCGCTCACCGGCGCCATGTCCTTCGCCGACACGATCGGACTCTACGGGCAGCGGGTGTTTCCGTTCCTGATGGGCGTCATGCTGTTCGGTCACGCCTTCAGCAAGCACGGGCTCGCACGCCGAATGGCGATGTCGGTGCTCAGCATTCGCGGCGTGGCCACGTCGGGTGCGCGGTTGATCTTGATGATCATGGTCGTATCGGCTGTCGTCTCCGCGATGGTGGACGATGCCGCGACGGTGGCCATCATGATTCCCATTGCGGTCTCGGTCGCCCGATTCGCGGGCGACGCCTCGGCCAGGACCGGCTCGGCCGGCGCGCCTCGATTGCTGGAGGGGGCGTGCCTGGCGGTGCTCTACGGGGCGACGGCGGGCGGCATGGCGACACCGGCCGGGGTGCCCTTCAATCCTCTGACGATTTCCATTCTCGAGCAGCTGACCGGCTATACGGTCACGTTCGTACAGTGGACGATGACCGGGGTCCTTCTGACAATTGCGACGCTCCCCGTCTACTACTTTCCGCTGATCTTCATGGCGCCACCCGACGTTGCGGCGATCGATGACGGCGCCTCCTATTTCGCCAGCCAGAAGAAGAAGCTGGGACCGCTCAGTCTGGGCGAAAAGAACGTGCTGGTCGTGCTCGTCGTGATGGTGACGCTCTGGTTTCTGCCAGCGTTCGTCACGATTCGTTTCCTCGACATCTGGTACGTTCCGCCAGTGGCCATGCTGCTCCTCTTCCTGCTGCCAGCGGATCTCCGGCGTGGCGAGATGACGCTCGGCGCCAAAGACTTTCAGGACGGGGTGTTGTGGAACGTGCTGTTTCTCGTCGTCAGCGGAACCGCGCTGGCGGCGGGCCTCGCGAGGCTCGGGATCACGGACTGGCTGGGTGCGCTGATCAAGGATTCGGGCGGCGTCCCGGCGAGCGTGCTGCCCTGGTTTGCCGGGATCGTGACGCCGTTGATGAGCCATCTGACGAGCGGCACGGCGACGACCTCGATGATTTCAACCGTCGTGTACCCGATCGCGCAGGACGTCGGTTACAACGGCGCCATTCTCGCGAGAATCATCGCCGGCACGGCGCTCGCCGTCGCGTTCCCCTGGGGCGGGGCTGCCTCGGGTTCTGCGTTCGCCTCCGGTCAAATCAGCTTTGGCAGCATGTTCAAGATCGGAGCGGTCGTGACCGTCCTGAACGCGCTGGTGGTGATCATCCTCAGCATGATTCTCGTGCCCGCCCTGGGCGCGTTCACAGCGCCTTGAGGGTGCGTGAGCACCAGAACCGATGACGAACAAGAGAAAAGGCCGACCTGGATGAGCACGGCAAACCTCAAGCTGACGCTCGCGTGCTGGGACTACGACCGGACGCGGCCGATCATGGAAAACCGCGTGCAGTTCGACGGGATCGATCTGACGTATCTCAATCTCGTCGTGGAAGAGACGTTCTTCCGCCAGATGCGTCACCATGAGTTCGAAGTCTCGGAGATTTCGTTCTCATCGTTTCTGGTGTCGATGTTCCAGGAACAACCGCCGTTTGTCGGGATTCCGATCTTCCCGTCGCGGTCGTTCCGCCACTCGGGCATCTACATCAACGCCAGCGCCGGCATCCGCGAACCGAAAGACCTGATCGGGAAGCGGGTCGGGTGCGCCGAATACCAGTTGACGGCCAACGTGTGGATTCGCGGCATCCTCAACGACGACTACGGCGTGGCGCCGTCGAGCTATACGACGTGCATCGGCGGCCTCGAGGAGACGGGGCGCGTCGAAAAGGCCGCCTTGTCGCTGCCGCCGCAGATAAAGATCGAGCGCATCGGCGAGACCCAGACGCTGTCGGCCATGCTCGAATCCGGGGAAATCGACGCGCTCTTCTCGCCCCGCGCTCCCTCGTCGTTCATTCGGGGCGCGGGACGCGTGCGCCGCCTCTTCGAGCACACCCAGATGGCCGAGTGCGAGTACTTCGAGCGGACGAAGATCTTTCCGATCATGCACCTCATTGCCATCAGGCGCGACGTGTACGACGCGCATCGCTGGGTCGCCCAGTCGTTATACAAAGGCTTTGTCGACGCTCAACGCCTCGCCTACGAAGATCTCCATCAGACGGCCGCCCTCAAGGTGATGCTGCCGTGGTTGATTCAGCACGTGGCCGACACCGAAACGTTGATGGGGAAGGATTTCTGGGCCTACGGCTACAAGTCGAACGTCGAGGCGATTGGCCGACTCCTTCGATACCATCACGAGCAGGGGTTGTCGCGGCGGCTGCTCACCGGGGAAGAGATCTTCGCGCCGGAAACGCTCGAGTCCTACCGGATCTGACGCCGTAAGCCAGCCCCGCCAGCTTGACTTCACAGGGACGGGGCATATACTTTCTTCTGAGTTTTCAGCAGTTCGTCGAGGAGGAGCCGATGACACGTTCCCTGGCTGTTCTTGCCGTTTGCGGTGGTTTGTTGCTGGCGGCCGTGCCCATAGCGGCCCACCATTCGTTTGAAGCCGAATACGATCGCAACAAACCGATCACGCTGAAGGGGAAGGTCACGAAGGTCGAGTGGCAGAACCCGCACGTGTATTACTACGTCGACGTGGCGGACGAGAAAGGCGTCGTGACGAACTGGGCGGTCGAGATCGGCGCGCCGAACGGCCTCTACCGGGCTGGCTGGCGCAAGGACTCGCTCAAAATCGGCGACCAGGTCACGGTCGAGGCCTTCCGCGCGAAAAATGGCACGCCGCACGTCAACGGACGTTCAGTGATCCTGGCTGACGGGCGAAAGGTGTTCAGCGGCCAGAACGATGGCGGGCCGGATAGAAACTGACATGCGCAACCAGGCCATTCGATTCATCTGCGCGCTCGGCGGCGCATTCACGCTGGCCGCCGCCGTCGCCTCGGCGCCCCTTGCGGCGCAAGGCGCAGGAAGCGGCGCCAAGGTACCCGACATCACCGGGCTGTGGGACGGCGCCCCCGGAGGTCCGGGCACGAGAGACCTCGTGCAGTACATGAAGAGCCAGGGCCAGGAAGTCCCCTTCACGCCCCAGGCGGCGGAGCGCTACAAGCACGTCGATTTCGCGAAGAACCCCAACGGCTTCTGTCTGCCGCCCGGGCCGTCGCGTGCGTTGACCGGACCGTCGCCGTTCTTCATCGTGCAGCATCCGAGCGTGATCAGCATCAGCTTCGAGAACCACAACATCTACCGCCTCATCTACCTCGATGGGCGTTCGCACCCGGAGGATATCGACGACTACCCGAGCTTCATGGGGCACTCGATCGGCAAGTGGGAAGGGAACACGCTCGTCGTCGATACCGCCGGCATCAACGATCGCACCTGGCTCGACAGCTACGGCCTCGAGCACAGCGCCAAGCTGCGCATCACCGAACGCTTCGAGGTGAAAGGGTCCGATCTCATCCGGTACACCGTGACCTACAACGATCCCGAGTTCTTCACGAAACCATGGTCGGTGTCGCTGAATCTGGGTCGCCTCACGGACACCCGTATGCTCGAGTACGTCTGCCTCGACAACGAGAAGGACAAGAGCAATCTCGTGCCGACCAAGCGCGAGGAGTTTCAATAGCCTCGACGCTGGCCGCGGGGAAGGAGACCCTCTGTGAGAGTCGCAATCGTGATTGGCGTGGCCGTAGCCTCGCTTGGCTTCGTGGGTGTCTGGGCCCAACAGCCGGCCCCAGCCTTCAAGCGGACCGTGCTTCAGCAGGCTGACATCTCGGTCCCGGGACGCGAGGCGGTGACGGCCGTCGCCGAGTTCCCCGCGGGTGTCGCGGCGGGGCGCCATACTCACCCCGGCGAAGAAATCGGGTACGTCCTCGAAGGTCAGGTGCTGCTGGAGCAGGACGGCAAACCGCCTGTGACGCTCAAGACGGGGCAGGCATTCCTCATTCCCGCCGGCACGATTCACAACGCCACGAATACCGGCTCGGGGACGGCGCGTGTGCTTGCCAACTACGTGGTCGAGAAGGGCAAGCCGATGGCGACACCCGCTCCTGCGAAGTAACCGGATCGAAGAGGAAGCAGCTGCGCCGACGCGCAGCTACTTCGTATCGAAGCGGATCAGAAACGCCCGAAATCCTTTGACCTCGACGAAGTTGTGCGGCACGCCGGGCGGCACGTACAGCATGTCGCCGGCGCGGACCGTTCTACGGACACCCTCGCGGATTGAGGGCGTGTCGCCGGCCACGAACTTCCCATCGGTGACGGCCGTGGCAGTACCCTCGGTCACGATCCACAGGTCGGCCGTCGTTTCGTGAACCTGGGGCGGATCGTTGGGGAGCACAATCCTCACGTTGGCGCTGATGTTCGTCGGCCCATTGAACAGGCGCGAGTTGCTGACTGACTTCGCTTCGTTGTTCCTCCATCTCGCCTGAATCTCGTCGCTCGACCAGAACGCCGTCTTGTCGGTCGGCGCGGCAGGCGCCGCGACGGTCGGGGGCGGTCCGCTCCGGATGGTGTCGAAGCGAATCAGAAACGCTCTGAATCCGTTGACGTCGATGAAGTGGTGCGGCACACCGGGGGGGACGTAGAGCATGTCACCCGCCCGCACGGCTCGACGGGTGGCGTTGCGAATGGACGCCGCGTCGCCGGCCTTGAGGAGCTCGCCGTCCGTTTCGGCGATGGCCGTGCCGGCCGTCACTAGCCAGAGGTCGGCGGTGATGTCGTGAATCTGCGGCGGGTCGTTCGGCAGCACGATCCGCACGTTGGCGCTGATGTTCGTAGGCCCGTTGAAGAGCCGCGAGTTGCTGACCGACTTCGACTCGTTGTTCCGCCAGCGCGCCTCGATGTCTTCCCTCGTCCAGAACGACGCTCGATCGGTTGGCGCGGGCGGGACGTCGGCCGACGCCGCCTGCTCCTGGCCGGCTGCCGGCAGAGTGGTCAGTCCAAGCCACGCGACGACGAAGGCGGCAACGAGCTGACGGGCCATCTACCTGGCGGCGCGCAACGTCAGCTTCTGGACTCTCCAGTTGCTGAGCTCGCCGATGAGCAGCTCGTTCTCGCTGCGACAATCGATCGAATTGACGAGGCCGAATTCTTTCGGCAACTTTCCGGCGCGTCCGAACTTGCCCACGATCTTTCCGTCGAGATCGACCTTGTAGATAGCAGCGTCCTCCATGCCGTCGGGGTCGCCCGAGTGCGCCACGTAGAGAAACTGCCGCGGCCCGGGGGTGATGCAGAGCGCGGTCGGCGTGCCGACGTTCAGGAACTGCTTCTTGAACGTGCCGTTGGCGTCGAAGACCTGCACCCGGCGGTTGCCTTCGTCCGCCGCGTACACGTTGCCCTGCGCATCGACGGCGATCCCGTGGACGATGTTGAACTGCCCCGGCGCCGTTCCTCGCGACCCCCATGACTTGATGTACTTGCCGCTCGGCTCGTACTTCGCAATCCTCGCGTTGCCGTATCCGTCCGCCACGTAGATGTTCCCGCCGGCGTCCCAGGCGACATCGGTCGGGCGCTGGAAACTTTCCCCTTCGGCACCTGCGCCGGGCAGGGGCGCATTCGCGGCTGGCGCCGCGCCGGCGGTCGGCGCGGGCGGGGCAGGAGGAGCCGCCTGCACGATAGGGATGCCCGTCGGAAGCGGTGTCAGCGGAAGCGCCGGCACGCGCATCGCTTCGGGCTTGCGGCTCAGAATCATCTGCACCCGGCCGTTGGCATCGAATTTGATGACCTGCGTGGACATCTGATCGACGATCCACACGTTGTCCTGCGGGTCGACGCGCACCTGTTGTGCCTGCAGCATGCCGTAGGTGCCCCCACCGATCTCGCGGACGAACTTGCCGGTCCGGTCGAACTGGAAGAGGCGTGACCCGCCGTGCGAAACCGCTCGCGACGTGCCGATGACGATGTGCGGGTTCCCGGTGCGGGTGTAGAGGAAGATGTCGCCCTGCGAATTGGTGGCTACGCCGGCCGCTTCGCCCATATGGATGTCGGCGGGGAACTTCAGCAGATCCGGGTTCGAGTCGAACAGCAGCTCGGGAACCGAGAGCTGTGCCGACAGCGCCGCCGCGCTCGCGGCGATCACGCCGGCTGTCGCGCACACACGCAAGAGCTTCTTCATATGGCCCCCCTATCGCGCGACCGACTGCGGCGGCTGCTGAGGATTCAGGAGGATCTTCTGCGCGCGCCAGGCCGAGATCTCGACGACGTAGAGCTCGTTCGCGTTTCGGCAGTCGATGGCATGGACGGTGCTGAATTCGCCAAGACCCTTACCGGCCTTCCCGAACTTTCCGACGATCGTGCCGTCGAGCTCCATCTTGTAGATTTCGCCGGTGATGGCCCACGAGGCCGCCGGGTTGCTGTCCGGGTTGGAATTCGACACGAACAGATATTGGTGCGGTCCCGGCGACACGCACACCGCCCACGGGTTGCCCACGTTGTCGTAGATGGCGCGGAGCGTCAGATCGTTGTCGAAGACCTGCACGCGCGCGTTACCGCGATCGCCGACGTAAATGTTTCCCTGCTCGTCGGAGGTAATCGAGTGCGGTGTGTTCAGCTGACTGGGCTGAGATCCACGGATGCCGACGGATTTCACAAAACGGCCGTTCTTGTCGTACTTCACCACCCGCGAGTTCACGTAGCCGTCGGAGACGAAGATGTTGCCCTGAGCGTCCCACGTCACGTCGGTGGGCCGGCCGAAACGGTACTTTTCCGCAGGCGCCGCCGGCATGGTGCTGTCAAACGCGCCCGCGACCGGCTCGGGCCTCCTGCCGAGCACCATCGCGACGCGTCCGTCGGGGTTGAACTTGATGACCATGTTCGTCCCCTCGTCCACGACCCAGACGTTGTCCTCCCGGTCGACGCGGACACCGTGGGCGAACTCGAGGCCGTACAAACCGACGCCCCACTCTTTGAGGTAATTGCCCTTCTCATCGAACTCGAAGAGGCGTGTGTCGCCGCTCCGCGTGTAGACGAACACGTGCCCTTTGGAGTTGGTGGCGATGCCGATGCCTTCGCCGAAGTACAGGTCGGGCGGAAGCTTGAAGAAGTTCGGCACCGACGTGAAGGAAATGAGCGGCACGTTTTCGGCCTTGGCCTTGCTCTGGGCCGACAGTCGCCCGGCGCCCCAGGCACAGCAGGCGACGACGAGCAGCACCACAGCGACGACGCGAGCACCTCGCCTCATTGGAAGCCTCCTTAGCTGGGGGCGAATCTAGCAGAGTGATCCGGTAAAGTCTAAGAGAATGCTGCGCGACCAGGTTCGTCCGCCCGTGCGGATTCTGTTCGTCGGCATCAATCCCGGCGTGCGGTCAGAGGCCATCGGGCACCATTTCGCCGGCTATTCCAACCGGTTCTGGAAACTTCTGCACGACGCGGGTCTCGTTCCGGAGCCCATTGGCGCCGAGGACGACTGGCGGCTGCCCGAATGGGGAATGGGCCTGACGAACCTGATCCCGCGGTGCACGCCCGGCATCGACACGCTGACGCGAAGGGAATACATCGCCGGGGAGGCGGTGCTCCGCCGCAAGGTTCGCCGCTGGAAGCCCAAGATCGTCGCCTTTGTCGGCGTCTCGCTGTACCGGGTGGTCGGCCACATCCCGGCCGGCACCCGGATCGCCTGCGGCTTCCAGCGCGGGCGATTCGAGGAGTCCCGCGTCTTCGTCGTGCCCAATCCGAGCGGCCGCAACGCGAACTTCTCGTATGCCGAGATGCTGGCGGCGTACCGGCGGCTGGCTACTTCGTCGCGATGATGACCGGCGAGTGCGACCGGTGCGTATCGTACGTGTCCGCGCCGCTGAAGCCCGCCTCACGCAGCCACCCGCGGTATTCGCCGAAGGTGTAACAGTCGCCCGCGCCGTGGAGGAACATGTTGAGGGCGAACATGACGGGGAACGGCGGTCCGGTGCGCTCCTCGTTCGGCAGCATGTCGCCGATGACGAGTCTGCCGCCTGGCTTGAGCGCCCGGTGCGCGCGCGCGATCAGCTGGCGATTGCCCTGCGACGTCTCGATGTGGCAGATGTTGCCGAACACCGCGATATCGAAGTCCCTGCCCAGCTCGTCGGTTCGATAGTCGCCAGGCTGCATCCGGAACGACTCGGCGACGCCGAACTCGCGCACGATTTTCGCGGCCTCGTCCAGCACCGGCTGCAGGTCGAAGGCGGTGATTCTGGCGGTGCGATCCCGCCGGGCAAAGGGAATCGTCCACGCGCACGCGCCGGCCCCGACATCGACAATCGCAGCACCCTTGAGCGTCGAGCCGATGCCGAGATGTTCGGCCACCGCGTCGGCCGGACCCAGGCTGAGCGACATGATCATCCGAATCAGCCGCGGGAAGAAGGTGTTTCCGGATTCCAGATCGTCCACCGTCTTCACAGGCTGGCCGGTCTTCAGCGCCTCCCGCAGCTTGCCCCAGTCATCCCACATCAGGGGTGGATGCCCCGCGATCATCTCGAGGATTGACGTCGGTCGATCGCGCACGAGAAACGCATCGCTCTCCGGCGTGAGCGCGTATCGGTCCTCTTGCTTCGTGAGGAATTCCAGCGAGACGAGCGCGTCGAGGACCATCCGCGTGCCGCGGTGATCGGTGCCCGCGGCGGAAGCCACCGCCTCGACAGTGTTGCGACCCAGGGCGATGTGCGTGAAGAAGTCGTAGGCCGCGGCGCTGGACATGATCGCCGCGGGCCAGAAACCGTGCGCGACCTGCATGATGCGATCGGGTGTCACGTGCTGAACTGCTGTCTGCATGGGAACCTCGTTAAAAAGCGTGCGTCAACTCGGCGCTCACGTATTGTGCCGGCGGCCGATTCGTTCCGCAACGGCCCGTCTGGCCGCCGCTTTCAGTGAATTTGTTTCGGTTGACGCATGTCTCCTGCCATAATTGCCCTCCCCGCTGCCACGTGCCGCGGAGGAAGCCCCTGATGCGCATCCCGACTCTTGCGTGTGTCCTGCTGACCGGCGTCCTCTCTGCCCCGTTTGCCTGGGCCCAAGGCAAGCGGGACATGACGCCCGATGAGCTCTCACGGCTGACGACCGGTACTCCCGAGCAGGCTCGGCGCCCGTTTCCCCCGCACAAAGTGGTCGGCAACGTGTATTTCGTCGGCACCGAGATTCAAGGCGCCTTTCTGGTGACAACATCGGAAGGGCATATCTTGATCAACACGAACTTCGAGGAGGCCGTCCCGGTTTTGCGTGGGTCAGTCGAAAAGCTGGGCTTCAAGTTCACCGACATCAAGATCGTGCTGGGCAGTCATGCCCACGGCGATCACATGGAGGGCGACGCGCTCGTCAAACAGGTGACCGGTGCGCAGGTGATGGCCATGGCCGAGGACGTTCCGGCGCTCGAGCGGATGCGCCCCGGCGGCAAACCGCACCCCATCGACCGGGTCCTGCACGACGGCGACGAAGTCAGACTTGGCGGGACCACGCTGGTGGCGGTCCATACGCCGGGACACACCAGCGGCAACACAACCTGGACGCTGAGGGCCGAGGAAGACGGACGAACCTACAACGTGGTGATCATGGGCGGTATGGGGGTCACGGCCAACGCGCCCCTCGTCAAGGGGGGTGCCCTGACCCCCCTGGCTGAAGAGTACATCCGCAGCTTCAAGCTGCTCCGGTCGCTGCCGTGTGACGTGCCTCTCGGGTCGCATTCGTCGATGTACAACATGACCGAGAAGTACGCGCGCCTGGGAAGAACGCCCAATGGGCCGAACCCCTTCATCGACCGGGAAGCCTATCTGGAAGAACTAGATGCGCGGGAACGGGTGTTCAACATCAGGGTCGAGGAGCAGAAGAAAGCGGGCGCCCGCTGATCGCGGGCTTCACCATTGAACAAACCTCGCTGGCCAAGCGATAATCACGAATCGGGGGATACCCATGATCTTCAAGGCGATACAGACACTGAGCGTCGGACTTGCGGCAAGCGTCGTGCTCGCGCAGGGGCTTCTGACCGCGCAGCAGAAACTGCCGAGTTTTGACTCGCTGCCAGACTGGAGCGGCATCTGGCAAATGCAGGGGGGCACGATCTTCGACGGCTCCACGGTCGAGCCGAAGAACGGGCGCTCGGGCGAGGCGTGGGTGCGCGAGCGTCCACCGTACACCCCGGAATTCGAGAAGCTCTACCAGCAGAACATCGAAAAAATTGCGGCCGGTCGCCTTCCCGACCCGGTCAATACGTGCGGGAGGCCGCATGGCTTCCCGAGAGCGATGAACCTGCCAGACGTCTACGAGTTCGTCGTCAGGCCCGAGCAGACGTGGATTGTCGGCGAGAACGGCCCCAACATCATCAGGGTCTATACCGATGGGCGGCCGCACCCGCCGGCGGACGAAATGTGGCCGACCTACAGCGGCGACTCGGTCGGGCGCTGGGAGGGCGACACGCTCGTCTTCGACACGGTCAGCACGAAGGGGTTTCTCATCGACGAGGACGTGATCGTCGATCGCACGGGGCTGATCCTGAGCGAGCGCAGTCACACGGTGACCCGCATGCGGAAGATTGACGACAGCACCATCGAAGCGGTGATGACCATCGAGGACGAGAAAGCGCTGGCCAAGCCGTGGGTCGTCACCAAGCGGTATCGCAAGGCGCCGGCGGGAAGCCGCGCCTACGACTACGCCTGCGCGGAAAACAACCGGAATCCGACGACGGATAGCGGTCAGACGTTGACGCTCGGACCGGACGGCAAACCGATCGATAAGAAGATTGACTAGGGTCTGGAGGACTGTGTTTATGAAACCCGCGAGATTGCACATAGTTGCTGCGCTGTTCGTGGCAGGGGCCGTGGCCACGCCGGTCGTCGCGCACCACTCCGGCGCCATGTTCGACAACACGAAAACCGTGGAGCTCACGGGCACCGTGAAAGAGTTCCAGTGGACGAACCCTCACATCTGGATTCAGATCGAACGGCAGAACACCGGGGGGGCGAAGGAAGAGTGGAGCGTCGAGGGCGGCAGTCCTAATTCGCTGTCCCGAAACGGGTGGCGGAAGACGACCTTTGCGCCAGGCACGGCCGTGAGCATCCGCGTCAACCCGATGCGCGACGGGAGCCACGCCGGTAACTTCGTCGGGGCCAAGTTTGCCGACGGCAAGACGATCGGTCGCTGGGAATAACACACAGAGGAATTGCAGGATTGCAGGATTGCAGGATTGCAGAAAGTAAATCTGCAGAAAGTCAATCTGCAGAGATGCACTTCTGCACTTCCTACACTTCCTGCAATTCTGCAATCCTGCAATTTCTGGGGTGTGATTGGAGGTTGACATGCGAGTTCGTTTGATGGGTGTCGCTCTTGCGGTGATGCTGGCGGCCGGGCCGGTGATGGCTCACCACTCGTTCTCGTCGGAGTACGACGCGAGCAAGCCGGTCACGCTCGAAGGGCTGGTGACGAAGGTCGAGTGGCAGAATCCGCACGTGTACTTCTATATCAACGTGAAGGACGCGAGCGGCAAGGTCACGAACTGGGCTCTGGAGATGGGTGCGCCGAGCGGTCTGCAGCGACAGGGCTGGACGCGGAACACCTTGCAGGTGGGCGATCAGGTGAAGGTCGAGGGCTCGCTCGCCCGTAATGGCACCCCGCTCGCCAACGCGCGGAACGTTTTCAAGAACGGCAAGAAGATGGGCGCTGCCTCGAGCGAAGGTGTGACCCCGTAAGCCGTCGAATCGAACCGGGCAAACCCTCGGAGGCATCCGTGAGAATCTGTTTCGTCCTGGGTCTCGTGGTCTGTGCGGCGCTGACCGCGGCGCCGGCATCAGCGCAGCAGGGAACAAAGAAACCTGCTGCGCCAACGCCGCGCTGGCCAGACGGTCGCGTCAACCTGGGACCAGAACCGGGCGGCAAGGGACACTGGGACACCGGCGTCGGCAACTTGTCGGAGAACTTCGTCGAGATGAACGGCGCGTTTCTGGTGAACCGCGCCGACATCGACAAGGTGGCGCCCTTCCAGCCCTGGGCCAAGGAGCTCGTCCAGTATCGTCTGGACACGCTGGGAAAGGACGATCCGCACCCGCGCTGCATTCCTCCCGCCGGACCGCGCCAGTTCAACACGCCGTACGGCCTCGAGATCGTGGACCAGCCTCAGCTCAAACGCATTCTCATCCTGTCCGGCGGCGGTTCGCGGAGCTGGCGGGTCGTTCACATGGACGGCCGGGCCCATCCAACGGGTGACGACGTGAACCCGACGTTCTACGGCCATTCCGTCGGCCGCTGGGAAGGGGACACGCTCGTCATCGACACGGTCGGCTTCAACGAGCGGTTCTGGATGACGCGCAGGCCGACCGGGATGGTGCACACCGAGCAGCTGCATCTCATCGAGCGCATCTCGCGCCCCGACTTCAACACCTTGAAGTACGAAGTGACGATTGACGATCCGGGCGCCTACACGAGGCCCTGGACGGCCGGATGGAATATTCCGTGGACGACTGAGGAGGTCGAGGAATACTTCTGTCAGGACAACAACCGCGACATCCAGCATCTGGTGGGCGCCGAGTAGGAGACTGACACATGCGAGCGCTGACGTTCGTCTTCGTCCTGTTGATTGCGTGTCTGGCGTCTCCGGCGCCGGTCTCGGCCCAGGAAGGGCATCCGCTGAAGGGTTCCTGGATCGGCACCTGGGGACCCAGCCAGAATCATACCGACGACGTGCTGATCCTCATCAGATGGGACGGCAAGGCGATCACCGGGATGATCAATCCCGGCACGGACAACATCCCGATCAAGAACGCCGTGCTCACCCCTCAGGGGTGGCTGGTGCATCTCGAGGGAGACGGCAAAGACAAATCGGGCAAGGTCATCACCTACGTGCTCGATGGCAAGATCGAGAACCTCGGGCTGCCGCACCGGTCGATCGTCGGCACGTGGAAAACACAGAACGAGAGCGGCAACTTCAAGCTCACCAGACAGTAGATCCGGCAATCAGATTCTCAGAGATTGAGTAGCCTCTCCGCGTTTCGCCGGTAGATGCGGTCCTTCTCGTCCGCCGAGAGGTCGAGGCTCTCGATGACGCGGATCGTCTCGCGGACGTAGAGGCCCGGAGTCGGCTCGAATGGCATATCCGATGCGAACAGCATCCGGTCGATGCCGAAGAAGTCCAGCGCGCACTGCGTCCCCGAGCGAGCCCCGAACAGCGCGGTATCGGCGAGGAAATTCCTGAAGTAATCGATCGGCCGCTTCTTCATCGACTTGAGCAGCACGGTGTAGTCGACGTCGGACGTCCGTTTGCCCAGCTGATCCCACCCGTAGCCCACGCGTCCCTCGAAGAACGGAATCATCGCGCCACCGTGGTGGCTGATGATCTTGATGTCCGGATGTCGATCGAAGAGTCCGGAAAAGACCAGGCGGGACATTGCCACGCTCGTCTCGTACGGCCAGCCGAAGGTCCACCAGATCTCGTAGAGGGACTTGTCCTCCGTGAGGTAGTCGGGGTGATTGGCCCCCCGCGTGGGGTGCAGCCAGACCGTCAGGCCGCGGCGCGCGATCTCGTCGAACACCGGCTGGAATTCAGGCTTGTCCAGCGGTTGCTCGTTGATGTTCGTGTAGATCTGGGCGCCTTTGGCGCCGAGCGTCGAGGACGCCCGATCCAGCTCCTTCAAGGCCTCGTCAGGATTGTTCATCGGGAGGCACGCCCCGTACGCGATGAAGCGCTTCGGATGCCTGGCCACCAGTTCTGCCAGGCCGTCGTTGACGATGCGCGCCATCAGGGGCGTCTTTTCGGGGCCCGCCAGCGATTCCACCGGCGGCTGCGGTAGCGTCAGCACCTGACAGAAGTCGCCGAATTCGTCCATGGCGCGAAACCTGGCGTCGAGATCGACGATGGTGGGGAGGTTCTGGACGCGCTTGCCCATGTCTTTGAAGCTGGCGCCGACGTTGATGTACTCGTCGAAGAACCGCCGCGGGTAGAAGTGGTTGAAGACGTCGATTTTCACAATGTCACCGCAGGCCTTTGGCGATTGGCAAGTCGCGAAGTGGGATCAGC
Source organism: Vicinamibacterales bacterium (assembly GCA_035537875.1). Lineage (GTDB taxonomy): Bacteria > Acidobacteriota > Vicinamibacteria > Vicinamibacterales > CAVVIG01 > DATLLJ01. The sequence goes on along the minus strand of DATLLJ010000009.1, from coordinate 22,478 downwards.
GCGATCAGTTTGTGAACGAATGAGGCGAACCTTGCGGCATTCAAACACATGCCTGCGATCTCGGCAAGCGAAAATCCCTGAAGACCGACTACGGCTCGGGCGAGCTCAGCGCTTGTCGATGAGAATGGTGCCGTTCTTGATCACGACGACGACGTTCCGTAACGCGGACAGGTCCTCGAGTGGGTTGCCTCGAACGATCAGGAGATCGGCCCGTTTGCCCTTCTCGATGGTGCCGAGCTCGTCGCCGCGGCCAAGATAGACTGCGGAATCGCGAGTCATGGTCGTGAGAATCTCGGCGGGCGACAGCCCGATATCCTGAAGCGCCCGTACCTCCATCCAGACGCGCTCCGCCGGATCGCCGCCCGCGTTGTCGGTGCCGAACGACAACAGCACATTCCGGCGGCGGATCGCTTGAACGTTGCGCTTCAGGACGTCGAAAAGGGCGGCCATCTCGGGGGTGTACTTGGGATTGCCCGGGCCTCCGCTTCCGACTGTTGCCGCGATTTTGATGCCGCGGCTGCGGACCAGTTCGACGAACGGTGTGCCGTCGACGCTGCCGAACCGCGGCGGATGGACCAATCGAGAGACGCCTGCCTCGGCGGCCACGATCGAGCTCTCCACGGTTTCGTTGTGTGAATCCACCGGTATCCCGTGCATGCGGGCTCGTTCGATTACCGCGTCGAGGACATCGCGCGCCATCGTGATGTCCACGGCCTCGTGGACCACTTTGATTCCGTCCACGCCGTTTTCGGCCAGCAGATCCACGGTCTCCCGGGCGCGCAGCGGCGAGTCGAGTTGAACGATGCGGTGCTGCTGGCAATAGGGATTCGTGCGGCAGATCGTGCTGGCCGGGTGACCGCCTGGCGCGGTCAGAATCAGTCCGACGGCGAAGAGCCGCGGTCCGCGAAGCGTTCCAGCCGCGATTCGCTGTTTGACCTCCGAGATGGCCGGCCAGAAATCGCCGTCGTCGTAGATCGTCGTCGTGCCGGAAGCCAGGAACGATTCCAGCCGTTCGGGAAGTCTGTCCGAGATGTACCGGGCCAGCGCCTCGTCGCTGTCGATGCCGCCTGACGGAATCAGATGGACGTGTGTATCGATCAGGCCGGGCAGAACCGTATAGCCCGCGCCAGACAAATCGATGACAGTGCCGGCCGCTGTCGTGACGCGACTTGGAGACACCGCCGAAAAACGCCCCTCGGAAACGACGACCGATGCGTCCTCCGTGACCGCTCCCGTTGCCGTAACGATGCGGGCGCCGGACAGCACGAGGTCGGCCTTCTGGGCGATCTCGGAAGAGGCGCACGCGGCGGCCAGCACGCTGAACAGGGCGACGAGACGGCAGCGGTTCCGATGTGCTTCCACAGCTTCCTCTTGGAGTTCCTGGACATTATAGAAACTCCGCGCCGTTCCGGGCCGCTTTTCTGTTACGCTCGCGCCATTCGACGCGCGTCAACACCAGGAGAGGCCAGCTATGAAGCCGCTCAGCCGATGGGTCGCATTGACGTTCGTGACCGCGTGGACTCTTGCTCCTTCAACTGTCACAACCCAGGAGACGGACGGAAAGGACTGGGTCCGTTACGGGCTGACTACCGGGGAAACCCGCTTCAGCCCCCTCGACCAGATTAATGCGGGCAACGTGAGTCGTCTCGGCCTCGCCTGGCATCTCGACGTGGGCATGGGCGGAGGCGGCCAGGAAGCGACGCCGCTCGTGCGGAACGGCGTGATCTACAGCATCACGAACTGGAGCATTGTCTTCGCTGTGGATGCGCGCACTGGAAAGGAGCTGTGGCGCTGGGATCCGGAAGTCAATCAGACGGCCGTCCGTCCCAAGATCTGCTGCGGAGTCGTGAACCGTGGTCTTGCCCTCTATGAGGATCTGGTGATCGCGCCCATCATCGATGGTCGGCTCGAGGGCATCAACGCGAAAACGGGAAAGGTCGTCTGGGAGGCGCGCGTCGGGTTTCCCCAGGAGTGGGCCACCATCACGATGGCCCCGCGGCTCGCGGGCGACAAAGTCGTGATCGGTGTGAGCGGCGGCGACCGGCCGATGCGCGGCTATTTCGACGCGTACGACGCGCGCACCGGTCGCCGCGTCTGGCGCTTCTACACGGTGCCCGGGAATCCGGCGCTTGGTTTCGAGAATGAGGCGATGCGCCAGGCCGCCGACACGTGGGGCGGCAACTGGTGGCAATACGGAGGCGGCGGGGCAGTCTGGGATGGTGCGGCGTACGACCCTGAGGCGAACCTCGTTTACGTCGGGACCGGCAATGCGGAGCCGTGGACCCAGATATGGCGTGGCGCCACCGGCCTCGACAATCTCTTTACGTGCGCGATCGTCGCGGTGGACGCGGATACGGGCGAGTATCGGTGGCATTACCAGGTGGTGCCGAACGACAACTGGGACTACGACAGCGTGCAGCAGTTGATGCTCGTCAACCTGATGATGGACGGCGTCGAACGCAAGGTCGTGATGCAGGCCAGCAAGAACGGGTTCTACTACGTGATCGACCGGCTCACGGGCGCGTTCATCTCCGCGGAACCGTTTGCCCGCGTCACCTGGGCCAGCGGTATCGATGGTGAGACGGGCCGGCCGGTCGTTCATCCCCAGTCCTACTACGGCACCACGCCGGTCACGCTATCGCCCAATCCGGGCGGCGCCCATAACTGGTCCCCGATGTCCTACAACCCGGCGACGGGCCTCGTCTATATTCCGACGACGACGCGGAGCAGTTTCACGTTCGCTGCGGTCGAGGAATTCACGCCTGCGCCAGGGCAGACCACCGGCACGGTGCGGCCAGCGCCTGCGGCAAGCGACCCCGGATTGCCGGCTATCGGACCGGAGCCCATCGAGGGAACCCGTACGGGAGCTCTGGTCGCATGGGATCCACTCGGTCAGCAAATGCGCTGGCGACGGCCGGGCGGCGGCGGGATCGGCGGTGGTACGGTCACGACGGCAGGCAACCTGGTGTTTCAGGTCGTCAACGACGGACGCTTGCTTGCGTATACCGCGGATACGGGCGAGCTGCGCCTCGAGATCCAGACCAATCTGGGAGCGGGCATGGGCCCCCCGATCACCTACCTGGTGGATGGGCGTCAGTACGTCACGTTGATGGGCGGCATTGGGCAGACGAGCGGCAACGCTGGGCCCGGAAACCAGACGACCACCAGCAGTCCGCCTCGCATGTTGACCTTTGTCCTTGACGGGAAAGCGGAGATACCAGCGGCGCCAGAGCCCGAGGCGCCGAAGGATCCGCCCGCCGCCGGCGCGCCACCGGTCGACAACTGAAGGTCTCGGCCGAGTCGCTACTGCGGCCTGCGGAGATCCAGGCAGACGAGCGTGTTCTCGTTGCGGAGATAGACGAACCCATCCGACACGGCCGGGAGGGCACGAACGGTCCCTCGCAGAACGCGCGCCTGTGCAAGAGGCTTGAACGCCTCGGGCGACGCGGGCGCGAGGACGAGCTCGCCGGTCTCTCTCGCGATGAGCAGCCGATCGCCGACGAGGGTGACCGACCCGGCGCGATAGCGATCGACGCTCCACTTCACCGCCCCCGTCTTCACATCGACGGCGCGGAAGCTCGGGTTGAATTCCTGGCGCCCGTGATACCCGTAGAGGTAGCCGTCGTGGTACACGCTCGTCGCGTAATGATTCGACATCACGTCGTCTGAGGACCACAGTTCGGTGAGCTGGTTCCCGTTCACGCGCATCACCGTGGCTCCCGTCTCGTACGTTGCCGACGCGAAGAGCAGGTCGCCGATCACGAGTGGTGTCGCCGCGTTGACAGAAGAAGCCGACCGCGAGCGCCACGGGCGCTGGAATATGACGGCCCCCGTCGACGGGTCGAGGCTGATCAGCCCGTTCCTCGTGAAGAAGATCACCTGGCGCCGCCCGCCGAACGTGGCGCCGACTGGCGAAGAGTAGCTCGCCTGATGATCGGTGGCGGTCCACAACACCTCGCCGGTGTCGGCGTTGAAGGCCACGATACCCGCGCCCTTGCCGCCGATATTGGCGATCACGCGGCCGTCTTCCACGAGCGGCGAGCCTGCGGCGCCGAAAAATCCTTTCGGGACGCCGAAGCGGCGCATCGTGTCGACGTTCCAGATGCTCTTGCCTGTCATCAGGTCGATGGCGTGGAGCATGCCTTCGGCCCCGAACGTGTAGACGCGTCCGTTCGCGACGACCGGAACAGAACGGGGCCCTTCATCGAAGCCGAAGTCGTCGCGGTAATTCGTCTTGTACGCGAATCGCCACACGCTCTTGCCGGTTCGCGAATCGAACGCCTCGACGATCTCTTCGTAGCTGCGACGATGAAAGAGGATGACCCGCTCGCCGACGACGACGGGGCCGGCGAAGCCTTCGCCGACCGAGATTTGCCAGACCTTGGGTGGCCCGTCTTTCGGCCACGTCTCGGCCAGCGGAGGACCGGTGTACACGCCGTTTCGCTCGGGGCCCAGGAGCTGCGGCCAATCGGGTGCAGCTCCTTGCACAGCACGACCGACGCCGAAGATGGACGCTGTCAACGCCGAGGCAGTGAGGAATGCAAGCAGCCGATGGCGCATGAGCCGACGATACCACGCGTATACTGCCTTCATGCGGAAGAAATCGGCGGTCGTCGTCTTGGCGATCGCATTGGCGGCTGCGGGGCTGTACCGATTTGGCGGATTGTCTCTCGCCCGTGACGGATCCGGCATGTGGGTGCGATTTTTTTCGAGCTCGGCCAATTACGATGCGCTCGAGGAGGATCGCGCCAGGCAGCGGCAGCTGGCGCCGGAATCGAGCGACACGAATGCTTCGTCGAATGCGCCGACCCTCCCAGCCGAGCCGGATGCGGGAAACGTCCCAGCTGAACGTTCGGAGCTCCCCCGAGCAGCGGCTGTCGCCGCTCCAGTCGTGTCACACGATCGCTCGAGTGACTGGACCGACTTCCGCGGCCCGAACCGTGATGGCCGCTATGAGGGACCAGGCATTCGTGCCGACTGGCCACGCGAGGGATTGGCCCCGGTGTGGAAGCAGCCGATTGGACTCGGCTATGCGTCGTTCGTGGCGGCGGATGGCCGTGCGTTCACGATCGAGCAGCGCCGTGACCAGGAAGTGGTCTCGGCGTACGACATCGTCACGGGGCGCGAGTTGTGGATTCACGGCTGGGACGCGGAGTTCATCGAGTGGCAGGGAGGCGATGGTCCGAGGGCGACGCCGACCTACCACGAGGGCCGCGTTTACGCGCTCGGGGCGCTGGGAGAGCTTCGATGCCTGGACGCGCGGACTGGTACGCTCGTCTGGCGACGCAACATCCTCGAGGACAACGGCGCCACGAATCTCGAATGGGGCATGTCTGGTTCTCCGCTGGTCGTAGACGACAAAGTGATCGTGTTGCCGGGAGGGCGGCGCGGGCGGTCGGTGGTCGCGTACAACAAGGACAGCGGCGACGCTGTTTGGGGAACCCTCGACGATCAGCAGGCGTACACGTCGCCCATGCTCGCCACTCTCGGCGGCGTCCGACAGATCATCATCGTCAGCGCGACGCGTGCGGTTGGCCTGACGGTCGAGGAAGGCCGGCTTCTTTGGGAGTATCCATGGGTGACCCAGGTGGGGATCAACGTGTCGCAGCCGATCGTGCTCGGCGGCGATCGCGTCTTTCTGTCCGCCGGCTACGGCCACGGGGCCGCCGTGTTCGAGGTGACGCGTGCGGGTGACGGGTTTTCAACTCAGACCGTCTGGCAGAACACGCGGATGAAGAACAAGTTCACCAGCTCGGTGCTCCATGAGGGGTATATCTACGGGTTGGACGAGGCGATTCTCGCGTGCGTGGAAGCGGCGACCGGCGAGCTGAAATGGAAGGCGGGCCGGTACGGGTACGGCCAGATCGTCCTCGCTGGCGGCCACGTGATCGTGTTGACCGAGGACGGCGACATCGCGGTCGTCAGGGCGACGCCAGAACGCCACGAGGAAGTGGTCAGGTTTCCGGCGATTGAGGGCAAAACGTGGAACCATCCGATCATCGCCGGCGGACGATTGATCGTGCGCAACCTGCGGGAGATGGCGGCGTTCGACCTGCGCCCGTGACGCGAGTCCAGGGACGAAGGACCAGGGACGGACCGAGGACCAAGGACCAGGAACGAGGGACTACTTAGTGCTCTTCAGAATCCCGAGGTGCACGCGCGCCACGGCGTGCATGTAGCCGCCCACCGAAGCGTAGCGTTCCGCGGCCGCTTCGGTGATGTGCTCGAGGGCGCGCGCCTTGTTGCCGGTCGCCTCGTAATACAGTCCGACGTACAGGTGCGCGAAGAACTGCGCTTCCGGGTCGGTTTTTGCTGCGGCAATCACCCGGTCGGGAGCGAGGCTGTCGCGCAGCATGTCGTAGATCTGCCGCATCGGCACGCGCGCGTCGGCCCCCACCGGCAGGAGATCCTCTCGAGCCGCCCGGACCGATTCGCCGCGCGCGACGCAGATGAAGTGCCAGGCGGCGTTCTCGACGTCGTTGGGGTTGACGAGCCGGTGCTCCTCGAACTGCTGACGACAGTCGCGATAACGGCGCGCGTAATAGAGGGCGATACCCCGCTGCCAGAGCTGCGGCGCGGAACGGGGCGCGAGTTTCGCGACCTCGTCGAATCCACGGATGGATTCCTCGATGCGGCCGTTCGCGAAATCGATCATCGCTCGATCGAGGATTGCCTGCGCGGGAGTCGCCGCCTGGGCACGCAGGGCCGCCTGGACAAGCCGGCCAGCCTGAGCCGGCACAACTCGCCGAGTCCCGGTCGTGCGGGGCACGGCCCCGATCCGATACAGATGCGTGTCCGAGCGGATGTAGATCGAACCGTCCGATACCGCCAGTGACGCGAGCGTGGAGCCGTCGAGCTCGTTTCGTGCGAGCAGCCTGAACACGGTCCCCGGCGCGATGACCGTCGTCAGGCCCTCTTCGCTCTGGAAATAGATCCGACCGTCGGCGAAGACCGGCGATGCCGAGTAATTGCCGCCCAGTCGCTGCTGCCAGTGCGGCTTGCCGGTTGTCGCGTCGAGCGCCGTGGCGATCCCGATGTCGCTCACGACATAGAGGACATCGTCGACGAGGAGGGGCGAAGGGGTCAGCGGCGCGCTGCGCTCCAGCGTCCAGGCGACGTGCGTCCTGGTGACGTCGCCTTTGCCGTCGGGACGCACGGCGATCAGCGTCGGTTCGTTGAAGCCGGTGGCAATGAAGACGAGCCCCTGACCGTACACCGGGCGGGGGACGTTGGAGAAGCCGTCCGCGTAGTTGACGCGCCAGATTTCCCTGCCCGATTGCGGGTCGTAAGCCGTCACGCGAAAGGCGCCGGGGCTGACGACCTGATCCTGATCGGCGACACGCATGACGAGCGGCGTGGAATACGCCTGGCTCCATGGCTGGCGGCGCGACGTCTTCCATCGGACCTTCCCGGTGCGCGCGTCGAGCGCGACGACGAACGCCTGGTCGAAGCCGTCGGCGCTCAATATCAACAGGTCGCCGAACAGGACCGGCGATCCGCCGTTGCCGTGCTCCGATTCGTAGCGGAACTGCGTCTTCCAGAGGATCTCGCCCGATGCGGTGAGCGCCGCCGTACCGTCGGCTCCGAAGTGGACGTACACGCGATCGCCGTCGACGATGGGCGTTGGAGACGTGCGGCTGTTCTTGACGTTGATGACTGCGGATTCGCGCCGGAACACCTCGGCGTTGACGAGCTCCTTACCCGATTCGGCGTCGAACGCGAGGGCGCGCAGCGAAATCTGGGAGGACCGGCCCACCTGCGCGGCGGCCGTCATCCACACGCGGCCGTTTGCGACGGCCGGCGACGACCATCCCGAGCCCGGAACGGGCACCTTCCACACGACGTTCCGCGTCTCGCTCCATTCGAAGGGGATGTTCTGTTCGGTCGAGTGGCCTTGACCGGTGGGCCCGCGGAACTGCGGCCAGTCTTCGGCTGTCACCGCGCTCGCGAATATGGCGAAGAGCAGCGTCAGGATGAGACGGACGATCATCAGCGCCTACCTAGCCCCATTTCTTGCCCAGCGAGTCGAGGCCGGCACGCCCGAGATCGTCCGGGGTCATGACGGCGTGAAAGCTCACGTCGGCGTTGAACTGCAGGAACCAGGGCTCGGCTATGGCGGGCACCTTCGAGGCGTCCGACACGTCGACAATCAGAATGGCTCCCCGCTTGCCGCCGTACTCGGTGAAATAGACGGCTTCGGGCTTGGTGTCGGCGAGGATGCGCTCCATCGTCTTGCCGATCGTGCCGCTTCGGACGGCTGCATTGAACCCTTCATGGGGAATTCTGACGTGAACGAGCATGCGCATGTCTGGACTCCTTCGGAGCGGCATCGCTGGCGGAGCCGGCACCATTGCCGGCGGAAACGCGCCGCCAGCAGATGCTACCTCAAATCATCGCCCTCTCACGGCTCGGCGATGCTGTAGAGGTGCTTGTACCCTCGCAAATAGATCTCGTTGTCCACGAGGACCGGCGATGCGTCGAAGCCATCGTCCAGGGTGTTGGTCGCCAGCACCTCATACTTCGGCCCGGAACGGATCACGAGCGTCGTACCCTCGCGGCCGGTAAAGTACACCCGCTCGCCGGCGGCGACCGGAGACGAGAAGACGTTCGGCAGACCGTCGAGACGCTGGTTCTGGTAATGGGGCTTGCCTGTCTTGGCGTCGAAGGCCGAAAGGATTCCGGAGTTGGTCTTGAGAAAATACAGGACGCCGTCGCTCAGAATGGGAGATGGGACGTACGGGGTGTCACGATCGAACGACCAGGCGACGGCGCTCGTGCCATCGATGTTGCCGCGTGCCTGTGCGATGCGCACGGCGCGCAGATCGTTACCCTGGAATCCGCTCATCAGGTAGACCATCTCCTCGTCGTACACAGGCGAGGGGATCGAATTCATCGTCAAACCGTCGCCCTCCCAAACCACCGTGCCGTTCTCGAGGTCGTACCCTCGTATGCGGCGCATGGCGGGAACGATCGCCTGTGGACGTCCGTTGACTTCCAGTACGAGCGGCGTGGCCCAGGTGTCGATTTCTTCTCTGGGAACGCGCCACAGCTCCCGGCCGTCGCGCGTGTCGAACGCCGCGATGAACGACTGCCCGTTCAAGTGATCCCAGACGACCACCAGCGTGTTCCCGTACAAGGCAGGCGTCGACCCTTCACCAAACTGATTCCGCATGCGCTTGTCGCCGAGGTCCTTCTGCCACAGCAGCTTGCCGTTCAGGTCGTACGCGTACAGGCCGAAAGACTCGAAGTAGGCGAAGAGACTCTGACCGTCGGTGATGGCGGAGCTCGAGGCCCAGGTGCTGTTCTCGAAGTGACCCGCTTCGTGCGGTTCCTGCTCGGTGGCGACCCGCTCCCACATCGTACGGCCGGTCTTGCGATCGACGGCCATGACTACGAATCGATGCATGCCTCGCTCCTTGAGTCCGCCGCGCGGAGCATGCTGCGCATCGCCGGTGATGCCGGCGGGAACCGCCGTGGTGATGAAAATCCGGTCGCCCCAGACGACAGGCGTGGACGAGCCTCGGCCGGGAACGGGCACTTTCCAGCGTATGTTCTTCGACTCGCTCCATTCGAGCGGCGGAGTGGCCGTGCGCGAGATGCCGTTTGCGTGGGGTCCACGCCACTGCGGCCAGTACCGGTGAGCGTCTGGGATCTGAGCTACCGATATCGTCGACAGCGGCAGGAAGGCGACGAGCGCCGCAAGGCCTGCCCTGAGAATGTGCGTCTCGACCACGGGGCTTCCTCCTCAGTCGCCAGTATAGTATTGGTCCGCAATGCGCTCCTTCGACTTTGAGCTGCGGACGCGGGTCGTGTTCGGCGAAGGCGTCTTCACCCGGCTCGGTGAGCTCGCGCGCCATCTCGGGTTCGCTCGGACGCTGGTCGTTTCCGATCGCGGCATCGTGGCGTCCGGGTTGGTCGATCGGGCCGCTGCCACGCTCCGCCAGGCTGGCATCGAGGTGTTCTTCTTCCACGACTTCGACGCCAACCCAGACACGGCGATGGTCGAGGCTGGCCGGGCGCACGCAGCTGCCAGCGGCGTGGATTCGCTGGTCGCGCTCGGCGGCGGAAGCTCGCTCGATTGCGCGAAGGGCATCAACTTCGTGCTGACCAACGGTGGCACGATGCGCGACTACTGGGGCGTGGGCAAGGCGTCCCGGCCGATGCGGCCGATGATTGGCGTGCCGACCACGGCGGGAACCGGCAGCGATGCGCAGTCGACGGCCATCATCTCCGATGCCGAGACGCACGTGAAGATGGCCTGCGCCGATCACAAGGCGGCGTTCAGGATCGCCCTGCTCGATCCCGAGATCACGGTCTCACAGCCGCGAATGGTGACCGCGGTCGCCGGATACGATGCGCTCTCGCACGCCGTGGAATCGTACGTGACGTCGGCGCGCAATCCCGTTTCCGATCTGTTTGCCTGGGACGCATGGCGCCTGCTCGAGCCCAACTACCAGCGTGTTCTTGACCATCCGGATGATCTGATGGCACGCGGGGCGATGCTACTCGGTGCACATGAGGCCGGAATCGCCATCGAGCAGTCGATGCTCGGCGCCACGCACGCCTGCGCCAACCCGCTGACCGCGCATTACGGGACGACGCACGGTGTGGCGATTGCGGTGATGCTGCCGCACGTCGTTCGCTGGAATGCGGGGCAGGTGGGGCAGCAGTACGCGGAGCTCGAGCGCATCTCGGGCCTCGAGGGCGGAGATGCCCCCGGCGCGCGCCTCGCGGCGCGGCTCGAAGAACTTCGCCACGCCAGCGGCCTGCCAGCGACGTTGCGCGAGCTGGGTGTCTCGCGCGACGACCTGACGGTGCTGGCGGCCGACGCAGCAAAACAGCGGACCGGGACATTCAACCCGAGAGCGTTCGACGCGGCGGCCGCGTTGGCCCTCTACGAACGTGCGTTGTGAGACACCTATCGGGCTGGCGGCCTCCAGTTGAGGATGATGGTGATCGGACTGGCTTCTGACACGACCGTCGTGACGAGAAACCGTTGACCGTCGGGTGAGGGTTCGTACGGTGCGTCTGACGGCATCCTGAACAAAGCGCGCGGTGGCCCCGCTTCGAGCCCGGACCTGCCCTGCCCGATCGACACGGCCATCAGGCGATTCTCGGCACCGACGTAGAACAGCTCGCGCCCATCGAGACGCCAGCGTGGCCTTCTGCCTCCTCCAACGGAAATCTGCGCTTTCGGTCCCGGGCCGGGGAAGGGCTGCAGGTAGATCTCAGTCTGTCCGGTCTCGGTCGAATCAAAGGCAACCCAGCGTCCGTCCGGCGAGAACCTGGCCTCGAGTTCGACGTACGGCGTCGCAGCAATCGGAAACGGTTTCAGCCCGCCGCCGAGCGGCAGGGCCCAGAGGTCGGAATCCGTCTGCGGGTTCTGGGTCGAGTAGAGGATGTAACGCCCATCCGGGGACCACCCGAGTGCCTGCTTGTTCTCGTCCGATTCGAGCAACAGCGTTTCACCTCCAGTGCCATCTGCGCGTCGCTCGAAGATGTCCCACACGTCGAGCTTTCTGTCCGATACGTACGCGATGCGACTGCCGTCCGGCGAGAAGATCGGAGTAGCGTCGCTCCGCGGATCGAACGTCAAACGACGAGGCGCGCCCCGCTGGCTTTCAAGGAGCCACACGTCCGTATTGCCATCGACCGTGCGGACCATCGCCACCGTGCGTCCATCGGAGGACAGCGCAGCGAGCTCGAGCTGGGCATCGTCACGCTGGCCCACATTATCGACAGCGTTACCGGCGCGATCGAGCCAGACGAGTTGTGTCTCTCCAGCGGACGCGCGGTACGCGATGGCCCCAACCGACGAGACCGAGAGCGCAGCAAAGCCCGTGGTGGACGGAGACACCAACACTCTCGGCGCAACGGGCAAGAGGTCGTTTCCCAGAGAAGCATCCGCGGCGTCGAAGGTCCGAGCCCATAACGCCCCTTCGCGAACGATCAGCACGTGCGCTGGGGACATGAACGCGTACGCGGATTCACGGTCGAATACCCGCCGGATACTGGTGTCCGTCAACGAGCCGAGATACACACCCCGAACGTCCGGTGTCCCCAGCGTCAGGAGCAAGAAGCGCTGGCCATCCGGCAGAAACTGAGGGATCCGATGATTGATTTGCCCCGGAAGCAAACGCGTGGCCTCCTTCACGGCGCCGCCCTCGGCCGACACGCTGGACAGTGGTCCGACCGACGCTCCGAACACGATCGTGCCATCACGGGTCCACCCCCCGCGGCGGAAATTGGGTGCGCTGGCGAGATTGCGCACAAACCCACCTGTGAGGTCGACTCGTTTCAACATTCCACCTGCAAAAAATCCGATAGACGCGCTGTCCGGAGACCAGAACGGACTACGCCCACCCTCAGTCCCGGTTAAGGGCCGTGCCTCTTCCGACTCGAGGGACCGAAGCCAGAGTTGGGACCTTCCGTTCTGTTGGGCATCGAAGACCACGCTGCGGCCGTCAGGAGCGATCGCGAACGATAGCGGATCGCTGGTCGGAGGAGTCACGATCTGCAGGCGAGTCTCAGGTGGGTCAGTCGGAGCTCGACCCATCGACGAGGCGACGATGATGGCGGCGGCGACCGTTGCCGCTGCCGCGACAATCCAGCCCGCGGATCCCACGCGAGCGAGAGCACTCGCGGTTGGTTGAGGTGATGACGCCGGAGATGCGAGCGCGTCTTCGAGCTGGAATCGCACGTCCGCGATGTCGCGCAGTCGCAGGTTCGGATCCTTTTGAAGGCAGCGTTTCAGGACGGTCACGACGCCGGCAGGAACGGTCGTCGGCAACGCGCCCCAGTCCGGCTCGAGGCGCACGATGGCGCCCAGAACCTCGGTCATGTCGTCGCCGTCGAAGGCCTGCCGGCCGGAGAGCATCTCGTAGAGGACGCAGCCGAACGCCCAGACATCGGAGCGCTTGTCGGCCATACGCCCCTTCGCGGCCTCGGGGCTCATGTAGGCGGCCGTGCCGAGCAGAACGCCTGCCTGCGTCATCGCAGGACTGGTGATTGTCGGCGAGTGCGACAGGCTGGCATCGGTGCCCGGCGGCGCCACCGCCTTGGCCAGCCCGAAATCCAGCACCTTCACCGTGCCGTCGTCTCTGACCTTGATGTTCGCCGGTTTGAGGTCGCGGTGGATGATCCCCTGCTCGTGCGCGGCCTCGAGCGCCTGCGCGATTTGCCGCGCCACGGGCCAGGCCTCGTCCATCGGCACCCGCCCCAGCGAAATGCGGTCAGCCAGCGTAGGGCCTTCGACGAGCTCCAGCACGAGTGCTTTCGTCAGGTCACCACTGTCCTCGAATCCGTAGATGGCGGCGATATGTGGATGATTGAGCGACGCGAGAACCTGCGCCTCGCGCTTGAACCGCGCAAGCCGCTCAGGGTCAGTGACAAACGAATCCGGGAGGACTTTCAGCGCAACCTCGCGCCCCAGCTTCGAATCACGCGCCCGGTAGACTTCTCCCATCCCGCCCCGACCGAGAGCGGCGACGACTTCGTACGAGCCAACCCTGACACCCGGCGCAAGCGTCATGACGGCCGGGTGTCTCGAGAGCGGAAGAGCAGTGTGTCGTGCGTGGCCCCGTGCACCATCTGCGTCTAGTCGGGCAAATCGGACTGCTTAGGCTCGGGAAGCCAGAAACTCGCGATGAAACCACCGAGAAACGCGGCCGTGCCGACGATGGCCGACGCGTAGGCCAACTGGATCGGCACCGAGGCGCCCGGCATCGAGGGCACGAGCCCGGTCGTCACCAGCGCAGCACAGGTGCCGATCATCCGGCCGCCGACGTTGGCGGCAAAGCTTTCGCCCGTGCCGCGCAGATGGGTCGGGTACACGCGTGGCAGATAGTTCCCCCAGAAGCTGAACTGAGCGATCGTCGCCAGCCCCGTGAAGAAGATGCCAAATTTTTGAACCAGCGTGAGGCCGGTCGTGGGAATGAGGACGAAGACGATCGGCAGCAGGATCAGTCCCGGCACCTGGAACAGATAGAGGAGACGGCGCCGGCTGATGATGACGCCCGCGAGGCCGGCGAGGAGCAGCCGCCCCGACAGACCGCCGAACTCCTGCAGCGATTGGACGCCGCTGATCGCCTGCTCCTGCGCCGTACGCTCGAGCCCCTGCAGGTCCGGCAGCCCTGGGGCGATGCGCGGCATCTGCTGAATCGCGCCGAACGCGGCCGCGTAGGCGCACGCCATCATGACCGTGGTCACAATAGTCGTCCGGCGGAACTCCGGCTGGAAGAGCGCGGCAAAGCTCGGACGCTTGAGCATGCCCGTGCGCTTCTTCTCCGCCCAGACTGGGGATTCCGGGAGAAACGGACGGATCACGATCAGCGGGATGGCCGGAATCACGCCAGACATCAACGTATAGCGCCACGACTCGTGTGCGCCGCGTACTTCGGGGAGCGATTCGCCGTAGGTGACGATCAGATAGTAGGCGCCGGTCACCATGAGGCCGCCGAACGATGCGAACGCCTGCGTATAGCCGACGACGCGCTCCCGCTGCTTCGGCTCGGCGAAGAGCTCCGACAGCCACGCGACGGCCGCGACGAACTCGACACACACGCCCACGAACGTGCAGCATCGCCAGAAAAGCAGCGCCTCGACCGAAGTGGCGTACCCGGCCGCAAACGCCGAGAACGCGTACAACAGAATGCTCCACACCAGCACGCGGCGGCGGCCAAGCAGGTCGGTCAGGTAGCCGCCGAGGAGCCCGAACACGCCGCCCGCCACTGCGGGTACATACAGCAGCGTGCCGACCCATTCGTTGACGGCCAGACTGTTCGGGGCGACGCCAAGCAGTTCCGCAAGCGCGGGCCGTACGATGAGCGGCAGCATCAGCAGTTCATAGGAGTCGAACGCGAACCCGAGGGCGGCAACCCCGCAAATCACCCATTGCAGCGGTGTCAACGGAGGCGAGGCCAGTTTCGATTCCGTAGTCATCAGGAGGTCCTCACACGGGTAGCCAGCATGAAAGTACGGAACCAGAGGTCCTGGTCCAGCACGTAAGCATTGCCACGAGCGGGGCGGCGAGGGCGGCCGTCGTCATGCGCGGGATGGTGCGACTATACTTCGGGTCTTACGACCTCTCAATCCGGTTTTGCCGCACCAAGCGGACGTCGAGGCCGCGCGGACGGGACGGGCAGGCCCGCCTCGGGAAAGTACTTCTTCAACGTCCGATTGCCCGGCACCGACACCGCGGTCAGCTTCGAGACGACGACCATGAGCACCGCCGAGACGATGGTCATCGGCACCACGGGCAGAAACCCGACCACAGTCAGACCGGCTGGCCCGCGCGTCACGAAATCGATGGCGCCGATGGTCAGCGCGGGCGGACTCGTTCCTGGCGCCGGCGGCGGGACGACAGTCTGCACGACGGCCACCGCGAGGACGGCCATCGCGACCCAGACCGTGCTGGCCAGCGCTCCCCATTTCGTGCTGCTCTTCCAGAAGAGCGCCGCGGCGAACAGCGGTGAAAGCGACGCGAAGCCCGCAAAGGCGTACTGCGTCGCCAGGTCGAAGATCGATTGCGGCGTCTTCAAGGCGATGGCATAGGCGACGGCGGTGAAGATCACCACGAAGGTGCGCCCCATTTGCACCTGCACTGCCTCGCCGAAGCGGCGTCTGCCCCCGTAGAAGGCGAACACGTCCTCGGTGAACATGGTCGACAGCGCCAGGATCTGGGAGTCGCTCGCCATGACGGCTGCCATGACCGCGGCGCCGAGCAGCGCGGCCAGCCACAGCGGCGCGTACCCCTCGACCAGTCGAAGGATGACGTCGTCTCCAGCGGCTTGTGCCCGCAGCCGATCGCGTTCCTCGATCGACAGCGTCGGCCCCTGGACGGCCAGCGCCGTGCGCGCCTCGATCTTGGCGCCGATGGCGGGGACCGCCGTCGCCTGGTTGGCCACGACCCCGAGAAAGACCGAGGGAAGCCAGATCGCCAGGATGCAGATCGGGTAGAAGACGATCGTGTTTCGGAAATGCCCGAGTCGTCGCGCCGTCAGGCAGAAGATGCCGATGTGCGGGAACGCGATGGTCGACAGCGGGATGAACATGTAACTGAAGAAGAACGACGGTGAAATCCGTTCTCTCGTCAGCAGCGGCGCCGTAGACGGGGACGACAGCATGCTTTCCATCGCCGTACCAAAGCCGCCGATGCCGTAGGCGACCACTGCCATGGCGACCGTGCCGAACACCAGAAACAGCACGGTCTGGAAGGCATTCACCAGGGCCGTGCCTCGCATGCCGCCGAGAAAGACGTATCCCATCACGACGATCGACACGATCGCACCGCCGAGCCAGTAAGGGATGACACCGTTGGTCACCGTCTGCAGGGTCGTGCCGCCACCCATCACCGCGATGATGATGTAGGGGACGAGGAGGACGGCCTGCACCGCGAAAATCACCGTGCCGACGTGACCGCATTCCCAACGGTCGCGGAACATCTGAACGGGCGTCATGAAGCCGTGCTGCTTCCCGAGCGCCCAGAGACGCGTGCCGACGACGAACAGCGTCACCGGAATGACCAGCGCGGACGATGACGCCATCAGTCCGTAGGTGACGATCCCGTTCGCGAAGGCATGGCCCGAGGCGCCGAGGATCGAGAACGCTGTCATGTTCGTCCCGAACAGCGACAGCAGGAAGACAGCCGGCCCGAGAGACCGTCCTGCCAGGAAGTACTCTTCGGCGACTGTTCCGCTCCGATCCGTGGACCGAAAGGCAAAGACGCCGATGTAGAACACGACCGCCAGATAGGCGAAGGCGACGGCGGCCGCGATCACTGCTCGCCTCGCCGTGTCGCCTCGAGGTGTGACGGCCACAGCCTGGTGACCAGCAGCCAAAGGAGCAATGCCGTCGCGACGGTGTAGGCGACGTGATAGAAGAGGCCGATTGGCAGGACGCCGAAAACGAGCGGGCGCGCCTCGCGCCAGAACCAGAAGTCCTGGTGCAGGACATACAGGAGTGCCACGAGCAGGGCGGCGGCGGCCGTCGTCATCCGCGGTATCGTGCGACGTTTAGGACCTTTATCACAGGGGCCGGACGAAGACAATCGCCGCCACCCACGGCTATACTTCGATCTTCATGTCTCCTCAATCGTCGTTCGCAACCCCGGCGCCTGCCCAGGTGCAGTCGGCCCGCGACGCGCTGGATGCGCAGGTCCGCGAGATAGTCGCCTGGCATTTCGATCCTGCGACGGGCTGCCCGTTCTGGCTCGATTACGCCAAGAAGCTCGGGTGGGATCCCCGCCGCGAGATCAACGCGTTCGTGGACCTCAAGCGTCTGGGCCTGTTCGAAGACGAATGGCTGCGCGGTGGCCCCGTGCAGCGATGGGTGCCCAAGGGCCTGTCGGGTAAACCGGTGTTCGTGTTCGAAACGGGCGGCACGACCGGCACGCCGAAGACCCGCATCGCCTGCGACGACTTCCGTATCGACTACGAGCTGTTCAGCACGACGCTGCCAGACGAGCATTTCCCGAAAGGCTCGAACTGGCTGATGCTGGGACCATCCGGTCCCCGCCGCCTGCGGCTGGGAGTCGAACACCTGGCGCAGCACCGGGGCGGCATTTCGTTCTGCGTCGATCTCGATCCCCGCTGGGTCATCAAGCTGATCAAGAAGGGCTGGAGCGAGCATCTGCAGGCCTACAAAGATCACGTCATCGATCAGGCCGTCACCATCCTCCAGGCGGACCACGACATCCGGTGCATGTTCACGACGCCCAAGCTGCTCGAGGCGCTCGCGCTGCGCCTCGAGTCCATGGGCACGACCATCAGAAAGGCGGGAATTACCGGGATCTTCTCCGGCGGCACCGAGTTCACGCCACAGTGGAACCGGTTTGCCCACGAGGAGCTGCTCGACGGCGCCTACATGACGCCCACGTACGGCAACACCCTGATGGGTCTTGCCGCCAGCGCGCCGAGCGGCCCGGACAACGGCTACAAGATTACGTACCACGCACCGCAGCCACGGGCCGCGATCGAAGTCGTGGACTTCGACAACCCGGACCGTGTGGTCGAGTTTGGACAGACGGGGCGCGTCAGGCTGACAACATTGACCCGGGAGTTCTTCGTGCCGGGATTTCTCGAGCGCGACGAAGGGGAGCGCGAGCCGCCGCACGAGCGCTACCCGTGGGACGGCATCAGCGGGGTTCGCCCGTACCGGGGCGTCGCAGCGACAACGACGGTGGGGGTGTATTGACAGAGGCTGGAGGCTAGAGGTTGGAGGCTAGGGGCTAGGATGCTCAAGATTCCGATTCTTCGATGGGGGCAGCCCTATACGAGCATCGATGTCGATGAGGTCGTCCACTTCGCGACCGGCGAGCCGATCGCCCGCGTGAGCCGTGCCAACGGCGGGCTCATCCAGCGCGATATCCGGAAGGCCCAGCAGGCCCGTGAAGCGCTCCGCCGCATCCCGATCGAGGAGCTGATCGCACGGGTCGGCCGCGCCGGCGAGCTGTACATGAACGACGCCCTTCCAATGGGCGACGGCTCCCAGACAGCGGACGAGTTCGTTCACGCCCAGTCGGCCAGCACGGGCCTGCCCGAGCGGATGTGCCGGGCCAACATGAAGAAGAACGCCTTCGTGCTCGCCGAGATGCGAAACATCCTGACGTCGCTGACGCGAGGTCTTTCTTTCGACGTCCTCACCACCGGGCGCGGCGAGGAACGTCAGGTGCCGATCAGCTACCAGGCACAGAGCCCGGTGCTCGGCCTCGTGCTGCCCTCGAACTCCCCTGGAGTTCACACGCTGTGGCTGCCGATTATCCCGCTGCAAATCGGCCTGGTGCTCAAGCCCGGCCCGCAGGAGCCGTGGACGCCGTATCGGATGGCCGAGGCCTTTTTCGCCGCAGGCATCCCTCGCGAAGCGATTTCCGTTTATCCGGGAGAAGGCGACGTCGGCGCGGCCGTGCTCGACAGCTGTTCGCGCAGCTTGATCTTCGGCGGTACGCCGACCGTAGATCGCTATCGCGGCAACCCCAGGGTGCAGGCGCATGGCCCCGGCTTCTCGAAGATCCTGATCGGGGACGACCAGGTTGATCGCTGGGAACGGTATCTCGACATGATGGTTGAGAGCGTGTTCCTCAACAGCGGCCGGAGCTGTATCAACTGTTCTGGCATCTGGGCGAGCCGGCACACCCGCGAAATCGCCGACGCGATCGCGCATCGGCTGGCCGCCGTTCGCCCCCTCGCGCCCGACAGCCCCGACGCCTCACTCGCCGCCTTCACCGTTCCGGGCGTCGCCGATGCCATCTCCCAGTCGATTGACGGCGACCTTCAGGCCCCGGGCGTCACCGACGTGACGGCGGGGCTCCGCGGCGGTACGCGAGTCGTCAAGGAGGGACGTGCGGATTACCTGCTGCCGACCGTCGTTCACTGCGCCTCTCCGGACGCGAGCGTGGCGAAAAAGGAATACATGTTTCCGTTCGTCACCGTCGTGGAGTGTCCTCAGTCTCGAATGCTCGAGGCGATCGGTCCGACGCTGGTGTGCAGCGCCATTACGTGCAATGAGGGCTTCCGTCGGCAACTGCTCGACGCCGTGCACATCGATCGCCTCAACATCGGGCCTGTACCAACCACCCAGCTCAACTGGCTCCAGCCCCACGAGGGGAACATCGTCGAGTTCCTCTTTCGTGCGCGGGCGTTCCAGACAGCGGAGCTATGAGGATTCTCTCGATTACCGCTGGAGCAGCCGGGATGTACTGCGGGAGCTGCTTCCGCGACAACGCTCTCGCGAGAGAGCTGCTCGCGCGCGGCCACGAGGTGACTCTCCTGCCTGTGTACACACCGACACGGACCGACGAGCCGAACGTCAGCCGCGATCGGGTGCTGTTCGGCGGCATCAGCGTGTACCTGCAGCAGCATTCGTCGCTGTTCCGCCGGACACCGTGGCTGCTGGATCGGTTGTGGGATGCGCCCGCCGTCATCAAGGCGTTCGCGAACCGCGCGGTGTCGACCGATGCGCGGCTGCTTGGCGACATGACGATATCCATGCTGCAGGGGACCGACGGCGTGCTGCGCAAGGAATTCGACAAGCTCGTGGACTGGGTACGAAACGAGCCGCTGCCCGATGTCGTCAACCTGCCGAATTCGCTCCTCGTCGGCATGGCGGCGCCGCTCGGCGACGCGCTCGAGCGTCCGGTCTGCTGCACGCTGCAGGGCGAGGAGCTGTTCCTGAATGGCTTGACGGCGCCGTATCGAGATCGGGCCGTGGCGCTCATTCGCGAGCAGGCGCGGAGCGTGGATCGCTTCATCGCGGTCAGCCGCTATTGCGCGACGTTCATGTCCGATCTGCTCGAGATTCCCCCTGCTCGGATCGACGTCGTCCCGCTCGGAATCCGGATGGATGGCTACGAGCGACCGAGCGGAAGCGACGATGTGTTCCGGGTGGGGTATTTTGCGCGCGTGGCCCCGGAAAAAGGGCTGCGCGTGCTGGCCGACGCCTATGTTCGCTTCCGGCGGCGCATCGGAGTCGCCCGCGTTCGGCTGGAGGCGGCGGGGTATCTTGCGCGTGCGCACGAGCCCTATTTGGGAGAGGTGCGCCAGGTGCTCCAGCAGGCCGGCTTGAGCGACGAGTTCAGCTATGCCGGCGCCGTGGACCGCGCCGGAAAGCTGAACTTCCTGCGGGGACTGGACGTGTTGTCGGTGCCGGCCACCTACGACGAACCGAAGGGAATGTTCCTGCTCGAAGCGATGGCGAGTGGCGTGCCGGTGGTGCAGCCGCGGCGGGGCGGATTCGTGGAGATCGTCGAGAAGACGGGCGGCGGCCTTCTCGTCGATCCCGACAGCCCCGACGCGCTCGCCGACGCGCTGTACCGGCTGTGGAGCGATCGAAGCGTGCTCCGCACGCTGTCGTCGCGCGCCTTCGAGGGCGTCCGCGCCCACTACACCATCGAGCAGTCGGCGACCCGTCTGCTCGAGGTCTACGGCGGGCTGGTCAAGAGCGAGTCGCGACTGCGCTCGTCCGTGGCCTGACGCCGTGCTCCAGGTCTCGAACGTCAGCAAAGACTATCCAACCCCTCGCGGCCCACTGGCCGTTCTGTCCGACATCACGTTTTCGCTGGCGCCTGGCGAAGCGGCAGCTATCACAGGTCCGTCCGGCAGCGGTAAGAGCTCGCTGCTGTATATCCTCGGCGCGCTCGAGCCCCCGTCTTCGGGAACCGTCACGCTGGGGGGACGCAACCCGTTTACGCTCTCGCCCTCGGCGCTGGCGGATTTCCGTAACGCCGAGATCGGGTTTGTCTTTCAGGACCATTGCCTGCTGCCGCAATGTTCGGTGCTCGAGAACGTACTGGTTCCGACGCTGGTGGCTACCGATGGAAAAGGGCAGGCGGCCGACCCGATGCGTCTGGCGCGCACCCTCATCGGGGAGGTGGGCCTTGGCGATCGCGTCGACCATCGGCCGGGCGAACTGTCAGGCGGCGAGAAGCAGCGCGTCGCGATCGCGCGCGCGTTGATCCGCGAACCGCGGCTCGTGTTGTGCGACGAGCCGACCGGGAATCTCGATGAGGCGACGGCGTCCGCCGTGGCCAGGTTGCTCCTGGATCTGCACCAGCGGCAACAGAACATTCTCATCGTCGTGACGCATAGCGCCCGGCTCGCCTCCGAGTTCCCGATCCGTTTCGAGCTATCCGAAAAGCGTCTGACTCGCGTCTCGTAACCAGCCAGCGATCGCCGTGGCGATCGTCCTCCGGGGGATCGTTGACTTGACGTTGTGCGGGTTTTTGATCGATAGTAGTGAATATCACTACTATCGGTGGAGGGCATAGTGGGTAGAGCCATCTCGGCCGCCGACGCGAATCGCAGATTTTCGGCAGTGTTGCGAGGGGTTCGGTCTGGGCACAGCTATGTGGTCACGTCCCACGGGCGACCCGTTGCCCGAATCCTTCCCTTCCCTGAGGAAACCCAGGTGAGCAGAACAGCGAGGGCCACGCTCCTGCAGCGGCTCAAGACTGCGCCCGTCCGTGTGATCGGTCCCTGGAACCGGGACGAGCTGTACGACGACCCGCTGTGAACATCGCTCTCGACACCAACGTGCTCGTCTACGCCGAGGGTGTGAACGGCGAGTCGGGAAGGACGGCAGCTCTGCGGATTCTCGAAACCCTGCCAGCCGACTCCACGCTGATTCCCGTGCAGGTGCTGGGCGAGCTGTTCAGCGTTCTCATCCGCAAGGCGGGACGCAAGCGCGAGGAAGCGGGCGCTGCGATCCTGAGCTGGGGCGACGCCTTCCCGCTGATCGACTCGTCAGGGGATGTGATGCTGGCCGCGACGGATCTCGCGCATACGCACGAGCTCGGGATCTGGGACGCGATGATCTTGTCGGCGGCTGCGGACGCGCGTTGCCGCCTGCTGCTGTCGGAAGATCTGCAGAACGGCCTCACCTGGCGGGGAGTGACGGTGACAAACCCTTTCCGCTCACCGAAACACCCGCTGCTGTCTGCGCTGCTCGATGCCCGGATGCCGCGAACGCGGCGAAGCGCCCGTCGC
>DATLLJ010000008.1:0-7311 GCA_035537875.1 Vicinamibacterales bacterium | reverse complement strand
GGGGTCCACGACTGCCCATGACGGTCGAGATCGCGCCAGTCAAGCGCGCCGACATGGCGACGGAGATCACTGTCGTCGGCAACCTCGTCGGCGCCGCGACGGTCGAGGCTGTTCCCAAGGTCGCCGGTCGGCTCGAATCGGTCTCCGTCCGCATGGGCGACCGCGTCAGCCGTGGACAGACCATTGCGAAAGTCGAAGATCGCGAGCTCCTGGAGCAGATCAAGCAGGCCCAGGCCTCATTCGAGGTGGCGGCGGCCACGATCCGTCAGCGCGAAGCCGACCTGCGGCTTGCTCAGAGCAACCTCGATCGATCGCGCAATCTGTACGAGCGTCAGCTGATTCCCAAGCAGACCTTCGACGATACCGACGCCCGCTACCAGGCCTCCGTCGCGCAGCTCGACCTCGCGAGGGCACAGTTCTCCCAGTCGCAGGCGCGGCTCGACGAGCTGAAGATCAACTTGACCAATACCACCATTTCCTCGCCGGTGAGCGGCTTCGTCGGCAAGCGCGTCCTGGATCCTGGCGCGTGGGTCACGCCCAACTCGGCGTTCATCTCGGTCGTTGACATCGGCGTCGTCCGGCTCGTCGCGAACATCGTGGAAAAAGATATCCGGCGCATCACCTCGGGTCTTCCAGCGATGGTCGAAGTTGATGCCTACCCCGGCGAGCAGTTCCACGGCATCGTCAAGCACATCTCTCCCGTGCTGGATCCCGCGACGCGAACCGGCCAGATCGAGGTCGAGATTCCGAACACGAACTTCCGCTTGAAGCCAGGTATGTACGCGAAGGTCGCGTTCACGGTGGACAAGAAGGAGAACACCCTGGTGGTGCCGACGGCGGCGCTGGTCGACCTCGGCGGCAACCGCGGTGTGTTCATGACCTCCGATACCGAACAGGGCCCGGTTGCCAGCTTCAAGAAGGTCGACGTCGGCATCGTGAATCAGACCCTGGCCGAGGTGACGTCGGGCCTGACTGAAGGCGAAACCGTTGTCACGACTGGTGCGGCGGCCCTTCGAGAGGGCGATCGCATCCTGCTGCCTGGACAGAGCGCTGCACCCGGTGGCGAAGGCGCGCGCGGCGGCCAGGGACGCGGCCAAAACGGCGAAGGCCGTCGCGGCGGCGGCCAGGGACGCGGCCGAGGCAATCCGGCTCCCGGGGTCCCGAGCACCTAAAGGCATTGCAGATTGTGGATTGCGGACTTGATTGCAGATTGCAGTTGATTGCTGATTTCGCCCGTGAGTTGGAATATCACGTCGCTGTTGCGAATGACGATTCTGACGTCGATTAACGAGCGGCACTCCGAGGAGCCCGTATGAGCATTCCGCGCTTCGCCATTCAGCGTCCGGTGATGATGTCGATGATCAGCGCCATCGTCATTCTCTTGGGCGCGATCTCCCTAACCCGTCTGCCGGTCGACCTGCTGCCCGACATCGCGCAGCCGACGATCAACGTGCGGGTGAACTACACGGGGGTCGGTCCGCTCGAAATGGAGGAGCTCGTCACGCGTCCCCTCGAACAGCAGCTCAGCGCGGTTTCCGGGCTGCGGCAGATGAACTCGACCTCGTCGGAAGGCAACAGCCAGATCCAGCTGAACTTCGAGTGGGGTCACGACCTCAACGAAGCGATGGACGATATCCGGACCCGCATCGACCGGGTGCGCGGCCGCCTGCCCGAGGACGCGGATCCGCCGGTCATTCAGAAGTTCGATCCAAACCAGCAGCCGATCCTGCGTCTGGCCGTGGAGAGTCTGGACGGGTCGCTGGACCGTGTGCAGCTCCGCGAGCTGGCCGAGCAGACCCTCTCACCGCGTCTCGAGCGCGTCTACGGAGTCGCCGCGGTGACCGTCGACGGCGGCCTCCGCCGACAGGTTCACGTGGATTTGTCCCGCGAAAAGATCACCGCCCTCGATTTGTCCGTGGACCGCGTGGTCAACGTTCTGCGCACGGAAAACCAGAACATCCCGATTGGCGAGATTTATCGTGGCGATCGCTCGTTCCTCATCCGCAGCCAGGGGCAATTCGAGAATCTGGAGCAGATCGAGAACCTCGTCGTGTTGACGAAGGCCGGCGTGCCGGTTTACATGAAGGATATCGCCGACATCAGCGACTCGACCGAGGACGTGCGTTCGGTCCTGCGAATCAACGGCCGCCCGGGGGTCCGTCTGCAGGTGACGAAGCAGTCGGGCACCAACACGGTGGAAATCGCGCGTGACGTCCGCGCGGAAGTCGAGCGCATCAACCGCGAGGTGCCGGGCGTCAGCCTGACGATGCTCCAGGACAACGCCAAGTTCATCGAGCGCGCCATCGCGGCCGTCCAGGAGCACGTGATGATCGGCTCGATTCTCGTCGTCCTGATTATCTTCCTCTTCCTCAGGAGCCCGCGCTCGACGCTGATCGTCTGCACGGCCATTCCGATCTCCGTCGTCGGGACTTTCGCCCTGCTCTATTTCACCGGCATGACGTTGAATACGATGACGTTCGGAGGACTTGCGTTAGGCGTCGGCATGATCGTCGACGCTGCCATCGTCGTGCTGGAAAACTCCTATCGGCACATGGAGCACCACGGCAAGGATCGAATGACCGCCTCGATCGACGGCAGCGAGGAAGTGTGGTCCGCCATTCTGGCCTCGATCCTCACGCATATCGCCGTGTTCGTCCCGCTTCTGTTCCTGACGGGCGTCTCCAGCGTCATGTTCCGGCAGTTGTCCTTCGTCGTGGTGTTCTCGCTGGCGATGTCGCTGTTCGTGGCGGTCACCCTCGTGCCGGTGTTGTGTTCCAGACTCTTGAAGCTTCCGCCGCCGGCTGAAGAGCGAAAAGGGATTGTGGGCCGTGTGTCCGTTTTGAGCGAGCGGCTCCTCGAAAACATGGACGAAGGCTATCGCCGGCTGCTTCACAAGGCACTCAACCATCGCGCGGCCGTGGTCGGCATCGCGGCGGCGTCCGTTGTGGCGGCAGCGCTGATCTTCCCCACGCTCCCGACCGAGTTCACGACCCAGACCGACGAGGGCCAGGTCAACGTGAACGTCGAGCTGCCCCAGGGAACCCGGATCGAGATCACCGACCCGGTGCTGCGGCGGATAGAGGATTCGCTCGCCAAGCTTGTGCCCGAGGCAACGACGATCATCGTCCAGGCCGGCGCCGGCGGCGGCAATTTCCAGGGCGGCGGCGGGGGCGGCGGCGCGGTGAGTCGCGGCAACATCAACGTCATGTTGACGCCCAAAGACGAGCGGACGCGGTCGAGCGAGCAGATCGCCCAGGACCTCCGTCGCCAGCTCTCGGGTATCCCGGGCGTCGTCGTCCGCGCCAACCCGGCGGGCGGCAACCAGGACCTCAATCGGCTCCTGTCGGGCGGCGGCAACAACGGCGGTGGCCGGCTCTCGATCGAGATCCGCGGCGAAGATCTCAACGAGTCGAAGCAGCTCGCCCAGGCCGTGAAGGATGTCCTCGACGCCACGCCCGGAGTCGCCGACTCCCGTTTGGGCCGTGACGAGGGGCGGCCGGAGCTCGCCGTCCGGGTAGATCGTGCCAAGGCGGCGCTGCTCGGTATCAGCGCCACCAATCTGGCGAACACGATTCGTACGAACATCGCCGGCACCCAGGCCGCGCTGTTCCGTCAGGCGGGCAAGGAATACCCCATCGTCGTCCGCCTGCGCGAAGAAGAGCGGCAGGACGTGAACGACGTCGACAACGTCCTCATCAGCACGGCAGGGGGCGTCGTGATGCCCGCGAGAAACCTGATGCGCGTGGACGATGCCGTGGGACCGACGCAGATTCAGCGGAAGAATCAGCAGCGCATCAACTTCGTCAGCGCCGAACCGGAGGTGACGCTCAGCGAAGCGGTGCAGGCGGTCCAGGATCGGCTCCCGCAGGTCATGGGACAGGTGTCGAGGGACTTCAGCGTGGGATTCGGTGCCGAAGTCGAGCAGCAGGCTGAGGCGTTCAGCCAGCTTCGCATGGTGCTCATTCTCGCTTTGGTGCTGGTGTACGCCGTCATGGCGTCCCAGTACGAATCGTTCCGCGACCCGTTCATCATCATGTTCTCGGTGCCGACGGCCGCGATTGGCGTCGTGCTCGCCCTCAAGCTGACGGGTACGGCGTTCAACATGCAGGCGTACATCGGCATCATCATGCTCGCCGGCATTGTCGTCAGCAACGGCATCTTGCTGGTGGACTACACGAACGTGCTGCGTCACCGCGACGGCCTGCCGATTCGCGAGGCCGTCGAGGTCGCCGGCCGGACCCGTCTGCGACCGATTCTGATGACCTCGATCGCGACCGCGCTCGGCCTCGTGCCGATGTCCCTCGGCATCGGCGAAGGCAGCGAGTTGCAGGTCCCGCTCGCACGCGTCGTGATCGGCGGTCTCACGACCTCGCTGCTCATCACGCTGGTCCTGGTGCCGACGGTCTACACGATCTTCGAGGAAGGTCTGTCCGGTCTGTTCAAGTGGGGAAAGACCGAAGCGGCCGCCGGCGTCAGTGGCGATGCATAGATGGAGCACCGTAAGTGAAGAAATGGCTGCTGATACTTCTCGTTGCGGGAGCTGTCGGCGGCGCAGGGTACGCGTACTACACGTACAACAGTAAACCTCCGGCACCGACGGTCAACGTGGCCGCCGTCACGCGCGGCGACGTCGTCGACACCGTCGGTGCGACCGGGACCCTTCAAGCCGTGACGACCGTACAGGTCGGAACCCAGGTCTCGGGCACCATCCAGTCCCTCTACGCTGATTTCAATTCGCTGGTCCGCAAGGGCCAGGTTCTGGCGAGGCTCGACCCTTCCCTCTTCGAAACCCAGATTGAGCAGGCACGCGCGAATCTGATTCGCGCTCAGGCCGATCTCGATCGGCTTCGAGTGAGCCTCGAGGACGCGCGGACCAAGCTGGCGCGCGCCAACGAGCTGTCGGGACGTCAGCTGATCTCGCAGAGCGAGCTGGACACAGCCCAGATCAACGTGCGATCGATCGAGGCACAGATCCGCTCGTCAGAGGCGCAAGTCACGCAGGCGCGCGCCTCGCTGAACCAGAACGAGGTGAACCTCCAGCACACGGTGATTAGGGCGCCGATCGACGGGCTGGTCATCTCGCGCAACGTCGACGTCGGTCAGACCGTGGCGGCCAGCATGCAGGCGCCCACGCTGTTCGTGCTCGCTGCCGACCTGACGAAAATGCAGGTCGTCGCCAACCTCGACGAATCCGATGTCGGGCGGATCCGTCCGGGCCAGCACGTCAGTTTTCGCGTGGACGCGTATCCGGCCGAGGATTTTGGCGGTTCGGTCTCACAGGTCAGGCTGCAGCCGATCGTGCAGCAGAATGTCGTCACATATGCGACGGTCATCGACGTGCCGAATCCCGAACTGAAGCTCAAGCCGGGCATGACGGCGAACGTGAACGTGGAGGTCCGGAAGCGCTCCAACGTACTGCGTCTACCCAATGCGACTCTGCGGTTCCGTCCGACCAACGAGATCTTCGCGGCCCTGGGACAGACCCCTCCGAACGCGGCAGAGGTGCGCGATCTCGCAGAACCGCGTGCATGGGCGGGCTCGGATGCTCGCGGACGCAACCCTGTAACCCGTCCGCCGTCGGAATCGGAGGGTCGCCTTCAGGGTGGGTCCACACCCGAAGCTCGAGCCCCCGGAGGCGCACAGACTTCTCCGGCTGGTCAGGAATCGGGAGCAGGCCGTGGAGACGCCGTGGGGCGCGGCCGACTTGGTGGTGAAGGGCTGGCCGAACGCCTGCAGAGCATGTCCCCTGAAGAGCGCGAACGGGTGCGCGAACAGATCCAGGCGCGCGGCCTGGATCCGGACTCGCTTGGAAATCGCGGCGGAGAAGGAAGCGGCCAGGGTCGTGGACGCGGTGAGGGGCAGACGGCCCGCGCCGCCGAGTCGGTCGCGGAGGCGCCACGGCCCGGGACAGGCCAGGCGGCAACCACCTTCGACGCGCTCTTCGCTCCCCTGCCGCCCGTCGAGAGTTTCGGACGAGTCTGGCAGTACGTCGACGGGCAGCTGACGCCGCTGCGCGTGCGCACAGGCGTGACCGACGGCCAGAACACGGAGTTGCTCGAAGGCGCGCTCGATGAAGGCAGCGAAGTCGTCACCAACGTGCTGACCGCTGCCGAGACACGCACGGCCGCACCCACGAGCGCCTTTCCAGGGCTGGGCCGAGGAGGATTCCCCGGTGGCGGTGGCGGTGGTGGCGGCAATCGGGGCGGTGGTGGAAATCGGGGCGGCGGTCGATAGGCTGCCCCGCAACCCGGAGCATCGATGTCCCCTCTCATTACCTTCCGCGTCGCCTTCAAGGCTCTGGGCCGCAACAAGCTGCGGACGGGGCTCACCATGCTGGGGATGATCATCGGCGTCGCGGCCGTAATCACGCTGGTCGCCATGGGGAACGGCGCCCAGGCCGCGATCGAAGAACAGATCAAAGGCGCCGGCACCAACATGATCACGGTGAACGCCGGCAACTTCACTCAGGGAGGCGTGCGATCGGGAGCCGGGGCATCGAGCTCGCTCAGCGAAGCGGACGCCGCCGCCATGCGCGAACTTCCAGACGTGCAATACGTCGCCTCTGGAGTTCAGATGCGGACACAGGTCGTGGCCGCAAACCAGAACTGGTTCACGCGGATTCAGGGCACCGACGTCGATCTACCGCTGATTCGAGCCTGGCCGACCCGCATCGGCGCCTTCTTCAGCCCCCAGGACATCGATGGGGCGGCAAAGGTCGCCGTGCTCGGCGCGACGGTGAACGAGCAGCTGTTCGGTGCGGACGGCGATCCCGTCGGGCAGGTCATCAGAATCCGGAATCAGCCGTTCAAGGTCATCGGCGTGATGGGGGGGAAGGGACAGGGCATGGGTGAGGATATGGACGATCAGATCCTCGTGCCGTACACCACGGTCCAGAAGAAGCTCCTCGGAATCGACTACGTGAACAACATCACCGTGTCGGCCCGCACCGCCGAGGGCACCAGCGCAGCCGCGGATGGGATCGCCTTCCTGCTGCGGACCCGCCACCAGCTGGCCCCCGGACAGGAGGACGATTTCATCATCCGCACGCTCGAGGAGGTCGCCGACATCCGCACCCAGGCGACCGGCACGATGACCACGCTGCTGGCCGGCATCGCGGGCGTGTCGCTCATCGTCGGCGGCATCGGCATCATGAACATCATGCTGGTCTCTGTGACCGAGAGAACGCGGGAGATCGGTCTTCGCCTTGCCATCGGGGCGAGCGACGCCAGCGTGCTGACGCAGTTTCTCGTCGAATCCGTGGTGCTCAGCCTCGCCGGTGGATTGATAGGGATTGTCGCGGGGATGCTGCTG
>DATLLJ010000007.1:0-57068 GCA_035537875.1 Vicinamibacterales bacterium | reverse complement strand
GTCAATGGGATCGGGCATGTGTTCCGCCGAGCCGTCCAGCGTGCGGGCATTCTGACCGGCGATGTCACACTGCACACCCTGCGGCATACCGCCCTGAGTCGCATGATTGCGATGGGGATCGACGACTTCACCGTGATGGCGCTCTCCGGCCATCAGTCGATTCGGATGCTCGAACGCTACACACACCCGACGACGGCACGGAAACTGGACGCGCTCGAGACGTTCAGCGCGGTCCTCGATGGGCAGAAGATGGGCAGAACGGAAAATGTGGGGGCAAAAAACGCTGGTGGACGGCAGGAGGCTCGAACTCCCGACCTCCGCGTTGCGAACGCGGCGCTCTCCCAACTGAGCTAGCCGCCCACTCAAACAATCAGTTTACCACGCATTTACCGGCCATTCCGCGGCGGCGCGCCGCCGTTTGCTATAGTCGGCCCATGTCGGCAGTGAAAACGATTGGCGTCCTCACGGGCGGCGGCGACGCGCCCGGTCTCAACGCGGTCATCCGAGCGGTTGTCAAGACGGCGTGCAACGCTGGCATCCGCTGCATCGGGCTGCGTGACAGCTTCGATGGACTTCTCGAAGACGATCGCTCGCGCGAGCTGACCCCGCGCGATGTGACGGGCATTCTCCGCCTCGGCGGCACGATTCTGGGCACGGTCAACACCGGCAACCCGTTGACCGGCATCGTTGCCACGTCGGATGGACCACGCGTGTACCTGGATCGAGTCGTCGAGATGTTCCACCGGATGCGGCTAGACGCGCTCGTGGTCATCGGAGGCGACGGCACGTTGGCCATCGCCCAGGAATTTTCCAAGTCAGGCATTCCCCTGGTCGGCGTCCCGAAGACCATCGACAACGATATCGTCGGCACGGTGAATTGCTTCGGCTTCGACACAGCGGTCGCCTTCGCGACCGACGCCATCGATCGCCTTCATACGACCGCCGAGGCACACAGCCGCATCCTCGTCGTCGAAGTCATGGGGCGCTACGCGGGCTGGATCGCCCTTCACTCAGGGGTGGCCGGTGGGGCGGACGCGATACTGATTCCGGAGATTCCCTTCGACCTTTCAGTCGTGGCCGATCGACTTCGCGCGCGCGATCAGTACGGCGCCAAGTTCAGCATTGTCGTGGCCGCAGAGGGGGCCTGTCCGAAAGGCGGCTCGCTGTCGCTGATCGAAGCGGCCCGCGATGCGCACCCCG
Source organism: Vicinamibacterales bacterium (assembly GCA_035537875.1). Lineage (GTDB taxonomy): Bacteria > Acidobacteriota > Vicinamibacteria > Vicinamibacterales > CAVVIG01 > DATLLJ01. The sequence goes on along the minus strand of DATLLJ010000007.1, from coordinate 55,868 downwards.
AACGCCTGGGAGGTATTGGTGCGCTCGTGTCGCAGGCTCTCGCCAGAGAGACCGGAAAGGAAACCCGTTCGGTGGTGCTCGGACACTTGCAGCGCGGGGGTGCCCCGACCAGCTTCGATCGGATGCTGGCGACACGCTTCGGCGCAAAGGCAGTCGAGCTGATCCGCTGCGGTCAGTTCGGTGTCATGGTGGCTTCGGCCCCACCGGGCGTCGTGGCGCGCCCGCTCGAAGAAGTCGTGGGGAAGACCAAAACCGTGCCGCTCGACTACGATGTGCTGCTCGCCGCGAGGGCGCTCGGGGTCACGTTTGGCGACTGACAACCGTATTCGTTCAACCACTCCTTACTTGTTCAACAACTCGGCATCCTTCTTCTTCTGCGCCTCGTCGATCTGCCGCGTGTGACCGTCGGTCAGCTTCTGGACCTCTTCGAGGCCCTTCTTCTCATCGTCCTCGGAAATCTTGTGGTCCTTCAGCAACTTCTTGAGCCGCTCGTTGGCGTCGCGTCGCACCTGCCGAATGCCGTTGCGTCCTTCCTCGGCGAGCTTGTGCACATGCCGAGACAGTTCCTTGCGCCGCTCCTCGGTGAGGGCAGGTATGGGGATGCGGACGACTTTGCCGTCGTTCGAGGGGTTCAACCCGAGGTCGGCGGCTCGAACCGCCTTCTCGATCGCGCCGAGCTGCGACGGGTCGAACGGCTGCGCCACGATCATCGTCGGCTCGGGCACGGACAGCCCGGCGAGCTGATTGAGGGGCATTCGTGAGCCGTACGCCTCGACGTGCACCCCGTCCAGGATCGTGACCGAGGCGCGTCCAGTGCGGACGCCGGCGAGCTCGTGCTTCACATGCTCGAGCGTGACGTTCATCCGTTTGTTGACTTCGGCAAACAGACCCTTCAGATCGTTGACGTCCATCAGGGGGCTCCAGGAAATTGCAGAATTGCAGGATTGCAGGATTGCAGAAAGGTGGGAAAAGTAAGAAAGGTGAGAAAGGCAATAGAGGCTCTCCCTTTCTGACCTTTCGTTCCTTCCTGCAATCCTGCAATCCTGCAATTCTGCAATCTCTTCAAGCGGTCACCACCGAACCGACGGGCTCGCCGACGATGGCCCGTTTGATGTTGCCGGGGGTTCGAAGATTGAAGACGACAATAGGCAGATGGTTGTCCATGCACAGCGAGATAGCCGTCGCGTCCATCACTTTGAGCCCCTGCTCGAGCACCTGCAGGTACGAGATGCGTTCGAAGCGCGTGGCCGTCGGCTCGAGCATCGGGTCGGCATCGTAAATGCCGTCCACCTTCGTAGCCTTGAGGATCACCTCAGCCTTGAGCTCCATGGCCCTCAGCGCGGCGGCCGTATCCGTGCTGAAGAACGGATTGCCCGTACCGGCGCCCAGCACGACGACGCGGCCCTTTTCGAGGTGTCTGATCGCTCTGCGGCGGATGAAGGGCTCGGCGACGGCGCGCATCTCGATGGCGGTCACCACGCGTGTGTCCACGCCTTGCTGCTCCAGCGCGTCCTGCAGCGCCAGAGCGTTGATGACCGTCGCGAGCATCCCCATATAGTCGGCCGTAGCCCGATCCATGCCACGTGCGCTGGCGGCGACGCCGCGAAAGATGTTGCCGCCCCCGATGACGATGGCGGTCTCGACTCCCATCGACTGGATTTCCGCGATGTCCTGGGCGATCTGCGTCGCGACGCCAGGATCGATGCCGTAGTTCTGATCGCCCATCAGGGCCTCGCCGGAAAGCTTGAGGAGGATGCGCTTGTAGGCGGCGCCGGGGGGAGGGGTCACGGGCGGAGATTATAGATCGTGGACGCCTAGGTCCCTTCTCCGACCTTCAACCGTGCAAATCGCGTCACCGACACATTTGCCCCGAGCGTTTTGCCAGTCGACGCGATCAGGTTGGCCACGGTCGTCTTCGGCTCCCGGATGTAGGCCTGGTCGGGGAGCACGACCTGCGCATAAAAGCTGCCGAGCTTCCCCTCGACGATCTTGTCGATGACCTGCGCAGGTTTCCCTTCGACCTGCGCGCGGTAAATCGAACGCTCGTGATCGACAATGGCGGGGGGGACTTCCGCCCGCGAAGCATAGGACGGGCTGGCGGCCGCAATCTGCATCGCGATTTCGTTGACCAGTGTCTTGAATTCGTCGCGGTCCGCGATCTGTGGCGTCACGCCCGCCAGCTCCACCTGCACGCCGATCTTGCCGGGCGGGTGGATGTACTGGCCGACGTAGCCCTGTCCGGCGTACCGCACGAAGCGCGGCACGGCCATGTTCTCGCCAAGCTTGCCGATGGTCGCCGCGACGCGCTTTTTCACCGGGCCGTCCGGGTCGTCGAGCCAGGCCTGGTTCGCGGCGTCGCCGGCCCGTTCGATTTCGGTCAGCACGTCGGCCATCAGCTGCTGGAAGTCTTCGGTTCGGGCGACGAAATCCGACTCGCAGTTCACCTCGACCAGCGTGCCGCTTCCGTGATCGGCGGCGAGACGCCGTCCGATGAGTCCCTCGTTGGTGGCCCGGCCGGCTTTTTTCGCGGCACTCGCCAGGCCCTTCTTGCGCAGAATGGTGATGGCTTCCTCGAAGTCGCCGTTCGCCTCGGCGAGCGCGGCCTTGCAGTCCATCATCCCGGCGCCGGTCTGGTCACGGAGCTTCTTCACGTCTGCTGCTGCAATCACTGTTGCCATCGGATCTCCGGTTCGTGACGCTCTGACGAGCGGCTTTCAGTTGGCGGCCCGCCCGTAAAGCGAGCCGTACGAACGAACGCCGGCCCCGAACGAGGGCCGGCGGGAAACGGGCGCGGGACTCTCGCTATGCCGACGCCGGGGCGGTTTCGCGTGCGCGCCGCGGCGGGCGCGGCTGCCGCCGATCGTCTCCCCCGACGGCGCCGTCATCACCGCCGGCGATCGCCTCGCGGGCGGTGTCGGCATCCGCCGACTGCTTCATATCGCGGCCGCCGATGACGGCGTCGGCAATCTTCGACGCGAAGAGCCGCAGCGCACGCAGCGCATCGTCGTTGCCGGGAATCACGAAGTCCACTTCGTCCGGATCGCAGTTGGTATCGACGATGCCGATCACGGGAATCTTCAGCTTGCGCGCTTCGTCAACGGCAATCTTCTCTTTCTTGGTGTCGACGACGAACACCGCGTCCGGCAGGCGCGACATGCCTCGGATGCCGTCGAGGTTCTTCGCCAGCTTCTTGCGTTCCTTCTCGTTGCGGGCGATCTCTTTCTTCGAGAGCGTGTCGAACCGTCCGTCGGTTGCCATGGCCTCGAGGTCCCGCAGCCGCCCGAGGCTGCGCTGAATGGTCGCGAAGTTGGTGAGAAGGCCGCCGAGCCACCGCTCGTTGACGTAGAACATCCCGCAGCGCTGCGCCTCCTCGGCGATGACGTCCTGTGCCTGCCGCTTGGTGCCGACGAACAGGAGCGTACGGCCCTCGGCGGCGAGACGCGTGAGAAACTCCTCGGCCTCGCGGAACAGCTTCACGGTCTTCCCGAGGTCGATGATATAGATGCCGTTCCGTTCGCCGAAGATGTATTCCTTCATCTTCGGATTCCACCGCTTCGTCTGGTGGCCGAAGTGCACCCCAGCCTCCAGCAGATCCTTCATCGCGATCCCGGCCAATAGACCTCCACTCTTCGCTGAAATTGCGGTTTGACGATGGTCCCCTTCTACCGTTTGCTGAACTGGAAGCGCTTCCGCGCTCCCGCCATCCCGTACTTTTTGCGTTCCTTCGCGCGGGCGTCCCGCGTGAGCAGCCCCTCGTCCTTCAGTCGCTTGCGCAGCTCCGCGTTGTACTCGACGAGCGCGCGTGCGATGCCGAGTCGCACGGCGCCTGCTTGTCCCGAGACGCCGCCGCCGGCCACCGTGGCCAGGATGTCGAACTTGTCGCCGGTCTCGGTGAGCGTGAGCGGCTGCCGAATCTGCGTGCGAAGCGCCTCGGTGGTGAAGAACGCGTCGAAGGCTTTGTGATTGACGCTGATGGCTCCTGAGCCAGGTCTGAGAAACACGCGCGCGGTCGAGGTTTTCCGGCGTCCGGTCCCGTAGTACTGCACTGCTGCCACGTTATGCGACCTCTCGTATCAGGATTTTCTGCGGTTTCTGGGCCGCATGCGGGTGATCCGGTCCGGCATACACCTTCAGCTTGCGGTACAGGGCGGCACCGAGCTTGGTCTTCGGAAGCATGCCGTGCACGGCATCCTCGACCAGCCGCTCCGGCTTGCGCTGACGCACGAGGCGCGCCCGCTCTTCGCGCAACCCGCCCTCGTAGCCGCTGTGCCGTCTGTAAATTTTTTGATCTTCCTTGCGGCCGGTCAGTTTAACTTTTGCCGCATTGACCACGACCACGAAATCGCCCGAGTCGAGGAACGGCGTGTAGGTCGGCTTGTGCTTGCCCTGCAGAAGGCGGGCGGCGAGCGTCGCCAGGCGACCGAGGGCCTGGCCTTCTGCGTCGATAATATGCCAGCGGCTCGCTGCAGCGGCCTGGCTGGCGCCGGCACTGAACGTAGACATCCCTGAAAACGCCTCTACTCAAAGAACCGATGTGGGGGAGTTCCTGCACGGATTCACGACCTGTCGGTCGCTCGGTCGAGCAGGTCCAGGCAACGGTAAACCCAAATCATACGTGCCTTTCTGGGCACTGTCAAGCAGCCGACCGGCCCCTCGGCCCGCCGGTCACGTTGACGGCCTCCCGCCCACGCGCGCCGCCACCCGCATCGACGGTCGATGCGTCACCGATGACGCGCCTGGCGGCGTGGACCAGGCGCCTACCACGGTTTCGTGATCACTCGACGGAAACGTAATCGACGCCGCCGGCTGCCGGCCGCGGCAGGCGCACCGCAGCCGAGTCCACGCCACATTTCAGGGAACCGTTACCGTCGAGCTCTGGTACCAACTTTGAACACTGCCAGAGGTCCGGCAGTCCCGGGTTACGTTTTCAGAATCAGGATCAGCAGATGTTTGGTTTCGGCAAATCCAGGTCTGTCGTCGGGCTCGATATCGGTTCGAGCACCGTCAAGGCGGTCGAGTTGAAAGCTGTTGGCAAGGGCTGGAAGGTGACGGCCATGGCTGTCGAACCGGTGCCGCCCGACAGCATCGTGGACGGCGCGATTATCGACGGCACCGCAGTCGCCGACGCGATTCGCCGGCTCTTCGAAAACAAGGCGTTCAAGACCAAGGAAGTGGCCGCCTCGTTGTCGGGAAACGCGGTCATCGTCAAGAAAATCAGTCTCCCGGTGATGACCGATGCGGAGCTCGCCGAGTCGATCTACTGGGAGGCCGAACAGTACATCCCCTTCGACATTCAGGACGTCAACCTCGACTATCAAATCCTCGATGGCGGCCGCGGCGCCGACTCCAAGGGCACGATGGACGTGCTGCTCGTGGCGGCGAAGAAAGAAAAGATTGCCGACTACCTCGGCGTCATCTCCCAGGCCGGGCGCGTGCCGGTCGTGGTCGATGTCGATGCCTTCGCCCTCCAGAACGCCTACGAGACCAACTACGGGCTGGAGCCGCAATCGGTCGTCGTCCTGCTGAACGCGGGCGCGAGCGCGATCAACATCAACATTCTGAGTGGCGATCAGTCGGTGTTCACCCGCGACATCTCGAGCGGCGGCAATGCCTACACCGAAGCCGTCCAGAAGGAGCTGAATGTTCCCTTCGAGAGCGCAGAGCAGTTGAAGAAGGGCAGCGCCGTCGACGGCGTGAGCTTCGACGATGTGAGGCCGGTTCTGCACGCCATGACGGAGAACGTGCTGCTCGAGATTCAGAAGACATTCGACTTCTTCAAAGCCACCGCCGCGTCGGACCGCATCGATCGGGTGGTCGTGAGCGGTGGGGCGTCGCGCGTGGACGGGTTCGCCAAGGCGCTCGAGGAACGGCTGGGCGCGCCGGTCGAGAGCTTCGACCCGTTCCGCAAGATCGCAATCGAGCCGAAACGGCTCGGGATTGAGGACGCGGAAGCGATGGCCTCGACAGCCGCCGTCGCCGTCGGGCTGGCGCTGCGAAAGGCGGGCGATCGATGATTCGCATCAACCTCCTTACCGCCGAGCGCACGCAAGTCAAGAAGAAGCTGACGATCGAGACCGGTCAGAAACTGACGATCGCCTGCACGCTCCTGCTCGTGCTCGGTGCGGCCTTCATTGGCTGGCGTTATTTGAGCCTCAGGCAGCAGAAGGCTCAGGTCGAGCAGGACATCACCACCGCGCAACAGGAGACGTTGCGCCTGCGTTCGATCATCCAGCAGGTGCAGGAGTTCGAGCAGCGCAAGGCGCAGCTCTCGCAGCGCGTGGTGCTCATCGAAGACCTGAGAAAGGGACAGACCGGACCGGTTCACATGCTCGATCAGATCAGCCGGTCGCTGCCGCCGATGCTGTGGCTCACGCAGGTGCGGCAGGTCGACGGAGCTGTGCAGATCGACGGCAACTCGACCACCCAGACCGGCGTCTCGGATTTCGTGACCAATCTCGAAGGATCCGGGTATTTCAAGAAGTCGATCGACATTGTCGCCACGGCGACGCAGCCGATGCCGCAGCCGCCTGGCGAGCTGGTGAAGTTCACGTTGCGTGCGCAGTTCGAGCGGCCGGAGGAAGTGGCGCCGCCGTCTGCGAAAGGTGCCAAACCGGCGCGGAGATAGGAATAAAGCTGCGCGGGGAACGCCCCGATAGGCGGAGTAGCGAGCGATGGAACTCAGTCTTACGAAATTGCCGTGGTATGCGCAGGTCGGCGCCTTCGTCGTTCTCACGGTGGGCGCATGCGGCGCGTTCTACTACTACTACGAGATGCCGGTGCAGACCGAACTCGAGGGCCGTCGTGCGGAGCTCGTCAAGCTGAATGCGCAGGTCATGAAGGGTGTGAACACGGCCAAGCAGCTTCCGGAGTTCAAGGCGGAGGTGGGCAATCTCGAGTCTCGTCTCGAGAACCTGAGGGCCGTGCTGCCCGAGGAAAAAGATGCCGCGGATCTTCTGCGCCGCATGCAGACCGTGGCGACGCAGTCCAATCTCGTCATCAAGAGCTTCAAGCCTTCTCCCGTGGTCACCAAGCAGCTTCACGCCGAATGGCCCATCACCCTCGAGCTCGAAGGGACGTATCACAACCTGGCGATGTTCTTCGACCGTGTCGGGAAGTTCACACGCATCGTCAACATCAGTGGGCTCGACGTGAAAGGGCGCGATCGCCCTGGCGACGTCGCGGCCACGATAACCGCGACCTGCGTCGCGACCACGTTCGTCCTGCTCGACAAACCTGCTGCGCCGCCGGCCGGGCGCGGCGCGAAACCGGGCGCCAAACCGGCGCCGCCCAGGAAAGCGGCTTAGCGATGCGTGCCGTAGCGGCCTTGGTCATCGCGTTCTGCACGGCGGGTGTCGCCGTGGTTGGGGCGCAAGCTCAGGGATCGACGGCTGCCCCGCAGGAATCGTCGGCTCAGCCGCCCGCCGCGGAAGGCGGCACGCCGCAGCAGGGGCCGGCCCCGGCCGCATCCGGCCAGCTGCCGGGTCAGACGGCTCATGACAACTACACGTATCAGCCCGACGGACGGCGGGATCCGTTTCTGAATCTGCTGGGCACCGGTGCCCCGGCCCCGGTTGGCCGGCGCGGCGAAGGTGCGGCCGGCCTCGCGGTCGCCGAGATCATCGTGCGCGGTGTGGTGCAGGCCCGCGGCGAACTGCTGGCCATGATTCAGGGCCCCGACAACAAGACGTACATCGTCCACGAGGGGGACAAGTTCGTGGACGGCACCGTCCGATCGGTGACGCCCCAGGGACTCGTCATCATCCAGGAAGTCAACGACCCGCTGTCGCTCGTCAAGCAGCGGGAGATTCAAAAACTGCTGCGTTCGCAAGCCAGCGCCAAGGAGTAGCCGTGAAGAGGGGCCTCGCCCTGTGTCTCACCGTTGTGACCGCCGGCACGCTGCTCCGTGCGGCGCCCCCCGCTGCCCCGGGTATCGAGGGGCCGCGGCTGAAAGCCATCAGCTCGCGGATGCACAACAAGGGCGCATCCCTGGTCATCGAAGCGACCGATCCGGTGGGATACGTCGCGTCGCGACCCGATCCGCTGACCATCGCGGTCGACTTCCGCAATGTGAGCGGCGACGGCGTCCAGAACTCGGTCACCGCCGATCCGTCGAGCCCGATCACGGCCGTCACCGTGGAACCCATCGATGCGCTGGGTGTCCCGGTGTCGCGGGTGCGGGTCACGCTGTCAGAGCCGGTCGCGCACCAGGTGCGCAGCGACCGGAACAGCATCGTGGTCGAACTCGACAAGCCGACCGGCCGGCCGTACGTGCGACCGGTCGTCCTGGAACAGAACAGCGGCACGGTCAGCGTGCCCGACGCCATGAAAGCGCTCGAGGTGGCCCAGGCCCAGACTCCCGTGGCCGCGGATCCTCTCGCGGCACTGGGCCTCACCGGCTCGCCGGTCGAATCATCGGAACCGGCCGCCGGTACTGCGGCGCTCAACGTTCGTACCCCTCCGGCCGCACAGCAGCCGACAGCTGTGGCGGCAGCGGCGCAACCGGGTCCTCTGCAGGCACAACCTGCGCAAGACCCGGGGGCGCCGGGCCCAGCGGCGACGCGGTTCACCGGCAATCCGATCAGCCTCGATTTCCAGGGCGCGGATCTCCGGGCGGTGCTGCGCAGCTTCTCGGAAATCAGCGGTTTGAACATGGTCATCGATCCGCGAGTCACGGGCACTGTGGACGTGGCTCTGCGAGACGTCCCGTGGGATCAGGCGCTCGACATCATCCTCCGGGCCAACGGCCTCGGGTATCGCCTCGACGGGACGATCGTTCGAATTGCGCCGGTCGGCGTCTTCACGGCCGAAGACCGCGCCCAGGGCGCGGCAGCCGCCGCGGCGGCCGATGCCGGACAGTTGACGACCTTCACGCGTCAGCTCAGCTACTCGCGGGGCGAGGAGATCGTCGCGCTGCTGAAACAAGCGAACGTCCTGTCGAGCCGTGGCACCTCCTTCGTGGACGCCCGGACCAACACTCTGATCATCACCGACCTTCAGGAGCGCGTGACGAACGCGACCGAACTGATCGACACCATCGACAAGGCGCAGCCGCAGGTCGAAATCGAGGCGCGGATTGTGCAGACGACGAAGACCTTTGCGCGGGCGCTGGGCATTCAGTGGGGATTCACCGGGAACGTGGCTCCCACGCTCGGCAACACGACGAACCTGGCGTTTCCCAACAGCGGGACCCTGACAGGTACCGCGCCGCCGACCCTCGCGACGGGGACGCCTCCCGTGGGTACGGCCGTCAATCTTCCGGTGCCCGGGGCGAACAGCGCCGTGGGTCTGACGATGGGCTCCATCAACGGGGCGTTCAACCTCGACGTCGCGTTGACAGCGCTCGAGCGGAACGGCAACGGTCGCCTGCTGTCTACGCCGAAAGTCTCGACCTTGAACAACGTCGCCGCTGAGATGACGCAGGGCATCCAGATCCCCATTCAGACGGCCACGAACAACACGGTGACGGTGCAGTTCAAGGACGCCGCGCTCAGCCTGAAGGTCACGCCGCAGATTACGGCCGCGAACACCGTCATCATGCAGATCGCCCTCGAAAACGCGACGCCGGACTTCGGCCGCCAGGTCAACGGCATTCCGCCGATCAACACGCAGCGCGCCATCACCACGGTGCTCGTGCTCGACGGGCAGACGACCGTGATCGGCGGCATCTACACCGCCAACGCGACGAACACGCGCGATCAGACGCCAGGCCTCGGCAGCATTCCGCTGCTCGGCTGGCTGTTCAAGCGTGATTCGGTCACCGACGAGAACTCGGAGCTGCTGATCTTCATCACGCCGAAGATCATCAAGACGTAACGATCATGAAGCTGAAACGCACAGGAAGACTGGTCCGGTGTCTCTGGTTGGCCGTGGTCGTGGCGACGGCTTCGTGCGGCGATGTCGTTCGATCGGGCGATGCCCCGGTGATGATGGTCGTGAACTCGCTGACCATCGGAGGCAGCAACACGGCCACGTCCGACGTGAGCACGGGCGGCATCGTGTTCAGCGACCTCGGAGAGGCCACGCTCGGCGTCATCATGAAGGACATCAGCGTCGTGGCCCCGTCCACGAACAACTCAGTGACGATCAACCGGTATCGCGTGGAGTACGTCCGAGCCGATGGTCGCAACGTTCCAGGGGTCGATGTGCCGTACGCGTTCGACGGCGCGGCCACGACGACGATTCCGGCCGGCGGTACCGCGACGATGGTCATCGAGCTCGTTCGACATACGGCCAAGCTCGAGGCTCCGCTCGTCAATCTCGTCACCGACGGCGGCGCTCTGAGCATGATCGCCCGCGTGACGTTCTTCGGGACCGATCAGGTCGGGAACGACGTCATGGCCGTTGGGTCGATGCAGATCACGTTTGGAGACTTCGCGGGCTCCTGAGAGCCGTGGCTGGGTTGAGGATCACATGACTATGCGGGTATTGTCGCCATGGGCAGTCCTCGTCGCGATCGCCGCGGCCGGATGCACGGTCAGCCAGGCTGAGCCGCCTGCGCTAACCGGCCCTTCCACGTTTGGGACGTCCGTCAGTGTCACGGCGACCCCGGAACTGCTCACGCTCGGCCCTTCCGCCACCACACCAGGGCAGCAGGCGGTGATTGTCGTCAGTGTCTTCGACGAGCATGGGCAACCGAAAGCCAACCAGAACCTCAGCCTCGACGCCGTCGTCAACGGTCAAGCGTCGGGTTGCGGTCAGCTCTCTCAGCGGACCCTGACCACGGGAAGCGACGGCCGCGCGACGGCCATCTACACCGCGCCGGGGACGCCGCCCAATTGTCCGAGCTTCAACCCCGATGGCACCGTGACGATTCGCGCAACGCCCTTTGGCTCCCAGGCTTCCCCGGCGGCGGCGAGCAGCGTGAATGTCTTCTTGGCGCTTCGGGCAAGCGGCGGCAATAACCCCGCTGGCACCTTTGCGGCTGACTTCACGGTCTCTTCGCTCGGCGGAGTCCGCAATTTCCAGTTCAACGGCACCTCGAGCGTCTCGCCAGGGCACGCGATCGTCGGCTGGGCCTGGACCTTCAGCGACGGCCACGCCGAGAACGGGCCGATCGTCGATCACGATTTCGCGGCACCGGGCACCTACTTCGTGACGTTGACGGTGACCGACGACATCGGACAATCCGCTTTCAAGACGACGCTCGTCGTAGCAAACTAGACGTCGAGCTTCCGGCTCGATTGCAATGGCCGACAACACGCGCCTTGACGATTTACGACGCCGGGTCCTGGCAGACCCGGCGTCGATCGCGTTTGCCCAGCTGGCCGAAGAGTGCCGCCGCGCCGGCGACCACCAGGAAGCGGTCGAAATCTGTCGAGCCGGGCTCGCCATTCATCCCGCCTACGCCTCCGCGCGCGTGACGCTCGGACGCGCGCTCATCGAGCTCGATCGGCTGGACGATGCCGAGACGGAGCTCTCGCTCGTGTTCGAGAGCGTGCCCGACAACCTGGCGGCCATCCGGGGACTCGCCGTGATCCATCGCCGCCGCGGCGATCTCGATCAGGCACTGTCGTACTACAGGCATGCCCTCGAGCTTGCACCCCGCGATCCGGATCTGGAGCGGACCGTCGAAGTGCTTTCACGCCAGATCGAGGCGCGTGCAGTGGAAGCTGCATCGGCTCCGTCGCCGGCCAGGCTCGGGCAGGCAGCGGACGCCAAAGGAGACGCTATCGAGGTTCGACAACTGACGGGGCCCGCCACGGCGACCCCGACTGGTGGTACTCTGAGTCCGGCCACGGACGATCGCGGAAGCCGCACGCTTGCCGCGCTCGAGCAGTGGCTCGTCGCCGTCCATGTCGCACGCGCCCGCCGCCGCTCTTGAACGCCGCCACGCGACGATTCGCTCTGCCCTCGTCGAACAGCATCTCGACGCGCTCGTCGTCACCTCGCTGCCGAACGTGCTCTACCTGTCGAATTTCACTGGAAGCTCCGCCATCGCCATCCTCACCGCCGACCGGTTCGAGCTCCTGACGGACTTCCGCTACCTCACCGTGGTGAACGCGCTGCAGCGGGAGCTGGCGGCGCTGGAATTGACCACCGTCGAGGGCTCGTACGACGCGGCGCTCGTCCAGCGGTTGCTCGCGCTTCCGGTGAAACGGATTGGCATCGAGGCCGCCCATCTGACGGTGGCGCGTCACTCCTGGCTGGCTGCATCCATTTCGCGCTCGGCGACGGGCAACGATGGAGCGGAGCTCGTCCCGACCGAGGGCATCGTCGAACGCGCGCGCTTGCGGAAGGACGACTACGAAATCGACACGCTGCGGGAGGCCGCCAGACGTCTGTCGGATGTCGCGCGCGCGGTGCTCGACGAAGTCCGGGCGGGGCGGACCGAGCAGGAAGTGGCGCTGGCCATCGACTGGCGCATTCGCCGGGGAGGATTCAGCCGTTCGGCATTCGAGACGATTGTCGCGAGCGGACCGCGGGGTGCGCTCCCTCACGCACAGCCTACGGAGCGAATATTGAGCGAAGGTGACCTGGTGGTGCTGGACTTTGGCGGGGTGTACGCCTCATACTGCGTCGACTTGACCAGGACTGTATCCATCGGGAAACCCACCCTACGTGCCCGCGAGGTCTACCACGCCGTTCTCGAAGCCCACGATCGCGCCATCGCCTCGGTCCGTCCGGGCGTGTCGCGGCTGGACATCGATGCGGCGGCGCGCGACACGCTGGGTCACTACGGTCTGGCCGAGGCCTTCGGCCACGGAACCGGCCACGGCCTCGGGCTCGAAGTGCACGAAGATCCCCGAATCACGCGCAGGCGGCCCGACGTGGACACCCGTGACGAGGCGGTCGCGCCCGGTATGGTGTTCACCATCGAACCGGGCGCGTACTTGCCGGACTGGGGCGGCGTCCGCATTGAGGACGACGTGCTGGTGACGGCCACCGGGGCCGAAGTTCTCACTGATGTGACAACCGAACTGTTGGAGCTGTGAAATTGGAGGGTTGCAGAGTTGCAGAGTTGCGGAGAGTAAGGAGAGTGAAAGGACAGGCCGTGACATCCTTCCTGCAATCCTGCAATCCTGTAATCCTGCAATTCCCGATCGTGCCTTGATCATCAACCTCGAGCAGTTGAAGCAGATCCTCGATCTCGTCCGCGAACACGATTTGTCCGAGCTCGAGATCGAACAGGAAGGCGTCAGGGTCAAAGTCAAGAAGGATGCGGCCGGCAGTCTCGTCGTGCAGCCCCCTCCGGGACTGCCCGTTGTGGCGCCGCCAGGGGCCGCTCGTCCGGCGGTTTCCGCTCCAGCAGCGATTCCCGTCTCTACCATGGCCGACGGCGAGGCGGATGTGGAGCTCGCCGTGGTCAAGTCGCCAATCGTCGGGACCTTCTATCGATCACCGGAGCCGGGGGCTGCGTCGTTCGTGGAAATCGGCGCCAGCGTGAAGAAGGGACAGGTGCTCTGCATCGTGGAGGCGATGAAGCTGATGAACGAAATCGAGTCCGAATACGACGGGGAAGTCGTGAACGTTTATGTCGAGAACGGACAGCCCGTTCAGTACGGTGAACGCTTGTTTGCCATACGGACGAAATAGATGTTCAAGAAGATCCTGATCGCCAACCGCGGGGAAGTCGCGCTGCGCGTGATTTACGCCTGTCGGGAGCTTGGCATCAAGACCGTGGCCGTGTATTCGGACGCCGACGAGAACTCCTTGCACGTGCGATTCGCGGACGAGGACGTCTGCATCGGGCCGGCTCGAAGCGCCGACAGCTACCTCAATGTTCCCGCCGTGATCAGCGCGGCCGAGATCACCGGGGCGGACGCGATCCATCCTGGGTATGGCTTCCTGTCGGAGAGCGCGTACCTGGCTGAGGTCTGCGAGGCGTGCCATATCAAGTTCATCGGGCCGACGCCGCAGGTCATTCGGCTGATGGGGGACAAAGCGCGCGCGCGTCGCGTGATGAAGAAGGCCGGCGTACCGATTCTGCCAGGCAGCGACGGTCCCATCGAGTCGGAAGACAAGGCGATCAAAGCGGCAAAGGATATCGGCTATCCCGTCATCATCAAGGCATCCGCCGGCGGCGGCGGGCGCGGCATGCGCGTGGTGCGCGCGGCGGCCGAGTTGTCGCATGCGTTCAAGACGGCTCAGCGCGAGGCGGAAGCGGCATTTGGCGTTGGCGATGTTTATCTGGAGAAGTACGTCGAGTCGCCACGGCATATAGAGTTCCAGGTCCTCGGCGATCACTACGGGACGGTCGTCCATCTCGGCGAGCGCGAATGCTCGATTCAGCGCCGTCACCAGAAGCTGGTCGAGGAGTCGCCATCACCGGCGCTCCGTGAGAAGGTGCGCCGCAAGATGGGCCAAGTGGTGATCGACGCCGCGCGGGCCGTGCAGTACACCAACGCCGGCACGTTCGAGTTCCTGATGGATCCCGACGGCCGGTTCTACTTCATGGAGGCCAATACGCGCCTGCAGGTCGAGCATCCGGTCACGGAAATGGTCACCGGAATCGACATCGTCAAGGAACAGATCCGGATCGCGGCAGGCGAGCGGCTTGGCTACAAGCAGGGCGACGTCACCTTTACCGGGCATTCGATCGAGTGCCGGATCAATGCGGAGGACCCTGAGACGTTCGTGCCCTCGCCCGGCGTGATTCACGCGTTCAGCGTCCCCGGCGGCCCGGGCGTGCGGATTGAAACGTTCGCCCACTCTGACTGCACCATCTCTCCCTATTACGACTCGATGATCGCGAAGATCATCGTCCACGGCCGGACCCGTCAGGAGGCAGTCGCTCGCATGCGGCGGACGCTCGAGATGACCGTCATCGACGGCATCAAGACCACGATTCCGCTTCATCTGCGGATTCTTGCCGACCAGGATTTTCTCGCCGGCAAGCTCAGCACGTCGTTCATGGATCGCCTGCTGTCACGCCCTACTTCCGGCCGCCTCGCTGAGGCGGTCTAGCCGAGCGATCGCGCGTCCGGCCGTGCACCCCTTACGCTCGCCGCTGATGACCATCGTCGACGCCGACGTGGCCCGACGGTTCGGCTGGACGATGGTCGATCTGGCCTCGGCGTTTCTGGAAGGGGGAGCATCGCTGCTTCAGCTTCGAGCAAAGGAGGCGCCGAGCGGGTGGATGCTGGAGACCGCGTCAGCAATCGTGGAGCGGTCGCACCAGGCGAAGGCGCTCGTCATCGTCAACGATCGCGCGGACATCGCTCGCCTGAGCGGCGCTGACGGTGTTCATGTCGGCCAGGACGATTTATCGCCGGCCGCAGTGCGCCGCGTGTTGGCCGCGGATGCGCTCGTAGGCCTGTCGACGCATACCGATGAGCAGGTCGAGGCCGCGCTTCTTCAGCCGGTCAGCTACATCGCCATCGGGCCCGTCTTCCAGACGGGCACCAAGTCGACGGGCTATGACAGCCGTGGCCTCGAAGCAGTTCAGCGTGCTGCGGCACGGGCCGGTGGACGCGGTCTACCGCTTGTCGGCATCGGCGGAGTGACACTCGAGACGGCGCCCGACGTCCTTCGTGCCGGCGCGTCATCGGTGGCAGTCATCGGCGACCTAATGGTGGGCCGCGATCCGGCGGCGCGGGTTCGGGAGTATCTCAAACGCCTCACAGTATAATTTCGCGCGACATGCCGGCACGAATACTCGACGGCGTCGCCGTCGCGAAGGAGATTCGGGCGGAAATGATGCCGCGCATCGAGGCGTTCCGATCGCGCGCCGGCCGGCCGCCGGGGCTCGGGATTGTGCTGGTCGGCGAGGACGCCGCATCCGAAATCTACGTCCGCAGCAAGCTGAAGTCGGCCGGCGACGCGGGTCTGCGGACGGATCTCGTTCGGCTGCCGGCTGCGGCCACTCTGGCTCAACTTCTCGACGTCGTGGATCGGCTGAACCGCAGCGAGGCGCACGATGGCATCCTGGTTCAGTCGCCGCTCCCGGACGACATGGGGCCAGACGCCGAGCGCCGGGTATTCGACGCGATCCGCCCCGACAAGGACGTCGACGGCTTCCATCCGACCAACGTGGGACTCCTGGTGCAGAACCGGGCGCAGCTCGTCGCCTGCACCCCGTCCGGGGTCATCGAGCTGCTGGAACGATCCGGAATCGCGGTGGCGGGGAAGCGGGCCGTCGTCATCGGTCGCAGCGACATCGTCGGCAAGCCGATGGCGCTGCTCCTGCTGCACCGCCACGCCACGATCACCGTGTGTCACTCGCGGACCCCGGACCTTGCGGCGGTGACGGCCACGGCCGACGTCGTGGTGGCGGCGATAGGGCGTCCTGCATTCGTCACCCGTGACTTCATCAAACCTGGCGCGGCGGTAATCGATGTCGGCATTGCCAGCGTGAGCGACAGGGCTGTGGTCGAGCGCCTGTTCCCACCCGGTTCGAAGCGGCGCGAGACGTTCGAGCGCAGGGGATCGATCACGCTCGGGGACGTTCATCCGGCTGTCGAAGAGGTGGCAGGCGCCCTGACCCCGGTGCCCGGCGGCGTCGGACCGCTGACGATCGCGATGCTGCTCCGGAATACAGTTATCGCTGCGGAGCAAAGAGCAGGTTAGGCGGGAGGCGCTTGCGGCCATGCCGAGCGGTCCGCCCGCGACGCATCGTCGTCAGTTCGCGCCGCGGGTGCGGTCCCCGCGCCGGTATCCCGGATCGCAGATGGTCGAGGTCTACAACTCGTGTTGAGAGTCGCTCTTACCGGCGGTATCGCAACCGGAAAGAGTTACGTGCTCGAGCGGTTCAGACAGCGGGGCATCCCCTGCCTCGATGCCGACGAGTTGGTGCGCGGCGTGACCGCCGCCGGTACCGAGGCCAGTGCCGCAATTGCGGCTCGATTCGGCCGCGACGTGCTCGCTGCGGACGGCAGCATCGATCGCCCTCGCCTCGCGTCGATTGTCTTTGCGGACGCGGTTGCCCGACGCGACCTCGAGGCGATTGTCCATCCCGGAGTCTATCGGGCCATCACGGCCGGCCTGCGTGCCTTCGAGTTGATCGGCGAGCCACAACTGGCCGTCGTCGATGTTCCCCTGTTGTACGAATCGGGTCACGCTGGTGACTTTGACCGCGTGATCGTCACCGATTGCCCAGTGGAGGTTCAGCTTTCGCGCCTGCGGGAACGGGGAATGAGCGACGCTGAGGCGCGCCAGCGCGTCGGCGCTCAGTGGCCGAACGGGGAAAAAACCGCCCGCGCAACGTTCGTCATTCGCACGGGAGGAACGTTTCAAGACACGGATCGGCAGGTCGACGAGGTGCTGTCGCTGCTCACGGAGCGAACGGCACCGTCCGGTTAGGAGCAGTTTTTCAGCCGCCGCGCGCGGCAGCCGTCGCGGTTTACGCCGATCCGACAGGCGAGACGTGCGAGGCGCCGGTCGAGGCGTGGGCCACGAGGTTGATGAGCTTCGGCCCGCTCGGCTTCCGCGGCTGAATGTCCTCGTCGATGTCACCCGTGTCGCGGCGCAGATACTCGCGCTGATGCGGCTTGATGCTCTCGAGCAGCTCGCGGCGGGTCTTGATCGTCAGGGGCCGCCCCAGATGGATCTTGCCCATTTTCGCCATCAGGTATTCAGGCATCGCGCTCGCGAACAGGAAAAGCGGCCACGTGAAGCCGGGCCCGTTCAGCTTGCGGAGCTTCCACGCCCACAGCGCCAGCGCGCCCGCACGCCACGCGGTCGGGCCCCACCAGCTCGCGTTGCCCGGCCGGAGATTCATCTTCCAGCACTTCATGATCAGCTGCCACTGCAGCGGCGTGAGTTCTCGCGTCTCGGTCACACCCTTCTGTTGCTCCATTCGCGTGTCGTGGAGCGGCGTGAACACCGAGGGGATGAAGAAGGCGAACAGCCCCCGCCGTTCGACCTCGTAGATGAGGTCGAGCGTTTCGCGACAGTCTTCATCGGTTTCCCCGGGGTTGCCGATGATGAGCGTCATGGCAGGGAACCAGTTGTTGTCGTTCAACGTCTTGAGTCCCTGGATCACGACGCTCGGCCAGTCCTCGATGGGGAAGGGCACGCCTTTGCTCGGCATGATCTGCTTGGCCATGCGCACCGACCCGGTTTCCAGCCCGATCAGTGGCACCAGGGCCTTATGCTTGGGATGAGAGCTCAGAACCTTCAGATGGATCGGGCTCTTGTCCAGCAGCACATCGGAGAGCCTCTCGATCAGAACCGGATCGACTACGGCCGGGGCGATGGTCGCGTGGCTGAGGACGTGCTGCTCGACCCCGGGCGTCTCGACGATCGACGTGTAGAGGTCGAGCAGCGCCTCGCGATTCGGAAAATAGAAAGGAGTCGGCGTGTGGACTTGTCCCCAGATGAACATGTCCTCGGTTGCCAGCGAAATCTGCTTGTTTCCTTCCCGCACGTTCGCGCGCACCGCTTCCATGATGCGCTCCTTCGGCAGATCGATTTGCGGGTTCAGGTCGGGCAGGCAGAACTGACAGCGACGTCCGCAACCGGTGGTCATCTCCACGACCCCGAAGGTCGTCCGTCGGTTCGGAAAGAGAATGCTGTCCCGATCCTTGGGGTGCTCGACGTCGATCCGCCGGGGCAGCCGTTCACCTGCGAGGGCTTTCTCGAAGAGTCGCAGCGTCTCTACCGATTCGCTCCGGCCTTCGACGATGCAGTCGACGCTCAGCTCTTCGTAGCTGTTGGTCTGGTCAATTTGCCAGCCCCCCGAGCCGCCGACAATCACCTGGAACGTGTCACGATGCGGGCTGCTCTTGATCTTGGCGAACAGCTCGCGCGAGTAGTGCGAGTTGATCGGCTGCTTGGACGACCCGAAAATCGAGGTGTAGACGCCCGCGGCGAACGTCACGCCCAGCGGGTTGTGGGTGGAGACGGCCACCACACGGGTATTCGGGCCGATGAACCGATCGAGGTCGCCCGGATAGCAGCAGACGATGTCCTGCGGTGGAAATCGGCGGAGCAGCGACGCTTCCAGCACGCGGATGCCCGCGGGCATTGAGCGAGCCGTTCCATCTTCGTTGTACTCGACGTCCCGCCACTTCGGGTACTTCTTGTTGATGATGCCTTCCAGCCAGATCGGCAGCGACGCCATGCTCATCTGTATGAAATAGCCGGCGTGGTCGATGATCTCGGTCAGCGGGGCCGTCAAGACAATCGGCGCACCGCCTTCGGCCTCGGATGCAATCATGAAGGTCCCTCGGTTAGATGCCCTGAAGGGCCAAGCTCGGCCCTACATACTAAAGCAAAACGCTGTTTGTTCCTAAAGCAAAACGGTTTGTTCGGGCCCACTACACTTCGACTTCGGTCACGTCCTGAGCGGGGGCGATCCGCTCCTCGACGAAGGTGTTCCAGTCGTGGCAATGCGGGCACTGCCACAGCAGCTCCGTGCTGCGATAGCGGCAGCGCATGCAGACATGCGGGTCAAGGTAGAAGACAGCATGGCTGGTCAGCTCGGTGTAGCGATTGACCAACGATGCCGGGTGATGGAGCTGCGCCAGCGCTCGCCAGATCGCCTGATGAATCCCGAGCGCGTGTGGATTCTGCACGAGCGCTGCGAATTGCAGATCGAGCGCATCGTGCGGCCGGCCGCTGGCCGCAAGGTGGCGCGAGAGGGCGAGACGTGCTCGCCAGTCCTGGGGGTTCTCTTCGATGA
Organism: Vicinamibacterales bacterium; assembly: GCA_035537875.1. Lineage (GTDB taxonomy): Bacteria > Acidobacteriota > Vicinamibacteria > Vicinamibacterales > CAVVIG01 > DATLLJ01. The sequence goes on along the minus strand of DATLLJ010000007.1, from coordinate 36,307 downwards.
GACGCCTGCAGACTCGCGTGAACCGCTCGGGCGATCCGGTGCGGACGGCGAGAGCCTCCAGCCGGTCGAACGCCAGGTAGGCGCGGTCGGGAGTGACCTCGATCAGATGTTCCCAGATGGTCGCGGCCTCGTGGTCCTTCCCTTGCGCGACGCGAACGTCGCCGAGGTTCAGATACGCGGGCACGGCGCGAGCATCCAAATCGATAGCGGCTTCAAACCGGCGAATCGCCTCCGGATAATCCTTGCGGCGCATCGCCTCGAGGCCGATTTCGTTATCGAGGAAGGCGAGGATGGCCTGGTTCTGCGACGGCTCTCCCGTTTTGGTCAGCGTTGACAGCCGCCGCCGCGTGTCGTAGGCCTCGCTCCACTGATGCTGTTCCTCGTGCAGTTTCTGGAGGTTGACGAGTGCATATTCGTTCTTCGGGTCGAGGCGGAGCACCTCGGTGAACGCTTCGAGCGCCCGATCGACAAATCCACCGCGCTTGTAGTCGAGGCCGAGACAGAGCAGGACGTGGGCGTGCTCCAGGCGCGTGAGCCGCGGCCGCTGCAGAAGGCTCTGGTGCACCGTGATCGCCTTCCCGACCTGGCCTTTCTCGCGGTAGAGGTTTCCCAGGATCATGTGGACCTCGAGCGCGTCCCCGTCGAGGCTGGCGGCGCGCCCGAGCTCCTCAATCGCCGAATCAATCTGATTGGCGACCAGAAAATTCAGACCCAGGATGTAATGCGGCGACTGCCGCACTCGACGCCGATCGAACCATTTCCCGTCGCGCAGCTTGTACCGTTCCCAGGCCTTTCCGATGGCGAGCCCCGCGAGGAGGGCGAGGAGGGCGGCGAGCAGCGGTTCGTATCCGTTCATGCGCCCTGCGCCTCCGGCGTGAACGATCGCATGATCGCCTCCCAGTGACCCTGGGCCCGCAAGATCAACTCGAGCAGCTCCCGGGCGGCCCCGGCGCCGCCGGCTGACGAGGCCACCCAGTGCACGCGCTCCCGGACTTCGGGCACCGCGTCGGCGGGCGCCGCCGCCAGGCCGACCCGCGCCAGCACGGCGATGTCGACGATGTCGTCACCCATGTAGGCGACTTCCTCGTCGTTCAGCCCGATATCGCCCACGATCTCGTCGTACGCGTCGATTTTGCTTGCCACCCCCTGGTGGACGAGCGTGATGCCCAGCTGCGCGGCGCGCTCTCCCGTCGTGGCGGAATGCCGCGCGGAGAGCAGCCCGATTTTGAGTCCCATACGCTGCGCCCAGATCATCACGATGCCGTCGCGAATGTGGAATTGCTTGCTTTCGCTGCCGTCGCCATGCAGCAGAACGCGACCGTCGGTGAGAACGCCATCAACGTCGAACAGTACCAGCCGGACGCGGGCCGCGCGGGCGGAAGGATCCATCGATCAGGAACCGTGAGCCATCAGAACAGCTCCGTCTGCCACAAGTCGTGAACATGGACCACGCCCGCGACCTGCCGGCCGCCGTCCTCGACGACGACGATCGACGTGATTTTGCGCTGCTCCATGATATTCAGCGCTTCCACGGCGAGCGTGGTGCGGGGAACGGTGATCGGACCGCTCGTCATGACGTCTGCCGCCTTGAGCGTGAGCACATCCGCGGTCCGTTCCATCTGGCGCCGCAGGTCGCCGTCAGTAATGATGCCGAGCAGCTCGTTGCCGCCATCGACGACGCAGGTCATGCCGAGCTGCTTGCTCGACATCTCATAGATCACGTCGCGCATACCGGTGTCCGGCCGCACCAGCGGACAGTGTCGGCCGGTGTGCATGAGCGCTTCGACCCGCATGAGGCGCTTGCCGAGTTTGCCGCCCGGATGAAGGTTTGCGAAATCCTCCTGGCGGAATCCCTTCTCGACGAGCAGCGTCATCGCGAGCGCGTCGCCAAGCGCCAGGGCCGCCGTCGTGCTCGCCGTGGGCACGAGGTTGAGGGGGCACGCCTCCTCGGTGACGCTGCAGTCGAGGGCGACGTCCGCCGCCTGGGCGAGCGTCGAGCCGGGCGTCCCGGTGACCACCACCAGCTTGGCGCCCAGCCGACGGATGGTTTCCAGCAGCCGGAGAATCTCGTCCGTTTCTCCGCTGTACGACAGCGCGACGATGACATCGTCGTGCTGAATGACGCCGAGGTCGCCGTGGATGGCCTCAGCCGGGTGAAGAAAAAACGAGGGGGTGCCGATGCTCGCCAGCGTTGCGGCAATCTTGCGGCAGATGAGGCCCGATTTGCCCATGCCGGTGAGGATGACCCGACCGCTGCACTCTCGCAGGAGCCGGACAGCCTGTTCGAATCGGCTGTCGAGGCGTTCGACGAGCGCCAGGATGGCGGCCGCCTCCGTTTCGAGAACCTTTCGAGCGACCGCGAGGTCAGCCATGGACGCGAACCTCTGCGCTCTTGGTGATCGCGTCAATCGCCATCAGGCGCTGCAGCAGCGGTTCGAGGCGATCCAGGCGCAACGCGTTCTGAGCGTCGCTCTTGGCGCGCGAGGGATTGTCGTGCACTTCGATGAACACGCCGTCAACGCCGGCAGCGACGCCAGCCGAGCCGAGCGGTTCAATGTACTCGGCGAGCCCCGCAGTCACCCCGTCGCCTCCGCCCGGAAGCTGCAGGCTGTGGGTGATGTCGAAGACGACTGGCACCCCCAGGCCGCGCATGATCGGGAACGCGCGCATGTCCACCACGAGGTTGTGGTAGCCAAAGCTCGTGCCGCGCTCCGTCACGATCACCCGTTCGTTGCCGGCCGCCATGCACTTCGCAACAGCATGGCGGATGTCTTCAGGGGCGAGAAACTGGCCCTTCTTGATGTTGATGGCGCGGCCGGTTTCGGCCGCGGCCACGATGAGATCGGTCTGACGCGACAGAAACGCCGGAATCTGCAGCACGTCGGCGACTGCCGCCGCGGGAGCCGCCTGCGAGGGTTCGTGGATGTCCGTCAGGATCGGAATGCGATGAGCCGACTTGATGGCCGCCAGGACCCGCAATCCCTCCTCGAGCCCCGGTCCGCGGAACGACGTGCCGGACGTGCGGTTCGCTTTGTCGAACGACGCCTTGAAGATGAACGGGATGCCCATCCGTTTGGCGATCGCGGTCAGATGGCCCGCGAGCGCCGTCGCATGCGCTTCGCTCTCGATGACACACGGGCCGGCGATGAGCACGAGCGGCCGCCCGCCGCCGACGGCAAGTTCTCCAATGGTGACCGGGTTCACGGTCTTCATTATAGAAGGCGGGAGAGCCGCCGCAGCCGGGACGCCCGTCCCGCTTTGGCTAGCCCGCCTTCACGGCAACTGATTCGGCCGAATCGCGCGGCGTGCGAGCCGTCTTGTGCCGGTAGGCGGCCTCGATAAACGCTCCGAACAGCGGATGCGGACGCGTCGGCTTGGACTTGAACTCGGGGTGAAACTGGACGGCGAGGAACCAGGGGTGACCGGGGAGTTCCGCGATCTCGACGAACTTCCCGTCCGGGGAACGTCCCGAAATCCGGAAACCGTGCTCGACGAGCGTCCGCTCGTACAGGCAATTGAACTCGTAGCGATGGCGATGGCGCTCCTGAATCTGGCTCACGCCGTACACGCGGTGCGCGAGAGAACCGGGCGTCAGGTCGCAGGCGTAGCTGCCGAGCCGCATCGTGCCGCCAAGCTCGTCCACGCCGAGCAAATCGCGGAGCTTGTAGATCACCTTTGTCGGCGTCTCCGGGTTGCACTCCGTCGAGTCGGCGTCAGCCAGGCCGGCGACGTTGCGAGCGTACTCCACGGCGGCCCATTGAAATCCGTAGCAGATCCCGAAGTAGGGGATGCCGCGTTCGCGGGCGACTTGCGCGGCCTTGATCATCCCGCGGGAACCGCGATTGCCGAAGCCGCCAGGCACCAGAATTCCGTGGGCGCCCTGCAGCACGCCGGCGCCGGCTGGGTGCTCGAGCGATTCGGCTTCAATCCACCGGATGTTCACCTTCAGCCGATGCGCGAATCCACCGTGGTACAGCGCCTCGTTCAGGCTCTTGTACGAATCCTCGTACCCGACGTACTTCCCGACCACGTGAATCGTGATCTCGTCGGACGGCTGCGTGATGCGTCTGACGAGCTCTTCCCATTCGGGCATATTGCGTTCGGTCTGCGGCAGGTGCAGATACTTCAGCACCTGACGGTCCAGACCTTCGGCGGCCAGCACCAGCGGGACTTCATAGATCGACGAGACGTCCTTGGCGGTGATGACGGCCTCTTCATCGACGTCGCAGAAGAGCGCGATCTTTCGCTTGATGTCGGGATCGAGAAACCGATCGGTGCGGCACAAGAGGATGTCTGGCTGAATCCCGATCGAGCGCAGGTCGCGCACACTGTGCTGTGTCGGCTTGGTCTTCAGTTCGCCGGCGGCTCCGATGAACGGAACGAGCGTCAGGTGAATGTACAGGGAGTTGTCCCGGCCAACATCCTGGCGGAGCTGGCGAATCGCCTCGAGAAACGGCAGGCTCTCGATGTCGCCGACCGTGCCGCCGATCTCGACCAGGACGACGTCGACGCCCGTGGCCATGGCGCGGATAGCGTCCTTGATCTCGTTGGTGATGTGCGGGATGACCTGTACTGTTCGTCCGAGGTACTCGCCGCGCCGCTCCTTCTGGATGACGCTCTGATAGATCTTGCCCGTGGTCCAGTTCGACTGCTTCGTCGGGGTGGTACTCGTGAATCGTTCGTAGTGCCCCAGATCGAGATCGGTGTCGGCACCGTCGTCCGTGACGAACACCTCGCCGTGCTGGTAGGGGCTCATCGTCCCCGGATCGACGTTGATGTAGGGGTCGAACTTTTGCAGTGCGACCTTGTAGCCATGACCTTCGAGCAAACAGCCGATGGACGCCGCCGCCAGCCCTTTGCCGAGCGACGACACGACACCGCCCGTCACGAAAATGTATTTGGTCACCGTCCCCTCGGCAGTCATGTGGGTCCCTGCGTGGTTTTGTGAAAAGGGGCCGTACCCCTCTTTACCGGCCAGGTCCAGAAAGGGGTACGGCCCCTTTCGTCGTCACGTCGTGGGCGCCGCGATGAGCCGGCGCACCTGTTCCAAGTCTTCGGGCGTATCAACGCCGATCGAGTCGTATTTCGTTTCCACGGCCTTTATCCGAATCCCGTGCTCCAGTGCCCGAAGCTGCTCGAGCGCCTCCGCGCGCTCGAGTGGCGTCGGCTCGAGGGTGGCGAGCACGAGGAGCGCGCTGCGGCGGTACGCATACAAGCCGACATGGCGGTACAACGGAGGCCAGCCGCCTCGAGGGTCGCGAACGAACGGAATCGGTGCTCGCGAGAAATAGAGCGCAAACCCACCGCGATCGACGACGACCTTGACGATATTGGGGTTGGAAAGCTCGTCGGGCGTGGAAATCCGATGGTAGAGCGTCGTGACCTGCAACGAGGCATCGGCGGCGAAGGGTGCGACCGCCGCGGTGATCGCGTCGGGGTCGATGAGCGGCTCGTCGCCCTGGACGTTGACCACGATATCGCAGTCGAGACTGGCGGCGACTTCGGCGAGCCGATCGGTTGCGCTGTGGTGGTCCGCGCGCGTCATCCGGACTTCGCCGCCGAACTGCCGGACGGCGCCGGCGATCCGGAGATCGTCGGTCGCCACGATGACCTGCGACACGGTCGGCGATGCCGCCGCCCGCCTGTAGACGTGCTCGACCATCGGGTGTCCGTCAATCATTGCCAGCGGCTTCCCGGGAAACCGGCTGGAGGCGAATCGGGCTGGGATGAGAGCGACAACGCGAAGTGACGAGGTCGAATCGAGCCGCTGATCAGGAGGACGATCAGTCGAGTGGGGATGCACGACGAATAATAACACAGTCGCAAACCCGTGTTACCATCGCGCGAGCGCGCGATGAGCCTCAAGCGGACGACGATCATTTCTGTCAGCGCCGTCGCGCTCGCGGCGTGGTTCGCCGCAGCGATGACGCCGGCGCGCCCGCCTGTCCCGCGTCTGACATCGACCAGCGAGCCGATTGATGCCTCAGGGGCCGCGCTCGCATCCGAGATTACGCGTCTCCGTGCGAGACTCAGACCCGAACCGGCGCCGCGCGGGCCGATTCGCAATCCGTTCAGATTCAGAACCGCACCGATACCGGCCGCTCCCGCACCGGTCGCGGTGTCGCCCGGCATGCCCGCACTCGAAAGCGAAGTTCCACGGCCCTCCTTGACGCTCGCGGGGATCGCGGAAGATCCGGGCCCCGAGGGCACCCTCAGGACTGCGATTATTTCAGGAAGCGGCCAGCTGTTTCTCGCCAAACAGGGCGAGACCGTCGCCGATCGAGGAATCACGTACAGGGTCGAGCGGATCGTTGCGGACAGTGTCGAGCTGACGGATTTGCGTGACGGCACGACGCTTCGCTTGACGCTGAGATAGGTCGGTAGTCGTCGACCCAGTCTATTCGTGCCCGCAAGAACGGCGTCAGCAGCCGTCCCGCACATGTCGATCGCCATCATCATCAATCCCGTCGCAGGCGGCATCCCACCCGGGCAGGCGCGGGCACGCGCGGAGTTGGCGTCGGCTGTCGTGGCCTCGTGCGGTGAGCGGGCGGACGTGTTCGTCACGGAACGGCGCGGCCACGCCCGGGAACTCGCCCAGGCCGCCGTTCTTGGCGGAGCGCGATGCGTGCTCGCCTGGGGCGGGGATGGGACGCTGAACGAGGTCACCTGCGCCCTCGCGTTTCAGCCGGTGCCGCTCGGCATCATCCCGGCTGGTTCCGGCAACGGGCTCGCCCGCGAGCTCGGCGTGGACTTTCGTCCTGAGCGCGCGATCGCCGAGGCCCTTCGAGCGTCGCCGAGAGCCATCGATCTGGGAGAGGTCAACGGCCGACTCTTTGCGAATGTCGCCGGCGTCGGCATCGATGCGTTTATCGCTGAAGAGTTCGATCGTCGCGGGAGCAACCGGCGGGGCTTTTCCGGGTATGTCGCCGTCGCCGCCAAAGCGCTCTTCACCTACCGGCCGCGCCATTACGCGATCGCGACACCCGCCGGGCGGTTTGAGTCCCGGGCGATTCTCGTGACGATCGCGAACTCGGCGCAGTTCGGGAACGGCGCTCGCATCGCACCGGACGCTCGGGTGGACGACGGCCGGCTGGATCTGGTGGTGGTGGAGGAGCGTGCGCGATGGCGCACCGTCTGCAGTCTCCCGCGTCTGTTCAACGGCACGCTGGCCGGCATGCAGGGTTGTTCAATCCGCCAGATCGAACGGACGACCATCGAGTCCAATCAGCCCATGGTTTTTCACGTGGACGGCGAGCCTGTCGACGGCGGAACCCGGCTGGAGGTGCGTGTGCACCCGGCGGCGCTGCAGGTTGCCGTGCGCTGAAACCGGGTGCGCCGGCGTGGACGGGCCACTGGACTAGGTCAGACGAACGACCCATGCCTCCCGGATCGCCGGGACATTCCGCAGCTCGGCAACGGCGTCTTCGAGGCCGGCGCCCGAGCCGGCGTCCTCGTCCACGTCCACGACGCCGAGGGCCCCGTGGTGGTTGCGGCCGAGCGCGAAATTTGCGATGTTGACACGGTGCCGTCCCAGAATGGTCCCCACCTCGCCAATCACACCGGGTTGGTCGTCGTTGGCAATGACGAGCATGGTCTCGCCGAGCGGCGCCTCGACGCTGACCCCGCGGGCGGAGACGAGCCTCAAGTTGTTCGGCTCGAAGACCGTGCCTTCGACGCAGCGCTCGCCGCTGTCGGTCTTCAGCGTGATGGTCAGCAAGGCCGCGTAGTCGCGGGCGCGGGAACTCCGTGACTCGACGATGTCGATACCGCGCGCCTGGGCGGCCGCGCGCGCGTTGACGATGGACACGCCGCTCGAGAGGATGGGACGGAGCACGCCGGCGGCCGCGCTCGCCGCCAGCACATCCAGCGCACGGCTGTCGGTCAGCGCCCCGCCGTAGCGCACATCCAGCGCCTCGATCCGGGCGGTGCCCATCTGCGCGGCCAACCCGCCCAGCCGATCGGCAAGTCGTATCCAGGGCTGGAGACGTTGCAGTTCCTCGGCCTGAAGGGACGGGAAGTTCACGGCGTTTCGAACCACGCCGGACCGGAGGAAATCGCGAACGGTGGCTGCGGTGTCCGTGCCGACCAGCTCCTGCGCCTCTTCCGTTGAAGCGGCGATGTGCGGTGTGGCGATCACCTGGGGCATCTGGGCAAGCGACCAGTCTTTTGGTGGTTCGACCTCGAAGACGTCCAGGCCGGCCGCTTCGACAATCCCGTCCGCGAGGGCGCGGCGGAGCGCGTCCTCGTCAATCAGCTCCCCTCGCGCCGTATTAATCAATTTCAGCCCGGGCTTGCAGCGGCTGAACCGGTCCGCGTTGAACACGTGGCGAGTCTCCGGCGTGAGCGGCAGGTGGAGCGTGAGGTAGTCGGATGTTTCGCACAGCGCGTCGAGCGAGAGCAGCTCCACCCCGAGGGCCGCCGCGACCTCGGCGGAAATGTACGGATCGTGCGCGACCAGACGCATTCCGAACGGTCGGGCGCGCTGGGCCACTTCCTGTCCGATGCGTCCGAGGCCCGCGATGCCGAGGGTCTTTCCCCTAAGCTCTGTGCCGAGAAACCGTTTCTTCTCCCAGCGCCCGTCCTTCATGGCTCGATCGGCCGAGGGCACGAGGCGCGCGAGCGCCAGCATCAAGGCCAGGGCATGTTCGGCGACGCTGATGCTGTTGACGCCGGGCGCATTGACCACGAGGATGCCGCGGGCACTGGCGGCCGGGACGTCCACGTTGTCGACGCCGGTCCCGGCTCGCGCGACGATCCGCAGCCGTGGCGCTCCTTCGAGCAGGCGCGCGTCGACTTGAGTGGCGCTGCGGACGATCAGGGCGTCGGCGTCGGCAAGCGCTGCGGAGAGCGCCGAAGGCGCCCGTCCGGAACCCGCATCGATCGTCCAGCCAGGTTCGGCGCGGAGGAGCTCGATCGCAGAAGGGGGAAGGTCGTCGGCAATGACAATTTTCAAGGTGGCTGACTGATGCTTGAGTGATTAATGTTATGGACGGACGCGGCGCGACCGCTGATTACACTATAATCCGTCGGATCGGTTTGTGGTGAGGGACGCGGTCACAGCGCGCGCCCTGCCGTGGTGCAATCTGCTAAATCATTCGAGTGGACGCGTGACAACGGCGTAAACGATCCACCTTTTCCACAGAGTTTTCCACAGGCGTCGCGGAAATTTTCCGCAGACGGCAGGTGACCTGACCTAAACATGCTATGGCTCACTTTACATCCCTGACGCCCCCGTCAACCGGGACAGCGATTACGCGACGAGGGGGCCAGCTCGTCGTCCCCGACGATCCCATCATCCCTTTCATCGAAGGGGACGGAACCGGGCGCGATATCTGGCGCGCGAGCGTTCGCATTCTGGACGCCGCCGTGGCCAAGGCCTATGGGGGGAAGCGCAAGATCGCCTGGATGGAGGTCTACGCAGGCGAGAAGAGCTTCAAACAATTCGGGAGCTGGCTGCCCGACGACACCGTCGAAGCGTTTCGCGAATACTACGTCGGGATCAAGGGCCCTCTGACGACGCCCGTCGGCGGCGGGTTCCGGTCGCTGAACGTCGCGCTGCGCCAGCTGCTCGATCTGTACGTCTGCTTGCGTCCGATCCGCTGGTACAAAGGTGTTCCGTCTCCCGTCAAGCATCCGGAAAAAGTGGACATGGAAGTGTTCCGCGAGAACACCGAGGACATCTACGCCGGCATCGAATACCCTGCCCGCTCGCGCGAAGCTCAGAGCCTCCTGAATTTCTTAGAGAAGGAGTTTCCGGAAGATTTCGAGAAGATCCGGTTCGGCAGCGCGGCGGCGGCGCGCGCCTGGCAGGCGCAACTCGAGGCGATCGGCGCGCCGCACCGCGAGGTCGGCGTCGAGGTCGGCGTGGGCATCAAGCCCGTCAGTCGTCTCGGAACCGAGCGGCTGGTGCACAGCGCGATCGGCTATGCGATCAAATTCAAGCGCAAGAGCGTGACGCTGATTCACAAGGGCAACATCATGAAGTACACCGAGGGCGCGTTTCGCGACTGGGGGTACCAGACGGCGAAGGATTTCTACGGCGCCGTCGAGATTGACGGCGGGCCCTGGTGCCGGATTCCCGAGGGGAAACCGGGAGCCGGCCTCGTCATCAAGGATGTCATCGCGGATATCGCGTTGCAGCAGGTTCTCACGCGACCGGACGAGTTCCAGGTGCTCGCCACCCTCAATCTCAACGGCGACTATATTTCGGATGCGCTCGCCGCGCAGGTCGGGGGAATCGGGATCGCGCCCGGCGGCAACATCAATTACGTCACCGGCCACGCGGTCTTCGAGGCGACCCATGGCACGGCGCCCAAGTACGCGGACCTGAACAAGGTCAACCCGGGCTCGGTGGTGTTGTCGGGCGAAATGATGCTCCGGCACCTTGGCTGGACCGAAGCGGCCGATCTCATCGTGAAAGGCATGGACAGCGCGATTGCCTCCAAGCGCGTCACGTACGACTTCGCGCGCTTGATGGACGATGCCACCGAAGTGAGCACGTCCGAGTTCGGAGATCTGATCATTGCAAGCATGTAGTCTCGCGTCGTGATCTGCAGGCACTGAAAACACAACTATGAATCGCAAAGTCACCGTAATCGGGGGGGCGGGCAACGTGGGAGCGACCGTGGCCCGTGGCGTGGCCGAAAAGCAGCTCGCCGACGTCGTCGTGATCGACATCGCCGATCAGAAAGCCGCCGGCGTGGCGCTGGACATGCTCGAGGCGTGTCCGATCTGGGGTTCCGACGCGCGGGTGCTCGGCACGGGCGACTACGCCGAGAGCGCCAACTCGGATGTCGTGGTGATTACGTCTGGAGTCCCGCGCAAGCCCGGGATGAGCCGCGACGACCTGTTGAACGTGAACTACAAGATCATGCAGCAGGTGACCGAGCAAATCGTCCGGTACTCGCCGAACGCGATTGTCATCCCGGTGTCGAATCCCTTGGACGCCATGGCGCAAGCCGTCTACAAGCTTTCCCGTTTCCCGCGCGAGCGGGTGATCGGCATGGCCGGCGTTCTCGACAGTGCCCGGATGCGGACGTTCATCGCGGCCGAGCTGAACGTCTCGGTCGAGAACGTCCACGCGTTCGTGCTCGGCGGGCACGGCGACACGATGGTGCCGCTGCCTCGATATTCGACGGTGGCCGGCATTCCGATCACCGACCTGATGGACAAGGCCACCATTGACCGGATTTCGGCGCGGACGGCTGGCGGCGGTCTCGAAATCACGCAGCTCGTCGGCACGAGCGCCTGGTATGCCCCCGGCGCGTCCGTCGTCGAGATGGTCGAGGCCATTCTGCTCGACAAGCACAAGATCGTCCCGTGTTCGGTGTTCCTGCAGGGCGAATACGGCGTCCGGGACGTCTTCGTCGGCGTTCCCGTCAAGCTGGGAGCGCGGGGCGTGGAAAAGATCATCGAGATCAAGCTCACCCCGGAAGAGGACGCGGCGTTCAAGAAGTCGGCCGCGGCGGTCAAGGAACTCGTCGAGGTCATCCACGTCTAGATGAGAGTCCACGAGTACCAGGCCAAAACAATTCTTGCCCGTCATGGCATACCGGTGCCGCGTGGCGAGGTGGCGTTCAGTGCCGCCGAAGCCGGCGAGATTGCCAGTCGTCTCGGCGACGGCCCGGTCGTCGTCAAGGCGCAAATCCACGCCGGCGGACGCGGCAAGGGCGGGGGCGTCAAGCTCGCCCGTTCGCGCGAAGAAGCCGAAGCCATCGCCGGTCACATGCTGGGGATGACGCTCGTCACGCGGCAGACCGGTTCGGCCGGTCGCGTGGTCCGGCGCGTGCTCATCGAACAAGGGGTGCAGATTGCGCGCGAGCTCTATCTCAGCCTGTTGCTCGATCGCGCGGTCGGGAAACCGCTGATGATGGCCAGCGCCGCCGGTGGAATGGATATCGAGGAGGTCGCCGCCAGCACCCCGGAGAAGATCGTCCGGGCCTATGTCGAACCTGGCGTCGGTCTCGCTCCGTTTGCGGCTCGGCGCCTCGGCTTCGGGATCGGGCTCGATGGGGCGGGCGTCGCCAAGCTCGTCACGCTCGCTGGCTCGCTGTACGAGGCCTACGTCGCCACCGATGCCTCTCTCATCGAAATCAACCCGCTGCTCATGACGGCCGAGGGCGATCTGCTGGCGCTCGACGCCAAGATGGACTTCGACGACAACGCGCTGTATCGCCATCCCGAGATCCGCGACATGCGGGACCTGGCCGAGGAAGACCCGCTCGAAATCGAAGCCTCGAAGTTCTCGCTGAATTACATCCGGCTCGATGGCAACATCGGTTGCATGGTCAACGGTGCCGGGCTGGCAATGGCGACCATGGACATCATCAAGCTGGCGGGGGGTGAGCCGGCCAATTTTCTCGACGTGGGCGGCGGCGCCAACGAAGAGCAGATTCGCCGGGCCTTTCAGATTCTGATGGCGGACGCGCAGGTCAGGGCGGTGCTGATCAACATCTTCGGCGGAATTCTCCGTTGCGACATCCTCGCCCAGGGCGTGATTGCCGCCGTCAGAGAGCTCGGCGTGCGCGCCCCCATTGTCATCAGGATGGAGGGGACGAACGTCGATGAAGGCAAGCGTCTCCTGCGCGACAGCGGTATGAACTTCACGACTGCGGATTCGATGGGCGAAGCCGCCGCCAGAGTTGTGCAGCTCGCCAATGGAACAATACGACAATGAATCGGGTAATCGGGTAATCGGGTAATCGAGTAATCGATGGATCAATCCAGCCAATCAATCCGGGTGATCGAGTAATCGATGGATCAATCCAACCAATCAATTACCCAATTACCCGATTACCCAATTACCAAATTCTGATGTCCATCCTGATCGATCGCTCCACCCGTCTCATCGTCCAGGGCCTGACCGGCCGTGAAGGCACCTTCCACGCCAAGCAGGCGGCGGCGTACGGAACGACGGTCGTGGGCGGCATGACGCCGGGCAAAGGCGGGACAACGCACGAAGGCTGGCCAGTCTTCGACACTGTCGATGAGGCGGTGCGGCAAACGGGTGCCAACGCCTCGGTGATCTTCGTGCCGCCCCGGTTCGCGGCCGATGCCGTGATGGAAGCGGCTGACGCCGGGATTGCCCTGGTGGTGTGCATCACCGAGGGCATTCCAACGCTGGATATGATGCGGGCGATCACCTTCCTCAAGGGACGGCCCAAGACGTGCCTGGTCGGGCCCAACTGTCCCGGACTCATCTCGCCGGGCAAGGCGAAGGCCGGTATTATCCCCGGCCATATCTGCAAGGAAGGCCGAATCGGCATCGTGTCGAAGAGCGGGACCTTGACCTACGAAGCCATTCACCAGTTGACGAAGGTCGGCATGGGGCAGAGCACCTGTATCGGCATCGGCGGCGACCCGCTCATCGGGACGTCCCATATCGATGCGCTCACGCTGTTCGCGGCCGATCCCGAAACCGACGCCGTCATCCTGATCGGCGAGATTGGCGGAAGCGCCGAAGAAGAGGCCGCAAGCTGGATCAAAGCGAACTTCACGAAACCGGTCGTGGCCTTCATTGCCGGTCAGACGGCCCCCAAGGAACGCCGGATGGGCCACGCGGGTGCCATCGTGGCGGGCGGCAAGGGAACGGCGGCCGAGAAGATGACCGCGCTGACGGCCGCGGGAGTCACCGTCGTGAAGAGCCCCGCCGATATGGGCAGAGCGATGCAGGATCTCGTTCGTGGCTAGCGATGCCGGGAGGTCCAGCCGCGAACGACAGTGGACAGCGGGTGAGGCAGACACCCCAGCCGCCGTTACCGGCATGTTACTATCAGAAGATAGATCATCTGCCGCAAGGACTTAACTGATGTCATCGGCCTATCCAGTAGTTCAGGAACACGAACGATCGTCCCAGCCGCAGCGCGTCGTCAACGATTTCAGTATTCAAATCGCCACCGTCAACGGCTCAGGAAGCCAGACGGCGAACCTCGTGCTGCTGAGGTCGCTCCTGCTGATGGGAGTCCCGGTGTCCGGCAAGAACATGTTCCCGTCGAACATCGCCGGGCTTCCCACGTGGTACACCATCCGGGTCAGCAAGGACGGGTATATCGGGCGCAAGAAGGAAGTCGATTTTCTGGTCGCGATGAACCCGGAAACGGCGAAGGAAGACGTGCTGACGCTCGATCCGGGAGCGGCAGTGATTTACGACGAGCCGCTCAAGCTGAACGCCCTCCGCGACGATCTCATTTTCTATCCGGTGCCGTTCGACAAACTGGTCGCGGCCGTCTGTCCCGACGCCAAGCTCCGGCGACTGGTCCGGAACATGATTTACGACGGCGTCCTGGCCAAACTGCTCGATATCGACCGGGCGTTGATGGAGAAGGCGCTGTCGAAACAGCTGGGCAAGAAGGCCAAGGCTGTCACGCTCAACCAGGGGGCCCTGACCGCCGGATGGGACTTCGCCGAGGCCAACCTTACCAAGCGGGATCGCTTCCACGTTGAGCCGATGACGGAAGCGGTCGGAAAGATTCTGATCGAAGGTAACGCCGCTGCGGCCATCGGCTGCATGATGGCGGGCGTCACGGTCGTCGGTTGGTACCCGATCACTCCATCCTCGTCGCTGTGCGAGTCGCTCATCGGATACATGAAGCGGTATCGGGTTGACAAGGAATCCGGAAAGGCGACGTTCGCGATCGTGCAGGCGGAGGACGAGATCGCATCGCTTGGCATGGTGCTCGGTGCCGGGTGGGCGGGTGCGCGGTCGATGACCGCGACGGCCGGTCCCGGGATTTCTCTGATGGGAGAGTTCGCCGGGCTCGGATACTACATGGAGGCGCCGGGCGTCATCTTCGACGTGCAGCGCGTGGGCCCGTCAACGGGACTGCCGACGCGCACTTCCCAAGGCGACCTGCTCCAGGTCGCCTTTCTTTCGCACGGCGATACCAAACACCCGATGCTGTTTCCCTGTTCCGTCGAGGAGTGCTACACGATGGCGCAGGAGGCGTTCGACATCGCGGAGCAGTTCCAGACGCCCGTGTTCGTGATGATGGACCTCGACCTCGGGATGAACAGCTGGATGTCCGAAGGCCTGAAGTATCCCGACAAGCCCATCAATCGGGGCAAGCTCCTCACGCCTGATGTGTTGAAGCGGGTCGGCCAGTGGGGTCGTTATCGGGATGTCGATGGAGACGGCATTCCGTACCGGACCATTCCTGGCGACGGCATGCCGGCCTGGTTCGCCCGCGGGTCGGGGCACAACGACAAGGGTCAGTACAGCGAGCGTCCCGACGACTACGTCCAGAACATGGACCGGTTGGCGCGGAAGTTCGAGACCGCCCGCCAGTACGTTCCCAAGCCGGTGGTCGACATCGTGCCGGACGCCAAGATAGGGCTCATCGGTTTTGGAACCTCCCATTGGGCGATCAGCGAGAGCCGCGATCAGCTGCGCGCCGAAACCGACGTCAAGACGTCCTACCTCCGGCTTCGGGGGTATCCCTTCAACGAAGAGCTGCTGAAATTCATCGACGCCCATGAACGCGTCTACGTGGTCGAACAAAATCGCGACGCTCAGATGATGCAGTTGATCAAGCTCGATATCCCTCCCGACCGAGTGTCGAAGATGCGCAGCGTCCTGCACTACACCGGTCTGCCAATCGACGCGCGCAGCGTGAGCGACGACGTGCTGTCGCATGAGGGATTCGAAGTGGCCAAGAAGACAGACCGCGTCGGCGGCGGCATGCTGGGCGGCGAGTGAGGATAAGATGGCGACACCGTTGAAAGTGAACCGGATCGGTCTCGAGCCTCAGATCTACAAAGGCGGCAAGACCACCCTGTGCGCCGGTTGCGGGCACAACGCGATTTCCGAGCGCATCATCGATGCGTTCTACGAGATGGGCGTCGACCCGAGCCGGGTGATCAAGCTGTCGGGGATCGGCTGCTCGAGCAAGAGCCCCGCATACTTCCTGGGCACGTCCCACGGGTTCAACGCGGTCCATGGCCGCATGCCGTCGGTGGCGACCGGCGCGATGATGGCCAACAAGAAGCTCATCGCGATTGGTGTCAGCGGCGACGGCGACACCGGCGCTATCGGCATCGGGCAGTTCGTGCACCTGATGCGCCGCAACCTGCCTATCATCTATATCATCGAGGACAACGGCTGTTACGGGTTGACCAAGGGGCAGTTCTCGCCAACCGCCGATCTCGGATCCACGCTCAAGACCGGCGTCGTCAACGACCTGCCGCCGATCGACACGTGCGCCCTGGCGATCGAGCTCGGTGCGACGTTCGTCGCCCGGTCGTTCTCAGGCGACAAAAAGCAGCTCCTGGCGCTGTTGAAGGCGGCGCTGGCACACAACGGGACCGTGATGCTCGATGTACTATCGCCCTGCGTCACCTTCAACGATCACGAGGGATCGACCAAGAGCTATTCGTACGTCAAGGACCACGACGATCCGGTCGAGGAAGTCACGTTCGTGCCCTTCTTCGAGGACATCGCCGTCGACTACGAGCCGGGCACGACACAGGAAGTCACCATGCACGACGGATCGAAGCTGTACCTGAAGAAGCTCGAGGAACACTACGATCCGACAGACAAAATCGCCGCGATCAGGCGGCTTCACGAGACGGCGCGTCGTGGCGAGTTCGCCACGGGCCTGATTTATATCGAGCCGGATCGGGACGACTTTCTGACCCTCCTCAACGTCGTCGACGAGCCGCTGGCGAGCCTGCCGTTGGAGAGAGTGCGGCCGGGCCCGGCGGCGCTCGAAGAGATCATGGAGAGCCTTCGATAGGTCAGCGTCACTCGACTCCCGCTCTCAGTTCGAATGGTCGTCCACGAAGTGTCGTCTTCCCATCGGGGCAGGTTATCAGCCCTGCGACTCGTCCTCGTTCGCCCCGATTGCGTCTTCAGCGGTCGCGACCGGGTCATCGGGTAGGCCCTCCTCGTTGACCCCGTCGCCGTGCGGGTTGAAATGCTGCTCGTCGGTCGGCCGATCGCCTTCGACGGCCCCTTTGCGAGCGTCCTGATCTTGCTCGACCGCAGTATGCTTTGACGTCACATCCCCTCCTGGCCAGAAGCTTCAGCGGACCGACAGGAACCGCTGAGATGGCGCTGCTATAATCGGCGGATGACCGAGCGGACGTTGGCCATCATCAAGCCGGATGCCGTCGAGCGGCGGCTTGCTGGCCGGATTCTCCAGCGCATCGAGGCCGAGGGATTCCAGATTCGTGCCATGCGCAGGTTGCAATTGTCCCGAACCCAGGCCGAAGGCTTCTATGCGGTTCATCGCGAGCGCCCGTTCTTCGGCAGCTTGACCGAGTTCATGGCGTCAGGCCCCGCCATTGTCGCGGTTCTCGAGGCGCCCGACGCCATCAAGAAGTGGAGGACGCTCATGGGCGCGACGGATCCGGCGAAAGCCGACGCGGGCACGCTCCGGAAGGAGTTTGCGCAATCGATCGAGCGCAACGCCACCCACGGGTCCGACGCGCTGGAGACGGCGGCGTTCGAAATCGGCTATTTCTTCGCCGGCCTGGATCTGATTTGATTCGGTCTGATGCGACCGATCGTCCGCTGATATGGGTCGAACTCTCGTCTTGATTGGTTTGGGAATCGCCGGCCTCGGGCTCCTGATCATGGCTGGAGTGCCATTCGGACGGCTGCCCGGCGATATCTACGTCAGGCGTGGGAACTTCGGTTTCTACTTCCCGGTCGTCACCTCCATCGTGCTGAGTATCATCCTGACACTCCTCATCGCTTTCTTCAGGCGGTAACCACCCCATTGACTATCAAGAGCGACAACTGGATCAGACGGATGGCGCGCGAGCAGCGCATCATCGAACCGTTCGTGGACGAGCAGATGCGCAGCGGCGTCATCTCGTACGGCGTGTCCTCGTATGGGTACGACATTCGCGTGGCCGACGAGTTCAAGGTGTTCACCAACGTGTACAACACGGTGGTCGATCCCAAGAATTTCGACCCGAAATCGTTCGTGGACATCAAGGCTGACGTCTGCATCATTCCGCCGAACTCGTTTGCGCTGGCGCGGACGATTGAATACTTCCGGATTCCCCGGGATATCCTGACGGTCTGTCTCGGCAAGTCCACCTACGCCCGCTGCGGCATCATCGTGAACGTCACGCCGTTCGAGCCCGAATGGGAAGGCCACGTCACGATCGAAATCTCCAACACCACGCCGCTGCCGGCGAAGATCTACGCCAACGAAGGCATCGCGCAGGTGCTGTTCTTCCAGAGCGATGAGCCGTGCGCGGTCTCCTACAAGGACAAGAAAGGGAAGTACCAGGCGCAGCAGGGCGTCACGTTGCCGAAGCTGTGAACAGGGAAGGGCCGTCGTCCCGGCGTGCAGTCGGCCGCTATTCCGCAGTTTATTTGAGATATTTATAATCTTGTAAAGACTATCAATTGGACAACTGCCCTCCGCCTCCTGTCTAATATCCGCGAGATGGGGCGTCCGGTCGGTATTGTCTTCGTGGTTGGAGTGGTTGTCCCGCGGGCCGCCGCGCGGATGATGTAGATACCCGAACAAGACGTGCAACCAGGGGCCATCATCCGCAGCGGGTGATGGCCCTTTTGTTTTGAACATGCGAGCGGGGTCGGAGAGGAGACAGGCGCAGATGAAGATTGCCTACCAGGGGGAGCCCGGCGCGTTCAGCGAAGCCGCGGGGCGACGTCTGGTCGCGCAGGCGGAGCTCGTCCCGTCCAAGAGCTTCGAAGACGTCTTTGCGTCGGTTCGAGACGGTCGGTCGGCCTACGGCATTGTCCCGATTGAAAACTCCATTGGCGGGAGCATCCACCGCAACTACGACTTGCTGGTTGCCCATGAACTGCCGATACAGGCGGAAATCGAGTTGCCGGTGGTGCATCACCTGCTGGCGCTTCCGGGGATTTCCATCGATCGTCTCCGCCGCGTGTACTCGCACCCACAGGCGCTCGCACAATGCGAGCGGTTTCTCCGGACCCTGAAGGGCGTCGATATCATCGCCACGTACGACACGGCCGGCAGCGCCAAGATGGTGGCTGACGAGCGGCTCGAGGACGCGGCGGCGATCGCCTCAGCCCGAGCTGGCGAGGTCTTCGGCCTCACGGCGCTCGCCTCATCGATTCAGGACTTCGACGACAACATCACCCGCTTCCTCGTTGTCGGCGCCTCTCCGCTGTTCACCGGCGCGGCCGACAAGACGTCGATTGTCTTTTCGCTGCCGAACGAGCCAGGGTCGCTCTTCAAGGCGCTGAGCGTCTTTGCGTTGCGCGGTGTGGATCTGACCAAGCTCGAGTCGCGCCCGATTCCCGGCCGACCCTGGGAGTACCTCTTTTATGTGGACCTGGCGGCGGCGCGGGACGAGCTCATTTGCGGCCGTGCGCTCGCCCATCTTGCCGAGTTCGCCCCGATGCTGCGGACGCTTGGGTCGTATCCCAGTTGGAAGACGCACGAGCGGTGGCTCTCGCGCACGGTTGAGGCCGTGTCATGACCGATTCTTCGTCCAGCTCTGACGCCACGCGACCGAATCCTCTGACCACGGGGCCGAGTCGGGCTCCGGCCCGCGCCATGCTCAAGGCCGTGGGCTTTTCCGACGCCGACCTGAAGAAACCGCTCATCGGCATCGCGAACACGTGGATCGAAATCGGCCCGTGCAACTTCCACCTCCGCGATCTGGCCGTGCACGTCAAAGAGGGCGTCCGCCGTGCCGGCGGCACACCGATGGAGTTCAACACGGTCTCGATCTCCGACGGGATCACGATGGGCACCGAAGGGATGCGCGCGTCGCTCGTCAGCCGCGAGGTGATCGCGGACTCGATCGAGCTGGTGGCGCGGGGCAACGGTTTCGACGGGCTGGTCGTGCTGGTCGGCTGCGACAAGACGATCCCGGCCGCCTCGATGGCGCTGGCGAGGCTGAACGTGCCGGGCGTGGTGCTGTACGGCGGCTCGATTGCGCCCGGCCAGTGGCAGGGACACGACGTCACCATTCAGGACGTGTTCGAGGCCGTCGGTGCGTTCGGCGCTGGACGCATGACGGACGCCGAGTTCCGCGATCTCGAGGCGTCGGCATGTCCGGGGGCTGGCGCGTGCGGCGGCCAGTTCACCGCCAACACGATGGCGATCGCGTCGGAGTTTCTGGGAATCGCGGCGCTCGGGAGCGGCAGCGTGCCGGCCAACGATCCCCGCAAGGCGGACGTGGCGCGAGCGGCGGGCGAGCGGGTCATGGCGCTCGTGAGGGCGGGGATCCGGCCGCGCGACATCATGACGCGCGCGGCGTTCGAGAACGCGATTGCCTCGGTGGCTACCACGGGCGGGTCGACCAATGCGGTCCTCCACCTGCTGGCCATCGCACACGAAGCCGGGGTGCCGCTGGCGCTGGCCGACTTCGATCGCATCAGCGGAGCGGTCCCGCTGCTGGCCGACCTGAAGCCGTCCGGCCGGTTTGTCGCCACCGACCTGCACGCGGCCGGCGGCAGCGCGCTGGTCGCGAAGCGTCTGGTCGAGGCCGGGCTTGTGAAGGCAGATGCCGCCACGGTGACCGGGCGAACGCTCGGGGCGGAGGCTGCCCTGGCACTCGAAACGCCGGGGCAGATGGTTGTGAGGCCGACCAGTGACCCGATCAAGAAGACCGGTGGCCTGGTCATCCTGCATGGGTCGCTGGCCCCGGAAGGCGCCGTCGTCAAGCTCTCGGGCACTGAGCGGACGGCTCACCGAGGTCCCGCACGCGTTTTCGACAGCGAGGAGGCGACGTTCGAAGCCGTTCAACGCCAGGCGATCCAGAAGGGCGATGTCGTCATCATCCGCTACGAGGGACCGAGCGGTGGCCCGGGGATGCGCGAGATGCTGGCGGTCACGGCCGCGATCGTCGGCGCTGGATTAGGGGACCATGTCGCGCTCGTGACCGACGGACGTTTCTCGGGCGCCACGCGCGGATTCATGGCGGGCCACGTGTCGCCGGAGGCGGTGCGGGGAGGGCCGATCGGGCTGGTTCGCGACGGCGACATCGTCAACATCGACATAGCCAGCCGCCGCATCGATCTCGAAGTGCCGGACAGCGAGCTGCAGAAGCGACGAGCGGCCTGGACGGAGCCGTCGCCGCGGTACACGAACGGCGTGCTCGGCAAGTACGCGCGACTGGTGTCGTCCGCCTCGATTGGAGCAGTCACGGGGTGAGGGAAGGGATGGCAGAATTGCAGGAAGTGCAAGAAGTGCAGGAAGTGCAGGAAGTGCAAAGGGATGAAGGATGGAAGGGCGGAAGGGGCACACGCCGAACGCACCTGCAGGGCTCAGCAGGGCAGAGATGCTGCTGTGACGGTGCATTGAACCTGCGATTAGCCAGCCTGCAACCGGCTAGCCCGCAACCGGCCAGGATGTATTCGGCAATTCTGCCTTTCCTGCCCTCACGGCCTTTCCGGCCCTTCCGGCCCTTCCCGTACTTCCTGCAATCCTGCAATCCTGCAATCCTGCAATTCCAGGAGTCGCTATGGCACTGACCGGAGCTCAAATTCTATGGGAGGCGTTGGTTCGGCAGGGCGTGACCGACGTCTTCGGTTATCCCGGCGGGGCGATTCTGCCGGCCTACGACGCGATGCTGGGGTATCCCGTCCGCCACATCCTGGTCCGCCACGAGCAGGGCGCGACGCACATGGCGGACGGCTACGCGCGCGCGAGCGGCAAGGTCGGGGTCGCGATTGCGACGTCGGGTCCGGGGGCCACGAATATGGTCACCGGCATCGCCACCGCGATGATGGACTCCTCGCCCATCGTCTGCATCACGGGACAGGTCGGCAGCAAGCTGATCGGATCCGACGCGTTTCAGGAATGCGATATCACCGGCATCACGCTGCCGATTACGAAGCACAACTACCTGGTGACGCGTGCGCAGGACGTCGCGCCGGCCATCTTCGAAGCGTTTGCCGTGGCGAAGGCCGGCCGGCCGGGGCCAGTCCTCGTCGACATCACGAAAGACGCTCAGCAGACGAGCTGTGACGTGGATTGGGCAGCCGCCGAGCCGCACCTGGTCGAAGCATTCGACGAAGCGCTGCCCGGGGATGGGGATTATCGGGATGCCGTCGAGCTCATCAACAGCGCCGAACGGCCGCTGATCCTCGCCGGCCACGGCGTCATGCAGTCGGGGGCCGAGCGTGACGTGCTGCTGCTCGCCGAGCGCGCCGGCATTCCGATCGCGGTAACCCTGCTCGGGATTGGTGGCGTGCCGGCGTCGCATCCGCTCAACCTCGGGATGATGGGGATGCACGGCGAGGCGTTTGTGAACAACGCGATCCAGCAGGCGGACCTGCTGATCGCGCTGGGGATGCGCTTCGACGACCGGGTGACCGGCAACTTGAAGACCTACGCGCTCAACGCCAGGAAGATCCACGTCGACATCGATCGCGCCGAGCTGAACAAGAACGTTCGCGTGGACGTGGCAATTGCCAAGGATTTGCGGACTGCCCTGGCCGAGTGGATCCCCCTGATCAAGAAAGGGGATCGGAAGGCATGGCTCGATGCCATCGATGTGATGAAGGGCGATACGGCCGTTCGGGATATCCAGAACCTTCCGGACAACGGTCATTTGTACGCCGCTCACGTCATCAACGACCTGTGGCGCCTGACCGCCGGAGGAGCGGTCGTCGTCACCGACGTCGGACAGCATCAGATGTGGGAGGCGCAGTACTACAAACACGATCGATCCCGCTCGCTCATCACGTCAGGCGGTCTCGGCACGATGGGATTCGCCTTGCCCGCGGCGATCGGCGCGAAGGTGGCGCGACCCGACGCGGAAGTCTGGGTCGTGTGCGGGGACGGCGGGTTCCAGATGACGATGTGCGAGCTCGCGACGATCGTTCAGGAAGGCCTCGACGTCAACGTCGCCATCATCAACAACGGCTACCTCGGCATGGTCCGGCAGTGGCAGGAATTCTTCTACGAGAAGCGCTACGCGGCGACGCCGCTCATCGGACCGGACTTCGCCAAGCTCGCGCAGGCGTTCGGCATCGACGGCGTGGCCGTGACCGAGCGCAGTGGGGTCGCGGCCGCCGTCAACGGCGCCAGGAAGTCACGACGCGCCACCGTGATCGATTTTCAGGTCGAGCAGGAAGATTCCGTGTTTCCGATGGTGCCGGCCGGCGCCGATCTGCACAAGATGATCCTCCGGCCGTCGCCGTCGCCGATCGTGGAGACTGCGGCGGACTAGATGTCCAGATTCGAGTATCACCCATGTTGCACACCTTCGCCGTTTACGTCGACAACAAGCCAGGTGTACTGAATCGCGTCGCGTCGCTGATCCGCCGTCGCGCGTTCAACATCGAGTCGCTGACCGTCGGTCATACCGAGTCGGCCGGTGTCTCCCGCATGACGGTGGTCGTTGACACCGACGAATACGGGGCGCGGAGGCTGGAGGCGCACCTCTCCAAGCTGGTCCCCGTCCGGCGCGTGCACAACATCACCGCGACGCCTTCGATCGCGCGCGATCTGGCGCTCATCAAAGTCGCCGCTACCGGAGACGCCCGCCCGCACGTCATGCAGCTCGTCGACGTCTACCGCGCGAGAATCATCGACGTGAGCCCGGAATCTCTCGTGGTCGAAACGACTGGAACCGAGGATAAGATTGATAGCTTGGTCGAGGTCTTGAGGCCCTACGGCGTGATCGAGATGGTGCGAACGGGCCGCATCGCCATGGCCCGCGGCTCGAGCGGCTCGGACCACAAGGTCACCGCGCGCGTCGGACAGCCCACGGTTGCAGGGGGCGACGGCAGCAGTGGGTCGGTTTAGGACGATTGCATCGGGTAATTGGGTAATGGATGGGGAGATTGATTCGGTTGTCGAAGTAGCTGCCGCCTCAATGGCCCAATCAATTACCCAATTACCCGATTGCCCGATTACCCAATTCCGCCAAGGAAAGGATCTCTGATGGCGACGATGATCTATGACGACGGGGCCGACCTGGCGCTGATTCGTGGCAAGAAGGTAGCCATCCTCGGCTACGGGTCGCAGGGACATGCCCATGCGCTCAATCTGAAGGACAGCGGGGTTGACGTGCGCGTCGGCCTGCCGGCCTCGAGCCCGTCACGCGACAAAGCGCGCGCCGCTGGCTTGACGGTCGGTGAGCCCGGCGAGGTCACCAAGTGGGCCGACGTCGTGATGGTCCTCGTGCCCGACACGACGCAGGCGCAGTTGTACAAAGAGCAAATCGAGCCGAACCTCGCACCCGGCAAGATGCTGATGTTCGCGCACGGTTTCAACATCAGGTTCGGCACGATCGCCCCGCGTGCGGACATCGATGTGGCGATGGTGGCGCCCAAAGCTCCGGGCCATCGCGTCCGCGAGCTGTTCCAGGAAGGCGCCGGAACGCCGGCTCTCTTCGCCGTGCATCAGGACGCCACGGGCCAGGCGCGTGCCCTCACCTTGTCGTACGCCAAAGGCATCGGCGTGACGCGCGCTGGCGTCATCGAGACGACGTTTGCCGAGGAGACGGAAACAGACTTGTTCGGCGAACAGGCGGTCCTCTGCGGCGGCACGAGCGCGCTCGTCAAAGCCGGCTTTCAAACTCTCGTGGACGCCGGGTACCAGCCCGAAGTGGCGTATTTCGAATGCCTGCATGAGCTGAAGTTGATCGTCGACCTGATGTATCAGGGCGGCCTCAACTACATGAGGTACTCCGTCAGCGACACCGCCGAACATGGCGACTATACGGGCGGTCCCAAGATTGTCACCGACGCGACGAAGCAGGCGATGAAGAAGATTCTGGCCGACATCCAGTCCGGCGATTACGCGCGGGCGTGGATTGCCGAGAACGCCGCAGGCCGGCCGATGTTCAACCGGACCCGGGAGCTCGAGCAGAATCAGCTCATCGAGCAGGTCGGCGCGCGCCTGCGAACCCTGATGCCGTTCCTCAAGCCGGTGACCGTCAAGCAGGACACCGGACGGAACGAGGCGGCGACGGTCTGACTGGAAATTTGGTAATCGGGTAATCGGGTAATCGGGTAATTGATTGGAGCATCGAGAGAGGGCTCTCATGTGATCGGCACGCCTCCTTCTCACGACTTCTCTTACATTCCCACACTCAATCGATTACCCAGTGACTCAATCAATTACCCGATTACCCGATTACCCAATTACCCGATTCGATGGTCTAATCTGTGGTATAACTTAGTTCCGGCCGGAGTGTTTCCTTCTCCCATTACATGGACAAACTTGTCGAGCGCGAGTCCGCGCCTCGAAATCCACTAGTCGCCGCGCCCGCGTTAGCCGTCCAATTCTTTCTCATTCCGTTGGCCGTCGTCGCGGTGACGGCCGCCGTGTACCTCGGATTTCGGGCGATGCTCGTCGATAGTCGCGGCGCCCACGAGTATCTGGCGGAGATTCAGAATGGCGGCACCGATCGGCGATGGCCTGCCGCCTACGAACTGTCGCGCTTGATGGACGATCCGGCGGTGCGGGCGGACCGGTCACTCGGCCCGGCGCTCGTCACGGCGTTCGAGCGGGCGAAAGACGACGATCCACGGATCCGACGTTACCTGGCGCTCGCCATCGGCCGACTCGATCCTCCCTGGCCACCCGACGCGGTCGAGGTGCTCGGTCGATCGCTCGACGAGCCCAACCGGGTCGCGAGCCAGGACTGGATGACGCGCCTGACGGGATGGTCCGAGAGCGACCTCGGCGAAGTTCGAATCAGCACCATCTGGGCCCTCGGCGCCTCGGGTGATCCCCGCGTGGCCGCTCGACTTCAGCCGCTCTTTCAGTCGCCCGATGCCGGCATCCGCAAGATGGTGGTCTATGCGCTTGGCGCGCTACCTGGCGAGACGCAGCTCTCGACGTTGCATCTGGCTCTGGACGACCCGACGCCGGACGTGCGCTGGAACGCGGCGGTGGCCCTCGCGCGGCACGGCGATCGTCAGGGCGCGGGGGTCATCCGGCAGATGCTCGATCGTGCCCACGTGGAGCAGTTCGTCAAGCGCGACGTACGACAGGACGGCAACCTCGATCCGATTGCGGACGTCATGATCAGCGGCTTGCGCGCGGCGGCCGTGCTCAAGGACGAGACGCTGCGCGAACCGATTGCCTCGCTCAGCCAGCAGGATCGCAGCATGAAAGTGCGCCAGGCGGCGCTCGAGGCGCTCAAGGCGATTTCCTGAGAGGAACGATGGCCGACGATCCGAAGCCTGACGACGAGACAGCGGAGCGGCCTGCGGCCGCCGCGGTCGACCCCGCCCCGCGGCCGGCACCCGTGCCCCGGCCGGCGCCCGCTGCGCGCCCACCGGCCGCCCCGACGCCGAATCTGGCGGGGCGCACGACCTCGATCGTGGCCGCCAAGGCGGCCGCCTCGCCGTCGCCGGCGGCCACTGCGCGCGAAGCCGATGACACGTCGCCGCTCCTTACGCGTCGCGTCTGGATCGGCCTCGCGTGGGGCGCCTTCACGGCCGCTTCGGCAGCAGCGCTGGCGGCCACGGGGCGTTTCATGTTCCCGAACGTCCTCAACGAACCCCCGCAACAGTTCCGGGCCGGGTTTCCGAACGAGTACGGCATCGGCGTCGACGAGCGGTGGAAGGAAAAATTCGGCATCTGGCTCGTGCGCACGGCTGACGACCTCGATATCGGCGCCGCCGGCTTTTACGCGCTCATCACGGTTTGTACTCACCTGGGCTGTACGCCGAACTATCTGTCTGCCGAAAACAAGTTCAAGTGTCCGTGCCACGGCAGTGGTTTCCGGATTAGCGGCGTGAACTTCGAAGGGCCGGCGCCGCGGCCCCTCGAGCGCGCGCGTATCGTGCTGGCCGACGACGGCCAGATTCTGGTGGATCGGAGCCGGAAGTTTCAGCGCGAGCTGGGGCAGTGGCTCGATCCCGAGGCGTTTCTGAGGGCATAGGCTTTGGCTGATACCAAGACGATCGACCCGCGAGACAGCGCACCGACTCGCCTGTGGAACTGGCTCACCGAAACGCAGATCTGGACGTCGGTGTTCCGCCACGATCGGCCGAACACCGATCGCAACCGCGTGCTGGTGATGCTGTCCAACGTGTTTTTGCACCTCCATCCTGTCCGGATCCGGAAGTCGGGGGTCAAGCTTCGCTACACCTGGTGCATGGGGGGTCTGAGCTTCTTCCTGTTTCTCTCCCTGACGCTGACGGGCCTGCTGTTGATGTTCTATTACCGGCCCACGCTCGAGTACGCGTACACCGACATCGTGGGCCTCCGTGAACACGTGCCGCTCGGGATCATGCGCGAAATGCACCGTTGGGGCGCGCATGCCATGGTCATCACGGTCTGGCTCCACATGTTCCGGGTGTTCATGACCGGTTCGTATAAGCCCCCGCGCGAATTCAACTGGTCGGTGGGCGTCGTCATGCTGGTGCTGACGCTGCTGCTGTCGTTCACCGGCTACCTGCTGCCGTGGGATCAGCTTGCCATCTGGGCCATCACGGTGGGGTCCAATATGGCGCGCGCCACGCCGTTTCTGGGCCATGAAGGTCCGGGCGCCGCGCTCATGACTCTTGGCGGGGTGCCGCTCATCCACGCGGCCGATGACGCGAGGTTTGCGCTGCTGGGCGGGACGTTTGTCGGGGAAGGGGCCCTGCTCAGGTTCTACGTGCTCCACTGCGTCGGGTTGCCGCTGGCCATCGCGGTGCTGATGGCGGTCCATTTCTGGCGCGTCAGAAAGGACGGAGGCATCTCGGGTCCGCTTTAGACTCGAGTCGCATGGAGGCTTGAGGCTTTCAGACACCCCATGAATTTCATCAAAGGTATCTTCAACGCCGTCGCCGATCCGAGGCTGTTCTTCCTGCTCGCGGTGGGAGCCTTGGTCGTGTTGATGTGGCAGCGCGAGAAGATTGCTTCGAATGCGTTCGGGTACGGGGGCCTGGGCCTCCTCGGGATCTTCTTTGCTTTTGGCGTTTTCGACCCGAATTTCCGACTCATCGTCACCAAGCCGGACAATGTTCCGATCGTCGGCCTCATCTTTCTCCTGGTGTTTTTCGTCTGGTACTCGCTCCGCGAGGGGGTGCTGAACGATCGGCGTATTGCCGCCGGCAAGGAACCGATCGAGAAGGTGGAAGCCGACCGCGTCTGGGTATGGCCGGATCTCGTTTACACCGAACTCATCTCCTTGATCGTCTGTTCCGTCGTGCTCATCCTCTGGTCGATTTTCCTCAAGGCCCCGCTCGAGCAGCCGGCCAACCCGGCCAGTACGCCGAACCCGTCCAAAGCTCCGTGGTATTTCCTGGGCCTTCAGGAGATGCTCGTGTACTTCGATCCGTGGCTGGCCGGGGTCGTGCTGCCCGGGCTGATCATTGCCGGCCTCATCGCGATTCCCTATATCGACCGCAACCCCAAGGGGAACGGGTATTACACCTTCAACGAGCGCAAGGCGGAAATCACCATTTTTCTCTTCGGCTTCGCCGTCCTGTGGTCGTCGCTGATCGTGCTCGGGACGTTCCTCCGTGGACCGAACTGGAACTTCTTCGGGCCGTTCGAGTTCTGGGACATCCACAAGCTCGAGGCGCTGGTCAACGTCAATCTCTCGGAGTACATCTGGGTCCGGCTGTTCGGCACGGGGCTCCCCGCCGCGTGGTTCGTCCGCGAGATCTTCGGCATCGTGCTCGTGTTGCTGTACACGTTCGTGCTGCCGGTGATCCTGGCGAAGAGCTGGCTCAAGAGTTATTACGAGAAGATGGGAGCGCCCAGGTATTACGTCGGCGTGTTTCTCTTTCTGATGATGATGTCGCTGCCGATCAAGATGCTGGCGCGCTGGATCTTCAACCTGAAGTACATCGTGGCGATCCCTGAATTCTTCTTCAATATCTAGCTGACGGATATAGCGACAACATGGCTGAAAAGAAGGGTGTCGGGCACGCGTATAACATCGACTTCCTCAACGTCGTCTTCGCCGCGTCGAGTCTGTTCTTGTTCATCTCGGTGATCTGGATGGTGTGGGACGACTACGATCGGGACTGGAAGAACACGCAGCGGCGATTCGCGCAGCTCGAGATCGAAGTCACGCAGGCGCAGCTGCAGCAGGCGAGCCGCGGCGTGGACCGCACGAAGCTGCAGCAGCTCCAGGCGCAGCTGCAGCAGGCGCAGAAGAACGTGGCGTCGAATCAGCAGAAAGTCGACGAGCTCCAGCAGAAGCTGAGAGACGTCGAAAACCGCCTGTACCGCGTCACGGTCGACGCACAGACGGCGCGGGCCACCTTCGATCAGGATCGCTACGACTTCGAGGCCTCGCGAAACGCCGGCGAACCGGACGCCGAAGCCAAGGGTCATCGTGTGGCCGAGCTTGAGCGTCGCCTCAACGAGTTGAATCTGGAAGTCGAGAAGACCACCGCCGAGCGCGCCGGGGTGTTGAAGGAGCTCGAGCAGTACACGGGCCAGGCAGGAGCCGTCGCGAAACAGATTTCGGAGCTGACCGCAGAGGAAGCGCGCCTGCGCAACCGTCTGGGCGTGATTGCGCCCAGCCCGGTCAGGGACTACGTGCTCAACGCGCCCTTGCTCGACTTCATGGCCCCCACGTTGAAGATACGCCAGGTCATTCTTCCCAACGTCGTCGACGATGTGAATTTCATTCGGGTGCCGAAGATGGACCGTTGCCAGACGTGCCATCTCGCGATCGACCGGCGAGGCTACGAGAAGTATCCTCAGCCGTTCACCACACACCCCAACCTCGAACAGTACGTGGGGAGCGGCTCCCCGCATCCGATTGAGCGGACGGGGTGCACCGCGTGCCATGAAGGCATGGGTCAGTCGGTCAGCTTCGTCGACGCGGCCCACACGCCGTCGAACGAGGAGCAGAAGTCGGCATGGGAAGAGGCCTACCACTGGGAAGAGCCGCATCTGTGGGACTACCCGATGCTGCCGAAGAACATGACGGAGGCGTCCTGCGCCAAGTGTCACAAGCAGGAGGTGTACATCCCGAACGCCGAGAAGCTGAGCGTCGCCTACGCCACGTACGAGCGCGCCGGGTGCTTTGGGTGCCACAAGACGAAAGGGTTCGATGTCAACATGCGGAAGCCGGGTCCGATCCTGACGAGGATCGACGCGAAGCTGACGCCCGATTGGGTCAAGAACTGGATCCGCAACCCGCGCGCCGTCAAGGAAACGACGTGGATGCCGCGATTCTGGTACAACTCGAACAACAGCTCGGCTGAGGACGCCGTTCGCAACGAGGTCGAGATCGACGCCATCACCGCCTACCTGTTCGCCAACCGCGAACCATACGAGCTCGCGGTGAAGAATCCGCCTCGTGGCGACGCCAAATCAGGCGAGACGATCGTCAAGACCATCGGCTGCCTCGGGTGCCATGTGGTCGGCGAAGGCGAGCGAAGCGAGGTCGGTCCGCACCGCACGTTCGGTCAGCCACTCGAGAACATCGGTAACAAGACGACCTACGAGTGGATCTACAACTGGGTCCGGGATCCGAAACACTACAGCCCCGCCACCTACATGCCGGATCTACGGTTGACCGACGCACAGGTGGCGGACGTTGCGACGTACCTCTCGACTCTCAAGGGTGCGGCCGGCGACGGGCCGAAGGCCACACCCGATCAGCCCGCCGTCGATGCGGTTCTGCTCGACTATCTGCGTGCCGTCATGCCGTTCGAAGACGCCAGGGCGAGAATGGCCGGTTGGGACTCAGGCCAGAAACAGATTGAACTGGGCCAGCGCGTCATCAATCGATACGGCTGCTTCAGCTGTCACGATATCAAGGGTTTCGAGAACGCCCAGGCCATCGGGACAGACTTGTCCGAAGAGGGCAGCAAGCTCGTCTCGCGGCTCGACTTCGCGTTCGTCAGCGAGATCCCGCATACCTCCAAGCTCGCCTGGTTCGAAACCAAGCTGCACGATCCCCGGATCTTCGATCGCGGCCGGCTGCTGCAGCCGCTCGAGAGGCTGAGGATGCCGAACTTCGACCTCAGCGACGAAGAAATCGAACGGTTGACGACCGCCATCATGAGTTTCCAGCGGGAAATTCAGCCACCTGCTGCGCTGCCGCCACGCACGGCCCGCAGCGAGTACGCGATGGCCGGGCGGACGATCGTCAACCGTCGCAACTGCGTGGGTTGCCATATCGTCGAGACCGCTGGCGGCGATTACCTCCAGCTCGTGGCCGATTCCTCGCTCGGCCCACCCCGCCTGACCCCCGAAGGCGCGCGTGTTCAGCCCGACTGGCTATACGCGTTTCTGCGGGCGCCGATCACGATCAGGCCGTGGCTCGACGTCCGCATGCCGAGTTTCGGCCTGAGCGATCAGGACTTGAACGGCGTGATCCGGTACTTCGGGTCCATCTCGAACACCATCGGGCCGTTCAGGACGCACGAGATCGCTTTGACCCGCAACGATCAGGCGGTCGGGAAGGAATTGTTCGATCTGCTGAAGTGTCAGCAGTGCCACGTCCTCGGCACGATTCCGAAGGACCAGCCGACGGCGAACCTGGCGCCCGATCTCCGGATGGCCCCCGACCGCCTCAATCCCGACTGGATCGGCGAGTGGTTGAGAAATCCGGCCGCTTTCCTGCCCGGAACCCGCATGCCGGCGTACTGGCCGGAATTTCCGCAGTCGCCGTTTCCGCAGCTTGGCGGTGACGCCGCCGCGCAGATTCGCGCCGTTCGCGATTACCTCATGACCTTCAGGGGGGGGCCAACACCGCGAAAGGAGGGCGGTTCCGTCGTGGTCGCCGCGACGAACTGAACCGGTCGGATTCCGCCGTTTCCGGCACGTCGCCCGTGCACCGATATAATTCCCGGGTGTCCGGCCCTCAACCCTCGTACGCGCGTGGCTGCCAGTAACGTTCAACCGGCCCGGGGCACCCGCGACTTTCTGCCGGCCGATGTCCGCCGCCGCGAGCACGTGATTCGCGTCGTCCGCGAGGTATACGAGCGGTACGGATACGAACCGCTCGAGACGCCCGCCTTCGAGAACATCGAGACGCTGCTCGGCAAATACGGAGAAGAGGGGAACAGGCTCATCTTCAAGATTCTCCGCCGCGGCGAACACGAGGCCAGCGGCGAGACGGATCTCGCCCTGCGGTACGACTTGACCGTGCCGCTGGCGCGGGTCATCGCGCAGTATCAGAACGAGCTGCCCAGGTTCTTCAAGCGGTATCAGATCCAGCCTGTCTGGCGCGCGGACCGGCCGGCACGGGGGCGCTTCCGCGAGTTCTTCCAGTGCGACATCGACGCCATCGGATCGACGTCGACGGTCGTCGAGGCCGAACAGATTGCGGCGGTTGGCGATGTGCTCGCCGCATTGGGCTTCACCGACTTCACGATTCTGGTGAATCATCGCCGCATTCTGACCGGGCTGCTCGACGCCGGCGGAGTCCCCCCGGCTCAACACGAAGCGGCGCTCGTGGCCCTGGACAAGTTCGACAAGATCGGGGAGCGGGGCGTCGTTGCCGAGTTCTTGTCGCGGGGGATCGATGAGCGGGCCGCCTCGCGCATCATTGGAATGTTGCGCGATATCCAGGGCATTCCTTCGAACGGGCCGTCCGGGGCGGCCCTGGCGAATGGAGAGCGGATCGAGATGCTGCGTGCTTGCCTCGGCGAATCCCCGCATCGGAGCGCGGTCGAGAATCTGTCGGAAATCCTGGGACTGGTTTCGAAGCATCCCGTCGCACGCCATTTGTCGGTGAATCCCCGCCTGGCCCGCGGGCTGTCGTATTACACGGGCGCAATCATGGAAATCGCCGTCGAAGGGATCGGCAGCCTCGGTGGCGGTGGCCGCTACGATAACCTGATCGGGATGTTCCTCGGTCGAGAGGTGCCTGCCTGTGGCTTTTCGCTCGGCCTCGAACGAATCATCGTCGTCATGACGGAACGCGGCATGTTTCCCGCCACTGCCGAAAGCGGCGTGGTGGACGCGGTCGTCACCTTCATGGACGAGGAATCGAAGGCGGAGGCGCTTGGACTCGCCTCAGAGCTGAGAGCGTGCGGCCTGAAGGTTGATGTTTATCCTGAACCGAGCCGCAAGTTCGACAAGGCGCTGAAATACGCTACCGGCCGTGGCGCCCGAGTCATGGGAATCTTTGGAGAGAACGAGCGCCAGAAAGCCGAGACCGGCGTGAGGAACCTCCTGACGCGGGAGCAGACCTCGGTGAAACGCTCGGAGACGGCAGCATTTATAGTAAGACTCCTGAACCCGACCTCCAGCACCTGAACCCGTTACGATACTTGTCCCAGATATCTTCGAATGGCTGAACAACTCGGCGATCTCACTCGAACTCATACCTGCGGTGGACTGCGCGCTGGGGACGTTGGCGCGGAAGCCGTGCTGCTCGGCTGGGTCCACCGCATTCGGGACCTCGGCGGGGTGACGTTCATCGACATCCGAGACCGTGCGGGCATTTCGCAGGCCGTCGTGCGGGAAAACGAAATGCTCATGTCGATCGCCAAACGCGTCCGACCGGAATTCGTCGTGGCTGTGGCGGGCAGCGTCCAGCGGCGATCGGAAGACACGATCAATCCCAAGATCGCGACCGGGGAGGTGGAGGTCCTGGCGCGGGAGATTCGGATCCTCAACGAGGCGAAGACCCCGCCGTTTCAGATCTCCGAGGAGTCGCCGGTCTCAGAGGATGTGCGGTTGCGGTACCGCTATCTCGATCTCAGGCGCCCCAGGCTGATGCACAACATCGGATTGCGCCACCGGGTGAGCATGACGGCAAGGCGGTACTTCGATGCCAACGGTTTCTGGGAAATCGAAACCCCGATTCTGGCGAAATCGACCCCGGAGGGCGCGCGGGACTTTCTGGTTCCGAGCCGGATGCATCCAGGGGAGTTCTATGCTCTCCCGCAGTCGCCGCAATTGTTCAAGCAGATTCTGATGGTGGCGGGCATGGATCGGTATTTTCAGATCGTGCGCTGTTTCCGGGACGAGGATCAACGGGCGGACCGCCAGCTCGAGTTCACGCAGATCGACGTCGAGATGTCGTTCGCGCGGTCCGAGACGATCTATGGCCTGATCGAACCGCTCATGCGGGAGATCTTCAAGGAAATCGGTCAGGACGTCAGGTTGCCGCTGCGCCGGATGCCGTACGCGGAGGCCATCGCCAGGTACGGATCGGACAAGCCGGATCTCCGCGTCGGCATGGAAATCCACGATCTGTCCGACGTGTTCCGCGACTCCGAGTTCAGGGTCTTCAAGCAGATCGTCGCCGACGGCGGTGTGGTGCGAGGTTTTGCCGTGGGGGGCGGCAACAAATACTCGCGCAGTCAGCTCGACGTCCTCGTTGATCAGGCGAAACAGATGGGGTTTACGGGCCTCATCTGGGTGCGCCCCGGAGAGCCGCCCCTCAGCTCGGTCAAGGCTCTCACCGAGGCGACGCTGCGACCGGCGCTCGAACAGGTCGGCGCGGCCAGCCAGGATCTGTTGCTGATGGCCGCCGGTCAACCGGACTCGACGTCGAAGCTGTTGGGCCAGCTGCGCCTGGCGATCGCCAAGAAGGAGCAGCTTCTCGATCCCGACGTCTATCAGTTCCTTTGGGTCACGGAGTTTCCACTGCTCGAATATCACGAAGAGGATGAGCGTTGGTACGCCATGCACCACCCCTTCACCTCACCCCTCGACGAGGACCTCGAGAACCTCGAGACCAACCCCGGGGCCGTCCGCGCGAAGGCCTACGATCTCGTCCTCAACGGCAGCGAAATCGGCGGCGGGAGCATTCGAATTCACGACTCGGCGCTCCAAGCGCGGATGTTCCGGCGGCTTGGCATCAGCGAAGAGGAGGCCAGGCTGCGCTTCGGGTTCTTTCTCGATGCGCTCTCGTACGGAACCCCGCCGCACGGCGGCATTGCCCTGGGCGTCGATCGGATCGTCGCCATTCTGTGCGGCGAGGCCTCGATTCGCGAGGTCATTGCCTTTCCCAAGACGGCCAACGCGCTCGACCTGATGGCGGGGGCGCCCTCGCCTGTTGACGCCAAACAATTGCGAGACCTGCACTTACGGGTCGAGAAGTGAGGGCGGTATAATAGGCTAACTGATTGTATGGTAAGAAGTTAGACGGCGGCGACGTGGCACCCGCGGGGCAGGGGACCCCCGGAGCATCAATGAAACGAATCAGTGTCCCTGAAGAAGGGATCGAAACGCTGTTTGGCTCGTACGACGAGAACCTCAAGCACCTCGAATCGCTTTTCAACGTCCGGATTCGGACCCAGGGCCATGACCTGCTGGTCGAAGGGGACTCGCCCGACCTGGAACTCGTCGACCGGGTCGTCGGGCAGCTGGGGTCGCTGCTCCGCGAGGGTTACAAGCTGTCGAACGCCGACGTGAAGACCGCCTCGGACCTGGTTGCCCAGGACGGGACCGTCGACCTCCGCGATCACTTCCTCAAGGGCAGCCTGACGCCCGGCGGAAAGCGTCGCATCGCCCCGAAGACTGCGACCCAGCGCAAGTACCTCGAGGCCATCGAGCATCGTGACATCGTGTTCGGCATCGGGCCGGCGGGCACCGGGAAGACCTACCTCGCGATGGCGCAGGCCGTCGCCTTTCTCGTTGCCAAGAAGGTCAACCGCATCATCCTGGCGCGTCCGGCGGTCGAGGCGGGGGAAAAGCTCGGGTTCCTGCCGGGCGACCTTCAGGAGAAGGTGAACCCATACCTGCGACCGCTGTACGACGCGTTGTACGACATGCTCGACGCCGAGCGTGTGGCGCGCTATCTCGAGCGGGGGACGATCGAGATCGCGCCGATTGCGTTCATGCGCGGCCGGACGCTCAACGATTCATTCGTGATCCTCGACGAAGCGCAGAACACCACGTCGGAACAGATGAAGATGTTTCTGACGCGGCTCGGCTTCGGCTCGAAGGCTGTGGTCACCGGCGACATCACGCAAATCGATCTACCGCAGCCCAAGACGTCGGGGCTAATCGAAGCGCTCCGGATCGTCAAAGACATCGACGGGATCGGCTTCATCTACTTCGATGACAAGGACGTCGTCCGACACAAGCTCGTCCAGCAGATCGTGAAAGCCTACGACGCGCTCTCCGCCGGACGCCGCAGCGATGGGCGCCCGTAGCGGAGGGTCTTCTGACCCTCCGGCGAGTGCGGATCGACCTTCCAAACGCTCGCCGGCCTTGCGGCCGGCGACACTCAATGTGGAAGTCATCAGCGCGGGCCGTCTCAGGGCGCCCGGTCTAGGGCGCTGGCTGGTCGCGACGTCACCGTCAACCGCCAGGGGTGCGGTCGTCGTTGCACTCGTATCGGACGCGCGTGTCCGGCAGCTCAACGCCAGATACCGGGACAAGACTTCCCCAACAGACGTGCTGTCGTTCGCGGCCGGAGAGCCCGGTTTTCTGGGCGAAATCGTGATTGCGAGCGGGGTGGCGCGGCGTCAGGCCCGGCAGGCCGGCCACCCGCTTCAGGTCGAGTTGCGGGTGCTGGCGCTGCA
>DATLLJ010000006.1:0-3585 GCA_035537875.1 Vicinamibacterales bacterium | reverse complement strand
CAGCTGAGGACCATTCATGAACTTGTCGATCACATCCCGCATGATGCTCGTCGCGTTGATTCTGGGACCAGGCTGTTCGTCTCCCCCGGGCTCGTCAACAGGGGCTGACGCGACGCAGTCGTCGGCCGCGCTGCCGATTCGAGACAACGACGATCCGCTGCCCAACGTGCCCTCGCCGTACGACGCCCTCCCCGAGGAGACGCGAGGGCTGCTGGACGATCCGTTCACCGGCGACCTCGACGAGATGGTGAAGCGCCGAATCATTCGTGCCGGCGTCGTGTTCAACCGGACGCAGTACTTCATCGACCGGGGCGTCCAGCGGGGCATCAGCTACGAGTCGATCAAGTTGTTCGAGGACGAGCTGAACAAACGCCTGAAGACCGGTCTGCTGAACGTGCACGTCGCCTTCGTACCGCTCGGGCGCGACCAGCTCTTTCCGGCTCTTCAGTCGGGAAAGGTCGACTTCGTGGCGGCGGCGCTCACGATTACCCCGGCCCGACGAGAGCTCGTCGATTTCAGTATTCCGACCAGGACCGGCGTGTCGGAGATCGTCGTGACGGCGTCGAACGTTCCCCCTGTCGCGACGGCCGACGACTTGTCCGGGCGCGAAGTCTTCGTGAGGCGAAGCAGCAGCTACTACGAAAGCCTTCAGTCTCTGAACGAGTCGCTCACGAAACGTGGCCGGGCCCCTGTGACGATCAAGGAGGCGCCCGAGGCGCTCGAAGACGACGATGTGCTCGAGATGGTGAACGCGGGGCTCGTCGAGGTCAGCGTCGTGGACGACTTCGTGGCCGAGTTCTGGAGCCAGGTGTTTCCGAACATCCGTCAGAACACAGGCGCGGCCGTGCGCACCGGCGGGGAGATCGCGATCGGGGTCCGGAAGAACAACCCCAAGCTCCGTGACGCGGCAAACCAGTGGATCAAGGCGTACGGCCCCCGGACCGCATTCGGCAACACGATGGAGAAGCGGTACCTCGAGAGCACGAACTACGTCAAGAACGCCGCCGCGGACGCTGAGCGGGCGAAGCTCCAGAAGCTCGTCAAGTTCTTTGAGACCTACGGCAACCGCTACGACGTGGACTATCTGTTGATGGCGGCGCAAGGTTATCAGGAATCGCGCCTCGATCAATCGGCCAAGAGCGCGGTCGGCGCGATCGGCGTCATGCAGGTGATGCCCTCCACCGGGAAGGACCTCGCGGTTGGCGACATTACGCAGGTCGAACCCAACATCCACGCGGGCGTCAAGTACTTCAGGTTCATGATGGACCAGTTCTACAAAGACGAGCCGATGGATCAGGTGAACAGGGGGCTGATGACGCTGGCGTCGTACAACGCCGGCCCTGGCCGCATCCGCCAGCTGCGGCAGGAGGCTGCCAGGCGCGGTCTCGATCCAAACCGGTGGTTCGGCAACGTCGAACGGGTGGTGTCGGAGAAGATCGGCCGGGAGACTGTCCAGTATGTGAGCAATATCTACAAGTACTACGTCGCGTACACGCTCGTCATGGAGCGGAGCCAGGCGCGGGAGCGTGCGCGAGGTGAGGTCACGAAGCCTTAGTCAGCGTGCTGCGCCGCGATCGCTCGATTTACCTCGCACCTTGAAACCTGCACCGCGACTCGAAGAGGACTCTCGCCCCGCCGCGTCGAGGGCTCCTGCCACAGGCGGCCGCAGCCGAGGACAGAGCCAGATGCACCGATGGAACAGTTCATCGCGCCGCCCTGTGTTCGCCGCCGCTCTGGCGCTCGGACTAGGCCTTACCGCTTTTGGGTGCACTCGACCAGCCGACACCAGCGCGCCGAAGCTGGCCGATCGGGCGGCTGTCGTCGACCCGCTGCCTTCGTGGAACGACACCGCGCCAAAGAAGGCGATTGTCGCATTTGTCGAGCGGGTGACAAAGGAAGACTCGCCTGACTTCGTACCTGTGTCGGAACGCATCGCCACGTTCGACAACGACGGCACGCTCTGGGCCGAGCAGCCGATGTACGTCCAGGTGCTGTTCCTCATCGATCGGGTGAAGGCCCTTTCGCCCCAGCATCCCGAATGGAAGACAAAGGAACCCTTTGCCTCGCTGCTGAAGGGCGACATGGACGGTGTCGCCGCGACCGGCGAAAAAGGCGCGATCGAGATGATGGTCGCGACGCACACGGGCATGACGACAGAGGAATTCACAGGGACGGTGAGCGACTGGATCGCGACGGCGAGGCATAACCTGAAAGCGGTTCGCGGCCACCATCCGCCGCGTCAGAAGGCAGACGGCCGGAACAGGACG
Source organism: Vicinamibacterales bacterium (assembly GCA_035537875.1). Taxonomy (GTDB): domain Bacteria; phylum Acidobacteriota; class Vicinamibacteria; order Vicinamibacterales; family CAVVIG01; genus DATLLJ01. Next base: position 1,318 of record DATLLJ010000006.1, on the reverse strand, counting down.
GTTGTCAAGAGGTGACGACGGCGAAGCGGCACGCTGCGCGCACGTCGGGCGACGACGACGAAATCGACCCATGACGCCGATGGCGTGTAACATGTCGGCATGGAACGGTCGTCGGGCTCGCTCGTGAACTGGACGCAAGCTATCTACGCGCTGCACGCGTTCAGCCTGCTGACCGGCATTCTCGGCGCCGCCACAGTGGTCGGCGCGTTTCTCACCGGGTGGCCGTCGATCATCGCGGTCATCCTGAACTTCGTGAAACGAAGCGAGGCGCGCGGAACCTGGCTGGAGTCGCACTTTCGGTGGCAGATCCGGACGTTCTGGTTCGGCTTGCTCTGGATCGCCCTGTGCGTCGCCTTCGTCGTCGCGACGCTGGGCATCGGCATCCTCGTCGCATGGATGCCGATGGCCCTCGTGGGAATCTGGTTCATCTACCGGATCGTGCGGGGTTGGGTGGCGTTGAGCAACAGCCGGCCGATGTACGTGTAGCTCTCGTCCTCGGCGTTCTGGCGCCGGTCCCTCGTCCCCTCGCGCGCATCACCCTACGGGGTGAAAACCTGAGCCTCGCCCTTTTCCTTAGCGAGCCTCTCGAACCCTTTGACGATATCGTCGCGGCGAAGGAGAATCGCGTCGATGGCGCCGCCGCCTTCGACGAAATCGCCGAGCTCCCGTCTCAGCGTTTCGCGATCGAGCCCCTTGAGGCGATCGAGGAACGGCCGATCGATGGTGGTCGCTCCATTGGGCTTCCCGATTTCGAACACCAGCTTGCGCGTATTGGTGAAGGCGCGGGAAAAATCAGCCAGGACCACGTTCCAGACCGGGTCGAACATGATATTGCCCTGGTTCGGATCGAGGTTGCCGGTCAGGTTGTGGAACAGTTTCTGACGGCGTAGCTGGAAGGTGTAGGCGCCGACCTCGACGGGCGCCGTCGGCCGAAGGTTTTTTTCCTGGACCTCCTTCAGCATCTTCAGGTCTTCCCCCCAGAGCTGCACCGACACCGTCTCGCCGTTGTAGCGCCGCTCGACCGTTGGCGGCACCATGTCGAGTTCCAGGAGGCGGTCGAGCTTGTAAGCGGCGATCTCCGATCGGTAGCTTTCGAAGTAGCCGTCATACTTTCCGGGACGGATGTTGCGCAGGGCGCCGCGTCGGGCGAGCCCGCCCGGTTTGAAGTACGCGCGCTTGATCCCGAGGACGCCGACCGTCATCGTCTCGGTCTTTTCGATGTCCGCCGTGCGAAGAAATTCTTCGTACTCCGCGTTGCGGCCGATCCACACCTTGGCCGTCGTCGGTTTGGACGCCGGCGCCGCTGCGGCTGGGCGCG
>DATLLJ010000005.1:0-3924 GCA_035537875.1 Vicinamibacterales bacterium | reverse complement strand
CGTCAGCGACGTGCGGGTGGATCCGCGTGACGTCATCGTCGAAATCGACTTCGAAATGTTTCCCGATCGACTCAACACGATTGGCATCAGCGCCGAGCGGATCGGGGAATTGCGCGATTTTCTCGGCGTGGCCCCCAAGCTTCGCGCCAGCATGGTGAGTAATCCAGTGACGGGAGAGGCGTACTTGCTGCTCGACGTGCCGGAGAATCCGCCGACGCCGATGACGCTCGCGTTTACGCCAGACCGGCCGTATGTCCCGTGGGTGGCCACGACGATGGCGACGGTGCAAGATCGACTGCCGGCAATCCTGGAGCGTGCCGAAGCCACACTCCAAACGGTCACGGAGATCGTCAGCAAAATTCCCGAGAGCCTCGACCGGAGCAATCGATTTTTCACCAACGTCGAGCGTATCTTTCAGGAGAGCGAGCTCCCGGCGTTGAGCGCCGACTCACGGAAGTTCTTCTCGACGACAAGCGGCCAGATCGACAAGATCGCGACCGACCTCGAGAGGGTGATCGGGACCGACGGGGCGTTGGTCGCTTTCGTTGAAAATGCGAACGCGGCGATCAAGGCGGCCGACCTCCCCACCACGAACCAGTCAGCGCGTGCGGCAGCGGACCAGACCACACTGGCGGCCGACGATCTGCGACGGGCGCTGCCGGCCATTCGTGATTCGCTCGATCAGCTGCGCGATCTCGCACGGCAACTGCAGGAGCAGCCGGAATCGGTCGTCTATGGCCCACGACCGCCGGTAGCGAAGAAATGACGCGTGTGACCGCCTCAGGATTATGTCTCCTCGTTGTGCTCACCTGCCTGGCAGGAATCGCCTGTCAACTGAAACGGCCCGAGACGGTACCGGGCCGCATGATCGAGCCGCAACTGCTCGCGCCGCAACCGCCAGAGCTCGCCGCGCAGGGCACGAGCGGAGCGACCGCGGCCTCTGTCCGCCTGCTCGATACGCAAGCGCGTGGACACATTGGCCGCCGGTTGCTTCACCAACAACCTGATGGCGAGCTCATAGAGGACCCCGTATGGCGGTGGTCATCCGCGCCGGATCGGTACTTGGACACGGCGCTCCGCCTCGAATTGACGTCGAGTCGCGTTCTGCGGCTGGTCGATGTGGCCAGTGCACCAACGGTGGCCGCTACACTTCTCGTCTGGCATCTCGAAACTGGAGGCGGGACACGACTGGTTGGTGTTGTCGAGTTCCAGGTGACGCGGATTGACCACGTCGTCCAGACACAGGTGGTGCAAGCAACTGAGGCTGTGTCTGCAGATCTGCCCGGCGATCTGGCCGCCGCCGCGGGCCGCTTGTTACGTCGGCTCGCACTCGAGGGCCTGATGCGTGTGGCGAGCGAACGATGACTCCGCCTGACCGTTGACTCTTGCACAGGGGGCCAACTTCGCCCGCCACGCATTCAGCACCTCACGTCACGGTAACGCGTAGACCACGACACGCGCCGGTCCCGCCTTCACCTGCCACGTCCCAGCGTTGAGCCCCGTGGCCGCGGCGATGTACTGCGTGCCGCCCACGTCATAGGAAATCACGCCGCCGCCAATCGCCTTCCCGATCGCGTTCCGCCACAACTCCTTGCCGGTAGACGCATCGTAGGCGATCAGGTTGCCGTCGAGATCTCCTGTCAGCACGAGCCCGCCCGCCGTCGCCGTGATGGCGGCCACCATCGGCCTCGGCGTCTGAACTTTCCATTTAATTTCGCCGCTCTCTGCGTCGAAGGCGGTCACCCATCCCCTTGCCTGCTCCACCGGATCGTGTCTGCCGAATAGCCATCCGTCCGCGGGCTCGGCGCCTGTCCACGCGTCACCGGGCGCCCCCTTGATCTTGGCCATCGGCTGCATCTTGACGTAAGTGCACCAGTCGATCGCGTTCACGAACAGCAACCCGAGATCGGGGTGATACGAAGGACCGTTCCACTCGACACCGCCCTGGACGCCGGGGCAGAAGCGCGTTTCGTGTTCGGTCGACAACGGCGTGTCGGCGTTCTCGCTGGTCGTCACGAGCGCCTTGCTGCGGACCACCAGGTGATCGGCCGACGGCGGATCGCTTGTCTGCGTGGTCACAGCGCCACGGTCGATGTTGTACACGTGGCCATCCTTCGACCCCGCCGCGACGAACGGCCGGCCGCCCTTGGTGGTGATGAGTGCAGGCGCCGCCGCAAGATCCCAATCGTGGAAGTCGCCTTTGAGCGGCTGCACATACGCGAGGAGGCGGCCATTCTTCGCGTCGAGCGCGAGCAGCGCGTTCGTGTACAGGTTCTCGCCCGGACGCAGCGCGTGCGCGAAATCAGGAGCGGGATTGCCGGTCGGCACGTACAGGATGCCGCTCGCCTCGTCGAGGGCATAGCTGGTCCACGTGGCGCCGCCGCTCGGCGGATTCTTCGGTGACGCCTTCGGCCACGTGGCACGTGCAGGACCCGAGTCGGGCACCGTGTTGAACTGCCACACGACGCGCCCGCTCGTGGCATCGAGCGCGTAGATCCGCCCGGTGACCCCGAAGTTGTCGCCGCCGGCGTTTCCCACGAAGACGAGCCCGTTCCACGCGATCGGCGCCATCGGCACCGACTCACCCTTCTTCGGGTCGCCTATCGAAACGTCCCACAGCTGTTTGCCGTCGGCGGCATCGAGAGCCAGCACGTGCGCGTCGCCCGTGCCGCGAAAAAGGCGGCCATCGTTGTACCCGACGCCGCGGTTCACCATGAGAAACGTGTCGGGCTCCGGACGCGTGTGCGTCCACTTCTGCTGGCACGTCGTGGCGTCCACGGCGTACGTGTGATTGAAGAGTGTGAAATACAGCACGCCCTTCACGGCCACGATGCCGCTCTGGAAGTTCACCGCCTCCGGCGCATCGAACACGCACTTCTGCTGGAGCTGGCTGACATTGTCGGCAGTGATCTGCTTCAGCGGCGAAAAGCGATCGCCGGCAAGCGGTCCGTTGTAGGTGACCCAGTCGGCAAGCCGCGGCAATGCTGCCGTCGCGGACGAGGCCTCACGGGTGTTCTGCGTGTCTTGCCTTGCGCAGCCCCCAGCGAAACCCACCAGGAGCACGATTGGGAACACCCATTTCATCGCGGCCGAATCTTACCCGAAAGGAATGGGATGGGTTTCCAGCGGAGTGAAAGCGCTTGAGACCGCGGTGGGAGATGCTCAGAATAGAGGCGTGCGAGCCCGAATCATCGCCGGCGTGTTGTTGCTGTCGATCCTGGGGCTCCCTCTGTTGGCCGTTGCTCAGCGTTTCTTTTTCCGTTCCCTCAGCCAGTCGCTGCCAGCGGTGAAATACGACAGCAACTTCGCTTTCACCCGCATTCGGTACGGCGCACGCATTGGACAGGGTTTCGGTGGATGGGAACACGACTATCCGACTGCCGATCGGAACTTTTCCGCCATCCTCGACTACATCACCAATATGCGCGTTCATCTGGACGGATCGAACATCCTCGATCTCGACGATCCGCGCATCTTCGAGAATCCGGTCATCTACATGTCTGAGCCTGGCTACTGGACGACCGACGATGCCGAGGCCGCGAGCCTGCGCGCATATCTGCTGAAGGGCGGATTCATCATCTTCGATGACTTCGACGGCGACGCTGATTGGCAGAACCTGGTGCAGCAGATGAAACGTGCGCTGCCCGATCACCATTTCATCCGGCTCGACGTGACGCACTCGATCTTTCAGTCCTTCTACGGCCTCAAGACGCTCAACATTCCACATCCGATGCTGCAGGGGATCGAGCCGGTGTTCCTCGGGCTGTTCGAGAACAACGACCCATCCGGCCGGATGATGGCCATCGCCAACTGGAACAACGACATCGGCGACTACTGGGAATGGTCTGCCGAAGGACTCTACGGGGATGCACCGACCACCGATGCCTATCGCCTCGGCGTCAACTACATGGTCTATGAGATGAC
>DATLLJ010000004.1:0-14377 GCA_035537875.1 Vicinamibacterales bacterium | reverse complement strand
TTGGCGATGTACACGCGGTCCTCGTAAATCACCGGCGTTGCGATGACCTCGTTTCGTGTCCGCGGCCAGACGGAATCCTTCGGGTTGGTGTCGAATTCCCACAGCTTCTTGCCGCTCTCGGCCTCGTACCCCCGGACCCAGCCGTCGCCCTGCGCCGACACGACCTGGACGACGCCGCCGATGGTGCCAACCGATGGCGTGGACCACTGCCCGTGCAGAATGCGATCCTCGACCGAGTTGTCCTCCCAGACGAGCGCGCCGGTGTCCTTGTTGAGCGCGATGACGGACGGTGCGCGCGGCGACGGGATGTTGACGTGGCTCTCGTCCTGGCCGTTCGACGTGCTGACGAAGATCAGGTTGCCCCACGTGACCGGCGACGAATTGGAGAGGTTGTGCGGGTACGAGCCGACCTGCTCCATCATGTCGAAGGACCAGATGACGTCGGCGTCGAACTGGCCCACGAGCTTCTCGTCCTTCACGGGGCCGTCGTTCTCGTTGTCGCGGAAGCCCTGGATGTCGAGGCAGAAGACGACGCCCCGATTGCTGGTGTAGTACAGGCGCTCGCCGTCGACCAGCGGGGACGAGGCCACGCCCTGAAACGGCCAGTCATTGGCTCGCCCGGACTCGAGCTTCACGTGGGTCTGCTGCCACATGAACTCGCCGTCGGACTCGCGGAACGCCATCAGCACGCCGCGATCGCCGCCCTGTTTCGGATCGCGCAACAGCTCGTTGTTCGTGCCGACGAAGACCATCCCGCCGGCCACGACCGGGTTGCCGTAGCTCTGCGAGCCGAGCTCGGCGACCCATTTGACGTTCTTCTTGGTCTTCACGTCCCACTCGGTCGGCAGCCCCTTCATGCTCGACACCATGTTGCGATCGGGCGTGCCGCCCCACATGGGCCAGTCACCGGTTTTCGGATCGGAGGCCGAGAGCGACGCTGGCGACGTGGTGATCGCCAAGGCCAGCGCGCTGGCAAGCAACGTAGAGAATCGCAGCGGTCGCGAAAAGTGTATGCGCATAGGTGTTGTCACGAGCCGGCCTGCTGTGGCCGGACTTCTATCGGTTCGCCGTCGCCTGGTTTGGCGTCAGCGCGAAGTTATCCAGATGGACCCCATATTGCGCGTCGATGAACAGCCCGGGCGCACCTTCGCGGTTGCCGATGGGGTCGGTCTTGTCGATCATCCAGGCCGTGGGCTCGGGTTCCCCGGCTGCCCACGCCTTTCCCTGCGCCCGCACCTGGCCGTTCGCCAGGTTCTCGACACGCAGCTTCAGTTTGTACCAGGTATCGGGCTTCCAGCTGAACGGTACGGTGACGGTCCGCGCGGTTTCCGGCTCCCACGGCTCGAGCTTCAGTTTCTGCGACGTGCCGTACAGGACGAGCGAGTAACGCTGGGCGGTAATACCCACGTCGCCCATCTGCCGGCGGCGCTCGGCGGCGCGGACGTCGGCCTCGAACGTGTAGTCCGACAGGTTCGTCGGCCCGATGAACACGCGAGCGCGTTTGAAGATGGTGTCGGTCGGCGCCTTCTGCAGCACCTTCTGGCCATCGAGCGTGGCGACGGCGACCTGACTTCCGGTGACGATGGCCCAGCCAGGTGGCGCGGAGCCGTCGGCGTAGGCGTCGAACGTCTCTTTCCAGGGCAGCGGACGCGCCACGCGGGCGCGGGCCTGGCCGGTCAGCTCGCCGACCGTCGCTTTGATCAGGCCGGCCTGATCGATCGGGTCGTTCGCGACGGTGAACGTCCCGTTGGCGACCGTCCCCTTGAGGCCGTCGAGCGACCAGGCGGCAGACGTGTCTTCGCGGAGAAAGCGTCCCTTGTCGTCGAACAGTCGCGCCCGCAGCCGCACGCTCTGGCCCGGTGCGAGGTTCAGCTCGGTTGGCACAACCTGCAGGTACGCAGGGGCGCCGGCTCCAGCCGGAGCAGGCGCGACAATCTCGTCGACCGCGAAGCCCGACAACGCCGTCGGCTGCTTCGATCCAATCGCGTAGACCGCATCGCTCGAGACGAAGAAGATCCGTCCGCGTGAGATGGCGGCGCCGCCGAGAATCTGTTCCGGCGTGCCTTCGGATCCGCAGCAGCTGTTCATGCTGTTCGGCAGCTCGACTTCGCTGAGAACCTCGGCGCGATCGGCAAGCGGGCGCACGATGAAGAACGCCCCGCCGTCGGTGCCGACGTAGATCTTCCCGTCGGCCAGCACCGGCGGCGCTTTCTGTGCGGCGCCGAGCCGCTGCGTCCAGAGCTCGCGGCCGGTTTCGACGTCGTAGGTACGAAGCGTCGAGCCGCCGTCGATCTGGTAGAGGCGGTTGCCGTCGACCAGGGGAGAGGAGAACCCGAACTCGGTCCCCCGGACCGCCCACTTGGTGGCTTTGACGTCCCCCGTCTGCGAGCCGTCGAGCGCCGCAATCAGCCCGAGCTCGGTGCCGGTCAGATTCTCGTCGCCGTGCGAGACGAACACCGTGTTGTCCTTGACGACGACGCCGGTGTTGATCGCGCGCTTCGCCGCGACGTAACTCCAGACCCGCTCGCCGGTCTGTGCTTTGACGGCGTGGATCCCGCCGTCGCCGAGGCCGGCGATCAGCAGCCGCATGCCGTTGATGGACGCAATGAATGGCGCGGCGTACGCCGTGTCGTACGGCCGTCCCCCGGGGTTCGCCACGTACACGATTTCGCCGCTTCGCTTGTCCAGCGCGATGAAGCGGTGGGCGCGGGCCGCATTGCCGCCCCAGTTGGAAACGGCCGCGCTGACGATTACGAGGTCGCCATCGACCAGCGGCGACATCGTCCGTCCGCCATGAGTCGTGAAGGCCGCGAACTCCTCGCCGAGCGAACGATTCCACAACGGCTTGCCGTCCCGGCTGAGCGCGATGACCTGCGCCCCCCCGCTGAGGGCGTAGATGTTGCCGGTTTCGGGATCGGCGGCGGGCGACGCCCATCCAACGCGGTGAGCCGGCACGTCGCTTTGAAACAGGTTGAACCGGTACTCCCACACCATCTTGCCGGTGTCCGCGTCGAGCGCCATCACGCGCTCTTGCAGCTCGGTGCCTCGACCGGCAGGGTTCTGAACGTAGACCCGGTTGCCCATGACGATGGGCGCCGATCGGCCGCCATAGGGCGCACGCCAGAGGAAGTTTTCCCCGTTCAGCGTCCACTTGTCGATGAGTTTGGTTTCGCGCGACAGGCCGTCGCGAGCTGGCCCACGCATTTCGGGCCAGTCCCCGAGCGCGACGCGGCGCGGCCCTTGAGCTGACGTCGTCACACCGATGACGAGAGCCAGCGCGGTGAGAAGAAGACGCTTGGGCATCAGAGTGTCCTCGGAACTATCGTCCGGCGAACCCGGGAGGCGAAGGTTGTATTCTAGCATTCGGATGCCGACTGCAAGGCCGCTGGCCGTTCGCCGTTTGCTGCTGACATTGGCAGGCGTTGCCGCCCTGGCGGCGCGTCCGGACGGACAAGCTGCAACCGACTGGCCCCAGTGGCGCGGCCCGGATCGAACGGGGGTGTCGAGGGAGTCGGGCCTCCTGCCGACGTGGCCGCCCGCGGGACCGAGGGTGCTCTGGACTGCGTCTAACCTGGGCGCCGGTTACGGCTCAGTCGCTGTCAGCGGCGACCGAATCTTCGTTCAGGGCACCCGGGGCGGCCAAAGCATCGTCGTCACGCTCAATCGCGCCGACGGCAAAGAGGTGTGGTCGAAGGCCCTCGGTCCGGCGGGCGACAACGATCGCGGACCAGGACCACGGGGGACGCCCACCGTAGATGGCGATCGCCTGTACGTCTTGACGGAGAATGGCGAGCTGGCGTGCCTGCTCGCAAAGGACGGCACGTGGGTCTGGCAGCGGAACATCCTCAAGGAATTTGGCGCGCGCAACATTCCTTGGCTGATCAGCGAGTCGCCGCTCGTGGATGGCAACCGGCTGATTGTGACCCCGGGCGGCCGGAACGCGGGCATGGTGGCGCTCGACAAGATGTCGGGTCAGACAATCTGGATCAGCAAGGAATTGAGCGATCCGGCCGGATATTCGTCCCCGATCGTGGCCGACGTCCAAGGAGTGCGGACCGTGATGACGCTCACCGATCGTGCCGGCGTCGGCGTGCGGGCATCGGACGGCAAGTTGATGTGGCGTTACCCGCGCGTGGCCAATTCGACGGCGAACATCACGACACCGGTGTTCTTCGACGACAAAGTGTTCTACTCCTCTGCGTACGGCACGGGGGGCGCCCTGCTGGGCCTGCGCGCCGAAGGCGGAGAGGTGAGGGCCCAGGAGATCTATTTCACGGGCGAAATGGAGAACCATCACGGCGGCGTGGTGCTGGTGAATGGTTACCTCTATGGCTACAACAACTCGATCCTCACCTGTCTGGAGTTTGCGACCGGCAAACGGATGTGGCGCGATCGGAGCGTCGGAAAGGGCACCGTCACATATGCGGACGGCCACCTTTACATCCTGAGCGAGGATAATCTCGTCGGGCTTGTGGAGGCGACGCCAGCGGGGTACCGCGAAAAAGGGCGCTTCTCCATTCGCGATCAACGCTGGCCCAGCTGGGCGAATCCGGTTGTGAGTGGGGGTCGCCTGTTCATCCGGAATCAGGGGACGCTGACGAGTTACGACGTCCTGTCAGGCTGAAGCCGGACCCGGATTGTTCTGCTGTCATGTCCGGCGCTGGCCGGACCGTGGGTTGATGGTCGATGCAGTGTCCGGCGTCAGCCGGACGCTGCGATGAGGTGACATATGACCGGTACGCGTCGCGCGTTCATGATTGCCGTCGGCGTCCTGGGGCTGGCTTCTTTCAATCAGGCTCAAGCTCCCGGAGGTGAGTGGACGCAGTGGCGTGGCCCCAGTCGCGACGGCACGGTCCCGTCGTTCACGCCGCCGGGCCAATGGCCCGAGAAACTGGTCCAGCGCTGGAAGGTCGAAGTGGGACTCGGCTATGCCACGCCGCTCGTCGCCGGCAACAGAATCTACATGTTCGCACGACAGGGCGACAACGAAGTGATGAGCGCGCTCGACGCGGACAGCGGCAAGGTGCTGTGGCAGACGGGCTACCCGGCGCCGTTCACGATGCACAGCGCCGCCGTCCCGCACGGTCCTGGCCCCAAATCGACGCCCGCTCTGGCAAATGGCCGGCTCTACTCGATCGGCATGACGGGGGTCGTCAGCGCCTTCGACGCGGCGACGGGGAAGCAGCTGTGGCAGAAGCCTGGATCCAGCGTCGTGCCGATGTACACGAGCCATGCCTTCTCACCGTTGGTCGATGGCGGGCTGGTTGTTTTCCATGTGGGGGGACACGACAAGGGAGCGTTGACCGCCTTCGACGCGGCGACCGGCGCCGTGAAGTGGGCGTGGAACGGCGATGGCCCGGGATACGGGTCGCCGATTCTCGTGACGCTCGGCGGCGTCCGGCAGATCGTGACGATTACCCAGTCGAAGATCGTGAGCGTCGATCCGGCAACGGGGGCTCTGCTCTGGGAACGTCCTTTTGTGAGCGGCAACGCCACGAACGCCATCACGCCTCTGGTGTATGGCCAGACGCTCATCGTCTCGGGGAACGGAGCGCCAACCAATGCGTTTTCGGTGATGCGGAAGAACAACCAGTGGGTGACCGAAACCGTCTGGGAGAACGCCGACATCCCGCTGCGGTTCAGCAACGGCGTGGTGGCCGCCGACCGGTTCTTCAGCCTTTCCACGCGGAACAGCGGCCAGTACTTCAGCGTCGATGCGAAAACCGGCAAGACGGTGTGGCTCTCGGAGCCTCGTCAGGCAGGGAATGCCGCCATCTCGAAAGCTGGCGACCTGATGTTCAGCCTCGAGGACGACGGCGAGCTGGTCGTCATCCGGAACAGCGCGACGGCGTTCGAGCCGGTGCACCGGTACAAAGTGGCCGAGACGGCCACGTGGACTCAGCCGGTCATTACGGGCAACCGCATCTTCGTCAAGGACGTGTCGTCGCTGACGCTCTGGACCTTGAACTGATAACCGAACCGTTCGCGCCGATGGGGTCGCCAGGATCTCGATGACGATGAAGCTCGTCCCGATAGCCATAGCTGCGTTGTGGGTGGCGACGCCGGTCGCGGCGCAGTCGCAAAACGCTCAACCGCCGCTTCGGATCACGGTGCCGACGGTGATCGTCACGGCCCAGAAGGAGCCGGCAGACGGCCAGACGTTGCCGGTCAGCGTGACAGCGGTGTCCGAGGGCGTCATCAGCGATGCCGGCATCACGATCGTCAGCGATGCTGCCGTGTACGCGCCGAACACGTACTTCACGGAATTCACGGCTCGAGCGCTCAGTTTCCCCCGGTTTCGAGGCATCGGCACGAGCCCGGCCAACCCCGGCATCACCACGTACATCGACGGCGTCCCGCAGCTCAACACGAACTCGTCGAGCGTGGAGTTCCTCGGCATCGATCAGGTGGAGTTCGTGCGGGGGGCGCAGAGCGCGTTGTTCGGTCGCAACACGCTGGGCGGACTTGTCAGCGTGACGAGCGGGCGGCCGTCGCTGACCGCGTGGACCGGAAGCGCCTCGGTGCCTTTTGGAAATTTCGGCGCGTGGGAAACGCGCGGCGCCGTGTCGGGGCCCCTCTCCGAGAAGCTGGCGGTCGGGTTTGCGATCAGCCGCCACGATCGCGACGGCTTTACGACGAACGACGTGTCCGGTCGCGACGTCGACTATCGGTCCGCGACGTTTGGCAAGGCGCAGGTGTTGTGGGTGCCCGCTCCGAACTGGGAAGCTCGGGCCATCGTGAGCGGCGAGCGCGCACGGGACGGCGATCTGGCGCTGAACGATCTCGAGGCGTTGCGCCGCGATCCGTTCCACGTGTCGCGCGACTTCGAGGGAAGAAACGATCGCGACGTCGTGTCCACCACGGTGCTCGCGCAGCGTGCGGGGGCGCGGTACACCTTCGCCAGCACCACGGGAATCGTGCGCTGGAAGACGCGCGGAGTCACCGACCTCGATTACACGCCGCTGCCGCTCGCGACGCGGGACAACGCCGAGAAGGACGTGCAGTTCACCCAGGAAGTACGGTTCGCCTCGGCGCCAAACGCGCCCGCCAGGTTGTCGGGGGCGATGCCGTTGCGGTGGCAGACGGGCGTCTTCTTCTTCACGCAGAACTACGACCAGGACGCGACCAATTCGTATGCGCCCGGCCTCATTCCGCAGATCCCCTTCGCCGCCAGCCAATATTCTCCTCGAGCGGAGCTCGACGACGTCGGGTTTGGCGTCTACGGCAAAGGCACGGTCACGCTCCGGGAAAAGTTCGACCTCGCCGCCGGCGCGCGCGTGGACTACGAGAGCAAGGACGCGTCGATGGACATGTCGTTCCTTCCGCCGATTCCCGGCTCTCCGGTCGTGACCGCCGACGAGAGCTTTTCGAACGTGTCGCCGCAGTTCGCGCTGTCGTATCGGTTTCAACCGGAGCGGATGGCTTATGTGTCCGTCGGCCGCGGCTTCAAGGCCGGTGGCTTCAACCCCGCCTCGCCTCCGGGGAGCGAAGCCTACGGCGAGGAGCTGACCTGGCACACCGAAGGGGGGCTCAAGACAGCCTGGGCGGGCGGACGGCTGCTGGCCAACGCGTCCGTGTTCGTCATCAACTGGGATGACTTGCAGCTCAACCTGCCGAACCCCGCCGTGCCGGCCCAGTTCTACATCGCCAACGTCGGCGGCGCGCGCAGCACGGGTGTCGAGTTCGAGGTGAACTCCAGACCGCGCGCGAACCTCGACGTGTTCGGCGCCTTCGGCTACACCCACGGGCGGTTCAAGGACGGCAGCGCGTCGAGCGGTGCCGACGTGTCGGGCAACGAGCTGCCCAATACGCCCGGATATACCGCCAGCTTTGGCGCTCAGCAGTCCTGGGCCGTGTGGGGGGGACGCGCGACGGTGTATGGCCGAGCCGAAGCAGTCTTCTACGGAGCGTTCCAGTACGACGATGCCAATACCGTGGGCCAGGACGCGTACTCGCTGACCAGCTTCCGGGGCGGTGTGCGCGGCGGGCGCCTGTTTGCCGAGGCGTGGGTCAGGAACGCGTTCGACACGCGATATATTCCGGTGGCCTTCGCCTATACCGATTTCGCGCCTTCCGGGTTCGTGGGCGAGAATGGCCAGCCGCGCACGTTCGGCTTCAGTGGCGGCGTGACCTTCTGAGGCGCGTTTCGCTATTGACAACCTCGGCGGGCGAGCGATAATTCGGGGCCTGAGTTCTGAGCCAGTCCGGGCGGGAAAGCCGCCGGCCAGGGATAGGCCCGAAAAAGGCCGCCATCGGATAAGAGCCATCGGAAAAGAGGAGGGTTGCATGCGGGCGTTAACCGTCGTACTCGCGCTGTCTATCGCGTGCCTGGCGTCTCCCGCGCCCGCCGCCGCGCAGGAAGGACATCCGCTCAAGGGGTCCTGGATCGGCAAATGGGAAAAGAACACGATTCACGGCGCTGATGTCATCATCGTGCTCAATTGGGACGGCAAGGCCATCACCGGGATGATCAACCCCGGGACGGACAACATCGCCATCAAGAACGCGTCGCTCAACCCCGACACGTGGACCGTGCATCTCGAAGGCGATGCCAAGGACAAATCGGGCGCGCTCATCACCTACGTGCTCGACGGCAAGATCGAGAACCTCGCGATGGCCAACCGCACCATCACGGGCACGTGGAAGAATCAAAAAGAGAGCGGCGCTCTGAAGATCGGCAGGCAGTAGGGCAAGACGCCTCAGGAGGAGTGCGATGAAGTTTCGCGTAACGACAGGCGTGTTGTTCTCAGTCGTCGCCGCGCTGCTGCTGGCAGCCGCCCCGACCGCGCACCATGAGATCCTGGCGAAGTTCGACGACAAGAAGCCGATGTCGTTGACCGGCATCGTGACGTCGGTGGACTGGGCCAATCCGCACGTCCATCTCTTCATGACCGTGCGAACCGGCAACGAGAACGTCAACTGGGCCATCGAGCTCGCCAGTCCCATCGACCTCAATCACAGCGGCTGGACGCGCGAGACCGTGCAGCCGGGCGAGTCGATCAAGGTCGACGGCATTGCCGCGCGCAACGGCAGCCGCCAGGTCTGGGCCAACACTGTCGTCACGTCGGCCAACGGCCGGCAGGTCCTCAACGTGCGTGCCGCCGCGCCACCGCCGCCGCTCGGCAACCGGCCCACACCGCGCTGGCCCGACGGGCAGCCGCGGCTGGGGACGCTGCCTGGCGTGGACGGGTACTGGGGCTATCCGAGCAGCACGGTGCTGACCGAGAACAACGCCAATATTCCGATGAGCGAGCACGGGTTGCTCAAGAACGTCGCCGACGCGCCGAAAGTGGCGCCGATGCAGCCGTGGGCGCTGTCGCTCTATCGGATGCGTCAGCAGCGCTTCCTTCAGGACGACCCGATGTTCCTCAACTGCAAACCGCCGGGCGGCGTGCGCCAGTACCAGTCTGCGTACGGGCTGCAATTCGTCGAGGACCGCGACAGGAAACGCATTTTCGTGCTCATCGGCAGCGGCAACCGGAATTACCGAATCATCTACCTCGATGGCCGCGGCCATGCCGGCCAGGTCGGGGGCGACGACGACAACCCGCTGTATTACGGCCGGGCGGTCGGCATGTGGGAGAAGGACACGTTGGTGGTTGATACCAGAGGGTTTAACGAGGACTTCTGGTTCACCAATGGGGGGTTGCCCCATACCGAACAGCTCAAGCTGGTCGAACGGTTCACCCGCGAAAACCTGGATACGCTAAAGTATGAGGTGACAATTGACGACCCTGGGGCTTACACTAGACCATGGTCGAGTAGCTGGACTCTTCGGTGGGTAGCCGACGAGATATTACCGGCGCACTTGTGCCAGGACAACAGACCGTAGTCTTTGAACGGAGGAGCGCAAATGAGAACGTACATCCTTGGCGGCCTAATCGCGTCTGCGATCGTCCTGGCCGCCGGCACCGCGGTGGCCCACCACTCCTTCTCGGCGGAATTCGACGCCAAGAAGCCCATCGAAATCAGCGGTGTCGTCACCAAGGTGGAGTGGACCAACCCTCACGTGTGGTTTTATGTGAACGTCAAGGATGAGAAGACTGGCGAGGTCACGAACTGGGGCGCCGAGATGGGTCCACCCCACGGCCTGCAGCGCAACGGCTGGCGGCGTGAAACGCTCAAGATCGGCGAAGTGGTCACCGTCAAAGGCTCCATGGCGAAGAACGGGACCAAGCGCATGAACGCCAGCACGGTGACGTTGGCTTCGACCGGTGGCCGCCCCGGCCAGAAGCTCGACGCGGCGTCCAGCCAGGGCGTCACCCCGTAGCACGGTCGCGTTCAGGCAGATGCCTCGCGGGTTATTCCTCGTAGCAACAGTGGTGCTGTGCCTCTCCCCGCTGGGAGGGGCACTGCACGCTCAGCAGGGCGGCCAGGCGGCGTCGAAAGAGCCCCGCGGCCGTGCGTCGGCCATTCAGCGACGCGAGCCTGAAAGCAAGGAGCCGGCACCGCGCAACGCGAACGGCAGGGTTCTGCTCGGCGCCGCCACCGTGGCCGAAAAGGGCCTCTGGACGCCCAGCTTCGGCATCCTCGATCCAATCCTCGAATTCCAGAAAGTCCCGTTTCAGCCTTGGGCCAGGGCGCTCTATATCAACCGTCAGGACAACGAGCTTGAGCCGCACACGCGGTGCAAGGCTTCAGGCGTTGCGCGGCAGTTCCTGACGCCGTACGGCGTCGAGTTCGTCGAGATGGGCGACCGTCTCTACATCTTCGACGAAGGCGGGCCGCACACGTTCCGGATTGTCTACATGGATGGCCGGACGCATCCGCAGAATCTCGAACCGAGCTATTACGGCCACTCGATCGGCTGGTGGGAAGGCGACACGCTCGTCGTCGATTCGGTCGGCTACAACGAGAAGTTCTGGCTCGACCGGAGAGGGCTGCCGCACACTGACAAGATGCGAACGCTGGAGCGTTTCACGCGTGTCAGCGACCAGGGCATGAAGTACGAAGTGACCGTAGACGACCCGGGCGCGTACACCGCGCCCTGGACCGGGTGGTTCTTCATACGGTTCAACCCGGACCAGGAGCTCTGGGAGTATGTGTGTCAGCAGGCCAACTACGCCCACGAGCTGATGGTCGGCGAGGCCGACTCGGTAGACCGCAGCACCGCCATCGTTCCCTGATTCGCGCGGCGGCCCTGCCACGAAGCTGCACGTGGCCCCGGTGCTTCCGCGTCACACGGTGTTTCCATGAATAAGCTGATTTCGTTTGTGGCCGTGATGGCTCTCTCGTGCTCAATTGCTGCGCCGATCGCCAGCGCGCAGACGGCTACGCCCGCCGCGCCGGCGCAGCAGACGGCAAAACCGCCGGCGCCTCCGGAGCCGATTCCGGCGAACCCCGGCTATCGGCAGAAGGGGGAACAGTACCGCGTCTACAGTTTCCCCGGGACCGGCGAGTCGATTCCGTACCGTCTGTTCGTGCCGTCGCGGTGGACGCCCGACACGAAGCTCCCGATGCTCGTCACGCTCCGCGCCGGCAACAGCGTCGACAACTCCTACCGCGACAACAACGACCTGGTGAAGCAGGCCGAGCAGCGCGGCTATCTCATCGTGACGCCGCTCGGCTACCGCGGTCTCAGCCAGCCGTACTACGGCAGCCCTTATCCAGTCGTGCGACCCAAAGGCCCATCGACGCCCGCCGACGGGTGGACAGCACAGGAAAACGAGCGCAGCGAGCAGGACGTCATGTACGTCATCGATCTCGTCGCGAAGGAGTACAACGTCGATACGACGCGCATCTCGGTTCACGGCCAGAACCCGTCGGGCTCCGGCGCGCTCCACCTGGTCGCCAAGTACCCCGAGAAGTTCGCGGCGGCGGTCATCAGCTCCGGGCCCGTTCCGCCGAAGTCGTATCCGTGGGACAAGATCAAAGGCAAGGTCGCGTTGATGGTCATCCACGGCGACCAGGACACGTCGAATCCGATCGCCGCGTCACAGGCGATGGCGGAAGAGGCGAAGGCGGCCGGTGTGAACACCGTGTACGCGACGGTGCCCGGCGGCGTCCACCTGACGGCATACCTGACGTACGCGTCGCAGATATTCGACTTCCTCGATAAACAGAAGAAATAGATGCGATCCACGCTTCGTTCGTTTGACATCGCCCACCTCGCTCACGTCGAGCTGCTGACGCCGAAGCCGGAGGAGAGCCTTCGCTTTTTCGTAGAGATCATGGGGATGACCGAGACCGCCCGGCGGGGCGACTCGGTCTACCTGCGGGGTTGGGACGACTACGAGCACCACACCCTGAAGCTCACGGCATCGAAGACCGCCGGGATGGGCCACGTGGCGTGGCGGGCGACCAGTCCCGAGGCGCTCGAACGGCGCGCTGCGATCATCGAGCGCTCAGGATTCGGAAAAGGGTGGCACGACGGCGACCTCGGCCACGGCCGCACGTACGCGTTCAACACGACCGACGGCCACAACATGGAGCTGTATTACGAGACGGAATGGTACGACGCTCCCCCCGAGTTGAAGCCGTCGCTCAAGAACCACGCGATGCGCTATCCGGCGCGCGGCTGCAACGTGCGCCGCATCGATCACCTGAACCTGCTGACGTCCAACGTCGCGGAGCTGCGGGTGTTCCTCGAGGAGGTGGTCGGCATGCGGACGACCGAGATGATCGTGCTCGACAGCGGCGTAGAGGCGGGCGCCTGGCTGACGGCGACGAACAAGACGTACGACATCGCCTTCACGCTCGACCACTACCGCGCGCGCGGCCGCTTCCATCACTTCACGTACGCGCTCGACTCGAGAGAGGAAATCCTGCGCGCGGCGGATATCTTTCTCGACAACGACGTCTACATCGAGACGGGGCCGCACAAGCACGCGGTGCAGCAGACGTTTTTTCTTTACGTGTACGAGCCGGGCGGCAACCGGGTCGAGGTGGCCAACGCCGGGGCGCGGCTCATGCTCGCGCCCGACTGGCAGCCGATTGTCTGGACAGAGACCGAACGAAAGAAGGGGCAGGCCTGGGGCCTCAAGACGATCGAAAGCTTCCATACGTACGGCACGCCGCCGATCGAAGAGTACACGGGTGAGCTCAACGAAGTGAGCCTTGGCGATCCTGGATAGGACAGTAGGCTCAGGGCTCAGGGCTCAGGGCTCAAGGCTCAAGGCTCAGCTCAAGGCTCAAGGCTCAAGGCCTAGAGAGCCATCCAGTCATATAATTCGGCCACGTTGATGGCTCTCGCAGCCGGCACTCGAGTCGGCACGTACGAGATCCCAGTCCGTGCTGGGCACGGGCGGGATGGGCGAGGTCTACCGCGCGCGCGACACCAGACTCAAACGCGAAGTCGCAATCAAGATACTCCCCGCCGCCTTCAGCGGCGATCCGGAACGGGAGTCGCGGTTCCAGCGGGAAGCCGAGACGCTCGCCGCGCTGAGTCATCCGAACATCGCCGCCATTCACGAGCTCGGCGAAACCGACGGCCGGCGGTTCCTCGTTCTGGAGCTCGTCGAAGGCGACACGCTCGCGGACCGCCTGCTCCGCGGCCCGCTGCCGGTCGAGGAAGCGCTCGCCATCGCGAAGCAGATCTGCGAAGCGCTCGAAGCCGCCCACGACAAGGGTGTCGTCCACCGCGACCTGAAGCCTGCCAATGTGAAGATTCCGGGCACCGTCAAGCTGCTCGACTTCGGCCTCGCGAAGATGCTGGAAACGGCAGAACCCGGGGGCGCGGACGCGCTGCTGACGAACTCGCCGACCATGCTGGGACAGACGACGGCTGGAGTGATCCTCGGGACGGCGGCGTACATGAGTCCCGAACAGGCGCAGGGGAGACGGCCGACCGCCAGACGGACGTGTGGGCATTCGGGTGCGTGCTCTACGAGATGCTGACTGGTGCGCCCGCGTTCGGTGGCAACACTGTCGTGGAGATCCTCAGCCGCGTGCTGCGGACCGATCCGGACTGGGCAGCGCTGCCCGACACTACTCCGGCAGGCGTCAGGGCGTTGCTGAAGCGCTGTCTGCAGAAGGATCGACAGCGCCGGCTGCGTGACATCGCCGACGCGCGGTTTCAGTTCGAGGAGGCCCTGATCGAACCTGTGGGCCTCTCGCCCGCCGCCAGTCCACGGTCCGCCCACGCCGCGTCATTCAGGTCGCGTCTGCTGATGATTGCATCGCCGCTGGCCGCGCTCCTGATCGGGGCCGTCGCAGCCGCGCTGTACTTCGGCCGCTCGCCCGCTGCTCCCCCCGAAATGCGTCTTCAAATCGTCACGCCATTTACCGACGATGTGACGTCGTTCGCCATCTCGCCTGACGGCCAGAAGATCGTGTTCCGTGCTGTGACGGATGGAATCGGCCGACTGTGGCTCCGATCGTTCGACTCCGAGACGGCCGAGCCGCTCGCAGGAACCGAAAACGGTACGCGTCCTTTCTG
>DATLLJ010000003.1:0-8524 GCA_035537875.1 Vicinamibacterales bacterium | reverse complement strand
GGCGTGGTCAGGACCGTCGCCGTCAAGGGCGACCGAAAGGCCACTCGCAGCGACTCGACCGGTCAGATCGTCGATCTACGCGAGGAGAAGGTCTACGACATCGATTTCAAGGACAAGAGCTACAAGGTAACGACGTTTGCCGAAATCCGCCACCAGATGGAGGAGGCGCGGACGAAGGCCGCCCAGCAGGCGCAGCAGGCCCCGCCTGCACCGCCGGACGCCGGCGCCCCGGCAGCCGACGCGAAGGAGCCGCAGGTCGAGCTCGATTTCAGCTTGAAGGAAAGCGGCCAGAAACGGGAGATCAATGGATTCGACGCTCGCGAAGTGGTGATGACGATCGCCGTCCGTGAAAAGGGCAAGACGCTCGAAGAGAGCGGCGGCATGGTGATGACCAGCAATATCTGGCTCACCCCGAAGATCGCCGCGATGGACGAAGTCGCCGCTTTCGACCTGCGCTATGCGCAGCAGATCAATGTTTTTGCCATGTTCGATGCTCAGCAGACGGCGGCGTTGATGACGATGTATCCGATGATGAAGCCGGCCATCGATCGCTTCGAGAAGGAAAGCGTCAACATGGATGGGACGTCCGTCCTCACCGTTGCGACACTCGACGTGGTCGCAAGCGCCGAACAGGCCGCCGCGCAAGCGAAGGAGCAGCAAGAGCAGCAGTCGTCGGCTGCGCAGGCTCCGCCAACCAGTCTTGGCGGTCTCGGCGGCGCGCTGGGAGGACGGATCGGGCGCCGCATCCTGAGCGGCGGCAATAAGAACGCCGACACCCCACCCCCAGCGTCGACGCCGGGCCGCGCGACAATCATGACAATGACCGACGAGGTCGTGAAAGTGACACCCAGCGTGTCGGAGACCGACGTCGCCATTCCAGCCGGATTCAAACAGAAGTCGTAGTCGCGTCGGGATTTTCGAGGCGGATCGACGTCCTGTACTCCGCAAATTCAGGCCGCGACTCTTGCGGCGCTCGCATCGGTGTCTTCAACACCTGGAGCGACATCGATCGAAGTGCCTCGTCCACGGCCGGCGCGAAGAGGCCATCGCGAGGAGCAGGTGAACCCGTCCTCGGACTCATGACCGTGCTAATGTCACGGCGCCATCGCGGAGGATCACATATGAGAATCGGTTCGTTTGTCATCGCGGTGCTGCTGGTGGCGACGTCCGCCCTCGCCCACCACAGCAACTCGGCGTTCGACGGCGACAAGGTGATCGTGCTCACAGGCACGGTCACGGAATGGAAGTGGACGAACCCGCACGTGTGGATCGTTCTGTCGGTCGACGACGGCAACGGCGGCAAGGTGACGTGGGCGATCGAGGGCCGTACACCCGGCCAGTTGGTCCGCGCCGGCTGGTCGAAGACCATCCTCAAAACCGGCGAGACGATTACCGTAGATTTCAGCCCGGCGAAGGACGGAAGCCGCACCGGCCTCCTCACGCGCGTCAGGCGCGCTGATGGCACCGTGGTCGGAGCGCAGGCCCCGCCGGCGGCTCAGTAGTCACAGTGAGGAACAACATCATGTCGAAGAGCCTGGCGGTGTGTACTTCGGCGCTCCTGTGCCTGCTGTTCGTCTCGACGGCATCGCTTCGCGCGCAAGGAACGGCCCCGCCGGACTTCACCGGCGTGTACTCTCCGATCGATCCGTTTGGCCAGGCACGCGGTCGCTCCGCAGTGCCTCCCCCGGCCGCGGCGCCTCCGCCGGCGGCGGGGACTCGCGGCGGGGCGTTGCCGCCGCCGCGACCGGTATTGGTTCTCGATGGACGCGCGGGCCGGCCGGAAAACGCCCCGAAGCTGACGCCTGAGTACTTGGCCAAATGGGAAGTCATTCGGAAGTCGCGCATGGCCGGTTCGTCTGAATTCGATCCGAACGCCAGGTGTCTCTCCGCCGGCATGCCCAACATGATGGGGATGACCTACGGCATGGAAGTTCAGCACACGAAGGACAAAATCACCATGTACGGCGAGCTGAACGACGTGTATCGCCGGATTTTTCTAGACGGCCGCAAGCCGTCGCAGCGAGTCCTCGACGATCCGACGTTCGCCGGATATTCCACCGGGCGCTGGGAAGGGGACACGCTCGTCGTGGACACCGTGGCGATTCGCGAGGACACGCTGTTCGACACGTTCTCGCCGCACAGCGATCAGTTCACCGTGCGCGAGCGCATCAGGTTCACGTCGCCTGGCGTCCTCGAGGATCGGATCACGGTCACGGATCCGACAGCGTTGGTCGAACCCTTTACCTCGGTTCGTACGTATCGGAAGGTATCGCCGCCTAACGACGAGTTGCGCGAGTTCTCGTGCGCGGAGGGATTGGCGTCCGCGAAGTAGGCCTGGTGAGGTTTTCCTCCTGCGGGACATGAGCCGGCTTCGAGGAGCCTGGACATGTTCAT
This sequence comes from Vicinamibacterales bacterium, assembly GCA_035537875.1. GTDB lineage: Bacteria > Acidobacteriota > Vicinamibacteria > Vicinamibacterales > CAVVIG01 > DATLLJ01. The sequence continues at coordinate 6,130 of DATLLJ010000003.1, read as the reverse complement.
TGACTGTTCTTGACATTCTCGGGTCTGAGTGGTACCACGTCCCGCAGCAGAGGTGTTCGATGCACTGTCCTCTGAAGAGCGCGACGGCTTCGGCTGCCGTCGCCATGGTCGGGCTCTGGTTGGCTGTAGTTCCGACTGCCGGGCAGGCGCCGCCCGGCGGCCGATTTCCTCCTTACACACCGCTGCGTACAGTCGACGGCAAACCCGACCTGAACGGGATCTGGCAGTCGTTCACCACCGCGAACTGGGACATTCTGGCGCACGCGGCGCAGCCGGGACCTCATCCGGAAATCATGGGCGCCTGGGGCGCGGCCCCGGGCGGACAGAGCATCGTCGAGGGCAACGAGATCCCGTACCAGCCGTGGGCCGCGGCGAAGCAGAAGGAGAACTTCGAGAAGCGGATGGTGGTGAAAGTGACCAACGATCCGCATCGCTACGATACCGGTGAGCCCGAGCTGCAGTGCTACCGTCCAGGCGTACCGCGCGCCAACTACATGCCGTTTCCCTTTCAGATTTTTCAGACGCCGGAGCAGATCCTCATCGTGTACGAGTTCAAGGGTGCGGTCCGGACCATCTATATGAACAGCAAGGAAGAGGCCCCCAGCGATACGTGGATGGGTTGGTCCAAAGGACGGTGGGAAGGCGACACGCTCGTAGTCGACGTCACGGGGTTCGACGGCCACACCTGGTTCGACCGTGCGGGAAACTTCCACAGCGAAGCGCTGCACGTGGTGGAGCGCTACACACCGGTCAGTCCTTATCATCTGCAGTACGAAGCCACCATCGAGGACCCGAAAGTCTTCACGCGACCGTGGAAGATGAGTTTTCCGATTTATCGCCGGGTGGAGCCGAACGCGCAGCTCGTCGAGTTCAATTGCGTGCCGTTCGTCGAGGAGATGATGTATACGCCGCTGGGACTGTACAAGCCGCGCGGTAAGTAGGTGTCGGATCAGGAGGCTTCAGATGCGTCATCGAGCTCTCGGACCTCTCGGCGTTGTGACTCTCGTGGTCGCCTTCGGGTTGAAAGCAGCGGTCGCTCTCGACGCCCAGGCCCCGTCCGGAACGAAGACGTTCGACGAGACCGCGACCAACACCAGTGCGGCCATCAAGGCGGCAGACGAAGCCGCGAAAGCGGCTGCCGCGGCCTCAAAGAACTGGGCGCCTCCCCGCACGCCCTGGGGCGACCCCGATCTACAGGGGTACTACTTCAATCACGGTGGCTACACGCCGCTCGAGCGCCCGGCAGCGCTCGGTGACAAGGCGTACTACACAGAAGAGGAGGCGCTGGCCGCTTTCAAGAAGGCTGTGGAGACCGATGCCGAAGTTGATCCGCGAGTCGTCCATTACGACTGGAAAGAGTACGGAATGGACGCCTGGCAGAGCGGCACCAGACCGAATCTGCAGACGTCGCTCATCGTCGACCCGCCAAACGGGAGACTCCCCCCGCTGACACCGGAAGCGCAGAAGCGATTGGCCGCGGTGGCCGCCGCGGCACGGGCGCGGGGTGCCGACGTGACCACGCCGGGCATGTATACGCGATGTATCACCGGGAATGGCGGACCACCCCGGATTCCCGGCGGCGTGACCGCCGAGTCGCAAATCCTGCAGACGCCGGGCTACGTCGTGATGCTTTCCCAGTCGAACAACGACGTTCGCATCATCCCCCTGGATGGGCGCCCGCATCTCCCGAAGACCGTGAACCAGTGGCTGGGAGACGCGCGCGGCCACTTCGAGGGCACGACGCTCGTCGTGGAGACGACCAACTTCACGGCCGACCGCAACTGGCGTGGGTCCACCGACGCCATGCATCTTGTCGAGCGTTACACGCTCGTCGGTCCGAATACGCTCCGGTACCAGTTCACGGTCACCGATCCTTCAACATGGACGGCCCCGTGGTCGATCGACAGCGTCCTGCCGAAGATCGATCCGCCAATCTACGAGTTTGCCTGTCACGAACAGAATTACGGCTTGATCAACTGGGCCGTCGGGACCCAGATCCGGGAAAAAGAGGCGGCAGCCAGCGGTCAAACCGCAGAGCCCGCGCGTGAGGAACGCTGAAAGGACCTCAGATGCCAAGAACAATGACGGTCGTCCGTGCCATCGTCGCCGTCGGTCTCTTCGTGGTCACCGCGCCGGTGGCGGCGCATCACGCGTTCTCGGCGGCTTTCGACGAGAACAAGCCGATTAACCTGCAGGGCACGGTCACGAAGGTGGAGCTGGTGAATCCGCATTCGTGGATCTGGATCGATGTCAAAGGCAAAGACGGCAAGGTGGTGAACTGGGGCATCGAGGGCGGTCCACCGAGCAATCTGTTCAGGAACGGTATCACCAAGGCCAGCCTGCCGATCGGGACCGAGATCAAGCTCTTCGGGTATCAGGCCAAGAGCGGAGAGAGCAAGGGCGTCGGCGTGTTCGTCGAGTACCTCGACGGGAAAAAGGTGTTCATGGGCGGATCGGCGCCAGGCGCTAACGGCGCCTCGAAAGCCACCGCCGTACCCTGATAGCTCGCGTTTTCTGAGCTGGTGAAGCCGGAAGTCAGAACGTGGAAGGTCACGCTTCCTTTCTGACTTCCCCTCTCTCGCTACTCCCTTCTCTTTCATTGGCTCCAGAAGCCATGTCTCTTCTCCGTTTCTGCGAATGGCTGGCGAGCACGCCCGGGAGTATCGCGCTGCACGAATCCCTGTACGTGTATCTGATCGTCTCGACGGTTCACGTGGTGACCTTGACCCTGTTTGTCGGAACAGCCGTAATGCTGGACCTGCGGCTCTTGGGAGTCACGCTGCGGAGCGTGCCCGTATCCGAGGTGGCCGGGCGTCTCTGGCCATGGACTGCCATGGGCTTTCTGGTGATGATCGTTTCCGGGGCGCTCCTGTTCTACGCAAATCCACCGCCCAGGTATCAGAACATCTTCTTCCGGGCCAAGATGCTCCTGCTCGTGCTGGCAGGCATCAACGCCCTGGTGTTTCACAGGACGGTTTACCGTAACGTCACCGAATGGGATCTGGATCCGGTGCCCCCCGGAAGAGCCAGGGCGGCGGGCGGCCTGGCACTGTTGTTCTGGGCCGCGACGATCGTGTCGGGCCGGATGATTGCGTACGACTGGTTCGATTGCAGCAAGCAGCCGCAGCCGAAAATCGTCAACGTGCTTGCCGGGTGCGTGACCGACACCCGGTGATGGCTCTGATGTCGCTGTTGCCCTTCTTCGAATGGTGCGAGAATTCGGATCTCATCGTCGCGATGCGCGAGTCGCTGTGGCTGTTTCCCATGATCGAAAGCGTTCACCTCATGGGGCTGGCTCTCGTCGGCGGCGCCGTGCTGATGGTCGATTTGCGTCTGCTCGGATTCGGACTCCGGCGGCAGCCCGTGGCGCAGGTGGCAAAGGAGGCCCAACCGTGGCTGCTGGCAAGCTTAGGGGTCATGCTGCCTTCAGGATTCCTGCTCTTCATGGCATCGGCCGTGAAGTGCTTTTACCTTCCAGCGTTCTGGGTGAAGATGGCGTCCCTGTCTGTAGCGCTCGTCTTCACTTTCGTGGTCCGGCGCCACTTAGCGATGGCCCCTGAAGGTTCCGTGAATCCTCTGAGGGCCAAGGCAGTTGCCCTCGTGTCGCTCTCGTTGTGGTCGAGCGTCGCCATTGCCGGACGACTGGTCGGATTTCCCTAGCGTGAATCTTCCGAATGAGTGAATTGCCCCGGGCGTCGGTCGAGGCCGACGCGGACGCTTTGCACGCGTGGTATGTGAACGAAGGCACGCGTGCCCAGCGATTGCTCGATGAGGGTCAGATCCAGCAGGCCACGGAGGCTTTCGAGGCCATCCTTCGAAGGCTCGGCGAGGCGCCGAGCTATGCACGGGCAGTACTTCTGGGCCAGCTCAGCCGATGTGCCCGTCTCGGCGGTCGTCCAGAGCTCTCGGTGCGGCGTGTGCGGGAAGCGATGGACGTCATTGGCAGGCTTGCGCCGAGTGACGGCGTCAAGAGCCTCCGAGGCACCCTCCGCTCAGAACTCGGGGATGCGCTCCGCGCCCGCGGAGAATACTCGGAAGCGAAGAAGGCGTACGAGGCGGCTCTCCGAATCGCGGAGGAGTTGAGCGACCTTCGCAGCCAGGGCGTCGAGCTGGCCCGGCTCGGTGCACTCGCGTCGGCGGAGTGTAAGTTCGACGAGGCCTTGGCACGCCAGGAGTTGGCGAGAAAGCTGTTTCAGCAGCTCCGCGAAGCTGATCTGGAAGCGGCGACGTGGCATCAACTCGCCCGGATTCATCATCAGCTGCTTCACCGCGACGAAGCCGAAGCGCACTATCGCGAGGCGGCGCGAATCAACACCGAGCGCGGCCGGCTGGCCGAGGCCGCCCAAACCCACACGAACCTTGCTGACCTGCTCAAGGATCAACCCGAGCGCCTCGTCGAGGCTCGGCGGCTGGCCGAGGAGGCCTTCACGGTCTCCCTGAGCCTCAGACCAGCGTCGCCCGACACATGGAAGATCTGCGGCATCCTCGCGGACATCGCGGAGCAGGAAGCGCGAGCCGCCACCGACAACGAACGAAGGACCGAGTGCGAAACCGAGGCGCGCGTTCACCGCGCGCTGCATCGGCATGCGGCCGCGATATTTGCTGCGCTCGCCCGCATCGATCTGCGACCCACCTACGGCCGGGCAGTACTGCTGGGCCAAGTCGGCCACTCGCTGCAGATGGCCAGGCGGCCCGATCTGGCTCTTGCGCCGTATCGTCAGGCCATCGAAATCGTCGAAACGCTCGGTCCGGAGGATGGACTGAAAAGCCTGCGTGGCGCCTTGCTCACGGACCTTGGTGACACGCTGCTCGCCGCCGGTCACGTGGCCGATGCGAGAGAAGCCCACGAAACGGCGTTGGCGATTGCCGAAGAACTGCGGGACATCCGAGGTCAGGCGTCGGCCACCGAGCGGCTCGGCAAGCCTGGTGTCGCAGCCCGGCCTATCAGCGGGGCTTCGGCGTTCGAGCTCACGATCTACGACGACCTGATGACCGAGTACGCCTTCGAACCGGATTTGCTGGTGGAGGGTCCGCCTGAGCGCCGGATGGTGCTCTTCGCAGAGAACGCCCAGCCCCCGGCCGACGATGTCCGCCCGGTGCTGCTACCGTGTACGCGTACGTGGCTGGACGAAGAGGGGGCCGTTCATCTGCTGCTCCCGTTCGGTGAGCCCATCGTCGAGCGCCAGCCAGACTGCACGGTGGTGAGGCGACGCCGCCGCGAGCTGGCGATCGTCGGAAACTCGAGCGGCCTCTGGCGGCTGATCGAAGGGATGAACGGAGCGAGCACCGTTCCGGAGATCATGTCGTCGTTTTCAGAAGCCGAACGTCCCCTCGCAGCACGAATGCTTGCCGCGCTGGTCGCAACCGGGGCCATCGACGTTTCAGCCAGGCCGATGGGCCGATTCCTCCACCTCGCGACGAAGAAAGGGGTCCTGCCGGCAGGTGGCTTGGAAGGCGAGGATGTGCTGCGCCTGGCAACGGACGGGATCTATCGTGTGTACGCGGGAGCGTCTCGCCTCGCTCTCGGCCGATCCGTGCCGCACCGGCTTCGCGCATTTCACGCGCTGACGCGTGATCGGCGATCCAGTCGTGTCTTCGGCGGTGGCGGCCTCGGTCGTGATGATTTCGATGCGTTGCTTCATACCGGGTGTGGGGTGACCGGATCGATGCCGTGGGCGGGTCGTGAAGTGAAGCTTCGCGCCTATCCTTCGAGCGGGGCGCTGTACGCCGTGGAGATTTATCCGGTCGTATTCCGGGTAGCTGGCTTGAATCCTGGCGTCTATCACTACCGTGCTGTCGAGAACGAGCTCGAGATCGTCAGGCCGGGCCTCGATCCCCGAGACATCGTCGGCGCCGCGCTACCGGTGGAGCGAGAGATGGTGTCCGGCGCTGCTGTGATGATCTGTCTCACGGGCTGCTTCCCGCGCCACGAACGGAAGTACGGCGAAGGGGGCTACCGCATGATGGTCGCCGAAGCGGGACACATCTCTCAGAACCTCACCCTCGCTGCAACCGCGCTGGGTTTGAGTGCGAGGCCGTTCGGAGGGGTTTTCGAGGATCTCTTGAACAGCGACCTCGGGCTGAATACGGCAGATGAACAGTTCCTGCTGGCAGTTCTCGTTGGGCCTGC
>DATLLJ010000002.1:0-197975 GCA_035537875.1 Vicinamibacterales bacterium | reverse complement strand
GAGCAGTTGATGGACGGTCCGAGCAATCCGCACGACATCCTGCGGGTGCTGGGCGAGAAGGAACTGCAGAAGTACCTCGTGAACGAAATTCAGGAGGTCTATCGGCTGCAGGGCGTCAACATCAACGACAAGCACATCGAGACGATCGCCAGGCAGATGATGCGCTGGGTCAAGATCGAGGACGTCGGCGACACCGAGTTCCTCGTCGACGAGCAGGTCGACAAGTTCCGCTTCCTCGAGGAAAACGAGCGCGTCATCACCAAGGGCGAACGTCCGGCACAGGGCCGGCCGCTGCTGCTCGGCATCACGAAGGCGTCGCTCTCGACCGACTCGTTCATCTCGGCGGCGTCGTTCCAGGAGACGACCCGTGTGCTGACCGAAGCGTCCATTTCCGGCAAGGTCGATCACCTGCGCGGCCTCAAGGAGAACGTCACCATGGGCCGTCTCATCCCGGCCGGCACCGGGTTCGAGTACTACCGCAACGTGCGGATCCCGCCGGACGAACCGCCGCCGCCGCCGGCGCTGCCGCAGCCGAGCGACGAGGAGATGGATCTCGAGCGCGACATGGAATACTTCGTCGAGCCCGAGGAGGCGCTCGGGACCAGGGGAGAGTCGATGGAGTAGGGGATTTGGTAATTGGGTAATCGGGTAATTGGGTAATTGATTGGGGGATTGGGCGGCGGTCGAGGGATCGCCGCCCTTTCTTTTTGTCGGCCCGCAGTCGGCTCGCGAGCCGGGAAGCTCGGCTTCGTGAAAGACTGGGACGAGGGTGGTAGGTCAGTGTTTGGAGGGAGCGGGACAGGCCAGTGAGTGGCTGCGTGGAGGAGACTTGTATGAAGAAGTCCTTGCTTCTCATCGTCGGATTCGTTCTTTCGACCATTGGCCTATCTTCCCAGGGCAAACCGGTCATCGTCGTCCAGTCCCTTACTGCGGCGACTGGTGTTGAACTGCCTTACGACTTGAAACTACTGCAGCCACAACTCGTCGCCGATCTGAAGGTCCAGTTGGGAAAGGAGTTCGACATCGTAGCGGAAGCCCCCGCAACTCCACCGGGCACGATGTATACCCTCGACACAGAAATCACAGCGTGGCGGCCGGGCAATGCGGCCAAACGCTTAGTCATCGGCTTGGGCTCTGGTCGCGAGGCCAGCGATATTCAGTACCGAGTCACTGACGGCTCGGGCAAGAAGGTCGTCGAAGGCAAGGACACTGTGCGTACGAACTTTTTTTCCCAGGGCGCGGGGTCGATCGGAACGCTTGCTCATCCCATTGCCCAAAAACTCGCAGAGCGGATCAAGAACGCCAGGCTGAAATAACGGCGCCGCCCCGTCGGCGTCAATGGCTGGTAGCCATTGGCTTACTCTTAGGTGGGATTCACGAACGCCGATCGCTCGAGCATGAGAGCTGCCATATATCGTCGTTACGGCCCGCCCGACGTGGTCCAGATCGCGGATGTGCCCACGCCCGACATCAAGACCACGGAGATGCTCGTCAAAGTTCGGGCGACCACGGTCACCGCGGGCGACTCCCGCTTGCGGAGCGCCCGCGTGCCGCGGGGATTTGGGGTCCTGCTGCGCCTTGGGTTCGGCATCCTCGGCCCACGCAAACCCATCCTCGGATGGGAGCTCGCGGGCGAGGTGGTAGCGGTGGGTCAATCCGTCAGTCGTTTTGCGCCAGGCGATAAGGTGTTCGCGGCACGGATGGGGTGCCATGCGGAGTACGTGGCCGTCCCAGAGGACAGCGCAGCTCCGATGCCACGCAACCTGCCGTTTGAGGTTGCCGCTGCGCTTCCGTTCGGCGGCTTGACGAGCCTCTTCTATCTACGAGACAAAGCACGGATTCAGCCGGGGGACCGGGTGTTGATCAATGGAGCGTCCGGTGCAGTGGGTTCGGCGGCGGTGCAGCTGGCGAAGCACTTCGGGGCGGCGGTGACAGGGGTCTGCAGTGCGGCCAATGCGCAGATGGTGAGGTCGCTGGGGGCCGACCGTGTGGTCGACTACACCAGGGAGGACTTCACCCACGCCCGCGAGACCTACGACATCATTCTCGACGCGGTCGGCAACTGCTCGTTCGCTGGCTGCAAGCCCGTGCTCGCGCCCGGTGGCCGGCTGCTGCTCGTCGTCGCCAGTTTGGGCCAAATGGTCGGAGCCCTACTGTGGTCGTCGCGAGGCGGCCGCAAGGTTCTCAGTGGGGTCGGCTCCGTACGCCCTGCTGACTTACTCCTCCTGCGGGCACTCGCTGAGTCAGGGGCGCTCAAGCCCGTCATTGACCGGACCTACGCATTCGCGCGCATCGTGGAGGCTTACGGCTATGTCGACACGGGGCGCAAAAAGGGCAACGTAGTCATAACCCTTGAGTAGCGACGCGCCATCAAGGACGAATCAGGGGTACTCCCCGGGAGGAGGAACACGTGGCGAGAGGACGAACGCCGCGAGCCGCGACCGTTGGCGTCGCCGAGCACGGTAACTCGGCGGTGCTCGTCACCGTCGCGCCAGGCGGCGAACTCCTCGATCGCCGGCGCATCGACCTCACCGATCGCGGTCTGCCGACGCACCCGCATCACCACGAAGGGTCCTGGGCGGTGGGCCGTTACCTGCACAGCCCGGGAGCGCGGGCGCTTTCGCTCGCTGACGCCGTGGCGCTCGTCGAGCGCGTGCGAGCGTCCGCCGCGCGCGGCGCACGCGAGAGCCTCGAGGCGCTGGCCGCGGCGGTGCCCGTGCCGATTGCGAGCATCGCGATCCGCGCGTGCCCCGAGCTTCCGCCGACGATCGAGGAGCGGATCGCCGACAATCGCGCGCAGACCTTTGCCGACTCCGTCATGTATCGCGAGGCCCTCGCGACCGCGGCCGAGGCGCGCGGTTGGTCCGTGCATTGGTACGACCGCGAGCGCGTGTTTCACGACGCGGCAGCGATGCTCGGGCGCGAGGACGTCAACGCTTTCCTGTACGCGATGGGTCGATCGATCGGGCCACCGTGGCAGGCTAAACACAAGCTTGCGGCCGCCGCGGCGTTTGCGGCCACAGCGCATCCTGCGCCGCGGCCAACCGCCGGATAGCATGCGGTTGCAGCGGACGGTGATGCGGAGTCGCTTGCCAACCGGCGCGTCACCATTGATCCGAAATTCATACGTGTGAAATAAAGATGGGAAAGCTCTTCGACGAAATCGACTCAGCCCTCGAGGCATTTATCCGGGCTCAGCAAATGTTCTTCGTCGCGACGGGGCCATTGAGTGCGAATGGGCACATCAACCTGTCGCCAAAAGGCCTGGATACTCTGCGCATACTCGGTCCGCGCACGCTCTCGTACCTTGACCACGTCGGCAGCGGCGCAGAGACGATCGCTCATTTGAGAGAGAACGGCCGCATTGCCGTCATGCTCTGTGCGTTTCAGGGGCCTCCTCGCATTGTTCGGTTGTATGGGCGGGGAGAAGTGTTGGAACCTCAAGATCCTGAATTCAATCAGCTGCGAGCCCTATTTCCAGCGCAGCCTGCTGGCCGGGCCATTATTCGCATCTTCGTCACGCGCATCGCCGATTCGTGTGGGTATGGGGTCCCTCTCTATTCATTTGAAGGGCACCGCTCTCAGCTTCCAGACTGGGCGTCCCGGAAGGGCCCGACCGGGCTCTCCGAGTACCAGAACGAAAAGAATCGCTTCAGCATCGACGATCTGCCGGCTTTACGCTGGCCAGAAAGGACCGAGGCAAAATCCGATCTGTGAGGTCTGACAAAACGAATGGAGCCGGCGCGCCCGGCGGCAATCCGTCGCTGTTCCCAAGTCGAGCCAGTCTCTACGAGTCGAGCGCCTGTCGTTTGCGAAGGAGATGCAATATGGCCAGCGTGGTCCCCACGTCCTCAGTCGAATCGTTTCGCAGCCAGCTTCGCGGCGAAGTCATCACGCCCACCGACGCCGCATACGAGACCGGACGCCGGGTGTGGAACGCCATGATCGACAAACGCCCCCGCCTCATAGTCGTGTGTGCGGGGGTCGCTGACGTGATCCTCACAGTCAACTTTGCCCGCGACCACCATCTGCCCCTGGCCGTGCGTGGGGGTGGTCACAGCATCGCGGGCCACGGGACGTGCGATGGGGGAGTCGTGCTCGACTTTTCACGGATGAAGAGCGTGCGCGTCGATCCAGCCAAACGCATTGCGCGCGCGGAGGCGGGCGTCCTCTGGCAGGAGTTGGACCATGAAACCCAGGCGTTCGGGCTGGCGACCACTGGCGGCACCGTCGGCGACACCGGCATCGCCGGCCTGACCCTTGGTGGCGGATTTGGCTGGCTGGGCGGCAAGTACGGCTTCACCATCGACAACCTGTTATCGGTCGACCTTGTGCTGGCTTCTGGCGATCTGGTCACGGTCAGCGCAGAGGATCACCCGGATCTCTTCTGGGCCATCCGTGGAGGCAGCGGGAATTTCGGAGCGGTGACTTCGTTCGAGTACAAGCTTCACCCGGTCGGTCCGGTCATTACCGGGGGTCTTGTCCTCCACCCGCTCGATCAAGGCGTAGAGGTGCTCAGGTTCTATCGCGAATTCGCCAAGAGCGTCCCCGACGAGATGTCGACGGCCGCGGCTCTGCTGACGTCACCGCAGGGGCAAAAGATGGCCGCAATGGCCGTCGCCCACTGCGGAACTCTCGAAGAAGGCGCGCGCGCCGTGGGCCCCTTGAAGGAATTCGGTGCTCCGGCTCTGGACGCAATCGGTCCGCTTCCCTACATTGCGCAGCAGTCGCTCTTTAAGGACGGGTTTGTGCCTGGCCTGCTCAACTACTGGAAGGCCGACTTCATCCGAGAGTTGAGCGACGGCTACATCGATGCTGCGGTCGACCACTACCGCGTCGCTCCCTCGCCGCGGGCGGTGATGTTGTGGTTTCCGTTGTCAGGCGCCGTCAGCCGGGTGGCGCCCGACGCAACGGCCTATCCGCACCGCACGGGCATTCACGCGGGCGTCTACTCGATTTGGAACAATCCAGCGGACGACCAGCAGAACATCGCCTGGGCCCGCGACGGTTGGAAGATAATGCAGCCGGTCTCTACCGGCGGGGTGTATGTCAACGAACTCGGCCTCGACGAGAGCGATGACCGTGTGCGAGGGGCCTATGGCGTCAACTACCCGCGGCTGGCTCGGCTCAAGGCCCAGTACGATCCCGGTAATCTGTTCAGGCTCAACGCCAATATCCCGCCGGCTTCCTGATACGTCGCGCGGCTCGATTGACGCTTCAGGCCGATCAGAACGAAACATGGGCACGCTGCTACTGACCAAATCCGAAGTAGAGAAGCTTCTTGAGCCGGCGGAGCTGCTGCCAGCGCTTCGTCGGGCCTTCGTAGCCTATTCCGCCAATCCGAACGAGAGGGCGCGCCGCGTCCGCTCGCGGCTTCCGGGGCCGGGCACGGCGACGGTCCTATTCCCCGGGGTCACTCCTGGCGTGCCTGCCTATACGGTGAAGGTTCACGCAAAGTTTCCTGACCAGAGCCCGGCGATTCGCGGAGTGCTCTGTCTCCATGCCACGGACACTGGTGATCTTCTGGCGGTTATGGACTCGACGCACCTGACGGCGGTGCGAACAGGGCTTGCCGGCGCCTTGGCCGCGGACGTACTCGCTCGCAGGGACACGAATACGGCAGCGGTCGTCGGCGCCGGCGTTCAGGGTCGGTATCAGCTTCGTTTCCTCGCTGCACTTCGGCAGCTCAAACAGGCATGGGTCTCCGATGTCGTGCCTGAGCGAGCAGTCGCGTTTGCCCGAGACATGGCATTTGAGCTCGGATGTGTGGTCGAGCCGACGCGGTCTGTCGCAGCGGCCGTTCGCGAAGCCGGTATCGTGCTCACCGCGACGTGGGCCCGTGAGCCCTTCATCACGCCCGGTATGCTTGCTCCCGGCGCCCACGTCACCACACTGGGCCCTGACGAACCAGGAAAGGCCGAAGTGGCTGCCGACGTCATTCGCAGCGCCCTTTTCGTCTGCGACGATCGAGCGCTCGCGGTCGAGATGGGAGCGCTCGGCGGAGTCGGCCTTGGTCCCGACGCCGTGGCGGCCGAGTTGGGCGAGGTGCTCGGCGGGGCGCATCCTGGCCGCACGTCGCCCGAGCAGGTGACGGTCTACGGTGGCGTCGGCCTGGCGTTCCAGGACGTCGTGGCGGCGTGGGGGGTCTACGAAGCCGCGCTCCTCCACGGAGTGGGGCGCGAGATAGACTTTGTCGCCTGAGCCGCCTAACCAGCCGACCAAGCTGTGGTCCCGCGCCGCAGCTTATCGGTAAGGCGTGAGCCGGACCCGAGTCATGAAACGTCGATGATGTCAGCGCGAGACGCACTCGAACGCCTCCAGGCGGGGAATCGTCGTTTCGCAGCAGACGACGTTCGAAGCCGTCAGACACTCACCAGCCAGGGGAGGCGCACGGCGGTGGCGGCGGGTCAGGAGCCGTTCGCCATCATTCTGGGCTGTTCCGACTCTCGCGTGCCCGCAGAGCTTGTCTTCGACCAAGGCCTGGGCGATTTGTTTGTGATCCGCGTGGCCGGAAATATCGTCGCGTCGTCTCAAGTGGGCAGCGTCGAGTTCGCCGCCGCGCGGTTTGGGACACGGCTCGTGGTGGTGCTGGGGCATTCCCGGTGCGGCGCAGTTCTCGCCACGCTGGAAGAACTTCAGCGGCCGACGGATAGTCAGTCGCGACATCTGCGTTCGATCGTCGACCGTGTTCGGCCGTCCGTAGAAGCGCTGCTGACAACAGAGCTCAGGCACGACCCGGACGCTTTGGTGCGGCAGGCCGTTCGCGCGAACATTCGCGTCTCAGCCAATCATCTGCGCCACGGGTCGGAGGTCCTGGAGCACCTGATCCAGAACGACGGGCTCCTCGTCGTCGGTGCCGAGTATTCCCTGGAGACTGGGGTGGTTGAGTTCTTCGATGGAATGCCTTGATGGAGGCCCTGAGAGCGCACGACGCGTCACAAACGCTCAGCCACCACGCCGATCGCCCCGAGTGCGGCAGGATTGGGGGAAATCACGATGTCGAAGAAGAGCTTACGCGTGTCGGTCGCGATACTGACCTCCGGCTTGTTATGTACTGCGGCCGGCGCGCAGGACGACACGCGGGCGGGGCAGGCAACCCTCGTCAAAGAAGTGAAGGAGCATATCGACAAAGCCAGGGCGGCGGCCGGCAAGGAATGGCCGTGGTTTCAGCAGCTGCTCTGCAGCAATGCCCAGCTGGGCGGCGACGTCATCGGCATGTTCTTCGCCGGAGCGCGGCTGGGTGCCGCAGACGCCGACTTCGAGCCGGTGCGCGCCTTCGACAATCTCTACTACGTCGGTCTGACGGAAATCGGCGCCTGGGCCGTCACCACTTCCGCAGGGATCATCCTCATCGACACACTCGGTCCCGAAGGCACCGAGCAGCGTCTGCTCGGCAACATGCGCAAGATCGGCCTCGATCCTGCTCAGATCAAGATCGTGATTGTCACGCACGCGCACGCGGATCATGGCGGCGCCGCCAGATACCTGCAGGACAAGTTCGGCGCCAGGATCGCCATGTCCGCCCAGGATTGGGAGGGAGCGGCCAAAGGCGGGTTGGGTGGTCCGAACAACGTACCCAAGCGCGACATCGTGGTGGCGGACGGCGACAAGGTCACCTTGGGCGATACGAGTGTGAGTACCGTGTTCACACCAGGACACACGCCTGGATCGATCTCGGTGATCGTTCCCGTGAAAGACGGCGCGAACACACACACGGCCATGATGTGGGGTGGCCCTCAGTGGGGCTTCAGGAACGCCGACGTGCCGCAGCGCGAACTCTATGAGAAATCGCTGGTGACGTTCCACCAGGCGGTCAAGCAGGCCCGAGCCGACGTCGTCTTGGAGAGCCATCCGTTCCTGAGCAACCTGGTGGAGAAACTGGCCGGCATGCGCAACCGCAAAGCCGGCGAGCCGAACCCGCTCATAGTCGGGACCGACGGTGTCGATCGGTACATGACGATTTGGACGGAGTGCGGAAGAGCCAGTATGGCCCGCTACCGTCAGTACGTCCTGAAGCATGGCCCGAACGCGAGCGAATGGCCGCAGCCGCCTTTCATGGATGAAGAACTGCTGAAGCAATAGCCAAGCGGGCCGAGGAAAGAAGCAGCGCCGGACTCACGTCGGCGTGGCTCCGCGTACACCCAGGGTCAGTCCCGTCCGCGATCCGGACGAATCGTCGAACAGCCGAATCAGCGTCAGAGTTCGCGTGGCCGCCTGGCGATATCGGGGAAGGCGCGCAGCACAGCCTCATCAAATGTCACGAGCGGGCAAACGGCACGAGCGGCGAGTTCGACGAACAGCGTGTCGTACACAGGTACACCGGACGTGACGGCGCGAAGCAGGGCTCCTTGGCGGAGAGTAGAAGTCGCGACGGACTCGATTCCGAGTCGTCGGGCCAGGCCGAGGCGCATCGGGCCTTCCTCGGCGGTCAGCACACCCGTCCGAATCGCCATCCAGACAACGTTGGTCAATTCGGCTTCCCAGTGGGCCGGGGCGACGGGGGTGGAAATGGCCTGGAAGCAGATCCGGGCTTCGTCTGCAAAGGCCTTGGTGCCGAGCAGGAAATAGGCGACAACGTTGGTATCGACTTCCATGGGTGAGATCCTGGCTCTCGGTCACGTTCAATTGGCCATGCCCGCTGGAGAGGAAGCCCGGGCACGAGCTCGGCCATGATTCGCGGAGCAAGATACGTCCATACGAATCTGATCGCTCGGGATTGGCGCGCGCTCGCGGCTTTCTATCGTTCGGTGTTCGGCTGCGTCGATGTGCCGCCGGAACGCGACTATTCGGGGCCTGGACTCGAGGCTGGAACGGGCATTCCCGGAGCGGCGCTGCGAGGCATCCACCTTCGCCTGCCGGGAAATGGCGCAGACGGTCCCACGCTTGAGATCTTCAATTACACGCAGCTGGCCGACGGTCCGGCTCCCGCGGTTAATCGGCCTGGACTCGGTCACATTGCCTTTGCGGTCCCATCGGTGCCGGACGCCCGCGCGGAAGTCCTGGCCGCCGGTGGAAGGGCGATCGGGGAAATCGTGACCCTTGCCACATCCGTCGGTCGCGTGACGTGGTGCTACGTGACCGATCCCGAAGGCAACATTGTTGAGCTGCAGACGTGGTCGTGAGAGGACTCTCTTCAGGCAAAGGCGTGCGGCGCTTCTTCCTCCTCACCTATGTGGCGACGTGGACCACGTTCTATTGGGCGACAACCTGGCCGATCCAGTCATGGCCGGAAGCGGCGCTGTTGTTGGCAGGAACAATCGCGCCATCGCTCGTTGCGCTTGTCCTGATCGCGCGCGAGAGCGGACGATCGGGCCTCCGGTCACTGCTCGAGCGCGTGTTCGATCTGCGGGCGCGATGGCAGTGGTACTCATTCGCGGTCGGCTACATCGCCGTTCTCAAGCCGGCAGCGGCGGCGACGCATCGGCTGATTGCGGGCGCATGGCCGGCTTTTGGCACGACGCCGTGGGTGCTCATACCGTTCGCGATCCTCATCTCGGCACCCGTTCAGGCCGGCGAAGAGATCGGGTGGCGCGGATACGCCCTTCCGCGCCTGGCCGAGCGTGTCGGGTTTGCCCGGGCGAGCGTCCTGCTTGGCGTCCTTTGGGGAGTGTGGCACCTTCCGCTGTTTTTCGTGCGCGGTCACGGGAACTACGGCCAGTCTTTCTGGCTTCTGGCAACCCGTTCACGGTGTTCGACGCTTCGTTGATGACGTGGCTGTTCACCGGCCTCTTGTGGGTGACGGCGGCGTATTTCCTGTGGCGGATGCGACCTGCGGGCGGAGGGCTCCCACGCCAAACAATCTCTTAGTCGATGAAATCCGTGATCCTTCCACACCTGCCAGACCGCGTTGCCGAACTAATTCGAGAGTGGGGCGTTGTCGCCGAGCACACTCGTGAGACTCCGGACTCCATCCTGGTGTTCGGTACACGCGAGGATCAGGCTGTCGTTGTGAAGGTGATCAAACGGCTGGGTGATGAGTGGCAGTGCGGGCCGGTCTTGGAGGCATTCAACGGGACAGGTGTCGTTCGAATGCACAGCTTCGTCGATGGGGCCGTTGTCATGGAGAGGCTGCGTCCAGGCCATTCCCTTGCCGATCTGGCGTTACAAGGTCGCGATGAGCAGGCCACAGAAATCCTGGCCCAACTCATTCGGCAGATGGTCCCGCACCAAGCACCAAGGAATATTCCGACCGTCCAGCACCTGGCAGGAGGATTTCGGCGCTATCTAGTAAGTGGTGACGAGCAGATTCCCAAGGCCCTTGTCGAACACGCGCAGCAGAGGTACCTTGAACTCGACGCGTCGCAGACTCGCATACGGCTTCTCCATGGCGACCTGCATCATTACAACGTGCTCTTTGACACCGCACGCGGCTGGCTGGCCATCGACCCCAAGGGGGTTGTCGGCGAACTCGAGTACGAGATCGGGGCCGCTCTTCGAAATCCGTGCGAGCGGCCGGATTTGTTCGCGGTGGCACAGACAATCGATAAGAGGCTCCGGGTCTTCGAGACCGTTCTCGGGCTGGACTCCTCGCGAGCGTTGGCCTGGGGCTTTTCGCAGGCGGTTCTGGCCGCTATTTGGTGCGTTGAAGATGGGTGTCCGGTTGAAGCCGGAGAGCCTTTTCTGGCTCTCGCGCGTGCGATCCAGCCGATGCTCGCGTGAGGCGGGCTAATCCACCTGATGTGCAGTTCTCTGATTCGGACGGTATTTCTCGCTGCCGGAGTTGTGCTGTCGGTCGCCGCCGTCGCCACCCAGTCGCGCCCCGGTTTCAAGCCGGAGCGTCCGATCGACGAACTCGTCATGTCCGCGCTCACCTCGAACAACATTCCCGGAGTGTCCCTTGCGATCGTCCAGGATGGCCGTGTCGTGTACGCCAAGGGGTTCGGCACGACCTCGCTTACTCAGACCCTTCGGCCATCCGCCGACACACAGTACCGCGTGGCGTCGGTGTCGAAACCGTTGACGGCTGCGGGAGTGTTCCAGTTGGTTCAGGACGGACGGGTGAAGCTGGACGACCCGGCGCGCCAGTACTGTCCCGAGCTGGGGGCCCTCGACGGTGCGCCCACGGTTCGACAGTTTCTTATGCACCGGAGCGGGATGCGCCATACGACCGATCGGGAAGACGTAACGATCGAGGGGGCGCCTCTGCGGCTCGGGGCGGCGCTCGTCAACGTCACTCGCGAACCGCTCCGATTCCAACCGGGCGCCAAAACGCTGTACACGTCATGGGGCTATGCGGCGCTCGGCTGCGTCATCGAGGGCGCCTCCGGCCAGTCGTACGCCGATTTCATGAAGAACCGTGTTTTCGCGGTCGCGGGGATGACCGCGACGACGTCTGATCATCCTGCCTACGGTTCGCCCACATTCAGTCCCGGATATCGCCGCGGACTGATCTATGGTCTCCGGCCTTCGCTGGTCGTCGACACCCGCTTCAAGATGCCTGCAAGCGGAATCATTTCGACCGTCAACGACCTGGCGTCGTTTGTCATCGGGATCTTCGAACGCAAGCTGGTCACCGAGACGACCGCCCAGGAGATGTTCAGCATTCGGCCTGATGGTGAAGGTCGAGCTGTCTTCACGGCCGGATGGTCGGTCGATTCGACTGGCGTGTCAAACGGAGGCAGGACGCCCTACGGCCAGGTATTTGACTTCAATGGATCGATGGAAGGTGCGACAGCCTACCTCGAGCTTGCACCTGCACGGCGATATGCCGCCGCGCTGCTGGCGAATCGCGAACGGAGCGTCCTGCAGGTCCAGGCCATCGTTTCGGAAGTCCGACGGATGGTGCTGGAGGCACAGCAGTGATGTGGAGGCCACATTGCCCTATGCATAGCAGGGCTGACCGACCACCACATCGGCCGGGCCCCCCGCCGAGGCAGCCCGCCAGAGTGGTCTCGGCCCCCACCATCGAAACCGTTGCGTTACCCCAACCAGAGGTGCAGTATGTGGGGAACCCACTGGAGGTCCGACGATGAGAATGCGTGTTCCTCTTTCAATCGTCCCTTCAATCGTCGTGGCGGCTGCGGCCGTGGCCGCGTTCATCGCGGCGCCCACGCCGGCTGCGGGACAGACCGCGACGGCGAAGAGCATCCCGCGCCTTGCGGACGGCAAACCGGACTTCAACGGAGTCTGGGACCGCCCGCGGGTTTCTGACATTACCGAGGATGTCAATGGATGCGGCAGCGGGGCGGCGACTACAGGGTGCAAGCAGAAGGGCGCTGGCGAGCTTTCCTATACAGCCTGGGGGAAGGAACAAATGTCGGGCCCGAGATTCGATTATGCGGCGCGCTGCCTGCCGTGGGGCTATACCCGGGCCATGGGTACCGCATACCCACTCGAGATCCTTCAGACGCCCAAACGCCTCGCCTATCTCTTCGAGTCGAATAACGTGTTCCATGTCATTCCCACCGATGGCCGCAGACTGCCCGAAGGCGCCGATCCGCTGTGGCTGGGACGGTCGGTTGGTCGTTACGAAGGCGACACGCTGATTATTGAAACCACCGGTTTCAACGGTCAGACCTGGCTGGACACGGCGGAGCATCCGTCGAGCGACCAGTTGCGCGTCACCGAGCGCCTCCGCCACATCGACGCCGATCATCTCGAGTACGAGGTGACGTTCAACGACCCCAAGGCTTACTCGAAGCCGTTCAAGAACACTCGCGTCTGGTCGCGTATGAAAGAGGGCGACGAGCTGATGGAGTGGTGGTGCATGGAAAACAACAAGGACCTCACAGAGGGACTCCTTTCGCCCACGCACATCAACCAACCGTAGGTCCGACCGGGAGAGTTACGTGAGACATTCGGTGGCTGGATTCTGTCTTGCACTGAGCCTGTTACTGCCGGCTGCCTCGCGCGGCTTCGGACAGACTCCTTTTCCAGCGCCGCCGCAAACGCCCTACGGGATGCCGATCGTGCTCGATGCGGCCAAGAAGGCAGCCGCCGCAGCCTCCGCCGAGGCACACAAGAACAGCTGGAACATGGCCATCGCCATCGTCGACACCGGTGGGCACCTCGTCTATTTCGAGAAGATGGACAACACACAGACCGGCAGCGTCGACGTCGCCGTTGAAAAAGCGCGGTCGGCAGCGCTGTTCAGGCGTCCGACGAAGGTCTTTCAGGATGGCGTGGCGGCGGGAGGAGAGGGGCTCCGCCTCCTTCGGCTCGAAGGCGCGGTCCCGATCGACGGCGGCGTTCCGATTATCGTCGGCGGAAGAATTCTTGGCGGCATTGGCGTCTCCGGCGGCAGCGGCGAGCAGGACGGGCAGGTCGCCAGAGCCGGAGCGGATTCCGTGAAGTGAGAGATGCCTCTGGTGTCACGCTGGATTGGAGAACTCCGATGAAACACATGCTGGCTCTGTCGATTGCAGGCGTGCTGGCAGCGCCGATGGCGGCGCTCGCCCATCATTCGTTCGCAGCGGAATTCGATGCTGAGAAGCCGGTTACGGTCCAGGGGGCCGTGCAGAAGGTGGAGTGGACGAATCCCCACATCTGGGTCTATGTGGACGTGAAGACCGCTGGCGGCGAGGTCGAACGATGGCAGTGCGAGGGCGGAAGCCCGAACACCCTTTCACGACAAGGGTGGAGCAGGGACACGCTCAAGCCGGGAGATCAGGTGGTCATCGAGGGATTTCGAGCCAAGAACGGCAGCAACACCTGCAACTCGCGGGTCGTGAAGACAGCCGACGGCAAACGGTTGTTCGCGGGGTCGTCGCTCGGGCAGTAGAGCCACCTTCAGCGGCGGCTCGGCGCCCGAGCGGTAGACGCTGGCTGGACAGGAGTCCGCCCCCCGAACTGATCTCCACGACGAACGAACCTTTCTGCCTGCAGACTGCGGATGTCAGGCGCCAGTGAAAGGTGAGTTCACATGCCGACCAAACGCCTGCCTTCGCGCGCCAGCCTCGAACACCTCAAGCACCAAGCCAAGGACCTGATGAACGATCGCCGATCGGGAGAGCTCCAAGCGTGTCAACGGATCAGGGAATTCCATCCACGCTTCAGAGGGACGACCGACGACGTGATCCGCGCGGCGACCTTCACGTTGAGCGATGCCCATCTGGCGATCGCTCGCGAGTACGGCTTTCTAAGCTGGGCACGGCTCCGCAGTCATGTTATGAAGGCCGACCAGTCAGAGCGTGAACTTCCTCATCACGAGAGGATCGGAGATGTGGACTTTCGTCGAGCCGTTGAACTGAGCGATGACGGCGATGTTGACGGGTTGCGCGACCACCTGATGAAGCACTCCACTTTGGTCCGTCAACGCGTCGAGTTTGAGGGCGGGAACTATTTCAGAGATCCCACGCTGCTTGAATTCGTTGCGGAGAACCCTGTACGCCACGACAGCTTGCCGCCAAACATCGTCGAAGTGGCTCGGACGATTCTCGACGCGGGCGCCCGGTCGGACCCGCGTGGCATCAACTCGACGCTTGGGCTCGTGTGCTCAGGCCGGGTTCCACGTGAGTGCGGCGTGCAGATTCCACTCATCGACCTGTTGTGCGACTACGGAGCCGACCCTGATGGGGCCATAGGGTCGGCGCTTGGACATGGTGAGTTCGAAGCCGTGGATGCGTTGATTCGTCGTGGGGCAAAAGTCAACCTCGCTGCGGCGGCTGCGACCGGTCGCATCGACGAGGCAGGTCGCGCCCTCCCGGGCGCGGATGCGGAACTCCGCCATCGAGCTCTCGCGTGGGCGGCGCAGTACGGGCACGCCGAAATCGTCCTCCTGCTTCTCGACGCCAGTGAAGATCCGAACCGGTACAACCCGGAAGGAGCGCACTCGCATTCAACGCCCTTGCACCAGGCGGCGTTGGCCGGCCAGCTCGAGGTGGTCCGGTTGCTCGTCGAGCGGGGAGCCAGGCTCGATATCAAGGACATTCATTACGAGGGGACGCCCCTTGAGTGGGCCGAGTACGCCGGGCGTACGCAGGTCGCCGAGTACCTGCGAGCGCGCGGCGGCGGTGCAGGTACTCGATAAAGCGCTACTATCAGCACCGGCGCAGTGCGCGGCCGCCCGTTGAGTGAACGGACTATGCTTGAGCTCCCGAATCCGAGCGTGTCGCTGACTCCTGGCAGCCGCCTGGGGCGGTACCAGATCGACGAGTTGCTCGGAGCCGGCGGCATGGGGGCCGTCTTCCGCGCACACGACACCACGCTCGAGCGTCTGCTCGCAATCAAAGTGCTCCATGCCGATGTCAGTGACATGCATGCGAAAGAGCGCCTGTTGCGGGAGGCGCGAAGCGCCTCGGCGCTCAATCATCCGAACATCTGCACCGTCTACGAAGTCGGCGAGGAGGCGGGCAGGACTTTCATCGCGATGGAATACGTGGACGGACTCCCCCTGTCCGCGCACCTGGCCCTGGGACCCTTGGCCGTCGACGACGCCGTGCAGTACGGCATCGACATCGCCGATGCTCTGGCGCACGCCCATGGCCGCAAGATCGTCCATCGCGATCTCAAGGCCGGCAATGCCATCCTGTCGTCCGCGGGGAGGCTGAAGCTCGTGGACTTCGGCCTCGCTCGGCGCCTCGATCCGCTCGAAGCCGACGCCGCCACCAGGGCCACGATGACGACGTCTGGAGCCGCAGTTGGTACGCCGTACGCCATGGCCCCCGAGCAGGTGCGTGGCGAGCTGGCGGACGAACGGTCGGACATCTGGGCGCTCGGGATCCTTCTGTTCGAGATGCTGACCGGTGCGCGCCCATTTGCCAGCCCCGTCCTGGCAGAGCTGTTCGCGTCCATCCTTCGCGATCCGTACGGGCCGTTGCTCAACAGGCGCGTGTCCGCACCGCTGCGCACGGTGATCGACACGTGCCTCGCCAAGGATGCTGAGCGGCGGTATCAACGGGCCGAAGACGTTCGGCTGGCGTTGCAGGAAATTGCGGCAATGTCCGCTGCCTCGCGTTCGCGATCGAAGGCGACAATGCTTGGCGCGACGCCCGCGGGTACTCCGCTTGCCAGACCGCCCCTTCTCGAGCGGGCGACCGGCGAGTTCGTATTCGTCGGGCGCGAGCGGGAGCGAAGTCTGCTTGGTGAGGGATGGGCGCGTGCGAAACAGGGGCGCCGCCAGCTGTTGCTCGTAGCCGGCGAGCCTGGTATCGGCAAGACGCGGCTCTCCCTCGAGTTTGCGCGCAGTTGTGCGGATGAGCACGCCACCGTGCTCATGGGACGCTGCGAGGAAGAGGCACTCGTTCCGTATCAGCCATTCGTCGAAGCGCTGGGCTGGTACGCTCGGGCGTGCCCCGAGGACGATCTCCATGCGGCGTTGGCGGGGGCCGGCGGGGGCGGGGAGCTCGGCCCCTTCGTTGCGGACTTTCTGGTGCGGGTCCCGGATCTTCCACCTCCCACCCCGATGAACGCTCAGGGTCAGCGATATCGCCTCTTCGAGACGGTGAACGGGCTCCTCGCGGCGGCATCGAGGGTGTTTCCGGTACTGCTGCTCATCGACGATCTTCACTGGGCCGACAAGCCAACGCTCTCCCTGCTTCGCCACATCGTACGCGGGTCGGACCCGGCGGCTCTGTGTATCGTCAGCACCTATCGCGATAGCGAGCTCGGGGCGGCGCACCCGCTCACCGAGCTTCTCGCGGACCTCCGTCGTGAACGGGACGTGACCCGTCTCTCGCTGACTGGCCTCGAGCGTTCGCATGTGGGCACGCTGGTCGAAACGCTCGCCAGCCTGGATGTCTCATCGATGCTTGCCGGCCGGATGACGGACAGCACGGGCGGAAACCCATTTTTCGTCGGCGAGATACTGCGTCATCTTGACGAGACCGGCGCGCTGACCGGGTTTCAGGATGTCAGTCCAGGCCCGCTGTCAAGGCCGTCGCTTGGGCTGCCGGAAGGGGTTCGTGAAGTCATCAGCAGACGCGTCTCACGCCTGAGTGACCGCTGCCAGCGAACGATTACTCTGGCGTCCGTGCTCGGTCGAGAATTCGACCTCGACGCACTCGAAGCGCTTGGCGACCTTTCCGAAGACGAGCTCCTCGATGCCGTGGACGAGGCGCGGCGCGCGCAGCTCGTCGACGAGGCGCCTGGCAGACCCGGCCGCTACAGCTTCCATCACGCGCTCATCCGAGACACGTTGTACGGTGGCCTGGCGGCGTCGCGTCGGCTGCGGCTTCATCGGCGCGCCGGCGAGGTCCTCGAGCGCCTGACTGCCGGACAGGCGGTCCCTCCACTCGCGGATCTGGCCCACCATTTCTTTCAGGCCGGTCGCTCCGGTGTGGACGACAAAGCCGCGGACTACGCGACTCGGGCCGGCGATCGAATGGCCGACGCGCTCGCGCATGAGGAGGCCGCGCGGTTCTACGATCTGGCACTGCTGGCCATCGACGCGCAGCCGGCCGGACCGACGACCGAGCGGCAGCGAGTCTCCCTTCAGCGGCGTCGCGGGCGGGCGTTCGGCAACCTCGGGCAGTGGGCGCAGCAACGAGCGGCGTTGGACGAGGCGCTCGCGCACCTGGAGGCCGACGCACTCGAGGAGCGTTGCGAGATCCTCTCCGAACTCAGTCAGGCTTGCTTCTGGCTTTTCGACATTCCATCGCTCGAGCGAGCGTCAACCGAGGTCCTTGGCCTTGCGGAACGTCTCGGCCGCGAAGATTTGGCTGCGAACTCGATGGGTTGGTTGGCGCGCTGTCGACAGGCTGGCGGCGGCGTCCTCGACGCCATCGAGACGGATCGTGTGACGATTGCGCGCTTCGGCTCCCTGGCGCAGGTGTCGCACAGCATTGGCTCGGCCGCCCTGTACTGGGCGGGTCGAGGAACCGAGGCCGTCGCGGTCGCCGCCCAGGCGGCGCAGATGGTCGAAACCTCGCAGGACGCGACATTCACGATGAACGCGCTGTCGCACTACGCGATCAACCTGGGAGCGGTGGGACGCTACGCCGAGGCCATCAAAGTGTTCGCACGAGCGCAGGAGTTCGGTCGGAAATATGGTGCGCTCCCGCTGCTCGCGCGCGCGACCTCGATGTCCGCGGGCTTCCGTCTGGGCCTTGGCGATCTGGAAGGCGCGGAGGCTCTTCAGCGGGAGGCGCGAGAGCTTGCCCAGAGGGTGAACTTTCCACCGAGCATCGTCAGCCCCGGCATCGACCTGCTGCTGATCGCCGCGCGGCGCGGTGAGCCGGGCAGCGTCGAGAAGCTCCTCGAGGAGACGGTGGCCGCGACGAAACGGACGCCCGGTTGGCACGGCTGGCTCTGGGACCTTCGGATCTGCCAGGTGCGCGCCGAGATCGCGTTCGCACGAGGAGAGTGGGAGAGCGCACGCGTTGAGGCCACCGAAGGGATCGGGCAGAGCCGCATGCGCGGACGCCGAAAATACGAAGCCCTCGGGCTGATGACTCGGGCACATGCCCTGCGCCGTCTCGGGCGCATGCAGGAAGCCGTCGTCGACGCGAACCAGGCCGTTGCTGTGGCACGGAGCACGGAGGATCCGGCTCTATTGCTGCAAGCTCTCGATCTGATCCTCCAGATTGAGGGCAACGACAGCCTGGCCGTCGAAGCGGGCGACACATATCGTCAGATCATCGCCGCGCTCCCGGATGGGGATCTGAGACGACGTTTCAGCGCGTGGGAGGTCGCCCGGCGGATTCAGAAGCTCTGATTGAAGAGAGTCTCGCTAGGACCGTGGCTCAATTGACGCGCTAGGCAGTCCCATCGTGTGGGAATGGCAACCACGACGATTTATATCGTTCGCCACGCACATTCTGACTGGACGGGCGACCATAACGACAACGGCCGCCCGCTCTCAGACGCTGGCGTCGAAGCAGCGAAGGTTCTCGCCGCCCGGTTGGCGTCGTTCCCCATCACCGCAATCTACTCGAGCCCGTATCGCAGATCGGTCGACACCGTGGTACGGCTTGCTGAACGTCTCAACGTTCGCCTGGAACTCGTGCCTAACTTACGGGAGCGAGAGCTGCCGGTCGTGCCGGCAGGTGAGTTTCATCGGCTGGTGGAGAACGCCTGGCGTTCGCCCGCCGAGTCGGTGGAGGGTGGAGAATCAAATATCCGCGCTCAGGCGCGCGGGCTCGATGTGATGCGGACCGTCTTGGAGCGGCATCAGGGGCAACAGGTCGTCCTAGCCACGCATGGAAATCTCCTCGCCCTGATCGTCAACGGGCTGGATTCGGTGTCAGGGTACGAATTCTGGCGGCGGCTCTCGCTTCCCGATATTTACCGGCTAGAATTCGACGCAATGGCGTTCGTCGGTATGACGCGCATGTGGGAGGCGGCTGTCTCACCAGCTGCTGTACCCGACGAGCGGCAATCGGTCGAAGAATAAGGGCTGTCGGACTTCTTGGTGGTGTAACGGTTGTCGAGTGACGCGAGCAGGAGGAAGTGCGTGGCACTCGTGGTTCTTCTGAGAGGGGTTAACGTCGGTGGTCACAGGACCTTCAGACCGTCCACCCTCGCCGAACAATTGAAACACCTCGATGCCGTCAACATCGGCGCGGCGGGGACGTTCGTGATCCGTCGGCCAGTCACCCCGCCGCAGCTCCGCGCCGAATTGACGCGCAGGCTTCCCTTTGATACCGAGATCGTGATCTGCCAGGGCCGTGAGATTGTCAGACTGATGTCTCGGAATCATTTCGCGGACCAACCGGTGCGACCCGACATCGTCCGCTTCGTGAGCGTCCTGTCCAAACGCCCTCGCTCGGCGCCGTCCACCCCGATGAGCTTTCCCTCCAGCGGGAAGTGGCTGCTGAAGATCCTCATGAGGGACAACAGGTTCGTTTTCGGCGTGTACCGGCGTCACATGAAGGCCATCGGCTACCTTGGCGCGTTCGACCGGCTCTTCGGGGTTCCGGTCACGACGCGCAACTGGAACACGATCACCACGATCGCCAGAGTGCTGGGTAACGAATGAACATGTGAGGACCATTCGCATGTCGCACCCCGAACCGAACGGCCCGCCGGATCGAACACCAATAAGAATCGGGGAGGTCTGGGAGAACCCCGTCACCAGGGAGCGCGCCACAATCCTGGAGCGTCCCTGGGATAACCCTGCGGGCCGCGCGGCCGCCGAATTGACCGCGCTCGTTGGAGCGCGTGTCATGGGGGAACATCGCCATCCCGCTCTTGTCGAGCAATTTACCGTGCTCGAGGGTGAGCTGGTCGTGAAGCGCGATGGGCAGACCAGCATTCTTCATCAGGGCGAGACGGCCGTCATCCGCCCCGGTGTATGGCACGACTGGTGGAATGCTGCCGACCGCGACGCGCGTGTGCGGGTGGAGGTGACACCCGGCGAACGGTTCGTGCACATGATCGAGACCTTCTTTGGTCTCGCACGGCTAGGGCACACAGACGGCAAGGGCATGCCGTATCCGCTGCAGCTCGCCCTGAGTGCGCGGGAGTTCAGCGATGTGATCGTATTCCGTTCTCCGCCGCTGGCGGTGCAGCGCGCGATTTTTGGCGCACTCGCACCGATCGCGCGCTGGCGCGGCTACCGCGCGACGTACCCGCAGCTCTCGCGCATCGTGCTGGCGGCGCGGACGTAGCACGGAGCGATGCGACCGCAACCTGGGCCGTCGGCGCGTTATTGACGCGTCGACGGGCCTCGGACGCGCAGAGGCCCGCTTGATGTCGGGACGAACGATGCCGTGTGTGTTCATGAGGGAGCTCCTCGCTGGGGCCTGATCATTTCGTCATGCTTCGCAATCGACGACCTTCCGAGGAGTAGTTTCATATGGAGGATGTCCTCAATCGATTGAAGGATCTCGTCAAGTCGCCAAGGCTTCGTATCGAGAAGGCTCGGGCGGTGGCTCAGGCGATCAAGGCGGGTCGTGCGTACCGGTGGGTAGGTCTCTATGACGTGACACCGGGCGAAGTGGTGGCGATTGCATGGACAGGGGAAGACCCACCAGCGTACCCTCGCTTTCCGGTCACAAAGGGCCTCAGCGGCGCCGCAGTGGTGACCCGCCAGCCGGTGGTTGTCCAGGACGTAACGACCGATCCTCGATATCTCACGGCATTTGGCTCCACGCGTGCGGAGGCGATCTTCCCCGTGGCGATCGACGGCCGGATCGTCGGTACGATCGATGTCGAGAGCGATCGAATCAACGCGTTTGGGCTCGAGGACGAGGTTTTCTTGAGGTCATGTACGGTGATCCTCACGCCTCTGTGGCTGTGAGGAACTGGTCTCCGATTTCGATTGCTGCCGCATACAGCGCTGCCGCACCCAGAGGAGTACGGCCGGTCTGCGAAATCCTACGTGGCGCATGTGACGGCGTTGTGCTGTAGCATCGAGGCGTCCGACGTCAGTGCTGGAGCAACCATGGATGACAAAGACGGCGATCCGAGCTCTCCGCGGTCGACCGCGACGGCCCCCATCACTCGGCGAGCGTTCGGTCAGACGCTTGGAATCGCGGCCGTCGCCGGCACGCTCCAGGGGCTCGACGCGACGGTGTCGGCGCAGTCGGGCAGCCCGGGGCCGGTCAGCGGATCTGACGAGCTGTGCGACTCGAGCGCCATCGAGCTGGCGGCGAGGATCCGTCGCAAGGACGTATCTGCGCGTGAGGTCATGACGGCCCACCTGGCTCGAATCGAACGGGTGAACCCACGGGTGAACGCGATCGTGACACTCGTGGCGGAGCGCGCCATGGACGATGCAGCACGCGCCGACGAGCAGGCGGCCCGGGGTGGCACGCTTGGCGTGCTGCATGGCCTGCCGGTGGCCCATAAGGACCTCGTCGATACGGCGGGCATTCGCACCACACGCGGTTCGCCGTTCTACCGCGACAACGTCCCGACCCGCGATGCCCTGATCGTGACGCGCATCCGCGCCGCCGGCGCCATCACGTGCGGGAAGACGAATACGCCTGAATTCGGTGCGGGGTCGCAGACGTTCAACAGCGTCTTCGGAGCGACACGCAATCCCTACGACGTGACCAGGACGTGCGGTGGCAGCAGCGGTGGGGCGGCCGTGGCCCTGGCCTGCGGCATGGTCCCCATCGCGGATGGTAGCGACACGGGCGGCTCTCTGCGCAACCCCGCCGCGTTCTGCAACGTCGTCGGACTTCGCCCATCACCAGGACGGGTCCCGGGCAATCCGGGCAACTGGTCACCTTTGCCGGTCTCGGGTCCAATGGCGCGGTCGGTCGCAGACGTGGCGCTCTTCTTGAGCGCGATTGCCGGACACGATCCGAGCAGCCCGCTCTCGCTCGTGGATGACGG
Source organism: Vicinamibacterales bacterium (assembly GCA_035537875.1). Taxonomy (GTDB): domain Bacteria; phylum Acidobacteriota; class Vicinamibacteria; order Vicinamibacterales; family CAVVIG01; genus DATLLJ01. The sequence goes on along the minus strand of DATLLJ010000002.1, from coordinate 175,814 downwards.
CGTTCAGTTTCGCGGGGTGCTCGAGCGTGAGTTCAAGGGCGTGCGGGTCGCCTGGTGGCGAGATCTGGGGGGCATCCCGTTCGAGCCGGAGATCCGACAGGCCGTCGACGCCAGACGACGGGTCTTCGAGGACCTCGGGTGCATCGTCGAGGAGGCCGAGCCCGACTTCGCAGGCGTGGACCAGGCCTTTCCCGCGCTCCGGTTCGCGGCCAATCACGCGCAGTATGCGCCGCTCGTCCGCGAACGGCCCGATTGGGTGAAGGACACAATCAAGTACGAGGTTGCAGAGGCCGAGCGGATGACCGCCGCGGACATCGGCGAGGCGCTTGCCCGGCAGGCGCGAATGTACGAGCAGAGCCGCGAGTTCTTCGAACGGTACGAGTACTTCGTCCTGCCCGTGACACAGGTCGCGCCATTCGATGTGAACGTCCCCTATCCCACGCAGATCGCCGGAACGCCCATGGCCACCTATGTCGACTGGATGCGGTCGTGCTGGTATGTCACCTTCATGTCGAACCCCGCGATGTCGGTGCCCGCTGGATTCACGGCCAGCGGACTGCCGATTGGCATCCAGATCGTCGGGCGGCACCGCGGTGAGTGGAGCCTGCTTCAGATGGCTCACGCCTTTGAGCAGGCCACGCAATTCGGGAAGAGGCGCTCACCCCTTCTGAGCGCCTGACGTAGGCCTGAGCGTGGCAGGGGGGCGCTACAAAGGCGCTGAATCCCTTCCGTGATCCCGTCTTCCGCCTGGCCGCCTGTACTTCGGATGGTATTAACCGTTGGAGCCTTGGGATCCGAAAAGAAGGTCGGCGCCATGTTAAGGTGTCTCCGCGTCCAACCCAGTTCGCGGCTGGTGGCGGGATAAGGGCGAGCGTAATCTGTCTCGGAGGCGGACGACCGTGGATTCAGGCGACGTCGTAAGAGGCTTCACGTTGAAAGGCTTCGCGGCGCTCTCGTCGAGCGTCGTTATCTCGCTTGGCGTGTCCGTGGCTGCCGGACAGATAGGTGTCCGGGTCGCCCCACAGCCGTCCGACATGCTGGTTCACTCGCCCCTTGGTGCGTGCCGAACCGGCGACCACAGGGGGGCAGAGGCCACACACCTGCGCATCGCCACCTGGAACATCCGTGCTGCGCGATCGGCCCCGTTGAGTGACATCGCCGCCGAAGTCGCAGCCATGCAGGCCGACGTGATCGCGTTGCAGGAGGTCGACGTCCGAACACGTCGCTCCGGATTTGTCGACGAGCCGGCCGCCCTCGCAGCCGCTCTGGGCTTTCACTACGCTTTTGCCGCCAGCATCAAATGGGACGAGGGCGATTACGGCCTCGCCGTTCTGTCCCGCTGGCCGCTGACAGACATACGCCGTCACCGGCTCGATGCCACCACCGCCATCGAGCCTCGCATCGTCCTCGAGACGACCGCGTGTGCGCGCGGGCGCCCGCTGCGCCTCTTCAATCATCACGCCGACGGCTGGGTCGCGTCTCGGGAATCCGGGTTCGCCGAACTCCGACAAATAGTGCGGGCTCACATGGGACGCGGTCTGTTCGTGCTCGGCGATCTCAACGAGCAGCCGGACGGTCTGGGCATCCGCGGCCTGATCGAGACCGGTCTCGTCGACCTTGGCTCGGAGCTGGGAGTCAGGGCCGAAAACAGGCGCCGCATCGATTACCTGCTCGCCGACCCGTCTCTTGCGCGCGCGTCCTCGCGCGCCCGGGTGTGGCCGACCGACAAGAGCGATCACCACGCGATGCTGGCCGATATCGAGTGGTAGGGATGCATGGACGCTCGCGCCGCAGAGTTGATTGCCTCCCTCGGCATGAGGCCGCATCCGGAAGGCGGATACTATCGAGAGATCTACCGCTCGGCCTGTCGCGTGCAGCCTCTTGACAATCGGCCCGAACGGGCAGCCCTCACCACCATCTATTTCCTGCTCCCCGCTGGCGACCTGAGTGGCTGGCACCGCGTGGCCTCAGACGAGGTGTGGCACCACTACGAAGGCGACGCGCTCGAACTTCACACGGCCGACGCGGACTTTGACGAGGTGGCCACTCACGTGCTCGGCACAATCGATCACGGAAGGCGGCCGGTGCACGTCGTGCAGGCGAATGCGTGGCAGGCGGCGCGCTCGATGGGTGCGTACACGCTGGTGGGATGCACCGTGGGGCCCGGATTCGACTTCGCCGACTTCGAGCTGCTGCGTGCGCGCCCGATCGAGATGGAAGCTGCCAGGCGAAGGCATCCGGACGTGGCGCGCTTCGTGTAACCGAGGTGAGAGACAATCCAAACTCGCCCTAAGAGCTTCGAAGTGATTCGCGATGAGAACACTACGCGGCGCTGCTTTGGCGTTGGCGCTCTTCGTCCTGACCACGTGTGCCCAGGACGCAACACCACCAGATCAGTCACCGCCCACTCTTGACGACGGGTGGACCACCGCAAGCGCCGAATCGCTAGGTGTCGACGCGGGCCGTCTCGCTTCGCTTACGGAGTCGATTCGCGGCTGGCCCGAGCTGGGCGTGCACGCCATCCTGATTGAGCGGTCTGACCGACTGATTTACGAGGAGTACTTCGATGGCTTCGACGAGCGCCTTGGGCAGCCGCTTGGTCACGTGTCCTTCACTCGGGATTCGATGCACGATCTTCGTTCGGTCAGCAAGAGCGTGGTGAGCGCGCTCGTTGGTATCGCGATCGCCACGGGTGCCATTCAATCCCTCGACGGGCCAGTGATCGAGTGGTTTCCGGAGTATCCAGAACCCGATACGAACGAGCAACGACGGATGACGCTCAGCCATGCGCTCTCCATGACGTCCGGGCTGGCGTGGAATGAGAACCTGCCGTACAGCGACCCGAGCAACGACGCGATTCGGATGACGCACGATCCGCAGCCGTTGCGCTACGTACTGTCGCGACCTTTCTCTGTCGATCCGGGATCGGGCTTCAACTACAACAGCGGTCTTTCGGAAGTCGTGGCTGCCGTGCTCGAGCGTGCGACCAAGAGTTCCCTCGAAGACTATGCGCGAACCAGATTGTTCAGACCACTCGGTATCAGCGATTTCGAGTGGGTGGGGAATCTTGCCGGCAAGCCCGAGGCTGCGTCGGGTCTGAGGCTTCGCGCCCGGGATGTCGCCAAGTTCGCGTCACTCTACCTGCACGGCGGTCAATGGAACGGCAATCAGGTCATACCGGCAGACTGGGTCGCGCTTTCCACTCGCCGGCATTTTCGTTTCCCCCCGCCAGAGGGGGCTGACGCTGGCGGCGAATTCGGGTACTCGTATTACTGGTGGTACTTCTGTTATCCGACCACAGCAGGCCTCATGGAGGCGCGCACCGCCTTTGGCAACGGCCAGCAGTGGATATTTGTGCTGCCTGGGCTCGACATGGCTGTGACAATCCTCGGCGGTCGCTATAACGACTTCACGGCCGCCGCGACGCTCGGCCCACGGATCCTGCGTGAACATGTCATTCCCGCCGTAAGGACCGCGGTTCGGCCGGGTTGCCCGAACGCATGACGCTGCATGGCATCCTGAATTCTCCGCTTCGACCAACGAAAATGCGCCGGCATCCAATCTTTGACGAACTCGACGCATCGCTCGCTGCGCTGGTGCTCGAGGAACCCGTCGAGCTCGTTGGCAATTGGCTGCCAACGACGCGACGGACCTACGAGACGGCACAGCAGAGGGGCACGGGCTCCGGTCGATTCGTGGATGTCATCGACCGACGCTGGCGCGGTACGCTGGCGTGTTCGCAGCCCGTTGCAGGAATCGCGTTTCTCGTTACTGCCGCGGAAGTGTTCTGGGCAAAGACGGCGCCGGCGGCCACCGGTCTCGACGTCGACGTTTCGCTGCACGCCTACGCCGACTATTCACCGAAGCTAGCCACGTTCGCGGCGAGGCTCGGCGGCGCTGCCCTTCCCGGTATCCCGGTCGCTTCCGGGGTCGATCTAACGGACGTCTGCACCATGCGGGAAACCCCGTTGACGACAGCGCGTGTGGAGCAACTCGCACAAACGGAGGAGGCTGCAATCGGCGTCCTCCTCTTGCACGGTCGATTACTCAAGATCGGCCGACATCGTTTGTGGCGCGTTCGCGAGCAGGTGGCTTCATCGTTATCGCCGCGTGCTCGTGAGATTCTGACGCGGCGCCGGGGCGGGTCGATCGCGTGGGAGCCACTCATTGGTTGAAGCGCGAATGCCATTCGGCAGCTCGTTGCCGACCTCACATCGCGCTGGCATCGCCACGCGACGTCCGTGCTACCTTGTCCGTGAGGCCGCGCGGCTCATTGGAGACTCAGCGCTACCACTTGCATTCGAGGCGGTGCGGCTGGAAGATGTGTGGCGGAGCGATAGCCCCCACGCCTTTTCAGCCCTCGGACCGGAAGCCGCCCGGATCACCGCCGATCATCCCCTGGATGTTCCGCATGGCTTGAACAGTCCGGTCGGCCGCGTCTACGACCTGGACGGGCAGGTCCTGCTGCTCGGGATCGGACATGACGCCAACACCACCATACATCTCGCAGAGGTGCTTGCAGGAGTTCGATATCGCCGCCAGAAGTCGATGATGATCATGCAGGCCGGGCAGCTGACACGCTACGGTTACGCTGAGATCGATCACTGCTGTGACAATTTCAAGCTCGTTGATCAGTGGCTCGATGCGGAGGTCCGACAACGTCGCGGTCGAGTCGGCCACGGTGACGGACGTCTTGCCAGTTCTCACGATATCGTGGCGACGGTTGGCGCACGCCTCCGTGCGAACGAAACGGTCTTCCTGCATGCGCCAGGGGTGGACGATCAGTGTGACGAAGCGCGGGCAAGCATCGGGTGAGTCACGAGGAACCCAGGAGAACACGTGGTGGATTCGCAGGTCGTCGCATTCACATTGGCAGCCGCGGCGCTCACGATTGCGCCAGGGCCGGACACCATGCTCGTGATCCGCAACGTCCTGCGGGGCAGCCGGTGTGACGGGGTCATCACGACCTTTGGCATCTGTTCGGGGCTGTTCGTCCACGCGACGCTGTCGGCGTTGGGGGTCTCGATGCTCCTGACACGTTCGGCCACCGCCTTTTCCTTGGTCAAGCTGGCCGGGGCGTGTTATCTGGGATGGCTGGGGCTGCAGTCCCTGGCGAGGGCGCTGCGAACGCCGCCTCCGCCGGACCGCTTGCAGGCGGCTGACCCCACCGGCAGGAGAAGCGGGCGACGCTGCTTCCTGGAAGGCTTCCTCTCGAATGGGCTGAACCCGAAGACCGCGGTGTTTTATCTGGCATTCTTGCCGCAGTTCATTGGCCCGACGGAGCCCGTGCTCACAAAGTCGTTGCTCCTGGCGAGCATCCATTACGTCGAAGGCATCGTGTGGCTGGTCGCCCTGTCGATCCTGTTCGATCGTGTGAGGCGCTTTGTCATGAGGTCGGTGGTCCGTCGCTGGCTGGACGGCGTGTGTGGGGTGATGCTGGTCGGGTTCGGAGCGCGTGTGGCGTTTGAACGCCGGTAGTCCGCTGCGAGCCGGGTAGAAGAAGGGGAGAGATTCATCGCATCGGACGCCATGTGAAACACGCAACGTGCCCGCCACGCAGCACATGAAAGGTAGGAACGGGATGACTTCACGCCGGATGGCGGGTGTGTTCAGCATGGCGCTTCTGCTCCTCGGGGCCCGCGCTCCTGACGCGGATGGCCAGATGTTCGTCTCCACGGGCCGTGACACGCTCCGCGGGCTGCCTGGCGTCGAGGTGCTCGTGGAAGGTCTCCAGCCGGAGCTTCAGCAGAGCGGGCTCACCGTCGCCGCGATCCGGGCAGACGTTGAACGACGGTTGCGCGACGGCGGGATCTCGGTCTATGCCTCGCAGTCGACGAATCCCAGTCTGGCGAAGGCGTACCTCTACGTCCACCTCAACGCCCTTGTCCTTCCGCAGGACGCGGGCTACGCGATCGCCGTGCAGGTGCACCTCAGACAGACGCTGCGCTCGCCGGTCACGGGGTCGAACGTCGTGAACGCGATGACGTGGGATGCGCAGAACGTCCTGGGAGTGCCGGCCTCCGCCCTGCAGACGGTTCGCGCGGAGGTGCTGACGTTCGTCGATCAGTTCGTCAAGGACTGGGCGGCAGTTCACTGACGCCGGCGCGGCCGGTGCGCTCATCGATTCACAACCGGTCGATCAGCCGTACGGTCAGCGCGAGTACGGCGCTCGCGATCTCGAAGGTCACCGCTGGTGGTTCGCCGAAGTGTCGCCGATTCAGCGCCAGGACTGACAACGATTCCCCGGCGAGGTGAGCCGCGTTTGACCCGCCTGCCATCTCGTCCTCTCCCGCGTTGCGCGGACTCTTCGTTCGTTGAGCGGATAGCTGCCAGGCGTGGCAGGCCGATGGCGAGCTCTACCTGCCACAGTTCGGCTATCATCGAACAAAGCACGAACAAAAGATGGACGCGTCTTGTGCGAAATCGCTACTGGCCGCGCGCCCGCCAGCGTCGTTGGTCGTGCCGATCGCACACGCGACACATCTCTCGCGGATGTCGAGCCTCAGACTCGAGGACAGCGTAGGATCACGTGAACACGATCGAGAGATTCGTCGGGACGTACCAGGGGGCCGGGGCCTGGTTTGACTCCGCGGGGAAGTCTTCGGCCTACAGAATCAAACAGACCACTCTCGCGACCGCGAACGGTTTCGAGATCGCGTTCAGACACGATTTCGATGACGGCACGGTCGTCGACGCGCGTTTCGACATGACGTGGGTCGCGCCGAACATCTTTCGTGTCGAGGTGTCAAATGCATCCGTCGGTCACGGGTACCTCTTTGACACCGACTGCCACTATGACCTGAAGGTCGGGGACGCGTTCGTCGAGGCGAGTTATCGTTCTGCTGCTGACACGCTCGAGGTGTTTGGATCGAGCACGAAGAACGCCGAGGGCCATTACATCGCGTGGAAGGAGACGCTCCGGAAAGTGGCGGTCTGACGGGCCGCTGTGGAAGCGTCCGTGCCGACGAACAACGACAATGTGGAATGAGCCATTCTTGCTGGGATTCATCGCGGGGAGCCTCATCGCGGCCGCCGTCATCGTGCGTATGACGTCGTCGCGGGACCGGCACTCGCGGACGTTGTCACGGCTCGAGGGAAAGCTGGATGCCCTCCTGAAGCACGAAGGGATTCAATTCGATCCGTTTTCCGGTGCTCCACCGGCCGTTCTCGATGCCCTGCGGCGGGGCAAGAAGATCGAAGCGATCAAGGCGTATCGAGCAGCGACGGGAGCCGACCTCAAGGAAGCCAAGGATTACGTGGAGGAACTGGAGCGGCGGGCCCGCTGAGCAGGAGGTCGTCATGTCTTCGTCAAGGGACGCGGCCAATCGAGGTGGCCACCTCATCGAAGCCAACGGCGTCAGCATCTACTACGAATTGCACGGCCAGGGGGACCCCTTGCTCCTGCTGCTCCACGCCGGATCGCTGACCGGCGACATGTGGCAGCCGTATCTGCCAGCCTTCGCCGAGCGTTACCGCGTGATCGTGCCGGATCTGCCGGGTCATGGGCGGTCCGGCAAGCCGGCGCGCGCGATGAGTTACCGACAGCTCGCCGATGACATCGTCGCCTTCCTGCTCGCCCTTGACCTGCGCAAACCGGTCATCGTCGGGTTCAGCGACGGCGGACAGGTGGCCCTGGAGATCGGCATGCGTCACCCGACGCTCCCTCAATCGATCGTCATGGGTGGAGTCTGTTTCAAGTTCGGCGACTCATACCGCGCCTTCGTGCGGAGCGCGCTCGGCGACGAAGACTCGCCGGAAGTGGAGACGGCGCTCCTGGCTCGCAACCATCCCGACTGGGCTGCGTGGCTCCAGCAGATCTACGGACCGGACGGCTGGAAGCCGCTCTTGGTTCAGCTGAAACCAATGTGGACAACGCCGCTCAACTACGCGCCGACAGACTTTGCCAAGGTCGTCGTTCCAACCCTGGTGCTGATCGGGGACCGCGACGAGCTCGTTCCCGTCGAGGAAGCGACGGAGATGTATCGTCAGCTCGGCAAAGCCGAACTGGCCGTGGTCCCTGACGCGGATCACGGCGCCTTCTTTGCCGAGAAGGTCGCGACGTTCCAATCGCTCATCCTCGATTTTCTGCTGCGGCACGGCGCCTGGTCCGGCGCTGTGTGACACGGCTTGCGGCTGATGTCGGCAGCGGTTATCGTGAGCCGCATCGCACGAGGACTGGGTTGATCCCACCGTAAGGAGGCCCAAATGAAAGCCTGCCTGAGAAGTCTGCTCCCGCTGCTCGCTCAGGGCTCGGGGGATACCACGCTGACCTATGGGTGATCAACGGTGACGATCCACCGAGTCTTCGGGCTGAGGAGAGCGGCTCATGATTTCGAAAACCTTCAGAACGAGCGTTGTTCGAAACGGGTCGATGTGCTTCATCCCGCTGACGTTCGATCCGAAGATCGTGTTCGGTAAAGTGCGGGCAGCCGTAAAGGTGACGCTCAACGGGTACACGTACCGCAGCACGATTGCCGCGATGGGTGGTCCGCCGTGCATCCCGCTCAGAAAGACCAACCGCGAGGCGGCCGGGTTGGAAGGCGGCGAAACCGTCGAAGTACGTCTCGAGCTCGATACGGCCAAGCGCGAGGTGGCGCTGCCAGCTGATTTTCTTCGGGCCCTCAAGACAGCGCCTGGCGCATTGGATCGGTGGCGAGCACTCAGTTACACGCATCAGCGCGAGCACATGGAGGCCATAGACGAGGCGAAAAAGGTCGAGACGCGCGCTCGGCGTATCGAACGCACGATCCGAGCGATCCAGAATGCGGGGAATCGATAGATGGCCCATTTGAACGACGTCGTTGCTATTGTTACTGGCGCCAGCCGCGGAGCGGGGCGCGGCATTGCCCTCGAGCTTGGCGCCGCCGGGGCGACCGTGTACGTGACCGGTAGAAGCGTCGACGGCGGTTCCACAACCGACAACGTGCCGGGGACCATCGACGAGTCCGCCAGGGAAGTGACGAACCGCGGCGGTCACGGCGTCGCAGTCCGATGCGACCATACGGTTGACGCGGACGTCGAATCGCTTTTCGCGCGTGTTCGCGCCGATCACGGGCGCCTCGATCTGCTCGTCAACAACGTGTGGGGCGGCTACGAGAGCAGCGACTGCCGCCCTCTTCCTTTGGCGCCATTCTGGGAGCAATCTGTCGGTCAGTGGGACCGCATGTTCACCGCCGGTGTCCGAGCGCATATCACGGCCAGTCGTCTGGCGGTGCCGCTGATGCTGCCCCAGCGACGCGGTCTGATCGTGAGCACGACGGCGAACCTCGACGCGCTGCCGTACATCCGCAATCTCTTCTACGACCTTGCCAAGCACTCGGTCGGGCGTCTGGTCTGGGCGATGGCGCAGGAGCTGCGCGACCACGGCGTTGCCGCCCTCGCCGTGGCGCCTGGCTTCATGCGGACCGAGCGTGTCGTCGAGGCGTTCCGGCGGGCCGGGGCGGCGGACGCCATCAACGGGCCAGGCGGACCGAAAGAGACCACCGCGTACCTTGGACGGGCGATTGTGGCGCTGGTCTCGGATAATGAGGTGTTGAACAGATCGGGTCAGCTCGTGGAGGTCGGCACGCTTGCGCGCGAGTACGGGTTTACTGACGCCGATGGGACGCAGCCGCCGCCCTTCCGGATGCCAACGAGTCAATAGTTGGTTGATGAGCGGTCCAAGATGCAGGCACTTCGCAGTTGGTCGTTCGCAAGCGTGCTCCTCGTTTCCACGACCTGGATACTTGTCAGCTGTCTCCTGGCTGTCGGGTGGGTTCTGTTCCAGCTGCGCGGGATGTTCTCTTCAGGCAGTGGCGGCATCGGTGCGGTGGCGGTCGATTTGAGTGTGCTCGCGATTCCTCTCGTGCCCCCACTTGTGTTGATCGTGGCGTGGCTGATCATGCGCCGGTTCTGAAAAGTCGAACCGGCGCCCTGGATCACAGCCGCAAGACTGTCCGTCCGAAACGATGGGGAGAGGCTGCTGACGGCAGAGCGAAGAAGCCTCAGATAGTGTTCAATGCGAATGATCCGAGCGATTGCGCTGACGATTTCTGGTGCATTGACCTTCGGCGTTCCCGTCGCCGTCGCGCAGACCACGGAGCCAACCGAGGTCGGATGGCTCGGGTTGTTCACTCGAGAATTGGTGGAGTGGCTGGAAAACGAAAACCAGCTTCAACGCCTCTGTCCGAGCGGCACCAGCGTGGAGTCGGACCTGTGCCGCGATCAGAAGCTGGCTCCGAAAGTCCACGTCGTCCGGCTCTGGTCGGGCCCGTCCGAGAAGGCCGCTGCCGCCGGCTCGCTCCTGCTGATGGCGATTCCTGGTCGGGGATTACGATCGTTTTTCGTCCCTGCCACAGGTGGTGCCGCGGCCGAGTTTCAACCAGATCTCTTCGACCGAGATTGGGGATACGGGCCGTACTTCCACCAGACATTTCTCGAGCGACGCGCAACGTGGTTTCACCTCCCGGAAGTCCCGTTACTCAGAGAAACCTGGGTTGACTCGAGGGAACTCGGAGACGAACCCCAGTTGCACCTGCTCGAGCCCGAACAGATTGTTTCCAGCCCCTTCGGCGATCTGTTCATTCTGGGTATTGAGCGGGATGTGCTCCGTGCGCGACCAGAGCAGGCAGGTGACATGTGGTGTGAAAGCGGCAATCCGCCTCCGCTCGCGCCGTGGCGGGAGCTGCGGATTCCGCTTCGTGACCTGTACACCCCGACAGGGCATCTTGTGGTCCGCAAGAAGTACACTCGCGGCTGCTGACATTTTCAGACGATCCCGGAAGTCATGGAGGTTCGCATGGAGGGTCGGACAGCGGACCATATCGATCTGACATCCATCCATGTCCTGATGAAGAGCCAGTATCATGCGGCCCTCGCGATGCTCCGCGAGGCGATTGAGCAGTGCCCAGATGACGTATGGTTCAGCGGCGAGCATCGCAACGCGTATTGGCAGGTGGCCTACCACACGCTTTTCTTTGCCCACCTCTACCTGATGCCCGACGAAGCCGCCTTCCAGCCATGGACGGGACACCAGGCCGACGTTCAGCATCCCGACGGCATCGCGGGACCGGTGGACCCGGGCAGCAGCCTTCCCCTCATCCCGAAACCGTATACGAAAGGCGAAGCGCTCGAGTACTGGAGCATCTGCGACGAGATGGTCGATCGCGCCGTGGAGACGCTGGACCTCACCAGCCCAACCAGCGGTTTCAGCTGGTACACGATGCCGAAGCTCGAACACCAGATCGTGAACATTCGACACATCCAGCATCACACCGCGCAGCTGGCCGATCGTCTGCGGTCTGCAAAGGACCTGGCCACGCGATGGGTTGGTGGCCGGCGGCAAACCTCGCGAGGGTTAGAGTGAAAGATCGACTCGGCGGAAGCCGCTCAGGCTGTGGCCTGGCGTCCTCGCCGTCGGCGCTAGGCATTTCTCACGAAAAGGAGTGTGCGTGTCTACTGTTGATTCGTCTCTTGTGACGACAGCCTTCGATCTGCCCGGTTATCGGACCGTGAAGACTCTGGGTGTGGTGCGGGGCATCGTGGTCCGCTCGCGCAGCATCGTGGGCAACATCGGTGCGGTGTTGCAGACGCTCGTCGGCGGCAACATCACGATCTACACGGAACTGTGCGAGAGAGCGCGGTCGGACGCGTTTGGCTTGATGCTCGATCATGCCGCCGCGCGCGGCGCGAACGCGCTGATCGGGGTACGCTACGACGCGAACGAAGTGACCGCAGGGGTGACCGAAGTCCTCGCATACGGTACCGCGGTCGTCGTCGAACCCGAGCGAGCCGCCTGAACCAGAAGAGACTGGTTGACATGGCGACGCTCTCGGCTCGGACGGTGGGCGTGATGGGCTCCGGCAGCGCAGAGCACGAGGATTACGCAGGGCCGGTCGGTGAAGCCCTGGCAGAGCTCGGCGTCAATCTGCTCACGGGCGGAGGCGGCGGGGTGATGACGGCGGTCAGCCGCGCATTCACCGCGCGGCGGGACCGTCGGGGAATCTGTATCGGTATCATCCCCTGCGCCAGCGAAACGGATCGTATGACGCCAAGAGCCGGCTATCCCAACCAGTTCATCGAGCTCGCGATCTACACGCACTTGCCCTATAGCGGCAGGCTCGGTATGCACGACCTGTCGCGCAACCACATCAACGTCCTCTCGTGCGCCGCGATCGTCGCGCTGCCCGGCGAGGAGGGGACGGCGACCGAGGTATCGTTGGCGCAGCAGTACGGCAAGCCTGTCGTGGCGTACGCATCAGTGTCCGCGATACGGCACTTTCCCCAGTCGGTTCGACGCGTGGAGAGCGTTGCCGAGCTCAAACAGTTTCTTCGCCCGTACCTCGACGATGGCGCCTGACAGCCGAGGCACAAAGGATCGGCGTGTGCCCCCTTCGAGGCGGTGGGTGACAAGGAGGTTGAACGAGTCAATCTGCAATCCTGCAATTCTGCAATCCTGCAATTCCAGTAGAGGGAGGTTCATCGTGGCCGGAGCTAAAGTCATCGTTCTATACCCGTCACCCGCGGACGTGAACGCGTTCGAGCGGGCATACACGCAGGACCACGTCCCGATGGTGACCGCCGACACCTTCAAAGGCATCAGGAAGTTCGTCGCGTCAAAGATCGTCGGAACAGCCGACGGCGCCCCGGCGCCGTTCTACCGGATCGCGGAATTCCATTTTCCGACCATGGCGGCGCTTCAGGCGGCTGCCGCGTCTGCGCCGGCACAGAAGGCCATCGCTCACGCGATCTCCATCTCGAGCGGTGGCAAACCTGTCTTTCTCGTCGCGGAGGAAGAGGTTCGAATGTTCTGAGCAGCCGGCGCCAGAGGGCATGGACGTGATTGATCTGCGTTCGGACACCGTCACGCGCCCATCGGCGGAGATGCGAGCGGCAATCGCCGCCGCCCCGGTCGGCGACGACCAGTTCGGCGAGGATCCCACCGTCGTTCGCCTGCAAGAGCGAATCGCCTCGATGCTGGGCAAGGAGGCGGCGCTGTGGCTCCCGACCGGCACGATGGCGAATCAGGTCGCTCTGCGCGCGCTGACTCGTCCAGGAGACGACGTAATCGTCAGTCGGGAATGCCACGCTGTGTGGCACGAAACCGGGGCGTCGGGAGCGAACGCGGGGGTTCAGTTCACGGCCATCGGCGCCGGTGGGATCTTTACGCGCGAGGAATTTCTCGACGCCCTCAAGCCGGCCGGGCACATCGTCTATCCGCCTACGACGCTGGTCGAGATCGAGAACACCCATAACCGGGCGGGTGGAGTCGTCTTCACGCAGGCCGAAGCCATCAGAATCTGTGAGGCAGCCGCCGACCACGGCGTCGCCAGCTATCTCGATGGAGCGCGGCTGTGGAATGCGGCTGTGGCGTCCGGTCGCTCTCCCTCGGAGTGTGCGGCCCCGTTCGACCTGGTTTCAGTGGCTCTTTCCAAGGGACTTGGCGCTCCGGGGGGCTCGGTGCTGGCTGGGGCGGCGGACACCATCCGCCGCTGTCTTCGATATCGCCGGATGCTCGGCGGCGCCATGCGCCAGGTCGGGCTATTCGCGGCCGCGGGCCTCTATGCTCTGGAACACAACATCAACAAGCTGGCCGACGATCACGCGAACGCGCGGTTGTTCGCCGAGAAGATCGCCACCAGCCGCCGAATCGTGATCGACCTCTCGACTGTCCAAACCAACATCGTTATCTTCTCTATCGCGGCCGAGGGTCCAGACGCGCAAACCGTCGTCGCGCGGGCACGGGAGCGCGGCCTCCTGGTGTTTGCATTTGGTCCACGCACCATCAGAGCGGTGACCCATCTGGATGTGTCGCGGGAGCAGTGCGAGCGCGCAGCCGATGTCGTGCTGGATATCGTGGATCGATGCGCCGCCTGATCGAGATCTTCGCTTTCATCGCCGTTGTCGTCGCCGTCGCCGCGGGGTTGGTACCGCTCACACAAACCGTCCTGCTGCTTCCGCTCGCCTGTCGTGAACGTCGATCGGCACTTTGAGCAGGCGGTCCGGTGCGGCGCACACATCGTTCAACCGCCCGCAGACATGCCATTTGGCGAGCGGCAGTACACGGTTCGAGACCATGCCGGTCACTGGTGGACGTTCACGCAACATGTCGCCGACGTTGCCCCGGAGGAGTGGGGCGCCACTTCGGCCGGCATGTCGAATCGTTTACACTGCAGGCGTCCCGAAGCTCCAGTGACTGGGCTGAGCCGGAGGAGGTGGTTCCATGAGATCCGCGACCCGGCTGGCGATGGCGACATTGGCAGGCGCGACGCTGTTCTTCTGGAGAGCCGGCGCCCCGGATGTCGCTCTCGCGCAAACAGCTGATCGACGGATCGGACGGTCGCCCCGGGAGTTGTGTTCTGCCCTTCAGAACACGGTGATTCCGCGTGAAGCCATCGGGCTCCCGACGGGCGGCGCGGTGGTCGTGGCGGCGTCGCTCGTCTCCGCGACCGAGGCTGGAAACGCAAACGGCGAATTCTGCAAGGTGCTCGGGTCGATTCACCCTGTCGATCCGCTCGCGCCGCCGATCAGGTTTCAGATCAATCTTCCGACCACCTGGAACAACCGCTCACTGCAGATGGGCGGCGGCGGGTTCGACGGATCCGTCGTGACCGGCCTCGGCGGCGCGAGCAACCAGGTGCCGACCGCCCCGACGCCGCTGGCGCAGGGTTACGTCACCCTCGGCAGCGACTCGGGACACGAGGGCACGGGGTTTGACGGCACGTTTGCGCTGAACGCCGAGTCGCTGGCCAATTTCGGCCACCTCCAGGTGAAGAAGACGCACGACGTCGGCGTCCACCTGACTCGCCTGCGCTACGGTATGGCGTCCCGACACTCGTACTTCATCGGCGGCTCTCAAGGAGGTCACGAAGCCCTGATCGCCGCGCAGAAGTACCCCGCCGATTTCGACGGCGTCGTCTCGTTGTATCCGGCATACAACGTGACATTGCTGCATCTTGCCGCGAACCACTTTGCGAAAGCGCTCTACAGGACGAAAGAATCGTGGATCAACCCCAACAAGGTCAACACGCTGGTTGCTGCCGTCTATTCGGCCTGTGACGGGCTGGACGCGCTCGAGGACGGCATCATCGGCGACGTGGCGGGGTGCAACAGGGTGTTCACGATCGACGCCGTGAGGGCGAGGCTTCGCTGCGCCGATGGCAGCGACTCGGGCGATTCGTGCCTGTCAGACGCGCAGCTCGCCGCCGTCGATGCGATCAACTCACCGTTCTCGCTCCCGTTTCCCGTAGCCGGCGGGCTGACGACGTTCCCGAAGTGGCCCGTTCTGGACGGCGCGACGTTTCTCGCCAACACGCTCGGCAACTCGCCGACGCCGTCGTTTCCTCCTGCCCAGGGGGACGCGTTCCAGTACAGGCCCTCGGATGCGACGATTCGATACATCATCACCAGAAACCTGACGCTGAACACGCTGACGTTCGACCCCAACCAGTGGGCCGCACGCATCGTCGAGGTCTCGACAATCCTCGACGCGAACAGCGTCGACCTGACTCAATTCATGAGCAAGGGCGGCAAGCTGATCCTGATGGTCGGCGCGATTGACGATTCGATCACACCGTACAACACGCTCGACTACTACAACCGGCTGGTCACCCGCTTCGGCCAGACGACGCTCGATTCGTTCGTGCGCTTCTACCACATTCCGGGATTCGGCCACGGCAACGGCGTGTTCAACGCCAAGTTCGATGCGCTCGGCGCGCTCGACGTGTGGGTCGACAGAGGCAACGCTCCAGGCACCTTGAGCGCCGTGGACGCGAACAAGGGCAGTAATCGCAGCCGGCCGCTGTGCGTCTATCCCGCCTGGCCCAAGTACAACGGCTCCGGCGACGTGAACATCGCGGCAAGTTTCAGATGCGTCACGCCCGCGGCGCCGTGACAAGAATGCACATTCTTGCTCGAACCCTTCTTCCGCCAGGCGCCGCGGCGAAGTTGACGCTGGCCGATCAACAGACATTGCCTGGCAGCGGCATCGTGGCCCTCGCCTATTCGCTGCCCGGTGCCATCGGCCCGTCGACGCACATTCGGCGCGCCTCCGCCCGGTTCCTCTGAAGAGATCTGGTTCGATCCGCGGCTTCTGGGGTCCGACCGACGTCGGCTCGTGACCGTCCGGACCTCTGTTCCATCCGTCGACACAAACGGCACGTCCAGTCGCCCAATGGGAAGAACAACGTGGTGCGCCCTGGTTGGATTGTTCTGACCGTGAGCGGGCTTTTGTTTCGCGCTCGAGGGACTCCCCTGTCAAATACGGCGCCGCGATCCGGCGTCTACAGCGTTGACGATGAACGTGTTGGACGCGAGCGCGATCAGTGGCGCAACACTTGCCGAATTCACCTGCGGATGATCGACTCGGGCAGCACGAAAGAGCGCGAAGTCACCATGTCGCATTTTGTGTCCGGCATTCACAACGTATCGAACAGGCACCGGCCGCTGAAACGCCGGGACACAACGCTTGTCCCACGTCGAATGGCCGTCGTTCTCGCGCTGCTCGCCAGCGCCGCTTGCAGCAACGCACAGCTGACGGCACCGCAGCCGGTGAGCATGAATGCCCGCGAACTGGGCGGCGACGCGCCGGCGCCGGTGGGCACTCAACCGGTCTCGACCGAGCCAGATGCACTGAACTGCAGCGAGAGCGCGAACACGTCGATCTGGATGGCCGAGGACGGTCGGTCGGTGCGCTTCTACAACGGCTCACCCTGCACCGACCGCATCGTGAGCTATGTCTTCGCGCTGTTTCGGCGTGATTCGCCGGCTGTGATCGACCAGACTCTCCTCGGGCTCCAAACGGTTTCCCTGCGGTCTGGCGAGTACGGTTCGCTCGCGTTTCCCAACGCCACAGGTTGTTTCCAGACAGACTTCTACGGCGGGATCACGGTCGAGGGCATTGAAAGCGGCGCCATCAAGATCCACCCGCGCGAGGAAGGGCAGCCCGGGTTCGTTGTCCCGCTGATGGCGCACCAGAACCAGGATGTGAGCTGTGAGTCGTTGGCGCCTCCGACGCCTCCGCCGCCACCGTCCTACCCTGGCGATGGTGGCTGCACACCAGGTTACTGGAAGCAGCCGCAACACTTCGACTCATGGGTGGGGTTTGCTCCAGATGACCTGACGCCGTGGAGCGGCGACGGGAGCCAGACGATGCTGGTGGCGTTGTCGGCGGAAGATGACGGTGACGCGCTCTCGCGGGCCCGAGCCGCGGCCATCCTGAACGCGCTGCACTCTCAGGTCGGCTATCCGATCAGCTACGAGGCGATCCTGACCTTCACCGATGCGCAGCAGTTGGACAAGTGGAACAGGGCCGGCTGCCCGCTCAACTAGACCCGAGTTGATCAGATTCGGCGGCCGGTCACTGGTGCCGGCCGCCGATTCCCTGCTTCGGAGAGCCCGTACGCGCTCCACGATTCGATTTCCATCCTAACGGCCTGGCAGTCGCGTATAGTCGTTGCCCGATGTCGTCTGGCCTGTCTCGCGCCTGCACGCGCTCATCAAGGCTTCGAACCCTCGCCGTTCGCCCATGAGCCTCGCGCGGGTCGGTCGCGTGATCGGCTGCCTCGAGGGCGTCGCCGTCGGCGATGCCGTCGGCAAACAGTCCGAGATGCTCGCTCACGAAGCGGTACGACGTCACTACCCGCACGGCATCGGAGGATTCGAAGGCCGGCCTGGCGCGGTCGTCCCGAGATACAAAGGGAACGCGCGGCACGAGTGGCGCATCGGCGAGACGACCGACGATACCGAACGAACGCTCGCCGTTGCGAGAGCCATCCTTACCACCGGCACTGTCTCGCACGTGAGCATCGGAAGCGAAATGCTCCGCTGTACAAAGAGCGTCCATCCGGGCGTCAAATCGCTGTGGGATTTCCACCAGGCCGCCGATTCGACCCGGACGACTACCGAGCACGAGGGGTGCGGCGCCGCCATACGCGTGGCACCGGTTGGTATCTTGTATCGCTCGGACCGTCTCGACGAGCTCGTCAGCGGTGCGCGCGAAGCTTCCATCTCGACTCACGGAGGATCCCTGGCGATCGCCGGCGCGGCGTCTACGGCTGCGGCTGTCTCGGCAGCCATCGATGGCGCCTCCCCGGCGGACGTCTTCGGATTTGCCGAACATGCCGCCAAAGAGGCCGAGCGCCGATGGCCTGGACCGATGGCCCCGACGTTCGCACCGGCGATGCGCTCCGTGTACGACGCGCTCGGCCGCGCGCGGCTGCGCCCGGCGGAGGTCGCAGCCCGCTTCTTTCCGAATCAGCCTCTGACAATCGTGCCGCTGGCGCTGGGACTCGCGACCAGGATGCGCTCTGCGGAGGACGCGATTCTGCTGGCCGCGAACATCGGTGGAGACAGCGACTCCGTCGGGTCGATTGCCGGCGCCATCCTGGGGGCTATCTATCCGAACACCGTCAACCAGCAGTGGTACGAAATCGTCGAGCGAATCAACCACCTCGATCTCGTTCGCGTCGCGAACGAGCTTGCAGCACTGCGGCATTGAGGTCGACCCATCCTTCATAGGAGGCCGGACATGCTCGCCAAACGACTCACGCCGATTCTGAACGTCTCGAACATTCAGGAAAGCTTCGCGTGGTTCGAGAGACTTGGATGGGAAAAGGCCTGGGAGTGGGGCACGCCGCCGGACTTTGGCGGCGTCTGTTCCGGCGAGTGCGAGATCTTCCTGTGCGAGAACGCTCAGGGCGGTCGCGGCAAGAGCACGCTCACCCGCACGTTTGGACCCGGAGGGAGCGATGCCGCGGAGAAGGGCGTCTGGATGTCGATCTGGGTGGACGACGTGGACGCCGTTCACACGCGCTGTCTCGAGCAGGGTCTCGAGATTACCTGGCCGCCGACCGACATGCCGTGGAACGTTCGGGAGATGCACGTTCGGCACCCCGACGGCCACGTCTTCAGAATCAGCCGTGGGATCGCAAACGGGGAGTAGGAAGGCATCTCTCCCATGATATTCTGCGCTCCCAATTCCTTCTTTCTCTCGAGGAAACCATGGTCCTGACCAAGGCCGAACTGATTGGCGCGTTCCAAAAGGAAGTTCGCATCCTGCTGCACCTGGCGGGGAAGATCGACCGCACGAAGCTGGACTATCGCCCGACATCGAAGCAGCGCAGCACGATTGAGCTCCTCAAGTATCTGACCATCATGGGACCGTCGCTCGTAGAGGCGGCCAAGATCGGCACGTTCGATCCCGCTGCCTGGACCACAGCCAAGCAGGCGGTGGACAAGATGGATTTCGATCAGACGCTGGCCGCGATCGCCGCCCAGTCCGACGCCTTTCCGAGGCTCCTGAACGACGTCGCCGACGCCGATTTTCGGGACGAGATCACGATGTTCGGCAATGCCAGCTCGCGCGGTGCGTTTCTCGTGAACGTCGTGCTCTGCGGCTACGCCGCGTATCGTACACAGCTCTTCCTCTATCTCAAGGCGTGCGGACGCGAAGAGCTGACCACGATGAACCTCTGGGCTGGCGTGGATGCGCCGGCAGCGGCAGTCTAGTCGGTCGAGTTACTCCAACCGGTTCCGGGGGAGCGATGCATGCGCGCTCTGTGACGTTCGCGACGCTGCTTCTCGCGCTGATTGTCGCTCGCGCCGCACTGGCGCAAAGCGTCACGCGCTGCGAGAACCTGACGCAGCTTTCGCTTCCAGCGACGTCCGTAACCGCTGCTCGAATGGTGCCGACGGGGTCATTCGACCCTGCGACCGACCGGGCGGCGACCGATCGCGTCGCGCAGCGTCAGCCGTTCCTGAAACTGCCCGCCTTCTGCCTGGTCCAGCTCACCGCGAGGCCGTCGAACGACTCCGAGATCGATATCGAAGTCTGGCTTCCGGAGTCGCGCTGGAACGGAAGGTTTCAGGCAGTCGGCGAGGGCGGGCTCGCAGGCGCCATTCCTCATGCACTCATGGCGTCCGCGTTGGCAGAGGGGTACGCGACGGCTGGTACCGACACCGGTCACGCCGGCAACAACGCGGATTTCATGCCGGGGCATCCCGAGAAGCTGATCGACTTCGCGTATCGCTCGACGCACGAGCTCGCGCTGGCGGGCAAGGCGGTGATCCGCGCCTTTTACGGGAGCCCGCCGCGGTGGTCGTACTACAACGCCTGCTCTGGCGGCGGCAGACATGGGTTGACGAGCGCTCAGCGATATCCCGACGACTTCCAGGGTATCGTCGCGGGCGCGGCATCGTGGAATCAGGCTCGCCTCGACGCAGCGCGCATCGGCATCAACCTGACGGTCAACCGCACGCCAGCCAGCCGGATTCCCGCCAGCAAGTATCCGATGATTCACGATGCGGTGATGAAGGTCTGCGACCTCGACGACGGCGTCAAGGACGGCGTTCTCGAGAACCCGACGAAGTGCAGATTCGATTACGCGACGCTTCTCTGCAAGGGCCCCGACGGTCCTTCGTGTTTGACGGCGCCGCAGGTTGAATCGGCCGTGGTGCTCACATCGCCGTTCACCGATCCGACATCTGGAAAGGTGCTCCTCGACGCGCACCTCTGGCCGGGTTCGGAACTGCAGTGGGGAACACTGGGCGGTCCGGAGCCTCTCGTCAACTCTCTCTCACGCGTGCGGAACTTCCATCTGAAAGATCCGCGTTGGGACTTCCGGCTGTCCAACATCGCAGCCGATGTCGAGCGGGCGGTCACGAAAGACGGTGGACTGCTCGCGTCGGACGAGTTCAACCTCACGCCGTTTTTCGATCGCGGCGGCAAGCTGCTCATGTGGCACGGATGGTCCGACCCGCAGGTGCCCGCCGAGAACAGCGTCATCTATTTCCGTAACGTGTTGAAGGCCGTTGGAAGCGGGGCGGATCAATCGATCGCGCTGTTCATGCTGCCGGGGGTCTTGCACTGCGGCGGCGGTCCCGGCCCCGATACGTTCGACGGGATGGCCGCCATCTCGAACTGGGTCGAGAACGGGCAGAAGCCGGCCCGGATCGTGGCGTCTCGTGTCACCGCTGGCAAAATCGACCGGACTCGCCCGCTGTGCCCGATTGGCCAGGTCGCGAAGTACGACGGGGTCGGCAGCACTGACGCCGCGTCCAGCTTCACGTGTGCGGCCGAAGCCCCGCCCGACGCCGGCCGCTGAGCCCGGACTGATGGAAAGGGGCCACCTCGTTCACGGGTAGTCCCGCAGCGACGAAGTTTCGGCGATCCAGCAAGGAGGTCTCGTGCGCCGTCCAGCCGCGTGTTTCATCGTTGCCGTGCTTTTCGGCGTGGTCAGTTCGGCCGCCCAGTCCCAGCCACCGACTCCCTCACGCCCCAACGTCGTGCTGATCGTCACAGACGATGTCGGCTACGGCGACATCGGCAGCTACGGTGCGCCCGACATCAAGACGCCGAACATCGATCGCCTGGCAAAGGATGGCGTCAAGCTGACGGATTTCTACGCGGCACCTCTGTGCACGCCGACGCGAGCGGCGCTGATGACCGGCCGCTACCAGCAGCGCGTTCGTCTCGAACGTGCGCTGGGGTCGGCGGGACCAGCGCTCGAGCAGGGACTGGCCACGACCGGGCGGTCGCTACCGCAGCTGCTGAAGAACAACGGATATTCGACCGGACTCGTGGGGAAATGGCATCTGGGTTACAGGCCGGAGTTCGGGCCGAACGCCCACGGGTTCGATTACTTCTTCGGGTTCCTGAGCGGGTTCATCGACTTCTACACCCACACGCGAGGAGACGGCCAGCCGGACCTGTTCGAAAACACCAGACCCGTTCAGGAAGACGGGTACATGACGGACCTCATCACCGCCCGCGCGCTCGGTTTCATCGACCAGCAGAAGGCCGGCCCCTTCTTCCTGGAAGTGGCTTACAACGCGGCCCACTGGCCCTTTCAGCCGCCCGACCATTATTCCCGGGCGCCCGACAACGCCGCGTTCCAGGGACCGGATGCCCTCGTGCCAGCCACGCGAAAGGATTATGTCGCGATGCTCGAGCGGGCCGACGCCGGCGTCGGGCAGATCCTGCAGAAACTGGATGCGCTCGGTCTGACCAGGAACACGCTGGTGATCTTCACCAACGACAACGGAGGCGAGTGGCTGTCCCGCAATGCGCCGCTCTTTCATCGGAAGGACACGCTCTGGGAAGGCGGTATTCGCGTGCCGGCAATCTTCAAGTGGCCCGGGCGGCTGCCGACTGGGAAGATCAGCGGGCAGACCGGTATCACGATGGATTTGACGATGTCGATTCTGGCGGCCACGGGAACACCAGTGCCGGCCGATGCGCGACTCGAAGGAATCAACCTGCTTCCGATTCTGGAGGGCCGGTCATCACCGATCGAGCGGACGCTGTTCTGGCGCATCAACGTACCGATTCGGCAACAGAGGGCCGTCAGAAAGGGCGACTGGAAGCTGCTGCTCGATGGCGACGATCTGCTGCTCTTCAACCTGCGGGCGGACATCGGCGAGCGAAACGACCTCGCGACGACGCGGCCAGACCTGGTGTCGCAGCTCCGCCGCCTTATCAGCGACTGGGAGAAGGATGTCGATGCCGAAGCCGCGGCGAAGTGACGCCGCGACTGGAAGCCAGACGAGGAACGGGTCATGAATCAACCGACAGGATCGGTCGTCGCAGCGCTGGGGTTGACTCTTGTGATTTCAGCCGCCAGCGGGTTCAACGGCAGGATTGGCGCTCAGACGCGGCGGCCCGCCACGAGCGATGCGCCGACGTTCGAAGTCGTTCCAGGGTGGCCGAAGATTCCGAACAACTGGCAGCTGGGACAGGTCGCCAGCGTCGCCGTGGACGGCCAGGATCATGTCTGGGTGCTGCAACGTCCCGGCACACTCGGCCCCGAGGAAAAGGCGCGGGCCGCGCCGCCCCTCCTCGAGTTCGACGCGGCCGGAAATTTCGTTCAAGCGTGGGGCGGCCCCGGCCGGGGTTACGAGTGGCCGAATTCGGAGCACGGCGTGTACGTCGATCCCGCGGGATTTGTCTGGATCGGCGGCAATGGCGACAACGACCATCAGGTGCTCAAGTTCACCAAGACCGGGCAGTTCGTCATGCAAATCGGCCGCGCCGGGCAAAGTAAAGGCAACGCGGACACGCAGAATCTCAATCAACCCGCGGATGCCTTCGTCTACGCGAAGACCAACGAGCTCTTCGTGGCCGACGGCTACGGCAACCGCCGCGTGATCGTGTTCGACGCGACCAGCGGCACGTTCAAACGGATGTGGGGGGCATTCGGCAATGTCCCCACCGACGCGCCTCCCAACCCCGCTCTGCCCGACGCGGATGCGCAGGGGGCTTCGCAGTTCGTTCAACCGGTGCATGCGGCCCGCGTATCGAACGACGGGCTGGTCTATGTTTCCGACCGCGGCGGCAAGCGAGTGCAGGTGTTCACGGTCGATGGCAAGTACGTGACACAGGTCTTCATCGGCCGCGAGTGCCGGGCGCCTGAGTGTGGCAACGGCACGACGGCGGCGAGCACGGCGTTCTCGGCCGATCCGGATCAGCGCTTTCTCTACGTCGGCAATCGAAGTCAGGCGAAAGTCATGGTGTTCAACCGCCGCACGCTGGAACTGCTCGATGCGTTCGGAAGATGGGGCTCTGCACCCGGAGAGTTCGGCACGCTTCATCACATGGCGTCGGACTCCAAAGGGAACCTGTACGTCACCGAGGTCACGCCGCTCAGGCCTGAAAACAGGCGGATCCAGAAGTTCAACCTCCTGGCCAGGTAAGGAGAACAGACGTGCCGAGTCGTAGAGACTTTCTGAAGACCGCAGCCGTTGGAGCGGCGGCAGCATGCGTTACGGGACGCGGCGTGGGTGCAAGGGCGGCCGCGGCCCAGGACCCGGGAGCACGACGGCAGGTCACCATCGGGAACCGGCGGGTCCGCGTGATCGACGTGCACGCGCACTGCGTGATCTCGGTGGAGGAGATCGTCAAGGGGACACCGCTTGCCGGCATGGGAGGCGGCGCGGGCAACAACATCCTGGGCCCGGCGCGTTTGCGCCTGATGGATGAGCAGGGTGTCGATGTTCAGGCGCTCAGCATCAACGGATATTGGTGGTACGCCGCCGATCGCGGTCTTGCTCCTCAAATAGTCCGGGCGCAGAACGAGGGGCTGGCCACGTGGGTCGCCGCTCACCCCGATCGCTTTGTCGGGATGGCGTCGGTCGCGCTGCAGCATCCCGATCTCGCCGCCGAGCAGCTCGAGGACGGCGTCAAACGGCTGGGTCTGCGCGGTGTCTCAATCGGCGGGCACGTGAACGGCGAGGATCTCTCGCTGCCGAAGTACGACCCGTTCTGGGCCAAGGCCGCGGAGCTCGGCGCGCTGGTGTTCATGCATCCAGGCGGCGCCGAAAACATCGTCAAGCCGGGAGCGCTCGGCGGGCGGGGAGATCTCGGCAACATCATAGGCAACCCGCTGGAGACGACCTATTTTCTGTCGCGTCTGATCTTCGATGGCACACTCGACAAGTTTCCCGGACTGCGCGTCTGCGGGGCGCACGCCGGCGGCTACTTGCCGTCCTATCTCGGACGGACCGAAGCAGCCTGCGCGGTCAGGGCCAATGCCAAGTGCGCCAACAGGAAGAAGCCGAGCGAGTACCTGCGCTCACAGATTTCGATCGACACGATGGTTTTTTCCGATGAAGGATTGCGGCATCTGGTCGCAGAAGTCGGTATCGGCCAGGTCGTCTACGGGACCGACGTGCCGTTCAACTGGCCGGTGACCGTCGATCTGGTCCTCAACGCGTCGTTTCTGAGCGAGGCCGACAAGGAAGCGATTCTGGGCCTGAACCTGATGAAGCTGCTTCACCTGAACGTCTGAGGACGGCTGATCGGGGCGTGACGCTCGGGAACATCGTACGGCTCGCAAGGGAGTTTCGTGGGGCTGACCGTTGATTGAGACGTCGGCTGAGGAAGTCGCGCGATCACACCGCTGGCACGCGGTGCAGTGCAACAACGCCGCGTGGAGTCTCAGCGAGCTCGCGGCCAGGACCGCGCATCAGGACGCCGAGATGCTGGATGCCGCCCACGCGGCCGCGTTTCATTGGTCGAAGGTCGGATCCGAGCTGCAGGTGATCCGGGCCAAGATGCTCCTCGGGCACGTGCACGCTTCGCTCGGTCACGGCGAGTTGGCGCTGCGATACGCCACGGAGAGCTACGATTCCCTTGCCGCCCAGCAGACGCCGGACTGGGAGCTGGCGCTCGCGCACGCGGTCCTCGCTCATGCGGCCTTTGCCGCCGCGGCGCGGGATCTGCAGCGCGAACATTACGCCGTGGCCAGAGCGCTCGGCCAGGCCATTGCCGATCCTGAAGACAAGCAAATCTTCTTCAACACCTTCAACCGGATTCCTGGCCCGTAGGCGTGCCTCGTCGTCTCACAAAGGAGATAGAAATGCGACTCATGTCCGCCCTGCTTGCGATCCTGTTCGTCACCGGTTGCAGCGCCGCGCCGTCGACCTCGTTGCCGGCTCTGGACGCTGCGGGGGTAGCGGCGATGGACGGCACGCTCCAGGCTGCCGTGGACAAGGGGGAAATCCCGGGTGTCGTGGCCGCCGTCACGAACAAGGACCAGGTGCTCTACGTCAAGGCCTTCGGCAAGCAGAATGCCGCGCAGGGCGTTTCGATGTCCACCGACACGCTGTTTCGTATTGCTTCGATGACCAAGCCCGTGACCTCACTGGGAATCATGATGCTTTACGAGCAGGGGAAGCTGCAGCTCGACGATCCGGTATCGACCCACCTGCCGGCATACAAGGATCGCCCCGTCATCGAGACCTTCAACGAGCACGACGCCACCTACACGACTCGACCGGCGAAGAGTGAGATGACGATTCGACACCTGCTGACCCACACTTCGGGCCTGAGCTATCCGTTCACCAGCCCCGAAGTTTTCGCCATCCAGCAGAAGACCAAGCAGGATCCCCGCGAGATGCCGCTGCTGTCCGATCCCGGTACCCGGTGGGTTTACTCGGCCAGCACTTCGGTGCTCGGGGAGATTGTGGAGAAGCTGAGCGGTCAGGGCATCGAAGCGTTCGACCAGGAGAGAATCTTCCGGCCGCTCGGCATGGTCGATACCTCTTACTACGTTCCGGCGGAGAAAACGGCTCGTCTGGTGACGGTGCATCGGCGGGAGGAGACAGGACTGGTCGAGGCGCCCAACCCGGCCACCTACACGGCAACCGTGCGGGGCGATGGCGGGCTGGTCTCGACCGCCTCGGACTACGCGGCCTTTCTGCAGCTGTTCCTGAACGAGGGGAGCTGGCGCGGCCAGACGCTTCTCAAGCCCGATTCCATCCGTCTCATGACCACCAATCAGATCGGCTCGGTCGTCGTCGACGAGATGCCCGCCGTCATACCCAGGACGTCAGCCGTTTTTCCGTTCGGAGCGGGGAAGGACAAGTTTGGCCTGGGCTTCCAGATTACGATGACCGAAGGGCGGCCGATGCACGAGCGAGGCGTGGGAAGCTATACGTGGGCCGGCATCAACAACACCCATTTCTGGGTGGATCCGGAGAACGGCATCGGCGTCGTGTTTCTCACGCAGGTCCTGCCGTTCTACAACGCCGTCAGCATGGACGTGATGAGGCGATTCGAGAAGGCAGTCTACGAACACCTGAAGTGACTCCGTGGCGTTGACGGCGACGAGGCAGCGATACGATGATCCAGGGGAGGTCGGGATGGCGAAGAAGATACTGATGCTGGTCGGCGATTTCGTCGAAGACTACGAGGTGATGGTGCCTTTTCAGGCGCTCCGCGCCGTCGGGCACACCGTTGAGGCTGTCTGTCCAGGCAAGTCGGCCGGGCAGACGGTCCGGACCGCTGTGCACGATTTCGAGGGTGATCAGACGTACTCAGAGAAGCCCGGCCATAACTTCACCCTCAATGCCACCTTCGACGAAGTCCGCGAGCGGGACTACGACGCCCTCGTGATTCCCGGCGGTCGTGCGCCCGAGTATCTCCGTCTGAACGCCAGGGTTCTGGATCTCGTCAGACAGTTCGCCCGCAGCAACAAGCCGATCGCTGCGATTTGTCACGGCGCGCAGCTGCTGGCGGCTGCGAACGTGATCGCGGGCCGTCGGATCAGCGCCTATCCGGCCTGCTCGCCGGAAGTGGAACTGGCCGGAGCCACGTACGCGGCCATCGACGTCGATGGTGCCGTGACGGACGGTAATTTCGTAACTGCACCCGCGTGGCCGGCGCACCCGAACTGGATTGCTCAGTTTCTGGCGGTGCTCGGGACGCGCATCGAGCACGCATCGTTGAGCGCCGTCTAGCGCGTTGGATCGACATGGGTGACGTGGTCTACAGAGCTGAAATCCCATTGACCCGCATCAAGGGGCCGCTGCGTCTGGCGAAGCTCCCGACCGAACCCGAGCCCGTGCGCTTCGGCACCCACGGCGCGATTGCCCGTCACTACGGCTTCAAGGGCGATGTGCCGGAGCCACATGCCACGACCATCGATTACGTGATCGCAGCCGTCGGTGGTTGACTCATCGGTACCCTGGGGGGCGCGCTGGAGGCGCGCAACATCGACGCTTCGGGCGAACGTCTCACGGCCGTGGCGCACGGCGAGGTCGAGGTCGAAGAGGGGGTTCTGGTGCTTCGACGCGTTCACGTCGTGCTGACGTTGACGGGCGTATTTCCCGATCAGATCAGCGTCGCCGAACGGGCGCACGACGTGTTCAAGGAAAAATGCCCGGTCTATCGCTCGCTTCGGTCCGCGATTGCCATCACGACCGAGCTCTGCACCATCACGGGTTGATCGACGTGACCAGATGACGAAGGGCCGAATGGAAGCCTTCAGCGACGGCGTGCTGGCCATCATCATCACGATCATGGTGCTGGAGCTGAGGCCGCCGGAAGCCGCGACGATGGCCGCGTTGCGGCCGTTGATTCCGACCCTGCTCAATTATGTTCTGAGCTTCGTCATCGTCGGCATCTACTGGACCAACCACCATCATCTGTTGCAGGCGATCAAGCAGGTCGACGGCCGCGCATTGTGGGCCAACCTGCATCTGCTGTTCTGGTTGTCGCTCGTTCCCTTTACGACCGCCTGGATGGGGGATGCGGGGTTTGCGGCCTGGCCGGTCGCGATGTACGGGATTGTCCTGCTGGCCGCGGCCATCGCGTACCTCATCCTGGCCAATTCTCTGGTCGCTCTTCATGGCAAGGAGTCGGCACTGGCGACGGCGCTCGGCAGCGACTTCAAGGGCAAAGTCTCGATCGCCATTTACATGATCTCCATTCCTCTCGCCTTCCTGTGGTCCACGCTCGCGTATCTGCTGTTCGTGCTGGTGGCGGTCTGGTGGCTCATCCCCGACCGGCGCATCGAGAGGACGCTCGCCCAGGCGGGCATGAAGGACGTGAGAAACGTCAAGGAGACTCCCACGTCAACATGAGCTTGCGCTCCGTTTCGCCAAGTGCCATCGTGTGGGGCTTCGATCTCAGGTGCAGAAGCGCTTCCAGGAATTCATGAAGCAGCAGTCGCAGGGCGTGGCCTAACCGACATTCGGTCGTTTCCGACCGAGCGTACGCAGGATCTGTCCATGAAGATAGGCATTCTTGGTTCGGGCGCTGTCGCGAAGGCTCTCGCGGCAGGCTTTCTGTCGCACGGCCATCAGGTCATGCTCGGTACGCGGCAGCCCGCCAAGCTCGCGGATTGGCTCGCGAAGAATCCGACGGGTGTGGTCGGCGGCGTTGCGGACGCCGCGGGGTTCGGTGAACTCGTGGTGCTGGCCGTCAAGGGCACCGCAGCGGCCGATGCCCTGCGGGCGGCTGGCACCAGTCAGCTGCAAGGCAAGACGGTCATCGACACCACCAATCCCATCGCCGACGCTGCTCCGCAGAACGGCGTGTTGAAGTTCTTCACCACCCTTGACGAATCGCTGATGGAACGGCTGCAACGCGAGTTCGCCGGCGCCCGGTTCGTCAAGGCATTCAACTCGATCGGCAACGCGCTGATGGTGAACCCGCAGTTCAAGGGCGGCAAGCCGACGATGTTCATCTGCGGTAACGACGACGGCGCCAAGAGGGCCGTGAAGACGATCCTCGATCAATTCGGCTGGGAAACGGCGGACATGGGGGGCGTCGAAGCGGCTCGTGCGATCGAGCCGCTGTGCATCCTCTGGTGCATCCCCGGGTTTCTGCGCCAGGAGTGGGCGCACGCCTTCAAGCTTCTTCGATAGTGGAGAGCGATCGCCGGTTTTCGGCCGCTGATACCCTGTCGATCCGGCGGGCGGAACCGGATGACCTCAATGCGGTCATGCAGCTCGTTGCCGATTGCATTCGGGCGATGCGTCAGGCGGGCATCGAGCAGTGGGACGACATCTACCCGGACCGGGCGACGCTGCTCGCCGACGCGCGCGAGCGCACTTTGCATCTCGCCTGGCTCCACGAAGACCGGCTCGTAGGCTGCCTGGTCCTCAACGACTATCAGAACCCGGAATACGCGGATGTCCCCTGGACGATCGCTGGAGCGAGGATCGCGGTCGTCCACCGGCTCATGGTCGATCCCTGGTTTCAGGGACGGGGCCTCGCCCGCGAGCTCATGGGGTTCGCCGAGCGGCTGGCGACCGAAGGCGGGTGCGACGTCCTCCGGCTCGATGCGTTCACCGCCAATCCGAGGGCGCTTCGGCTCTATCAGGGTCTGGGCTATCACGACGCCGGCAGCGTGACGTTCAGAAAAGGCGTCTTCCGATGCTTCGAAAAGCGGCTCGGGGGCGCCTGACGCTTCGGCTTGCGCGCGACGACGGCCCGTGAGATCGTGATGCGCCGCCTGTGATGCGCGCCGCGCTCGATTCAAGGAGGATGGTCGTGAGGCATCTTTTCACCGCAGTCGTCGTCTCCACGGCTCTTGCGTTCGCGACGCTCGCGGCCCAGGCGCCGGGCCCGGAGACGCAGAAGCCGGCGACCGCCGATCCGTACGCCAGCAACCCGGATGCCGGAGCGACGAAGTTCCCCCTGGCTGCGCCGGCGGGCACCGACAGCAACTCCAAGGCAGTCGCGCCGCCTGCAGCCGTCAACCAGGGGCCGTTCGACCCGGCCACGTGGAAGTACGGCCCGGCGTTCAATCCGCCTCCGGGTTCGAAGATCTGGAACCCGGTCAAGCTCAAGCTGATGCAGGGCGGCAAGGTGACGGGGGGCACGCTCTTCAGCGCCACCGACCCGGCCACCTACTGCGCCATGGCGAATGCCGGCTACGACTTCATCTGGACCGAGATGCAGCACGACCAGCGCGACTGGCAGGCGGCCGCGCGAATGTGGCGGACCTGTCCGTCCGCGAAGGCGGTGCCAGGCGTCCGCGTCGCGTTTGCCGAGGAACGCGAGATCCAGCACGCCGTGGACGCCGGCGCTCTCGTCATCGTCGTGCCCACGGTCGACACGGTGGCCGAGGCGATCGAGGCGCGTAACTGGACTTACTTCCCGCCGCTCGGACGCCGCAGCAACGGCGGCGGTCAGGCCTTCGACGCCACGATGTGGGGCGGCGTCCCCGGGGGATATCGGAACACCATCAACGACAACATCGTGCTGATCCTGATGATCGAGACGCTCGAGGGATTGAAGAACGCCGATGACATTGCCAAGGTCCCCGGCGTCAGCGCGCTGTTCGCCGCGAGCGGGGACCTCGGCAACTTCACAGGTTTCAGACAAGGCACACCGGACTACGAGCGGGCCATCAACATCGTCCACGATGCGGCAGTGAAGGCGGGCGTGAGGCTGTGCGGTCCCCTGGCCTGGCGAGACCGGCCCGACTTCACCTGCTTTCAGGCGGGCAGCGAAACGGCCGCGATCACGCGCGGGGTGGCCGAGGAGCTCGGGCCGCTGATGAACACACAAGGCAAACCGGAAGTGGGACCCTTCGCTGCACCACCGCCAAAACCGTGATGCGACCGACATGGAAGGGCGCACCTTCCTGGTAACCGGCGCGAATTCAGGCATCGGCCGCGCGCTCGCCGAGGCGCTCGCGGCCCGGCGGGCACGGCTGGTCCTGCTGGCGCGTTCGGAAGCGCGCATGATGCCGGTGCTGGAGGGCATGCGTGCGCGATTCCCTGATCTGGACGCGATGTTTCTTCACGCTGACGTCTCCGACCTGAGCTCCGTGCGTCGGGCCGCGGAGTCGTTCCTGGCGACTGGGCGTCCGCTGGACGTGCTCGTCAACAACGCCGGGGTGGCGGGGACGAATGGCCTCAGCAGGGATGGATTCGATCTGACCTACGCGACGAATCACATCGGCCCGTTCCTGCTCACGGAATTGCTGCTTTCGCGGCTGCGAGCGTCGGCTGAGGGTCGAATCGTGAACATCTCCAGCATGGCGCACCTCCGGCCCAAAGCCGTCGACTGGTCCGTGTTGTCCCGTCGAACGGTCGCAAAGCGGAGCGGCTTTGCCGACTACGCGATGACGAAGCTGATGAACGTGCTCCACGCGAAGGAGCTCGCGCGCCGTCTCGCCGGCACGACCGTTACGACCTATGCTCTTCACCCTGGGGCAGTGGCGTCGAACGTCTGGCGCGCCCTGCCGAAGCCCTTGCAGGTGGTGCTGAAGCTCTTCATGCTGTCCAACGAGCAGGGAGCGCGCACGCCGCTCTATTGTGCGACGGCACCCGAACTGCGCGGTGTCAGCGGGCGTTACTATGACAAGTGCCGGGAGAGCCGGTGCAACCCCCTTGCGGATGACGAGGCACTCGGGCGGGAGCTGTGGGAGCGGACCGAGCAGCTCGTCGCCTCTTAACCGAGCTTCGGACACGAACGGGAGCGCAGTCATGAAACAGAATCCCGCGCCACCGAAAGACGACGACCGGGTCGTGACGCGGAGGCGGCTGCTCCGGGGAGCAGGCGGTCTCATCGCCGCCGCAGCGATGCCGGCCTCGAGCGCCAGCGGTGCTTCGGCATTGAGATCCCGACAAGAGGGTGCGGGGTCGGCGCCACGTGTGCCCGCCGACATTACCAGCCGTGTTGCCCGCTACATGGTCAGCGCCCGGGATCGTCAACTCCCGCCCGACGTCGCACGTGAGACCAAGCACCGAGTCCTCGATACCATCGGCGCGATGGTGTCGGGCGCGCGTCTCAAGCCCGGCGAGATGGCAATTCGCTACGTGCGCGCCCAGGGGGGCGTGCCCGAGGCATCGGTGTTCACGACTGATATCCGGACGTCCGCGGTCAACGCCGCGCTGACCAACGCGATGTTCGGTCACGCCGATGAGACCGACGACTTCGAGCCGATCACGAAGGCCCATCCAGGATGTGCCGTCGTGCCAGCGGCCCTGGCGGTCGGCGAGAAAGAGGGGAGATCCGGCGTGGATCTGCTCAAAGCGGTCGCGCTCGGCTACGACTTGTGCTGCCGTTTTCTTCTCGCTCTCGGGCCCGATCACGTCCGGGCTACGCATCGCAGCGCGGAAGGAACGAGCGCGACATTTGGCGCGGCCGGTGCCGCGGCGTCGATGGCCCGGCTCGATGAGGCGGGCATGCGATACGCGCTGTCTTATGCCGCGCAGCAGGTGTCGGGGATCTGGAGCTGGGCCCGGGATCCCGAGCACATCGAAAAGGCGTTCGACTTCGCCGGCATGGGCGCCCGAAACGGCGTCACCGCGGCAATGATGGTCCAGATGGGTTTCACCGGAGTCGAGGAGGTGCTCGACGGCGAGCACAACATGATTGAAGCGCTCTCCACGGAGCCGAATCCCGAACAGATGGTGGCCGACCTCGGCGAGCGGTTCTTCGTCACCGAGACGGCCATCAAGACCTTCTCGGTGGGCTACCCGATTCAGGCTCCTCTCGATGCGTTCCTGACGCTGCGCCGGGAGCACGGCCTCAACCCGGGCAACGTCGAACGGATTGTCGTCAAGCTCCCCGCCGACGGGGCCGCGATCGTCGACAATCGGGCGATGCCCGACGTCAATCTTCAGTACGTCATCGCCGTGGCCCTGGTGGATGGTACGTTGTCGTTCGCGGACAGCCATTCGCACGAGCGGATGGAGGACCCGCAGATCCGCGCTGCGAAGGACCGTGTGCAGCTCGTTGCCGATCGGGCACTGATGGTTCCCGAAGCGCCGCGGAGCGGCCTCGTCGAGGTGACGCTCCGTGACGGGCGCACGGTGAGCCACTTCACGCGCCACCCTCCCGGAACCAAAGAGAACCCGTTGAATACCGACGCCGTCAACGAGAAGGCCAGGGGGCTCATCGAGCCGGTTCTGGGCGCCCGGCGCACGGAGGCGATCATCCAGCGGGTGAACGCGCTCGAAGGGGTCGCGAACCTGCGCGATCTGAGATCGTTGCTCACACTCTAGACAAGGAGCGTGTCATGCGCGTAGCGAAGGCGTTGGCGGCGGTCGCCGGGGTGTGCGCGGCCTACGCTCAGAATCCTGCGCAGGCTCAAGGTGCGGCGCGAGCCCAGAACCCGCGGACGATGAGCATCTACCTCGTGGACGTGGAAGGTGGCAATGCCACGCTGTTCGTCTCACCCTCAGGTGGATCGGTGCTCATCGACACGGGGAACGGTGGCGCCGCCGCGGCCCGGGATGCCGATCGCATCATGGCCGCCGTCAAGGACGCCGGTCTCACACAGATCGATCACCTCATCACGACCCATTACCACGGCGATCATTTTGGCGCGATGGCCGAACTGGCGGGGCGCATTCCGATTCGCCATTACATCGACCACGGCCAGAACGTGCAGGCGGGGGCTGCCGTCGACGAGTTTCTCCAGAAGACGTATCCCGCGCTGTACGGGAAGTCGAAACATACGATCGTGAAACCGGGCGATCGCGTCGATGTCGCCGATCTCGACTGGCGCATCGTCACGTCGGCTGGCGAAACGATCAAGACGCCGCTTTCGGGATCCGGCCGACCGAACCCGCACTGCGCCGGATTCAAGCCTCAGGACGTCGATCGCACCGAGAATGCCCAGTCCGTGGGCAGCATCGTCACCTTCGGCGACTTCCGGGTCGCGCACCTCGGCGATCTGACATGGAACAAGGAATTCGACCTGATGTGCCCGAACAATCGCGTGGGCACCGTGGACCTGTTCGTCGTGTCACATCACGGGCAGCCGGTTTCGAATTCGGAGGTGCTGGTGCACGCGCTCGGTGCGCGCGTGGCCATCATGAACAACGGGACGCGGAAAGGAGGGCAGCCCGATGCGATGAAGATCATCCATTCGGCTCCCGGGCTCGAGGATCTCTGGCAGCTCCACTTCTCGCTGCTGAGCGGCCAGGAATTCACCGTCCCCGGACTTTTCATCGCGAACCCCATCGACGAGCCGCAGCCGGCGATGCCGATCGCGGCGATGACACCGCCCCAGGCAGGACCGGCGACGCCGCCTCCTCCGGCTCACAACGGGCCGGCCTACTGGATCAAGGTTTCGGCACGGGCGGATGGGTCGTTCACGGTGACCAACGCCCGGAACGGCTTCAGCAAGACGTACGGACTGGAGCGATGACCAGATTCCGCCTAGGGTATGGAAACGTTGCGGTTGATCCAGAGGATGTTGTCCCAGCTCAACAGCTTCTCGGTCCCGTCGAACAACTTGGCGTAGCTGCCGCCCGAGGCTTTGAACGAAAACTCCTTCACGCGATCGGGAGGATTCGTGGTGACGTTTCGCAGGATGTCGAGCACGCGTTCGTCTCGGGAGATTTGAAAGAACCCCGGCGTCTTGGCGGAATAGAACTTGGTCTCCGTCGGGTTGGCTTTGTTGGCGACGCCGCGCTCGTACCTGATGTGCAGTTCGAGATGCTCCCCCGTCGCGGCCGCAAAGACCCAGTCCTGTGAATCGAGGATGGTGCTGCTGCCGCCCTTGGCGGTACTCGATGTCGAGCGCTGCATTGTGTGGATCGTGGCCGGCAGGTACACGCCAAACGGGCCGGGCGCATCGGCCGGGTCTTCGGTCAGGCCGCCGATGACGAGTTGCGCGTTGGTTCCGCTTGGATCTCTGACAGGGACAATCAAATAGACGAGCCGATTCGAGCCGGTTCTGCCCGCGGGCTTGCCGTCCGGCGCGTTGATCGTCACGCGGTCGATGAACACCACGCGCAGATTGCAGTCCTTGGCGGCTCCCTGCGTCGCGACATTGAGCGTGAAGCCCGCCGGCAGGTAGCTCGCGATAGCCGCATCGGGAGCACGAACGTCCAGCTGGAACCGAGCCTCGGAGCTGTGCTCGACTGGCGTCTGCGCCGCCGGGTTCTGCGAGAGCAGGACCATCGCGGTGGCGGCGAACGCCAGGGAAACCACGCCGACCGAGCCATCTCTCAGTGCCATCCGGCCCTCCTTGGGCGTGAACGACGTCAAGTCTACATGCCTCTGGCTGAGACGCGCGCCATTTTTCCGCGTTTGGCTGTCGGAGGTCGAAGCCGGTGATGTTACGCTGTGGCCTCGCTGGAGGTTCCATGACATCGCCTCTTGTAACGATCGGTACAGCACTGGCCGTGGCGGTTGCCGTCGCCGCGACCGGCGGCGCTCAACAGAAGTCGGCCGGCGCCGATTTCGATGCGCAGATCCGCGAGTCGGTGCAGGCGGCCAAGAACGCGGCGGGATTCGAGTTCCTCGGCACGTTGGTCCGGACCTGCCTGCTGCCCCAGAGCGGCGGCGAGAACACGGCCGACAACGCGCCGGAGTACATCGTCAAGCCGGCGACCGCACCGGCGCGCGACACCTGGTACGCGGATTCAGCGAAGGTCTTCGACAACCTCTACTTTATCGGCGGGCAGGTGCACTCGTCATGGGCCCTGACCACGAGCGACGGCATCATCGTCTTCGACACGATTTTCCCCTACAACTCCCAGGAGCTCATCGTCGGCGGGTTGAAACGACTCGGGCTCAACCCGCGAGATATCAAGTACGTCCTCATTTCCCATGCCCATGCCGATCACATCGGCGGCGCCGAGATGCTGCAGAAAGACTACGGTGCGCGAATCGTCATGGGTGGCCCCGACTGGCGGCTCGTCGAGATGTATCCCAACCGGTACAAGACGATGGCCCCGAAGCGCGATATCGTCGCGACCGATGGCATGAAGATCACGCTCGGCGACACCAGCGTGACCATCTGGGAGACACCGGGTCACACGCCAGGCACGCTGTCCTACACGTTCACCGTGCGCGACAACGGCGTTCCGGTGAACGTTGTGTACTCGGGCGGCACGGCCTTCAATTTCGTGAACAACACACCGGAGCCCGGCATCCGGAACTTCCAGACGTACATCGATTCGCAGAAGCACATCGCGGCGCAGGCGATGGCCACGGGCGCGACCGTGCTGCTCTCGAATCATTCGGAGTTCGACAACGCGGTCAACAAGAACCGGATGCTGGCCGGACGCGGGAAAGGGCCGCATCCCTACATGCTGGGCGCCGAATGGGTCCAGCGCTACTTCCAGGTCATGCAGGGATGCGCGCGGGCCGCGCAGCTGGGACTCGAAAAGCAGCGCGCGCAAGAGGCACGGTAAGGGCGCAGGACTCGGGGCGCGGCCGTTGAACCTCCACCGCAGGATGAAATCGATGGGTGATGTGCGGCACGCCGCCGCTCTCCAGCGATTCTTTAAAACGGCGCCCGGCGAGTACGGCGCCGGAGATCGCTTTCTCGGTATCCGGCTCCCGGTGCTTCATCGTCTCGCGCATGACTATCAGCAGCTGCCCCGACGAGAGGTATCAGCGCTGCTGGGATCGCCATGGCACGAAGAGCGGCTGCTGGCGCTCCTGATTCTCGTGCGGCAGTACGCCCGTGGGGACACCCGCACGCGGAATGCCATCTTCCGTCTGTATCTCCGACATACCGCGCGCATCAACAACTGGGATCTCGTGGACTGCTCTGCGGCGCAGATTGTCGGCGCGCACCTTCAAGAAGGCGACCGCAGGGTGCTGCGGGAGCTTGCACGGTCCAAGCTCGTCTGGCGCCGCCGGATTGCCGTGATTGCGACGGGCCATTACATCAGGCGCGGCGAGTTCCGCGACACCTTGACAATCGCCCGAATGCTCCTCGACGATCACCACGACCTCGTTCACAAGGCGGTCGGCTGGATGCTTCGTGAGGTGGGGAAGCGCGATCGTCCGACGGAGGAGGCGTTTCTTCGGAGGCACGCGCGGCGCATGCCGAGGACGATGCTGCGCTATGCCATTGAGCGCTTTCCGGAGAAAGTGCGCCAGGCGTATCTGGCGGCCTGAGCGCGTGAGGTGATCGGGACATGATCGACGAGTTCATGCGCGCCGCCATCGAGGAAGCCGAAGCCGGCGAACGCGAGGGCGGCATCCCGATCGGATCGGTCCTGGTGCACCGCGGCCACATCATCGGCCGCGGACATAACCGGCGTGTTCAGCAGGGAAGCGTCGTACTGCACGGCGAGATGGACGCGCTGGAGCGCGCCGGCCGGCAGCCGGCTGCCGTGTACCGCGAATCCGTTCTCTACACCACGCTTTCGCCCTGTTCGATGTGCAGCGGCGCCGTTCTCCTTTACGGCATTCCCAAGATCGTCATCGGAGAAAACCAGACCTTTCGTGGTGAAGAGGCGCTACTGGAGTCGCGCGGCGTCACGATTCGCGTGCTTCAGGATCCGGCCTGCATGCATCTCATGTCCCGTTTCATCAACTCGCATCCCGAGCTGTGGCACGAGGACATCGGCGCAGACGGCGGATGATGCGGTGGGGGCACCAAAGCTCTATCACGAGCTCGCGGATTGGTGGCCGTTGCTTTCTCCTCCAGCCGATTACGCCGAAGAAGCGGCCTTCTATCAGCGGATCTTGTTGGAAACCTGCCGGGGGGAGTGCCGTTCGGTGCTCGAGCTTGGCAGCGGCGGGGGCAACAACGCCTTCCATTTGAAAGCACGGTTCGATCTGGTGCTGGTCGATCGGTCCGTCGGCATGCTCGACGTGAGCCGACGGCTGAACCCCGAGTGCGAGCATATCCAGGCCGATATGCGGGACGTCCGCCTTGGACGTGAGTTCGACGGCGTGTTCGTTCACGACGCCATCTGCTATATGACGACCGAGGTAGACCTGCGGAGGGTCATCGCGACGGCGTTTGCACACTGCAGGCCCGGCGGCGCCGCCTTGTTCGCGCCGGACCACGTGCGAGAGTCCTTTCAAGCTTCCACCGATCATGGCGGGGAGGACGGCGGGAAGCGGGCGCTCCGCTACCTCGAGTGGACGTGGGATCCCGAGCCGGACGACACGTCTTACGTGGTCGATTACGCGTATCTGCTCCGTGACGAGGACGGATCGACCCGCGTGGTCTGGGACCGTCACATCGAGGGGTTGTTCGGTCGCATGGAATGGCTCGGCTTGCTGTCGGATGCCGGTTTCGAGGCCACAGTCGTTCCGGCGGATCATCTGGCCCCCGCGTCGGGGCAGTACGAGGTGTTCGCCTGCCGGAAGCCCAGATGAAGCGTGCGACAATGGCCACGCCAGGTAGTCGGGAGCCGGAATTGAAGGCTGCGATCCCGCTCGAACCGCAAACGGATTGAGAGGCACAGATGATCCGGTGCTCGGTCCTCGTCGCTCTGCTCGCCGCCGTATGCGTCGCAACGGTTTCCGGCGGCCAGACCGCGGCAGTGAAGTCGGATCAGCAGATTCTCATTCAGCTCGAGCACGACTGGGACGCCGCGTTTCGCCGCAGGGACGTGGCTTTCATCGCGGGAATCCTGGCCGAGGAGTTCGTCGCGACCTACGGCGACGGGACCCGCGGCGACCGCGACGAAGAGCTGTCCCGCGCCGCCACCTTCGATCAGCAGATCGATTCGTCCACGCTCGACGAATTCATCGTCAAGATCTACGGAGACACGGCGGTCGTCTGGATGTCGCAGCATCTCCTGGGACCCAGCAAGGGGAAGCCGCTGGCGGTGACGTTCCGGTACGTCGACGTGTTCGTGTTCCGTGACGGCCGATGGCAATGTGTCGCGAGTCAAAGTACGCGGGTGGCAGCGTAAGGAGGCGGCAATGCGTGCGTCAGCCGGGTTTCTCCTTGGAATGGTCGTTGGAGCGCTTGTCGCGCCGGGCTTCGCGCAGGGCGGCCGGCTTGCCGGCATGAACTACCTGAACCACGTCGGCGTCAGCGTCGAGA
Organism: Vicinamibacterales bacterium; assembly: GCA_035537875.1. Classification (GTDB taxonomy): domain Bacteria; phylum Acidobacteriota; class Vicinamibacteria; order Vicinamibacterales; family CAVVIG01; genus DATLLJ01. The sequence continues at coordinate 136,839 of DATLLJ010000002.1, read as the reverse complement.
ATTTCGACGAGGCTTTCACCTTCTACACTCAGAAGATGGGATTTCGCGAAGCGTTCACCGTACGCGACGAGAAAGGACAGCCCACGCTGGCCTACGTGCAGGTGAGCCGCGATACGTTCGTCGAGTTGCAGCCGTCCAATGCCACGCGGCCGCCCGGGCTGACGCACTTCGGGCTCCACGTCGAGAACCTGCACGATGCGGTCGCAACCCTGAAGCAGCGCGGCGTGACCGTGGAGGATCCGCGCGCCGGCCGGCAGGATTCAGCGGTCGCGAACGCGACAGCTCCGGGTGGCATCAGAATCGAACTCTTCGAGTTCGGACCCGATTCGCTGCAGGGGAAAGCCATCGCCTCCTGGAAGTAAGGACTGAAACGCTTTCAGAATGGAGTTTCCGATGCCTCACCGCATGTGCCTCCTCATTGGAGCGAGCCTGCTTGCAGCCGGGCAAGGCGTTCCAGCCCGCGCCCAGGTCGCTGGCGACAGTGCTTTCTACGCCGTGGCGTATGTCGAAATCGCGCCTTCGGCGAGGGCGACGATGGTCGCCGCCCTGAAACAGTACCGGACGGCGAGCAGCAAGGATGCCGGATTCGGGCGACTGGACGCGTTCGAGCAGGTGGGCTGGCCCGGACATTTCGCGATTGTCGAAACGTGGCGGGATCAGGTCGCGTACGAGGCCCGGCGCGATGCCGCACACGTAAAGCAGTTTCAGGAGGCGCTTCAGCCCGGTCGAGTGAGCGGCTACGATCTGCGCCCGTACAAGACGCTGACCGTCGGTTCGACGACCGGTCAGGGAGACGGCCAGGCCGTTCACATCGTGGCTCATGTCGACGCTGCCCCGAGCGCTCAGGGTGGGAAGGCTGACGCCCCGACGCTGCTTCGCCGCCTGGCCGAGGCAAGCCGCAAGGAGCCCGGGAACCTGCGCTTCGATGTCCTGCAACACGCGATGCGCGGCAATCACTTCACGGTCATCGAAACGTGGCAGAATCAGAGCGCGCTCGACGCGCACGCCGCCGCGGCGCACACCAAACAGTACCGAGACGAGCTGCAGCCGATTTCCGGAAGCCCGCTCGACGAACGCTTGTACAAGGCCATCAACTAGCGGACGCAGGTCCCCTCCGGCATCTCGTGCCGGAGTGACCGCGAGATCAAGATTGCAGCTACTCGGGCGTCTGGCCGATACATTGTGCGGCGAATTCTCACAAGTTCGCCCGAGTGCATGAAGATTCTCTATGTCGCCACCGCGCGCACCGATGCCCAGGCTGTTGCCGCTGCGCTCTACAGCGTAACGCCAACGGTTAAGGTCTTGTGGGCCACTCACTTCGACCATGCCACGCACCGGATTGAACAAAACCCTGACGTGGCGGCTGTCGTCGCGGAAACCCAGCTCAGCAGTGAAAACTTCAACGCGTTTCTGGCCCAGGTTCGGCGCCTTGGGCTCACTGCCCCGGTCGTGGTCATCTCGCCAGACGGCGCAAGCCTCGAGCTCGAATCGGCCCACGTGGGCGCTGGCGTTCACACCGCCAAGAACGTCGGCGCTCTTGCGGGGGCCATCACTCGAGCGATTGCGCATACGCCTGTCGATGGCGACCGCGAGCGTTCATCCAGGGAGCCGATCGCGCCAGCGCGCACTCACAAGGTTGAGACTTTGGACGTAAAGCAACCCTCGCAGCCTCTCCGGCCGACGGGAACCAGCGCGACGCGCGTCGGCGCCGCACCTATACCGGCTGACGTGCAAGCGTTGCTCGATCGCGCCAGACGGGCGACAGCCTCGGATTCACCGGCGGCGGATCGGCTCGCGCAGTGGCAGGCACTGGACGCGAGGCTGGCCGATGCGGTTCGCAGTAAGTCGGCGCTCCAGGATCGCCTGGCCGACGTGGAGGCCTTGCTGCGGCAGCGTGAACAGAGCCGGGCAGCCGAACAGTCGGCGGCGGCCGATCGCGAAACGAAGCTCGAACGCGTTGTTCAATTGGAGCGCGAGGCGCGCGGCAGCCTCGAGGAGGAGCTCGTCGATGTCAAGGCCGCACTTCAGGATGCGGAGCAGCGCCACCAGTCGGCGCTGACCGCCGCCGCCAGTCAGCTGGCCGAACGTCAGGCGAAGCACGACATCGCGATTGCGCGCGCCGCGGCCATGCGGGACATGATCGACGAGCAGCTGCGCGTGGCGGCCATCGAGGTGCACCGGGCCAGGCAGAACCATGCGACGGCCATTGCCGACGTCGAGCGTCTGAGGCATCGCGAAGCGGAGCTCGCCTCGCAGCTTGCCGACGCGGTCCACACTCGCGAGACGCTCGAACTGGGGCTGGCGGAAGCGGCGGCGGCGCTCACAGAGGCCGACGAGCGCGTAACCCGCGAACAGCAGGCGGCCGCCGCGCGACAAGCGGAGCTCGCCTCGCAGCTTGCCGACGCGGTCCACACTCGCGAGACGCTCGAACTGGGGCTGGCGGAAGCGGCGACGGCGCTCACAGAGGCGGACGAGCGGGTAACCCGCGAACGGCAGGCGGCCGCCGCGCGACAGGCGGAGCTCGACCAGGTGGTTCGTGAGGAGCGTGCATCGCGCGCCGCCCTCGAACAGACCCTCGCCCAGACGGAAATCGCCCTGCGGGAGCTTGAGGAGCGACATGCGTCGGCGATGACAAGCGCCGCGGCCGCCCTTTCCGAGCGCCAGGCACAGTTCGACGCCGAGTTGACCGAGGCGGTCACCGCACGCCATGCGCTGGACCAGCAGGCGCGCGAACTGTCGGCGGCCCTCACCGTGGCCCGGCGCAACCACGAGTCGGCCACCGCCGACGTCGAGCGTTTAACGCGGCGACAGGCGGACGTCGCCTCGCAGCTTGCGGACGCGGGCGCTGCCCGTCAAGCGCTCGAGCTGCGACTGATGGATGTGACGAGCGCGCTCGAAGAAGCGCACGCACGCGCCACAAGCGAACGGGAGGCGGCCGCCGCGCGTGAAGCGGAGCTTGCATCCCAGCTTGCCGACGCCGTTCACACCCGTCAGGTCCTTGAGCAGCGTGTGACCGAGGCAGCAGCGGCTCGAGATACGTTTGAGCAGCAGGCGCGCGAACTGTCGGCGGCCCTCTCCTCGGTCCAGAGCAGCCACGAGTCGGCCGCTGCTGACGTCGAGCGCCTGACGCAGCGTGAGGCGGAGCTTTCGTCCCAACTTGCCGACGCGGCCTCGAGCCGGCAGGCGCTCGAGCTGCGACTGACGGAGTTGACGACGGCCCTCCACGAGGCGAACGAACGCGCCACCCGCGAACGGCAGGCCGCCGGGGCGCGGGAGGCGGAACTCGCCTCGCAGCTGTCGGAGGCGATACACGCCCGCCAGTCGTTCGAGCTGCGGCTCACGGAGGCGACGGCCGCGCTCCAGGAAGCGGACGAGCGCACCGGGCGGGAACGACAGGCAGCTCTTGCGCGTCAGGCGGACCTCTCGTCCGAACTTGCCGAGGCTGCCGAGATCCGGCAGACGCTCGAGCAGCAGCTGACCGAGGTAGCGGCCGCACGAAATTCCCTGGATGAACAGGCGCGCGAATTGGCGGCGGCTCTCTCGGCAACTCTCCGTAACCATGAGTCGGTCACGGCCGACGTCGAACGTTTGACCCTTCGGGAGGCGGAGCTCTCGTCCCACCTTGCCGAGTCGGCCTCGACTCGCCAGACGCTCGAGCTGCGGCTGACGGAGGCGACGGCCGCGCTCCAAGAAGCGAACGAGCGCGCCGCGGGCGAACGGCGTGCGGCCGACGCGCGTGAAGCGGAGCTCGCATCCCACCTTGCCGACGCGGCCTCGACTGGCCAGACGCTCGATCTGCGGCTCACGGAGGCGACGACCGCGCTCCAAGAAGCAGACGAACGCGCCAGCAGCGAGCGACAGGCAGCCGAGGCGCGTGAAGCGGACCTCGTATCCCGACTTGCCGACGCGACCGCGGCCCGAGAGGCGCTCGATCAGCAGCTGACCGAGGTGGCGACCGCACGAAATGCCCTGGACGAGCAGGCGCGAGAATTGGCGTCGGCTCTCTCGGTGACCCTGCGCAAGCATGAATCGATCACCGCCGACGTCGAGCGCTTGACGATGCGCGAGGCGGAGCTCACGGCCCAGCTCGCCGATGGGGCCGCAACTCACCGGGCCCTCGAGCAGCGCTTGACCGAGGCGGCGATCGCACTCAGGGAAGCGGATGAACGCGCCACCGGTGAACTGAAAGCGGCCGGCGAGCGCGAGATGCAGCTTGCATCGCAGCTTGCCGAGACGGCCGCAACCCGTGATTCGCTCCAGTTGCAGCTGGCCGAGGCGACGACCGCACTCCAGGAAGCCGCCGAGCTCGCCATCCGGGAGCATGCGGCGGCGTCAGAGCAGTACTCGGCGCTTGAAGCGCGGCTTACTCGGGAAACCGAACAGCGCGAAGCGTTGGAGCGCAACGTTGCGGAGACGCGATCCACCGCAGCTGAGACCGAACGGCGTCTCCACGAGGAGGCCGCAGCCGCCGCCGCGCGTGCGCGCGAGCATGTGTCGCGACTCGAAGAAGAGATCGCTCGAGAGCGACGTGACCAGGAGAGTCGGCTGGCTGAGCTGCACGATCGTCTCCAGCGCCTCACGCTGGAACGCGATTCGTTGACCGGGGAAGTCGAAACCATTCGAGAACGCATGAAGGCCGAGGCTCAGCAGTACCTGGAGGCTCAGAGGGACCTTCAACAGGCATTCGATCGGGCCTCGAACGAGCATGCCGTCGCGGTGGCGACGCTGGTCGCTTCCGTCAGCGAGCGTGACGCTCGCTTCAAAGAGCAGGCAGCGCGGCACGCGGCGGCCTTGCAGGCGTCAGAGAACGAGCGGACCCAGCTTCAGACCGGTTTGCGGACGACGCTGGCGACGCGAAACCGGGAAATCGAGCAGCTCAAAGGGAAGCTCACAGCGACGATTCAGGAGCTCGATGGCTTTCGAAGCCGTCACGAGGTTCTGCAGGCTGAAGCCAACCGCGTGCCCCAACTGCAGAAGCGGCTCGATGACAGTCGGACAGAGAATCGTCGGCAGTTCGAGACTTCTCCCCTGCCGCTCTGCCGATGCACCCGCGACGGCGGGCTCATCGAGGCGAACCGCGCCTTTGAGGTCCTGGTCGGCTGTCGGAAGGCGGACGAACTGCGGGGCGCGGGCTTCGCCGCTTCGGTCTTCGAATCACCGGGGGACCTGTCGTATCTGCTCGAGCGCTGCCTGAGCACGAACGCGAAGGAATCACTGGAGACCACGTGGAAGCACAGAAATGGAAGCCGCCTCTTCGTTCGCCTGTCGGCAGCCGTATCTTCTCCTGACCTCATCCAGATCGTCGCCGAAGATCTGACGAATCTTCGTGCCCTCCAGGACAGGCTCGGCGACGCCCACCGGATGGAAGCCGTCGGACGGCTGGCGTCGGAAGTCGCTGTCACCTGTGGCAATCTGCTCAACGAGATCCATCAGGACGTCGAGCAGTGGCTGGCGACTGTCGACACCGACGCGGCCATGCGGCAGCAAGGTCAACAGGTGCTTGATGAGGTGAAGCGCGCCGCCAGCTTCCTTCGACAGCTCGCCGTGTACGGGGACGAAGAGATCAGCAGTCTTCCGCCGGTCGATTTGAACAGGGTCTTACGCGATCTCGAGCCGGTTCTGAAGCGCGTCGCCGGAGACGATGTCGAGCTCGAAATGCCCAGGGCCGCTTCTCTGCTCAAGGTGGATGTCAAGCCGAAGCGGGTCGAAAGACTCCTCGTCAATCTGGCCAGTTACTGCCGGGAGCGCCTGCCCTACGGTGGCCGACTGAGGATCGAACTGGCAACCATCGTCGTCGATGGCCAATTCATCGCAAAGCATCCCAACGTCCGTCTCGGTCCTCACGCGCTGATCACGGTCAAGGAGATCAGGCGGGCGATGCAGGACGGGCCGCTGGGGCTTCGCGGCAACCCGACCACGCCGAGCCCCGATAAATCAGCGGCCAAAGCCGGAGTCGACCTCGGCGCGCTTCAGGCGCTCATCAGCGATTGTCACGGCCACCTGTGGATGACGGTCGAACCGGGCGGCGATATGACCGCGAAGATTCACCTGCCATTACACGCATCGGACGCTTCACGACGGGTGCGGGAGTCGCTCTTGCGGGGCAGTTCCGGTCGTCTCGCGACCCGTCTGCTTCAGAACTGATTCAGAACGTCGCGTGGGGGCGAACGTCTCCCTCTCGCTCGAATCTAGTCGCCGGGACGAGTGGCCTGCCACGCCACCATCTGCCAGACGCCATTTCGCAGCGCATAGACGTCGAGAAACAGAACCGGGTAGCTGGTGGCTGGCCCTCGCGGGCCTTCGCCGAGGCGGATCTGGGCCACCCCACGTACGATCACCGCGTTCCCCGTCGGAATGACCTCGGTGCTCGTGTAGTCCACACCCAGATACCGGTTGTCCGGGCCGCCGATCAGCGCCATGAAAGCCGCCTTCGTATCGGTCCGTCCACCGGAATGGGTGTACGTGAGATCTTCGGCAAGAATCGAGTCGAGGGTGGCCATGTCCTTGTTCACCATGGCCGCAATGCGCCTGGCCTCGAGCGCGAGGATCTTCTGCTTGAGGCCGGGATCGGCCGCCAGAGCCGTTGTCGGCGTCTGCGCGTACGTATGGGCGGATACTCCCATGCACACGAACACGATAGTGGCGAGGAGTCTCTTCATGGACTGGTCCTCCTGAACCGAGGGTGGCCTCATTCGGGACGCCCGAGGATAGCCGAGTTCGGCCGTGAAGACACGAAGTATCCTCTTGTCGGCATCGGGAAACAGCACCAGGAGGTCACTGATGGCGAATCACTCGGAAGACGAGAGGCCAGCGCTTTCCCGTCGCGAACTCCTCAAACGAGTCGGCATCGCCGGCGCGGCCGCCACCGTGCCGGCCATGCTGCTGCCCTCGCCCGCGCTGCCGGCGCAGGCCGCTTCACCCCAGGCGGGACAGGCACCACGCGAGGCCCTGGAGACACTCACGGCCGCAGAGGCGGAGATCGTGGAGGCGATCGGGGCGCGTCTGATTCCCACCGACGACAACGGGCCGGGCGCCACGGAGGCACGGGCCGCCCGTTACATCGATCGGGCTCTCGGCGGTGCGCTGGCCTCTTCCCGTGAGGCGTATCGGAACGGGCTGAGCGCCGTCGATGCGTACGCGCGGACGTCGAAGGGGTCGCGCTTTGTCGATCTCACGGCTCGCGATCAGGACGCCGTCTTGAAAGATATGGAGGACAACGTTGCCACCGGCTTCACGCCGAATGCCGCCTCCTTCTTCAACCTCGTCCGCACTCATACGATCCAGGGTACGTTCTGCGATCCCTACTACGGTGGGAACGCCAACTTCGTCGGATGGGACCTGCTCGGATACCCCGGTCTTCGTCTCGCGGTGTCTGAAAGCGATCAGCGTCTGGATCCCCGGCTGACGCCGACTCGCAAGTCGGCTTACGACGAGCCGATGTTTTCGAACAGACGACCCGCCAGGGCGAGCCGCTCGGACGGGAACGCTGCGAAAGGGGAGCCGCATCATGGCGACTAATCTGCCGCCCAAGGACGTCGTGATCATCGGTCTCGGAGCGGTTGGCGGCGTCGCGGCGCTTCCGCTCGCGCAGGCTGGTCTCGAAGTGGTCGGCCTCGAGGCCGGCGGCTGGCTGAGCCCATCGGATTTTGCGCCTGACGAACTTCGAAACAACTTCCGTGGCTGGCCGCAGGCGGTGCAGAAGGCCAATCGCGAGGTCCCCACCCACAGGCCCAACGCATCGGCGCCGTACTCGCCCAGACCGGCGATTCATCCCATGATGAACGCCGTTGGCGGGACGAGCCTTCACTACTGGGCGCAGAGTTGGCGCCTTAGTCCCTGGGACTTCAAGGTGGTCAGCGAGACGACCAAACGGTACGGCGCTTCACGCATCCCCAAGGGTTCGACGGTTGAGGACTGGCCGTTCGGACTCGACGAGCTGGAGCCGTTTTACGAGAAGGTCGAGATCGAGCTTGGCGTGTCCGGCAAGGCCGGGAATCTCGGCGGTAGGACCGATCCACGCGGCAACATTTTCGAAGGCGCGCGCCGTCGCGAGTATCCAATGCCGCCTCTTCGGGGAACCGGTTTCACCGAAATGATGGCGTCGGCGGCACGCAAGCTTGGATGGCATCCGTTTCCAGGGCCGGCGGCGATCAACTCGCGCACGTATCAGAACCGAGCGGCCTGCGCCTATCACGGCTTCTGCAGCCGCGGCGGGTGCCATATCAATGCCAAGAATTCCACCGCCGTCACGACAATCCCCAGAGCGCAAGCAACCAAACGCCTCGAGGTCGTCGATCAGGCCACGGTGACGACGATCGAAGTGGACGCCAACCGTCGCGTACGTGGTGTGAACTATCTCAAGAACGGCGAGGAGTTCTTTCAACCTGCTGCGGTCGTGCTGCTGGCGAGCTACGTCTACGAGAACGTCCGTCTTCTCCTGCTCTCGAAGTCCAAGGCGTACCCGAACGGGCTGTCGAACACCCACGGGCAGGTGGGCCGGCATTACTTCAGTCACAATCAGGGCGCAGCCGTTACGGCCCTCTTTCCGCGCAATTTGAACAACTGGTACGGTCTCCCTGCGCAAGGGACCGCCGTGGACGACTGGGCCGACGACAACTTCGATCACTCCGGACTCGATTTCATCGGTGGTGGGAACCTGTGGGTCTACTCTGATCGACGCCCCATCGGCGCCGCCACGATGGCGACGTTCGGAAGAGCGCCCCAGTGGGGCTCGGCGTGGAAGGCGTTCGTCAAGGAGAATGCGGATCGGACGAATTCCGCCTACCTCCAGAAGACCACGCTGCCGTACGAAGACAACTACCTCGATCTCGATCCGACCGTCACCGACCCTCTCGGATTCCCGGTGTGCCGGATCACGGCGGATCACAAAGACAACGAGAGAAAGCTGGCCGCCTTCATCCAGGACAAGATGGAGGCGTGGTTCATGGAGTCCGGCGCCATCGCGACGATCAAGGCTGGCATCGGCACGATGGGCCCGACGACGCATGCCTACGGCGGGACGCGCATGGGCACCAACCCCGACACCAACGTGGTCGACCGTTGGGGCTTTTCGCATGAGGCGCCCAATCTGGGCGTGCTCGGTGCGTCGGTGATGGGCACGAGCGGCGCCCGCAATCCGACGCTCACCGCCCAGGCGCTCGCATGGCGGACGGCCGACTATCTGGCGAGGAATTGGAAGACCATCGCACAATGAATTGAGTAATCGGGTAATTGGGTAATCGGGTAATTGATTGGGTGATTGGCCGAAACCCTCAATGCCCCCATCAATTACCCGATTACCCGATTATCCAATTACCCGATTGATGACGCAGTCGCATCGTGGGTGATCTGTCCGCCGACGATGGTGAGGACCGAACGGATCCGTTTGAGATCCTGGTCGGGGACCGTGAAGTAGTCGTGGCTCAGGACCACGAGGTCGGCCAGCTTTCCCGCCTCGATGGACCCGAGCTGGTTCTCCTCGCGAAGGAACCAGCCGTTGTTCGACGTGTACAACTTCAGGACTTCCTGCCTGGAGATCTGCTGACCGCCGTTGATGAGGACCTGCTGCGCGTTCAATCCGGTCGTCGCATAGTACATGTGCAGCCACGGGTTCATCGGAGCGATCTGCATCCCGTCCGAGCTCATGCCGACAGGAATGCCGTTGTCCACGATCATCCGGAAGGGCGGTCCATTCTGTTCCGGAGTCCCTGCCAGATAGCGCCAGCTGGTCAGCGAGAGCCCGCCGCCCAGTGCCTTCAGCCTGTTCACCCACGGTTCGGTGATGAAGGGCACGTGAGCGATCACCCAGCGCAGATCCGTGATCGGCGAGTCGGCGTGAGCGGCTTCGTAACCCTGAATCTCCTGTTCGAAGTCGGTCCTGCTCAGCGAGTGCACCTCGGCGCGCCAGCCGGCACGAGCCAATCGCCTCGCAGCCTCGACGAACGGGCTGTTGGCCCCGCCGCCGGCGATGAACTCTCCGATGCCTCCCGTGCGAACCATGTCGTCGCCGAAAAACGGGAAGCTGTTCTCGATCCGTTCGCTCAGAGTCGTCAGGTCGGGCGTGGCGTCCTGGTGAAGGAAATTGATTCGAAGCCGCGCGGGCAGCTTGCCCTCGGCGCGCAGGGCGAGAAAGGGCAGGTGCATCGCGTAGTTGTCTTCGTGGGCCGCGCCGTCGTTCGGCGTGTTGGTCGCCTGGAAGGCACCCTGGTCGAGGTGCGTCGTGACGCCGACGCTGAGGCCGTAGGCGAGGGCGTCCGTGGCGCCGCGCTTCCGCTGCTCGAACGTCTGCAGCGTCTGGCGCAGCGCAAGCGTGGCCCGGCCCGTGGCCTGCGCTCCCGCGGCAATCGAGCCGTCTGCGCCGACCGGTATCGGCGGCGACTGGCTGTCGAAGAACCGTTTGCCCGCGCTGTTGGTCGTCGACGGTCCCATGAACGACTCGGAGATGTACACGGGATTGTCGGGTGAGGCTGAATCGAGCTCCGACAGCGTGGGAAACCGAGGCGACTCTCCCGGGCGAACCAGCTGGTTCCGGTGAAACCCGCCAATCGTGGTGATCCAGCTGCCGCGTGGAATACCGGTGGCTCGCGCCGCCACGGTTTCCTGGACGTCGCGAATCGATGAAGCGTTCTCGAGCGGCGTGTGGTAGCCAGGCCGATTCCCCATCAGCACGATGTGGTTGTGGTTGTCGATGAGGCCCGGCACCACCGTCCGGCCCTGCAGGTCGATGACCCGCGCGCCGGAGGCGGGGAGCTGTCCACCCACCAGCGAGAAGCGGCCGTTCCTGATCGCCACCTGCGTAGCGATCGTGTTGGTGCGATCCATCGTGTGGATGCGTCCGTTGATCAACACGAGGTCATCGCTCGCCTGTTCTCCTGCATTCGGGCCGCGCTGCGCGGCCGCCGGCGCCGTTCCTCCTGTCGAGCGTCCGGCGCACCCCAGCGCGGCCGCCAGGCCAGCCGCCGCGCTGCCACGAACCAGCTGACGACGAGTGAGCTTGTTGCCTACACGCATCGAGGTCTCCTTCTTGCGGCACCCAGGCGCGTCGAGCCGTGTCCGGTGAGTCTATTGCATCTCCGAATGTCCGGCGTATCCCGCGGGCTGCTAGAATCCGGCGAGGCACAGAGGAACCAGTGGGCCAAACCGCGACCCGTCGCTCGCGAGGTAAAAGCCGGCGGCTGCCGACCGAGCCGAGCGGAGTCGTCAGCCTGAAGGGCCACGTCCTCGAGCGGCTGCGGGCATTGTGCCTGGCGTTGCCCGAGACGAGTGAGAAGGCGTCGTGGGGTCATCCCAACTTCCGAGCGGGCAAGCGGACATTTGCCGCATTCGAACGCGTGGGCGGCCGGCCCTCAATGGCCTTTCGGCTCGATCGCACCGAGGTCCTCCGTCTCGTCCGCCGCAAACAGTTCTTCGAGACCCCGTACGGCCGCGGACTGTGGGTCAGCCTCTGGGCGGACGAGCCCGTGGACTGGAGTCTTGTCTCGAACCTGGTTCTGCGAAGCTTCCGGACCGTGGCAGGCAAACGACGGAGTGCGGCCCTGGACGCGTCGGGTTGTGCCAGACTGGAACCGAGGAGAATGCAATGAAGACACTACGGCTCATCGGCGTGCTCCTGACTGCGTTTGCCAGCGTCCCCGCGTTCGCGCAGGCGCCGGTCACCGGCTCGGCCGATCCCGAAGCCTTGTTTACGAGCCCGGATCCGAAGCTTCACGCGAACAAGCAGGTCGTGCTCCACATCGTCCGCGACTTGCTCGAAGCCAACCATTGGGAGGACGCCCCGAAGTACCTCACCAACGAGTACATCCAGCACAATCCGAACGTGGCCTCAGGGCTCGCGCCGGTCATGAAGTTCTTCGGGAGCCGCAAACCGACGCCGATTCCCGACAGAAAGAGTTGGAAGACGAAGGTCGTCTCGGTGACTGCCGAGGGAGATCTCGTCGTGGTCGCGTTCGTACGCGAATATCAGGATCCGCGCGACAGCAAAAAGATGTACACGACGACCTGGTTCGACATGTGGCGAATCAAGGACGGCAAGGCGGACGAACATTGGGATCCGGCGACGATCGCTCCGCCGAGCGCCCCTGCAGCTCGCTGAATCGTGAGGCATCGAGAACTTCATCGGGCCACCCGGGTTGGCTGGCTCCGCGCCGCCGTACTCGGCGCCAACGACGGGCTGATCTCCACGAGCAGCATCGTGGTCGGCGTCGCCGCTGCGCAGGCCGCCCGCGAGCCGGTGTTGCTGGCGACGCTGGCTGGCCTGGTTGCCGGCGCGCTCTCGATGGCGGCGGGTGAATATGTTTCGGTGAGCTCGCAGGCGGATACGGAGCGAGCCGATCTCGATCGGGAGCGACGCGAGCTGGCGAGCACGCCCGATCTCGAACGCGAAGAGCTCGCTGACATCTACGTGGGGCGTGGGTTGACCCGCGATCTCGCTGGGCAGGTCGCCGATCAGCTCATGGCCCATGACGCGCTCGGCGCCCATGCCCGCGACGAGCTTGGCATGTCGGAAATCACGCGCGCGCGTCCTTTGCAGGCGGCCTTGGCGTCCGCGGGTGCGTTCGCCCTCGGCGCGGCTCTGCCTCTGCTCCTCGTTGTCCTGGTTCCCCTCGGGGTGCTCAGCGCCGCCGTCGCGGGCAGCTCGCTGCTGTTGCTGACGGTGCTCGGTGGCGCCGCCGCGCGCCTCGGAGGCGCCCCGATGCTGAAGGGCGCAACGCGAGTGGCCTTCTGGGGGGTGGTCGCCATGATCAGCACGGCCCTGGTCGGCCGGTTCTTTGGCGCCGTGTCCTGAGCATCCATTGCGCCCCGCAGGTGATGGCTGATGAACACTGACGATCTTCGCGCTCTCCAGGCGCCCCTCAAGGAGCAATACCGGGCCCGCCCCGAGTCTGCCGTCGTGACGCTTCGTGCCGCCGGCCGCATCGGCGAAGGCGTCACGTGCCGGGTGGAGACAGGCAAGGCGCTCGTCGAAGCGGGACTGCACCCGGCCACAGGGGGCACGGGGGCGTTCGTCTGTTCGGGCGATATGCTGCTCGAAGCGCTCGCCGCCTGTGCGGGAGTGACGCTCAGCGCGGTCGCGACCGCTACAGGCATCGACGTACGCAGCGGCATCGTCCGCGCCGAAGGCGATGTCGATTTTCGCGGAACTCTGGGCGTCACCAAGGACGCCCCGGTCGGTTTTCGCGAGATCCGGCTCACGTTCGAGCTCGACACCGACGCGTCGGCAGAACAGATCGCGACGCTCACGCGCCTGACGGAGCGGTACTGTGTCGTGCTTCAGACGCTGCGTCAGGCGCCGACGATTTCTGTGAGGGCGAGTGTGGAGGCTAGAGGTTAGAGGCCCCTAACCTCCAGCCGCTATTTCAATGCGTCCGTCAAGTCGTAGGCCGCGATGCGGTTCTCCATCATGTGCGGGATGATCGCGATGTTGCCCACGGGGACGAACGCGTGATCGGCTGTCCCCGCCATGAACTCCCTCAGCGTCCGGCTTTCGCCCGTGCTGGTGACGTGCATCAGCTTTCCAGCCGGAAAGTCGGTGACGATGTAGCCGCCGCGCCCGTCGCTTTCGACCCCGTCGATGTTACCGAGCGGCTTTGGCGTAATCAGCGTTTTGGCCTTGGTCTGCAGGTCGAGCGCGAAGAGGTGCCCCGGCACCTTGGTACTGAAATCGGGCTCGGGCTTCCCCCAGCCGCCCACAATCAGCCGGTTGCCCTCGACAAGGAGACCGTTCGGGTACTCCATCGCGTCACCCTCGCCGAACACGGTGGCTTTGCCGTCCTTCACCGCGTAGATCTTGCTCGCCAGCATGTCCGACACGTACACGGTCCCATCGTCGCCGACGGCCACGTCGTTCAGGAACTGGGCGCCCTCGATCTTGAGGCGCGAAGACACCGTCGCCTTCGTGATGTCGATGCCGATCACTTCGTCGATATCCGCCGTCCACAGTGTGCCGTTGTGGCTTCGCAGGCCCTTGGGCGCATTGAGACCGGTGACCCACGAGGCGGATACGACTGTGCCGTCGGGCCCGATTCTCATGATGCGCCCGTTGCCGTCGCGGTCGCCGGGCTGGCCGGCAATCATCGAGACGAAAATCGACCCGGAGGCGGTATCCACGTACACGCTTTCGGGCGTGTCGACGCCGTCGGTCACCGTCCAGCCGGCGGTGACGCGACCCGACGCGGCCGTTGGCGTCGTGCTGGCGGCGGGCGCCTCGGGGGCGGGAGTGTTCTCCGGCGCAGAACCGCAGGCCGACAGGATGAGCACGAAGGCCGCGCACGAAGTGACCAGAGAGAGTCGATTCACCGGCAAACCTCCTTGGTAAAGGGTTATAGAATACCAGCGCCTTCAAGAAAGCAGGTGGCTATGGTGTCCAGAAGAGCGATGCTCCTCGCGCCGATGGCGCTCGCCGCAGCGCGCGCCGTTTCGGTGTCTGCCGCCGGAAAGATGACCCTCGCGCTGCACCAGAACACCTCGGGTGGCGCGGGCTTTCGCGGATCACTCGAAGGCTGGGCGCGCGCCGGGATCAAGAACGTCGAGTTGACCAACACGCTGCTCGACGGGTTCCTGAAGACCGACTCGCTCCAGGCCGCCCGCCAGGTTCTGACCGATCTCGGGTTGACTCCGGTCATGTGTGCCAGCGGCGTGTTCGGCATCTGGGAACCTGGGGACAATCGCGCCATGTTGCTCGACAGCTTCAAACGTCGCTGCGAGCAGTTTGCGACACTCGGTCTGACGCGCATCTACACGCCTTCGGCCGCGACACAGAGATACTCGGCGGAAGACTACAAGTCCGGTCCCGATCGGATGCGCGAGGTCGGAGACATCGCCAAGCAGTTCGGCATGACGGCCCTGATCGAAGCGACGCGGGCCTCGACGTACGTCGCCGCGCTGCCGACGATGCTTACGCTGACGCGCGCGTCGGGGAATGTCAGGCCGCTGCTGGACTTCTATCACTTCTGGTCGGGCCCAAGTAAGCTGGAGGATCTCGATCTGATTCGCGACGGCGAAATCGGGCACGTCCACTTCCAGGATGTGCCGGACATGCCGCGTGAGGTGCTGGATCAGACCACCCGGGTGATTCCCGGCGATGGCGTCGCACCCGTGAACCAGATACTGCGAAAGCTCTCGGAGAAGGAATACTCCGGTCCGCTGTCGGTCGAGCTGTTCCTGCCGAAGTTCCGCGACGGCGATCCCTTCGAGGTCGCCACGGAAATCCGTCAGAAGTGCGAACGTGTCATGCGCCAGGCGCGCGTGATGTGAGATGCGGTCGCAGCTGCTCGCGCCGGCATGCGGCCTGCTCGTCGTGCTGGCGGCCGTTGCCTGCGGCCGCCCGGAACCGGCACCGTCTCCGCAGTCTCCATCGCCACCGCAGGTTCCTTCGCCGATCATTGCGCCGACCGACGACACGATTGCGACCCTTGTCGCCCGGCTCGATCTGGACAGGTACAAGGCCGCTATCAAAGGCCTGACGAGGTTTGGCGATCGGCGTGAGGGCACCGACCGTAACGCGGCGGCCGTCGATTGGATCGAAAGTCAGCTTCGGAGCTTCGGCTGCGCGACCGAGCGCATCGTCTACATGTACAAGCCGGCACCGCCGACAACGGCAGCGGCTCGCCCGGCTCAACCGAAGCCGGTGATCGCCAGCGGGGAAGTCCGTCGTGGCCAGGGTGGGTCGCGTTACCGCGGGATTACCCGTCCCGCCGGCGTGAACACCGACCCGGGCGCTCAGCCCGATGCGGCCCTTCGCACGCTCAATTTGCAGCCGAGTACTCCAGGCCGGCGCGAGGAGGTGTACTGCACGAAACTCGGTACGACCCGACCCGACGAAATGTTCATCGTGGGCGCCCACATGGACGGTCATGGGTGGGGAGAGGCGGCCAACGACAACGGTTCGGGCACCGCGCTCGTCATGGAGCTCGCCAGGGTGTTCGGCGGTCCAGACGTCGAGGTAGACCGGTCGATTCGATTCGCCCTCTGGAACAACGAGGAAACCGGCTACCAGGGTTCAATCGCGTACGTTGAACAGCGCGCGCCTCTGCAGGGGCAGGAGGACCCGCCAGGATCGGGCCGTTACCCGGAGCCGAAATGGCTCGCCATGATTCAGCACGACATGATGTTGTGGGATCACGGCATGCCGCGGGCCGACGGATCGTTCAGCCGCGAGCAGCGCCCCGAGGCCGACGTCAATATCGAGTATCAATCGGCATCGAAGTTCGCTGACGAGGCGCGGGCGCTCGCGTTCGTCTTCCGGGACGCCAACGAAAAGTTTGCCACCGATTACCCCGCGGCGGTAGGCCACCACATGACGAATACCGATTCGACGCCGTTCATGAACCTGGTCCCGTCAATCAGTCTTCGCGAGAACGAGCGGGGGATGCACATCGGCGCGGGATGGGATCCGCACTGGCACCAGCCCACGGATCGGTATGCGACGTTCTCGGACGCCGACTTTCGCCTCGGGCTGAACGCGGCACAGACCACGCTTGCGGCTGTCGCGCGACTCGCGGGCGTACGGCTGCGACAGTGACAAGGCGCTGCATGATCGGGCCAATCCCGTAGGCTCGAGGCGGTGGTCATTGGTTGACTCACGAGGAACGCTGCGCCCGGCGACGCTGTCGGACCTCGACATCGTGGCTTCCTGGATCGCCTCAGCCAGAGAGTGCGAGTTGTGGGCGGGCTGGCGCGTACGGTTCCCCCTTGACCGCACAACATTGCCCGGCACGATCGGGTTCTCAGAGTCGAACGCCTTTTCACTGGCCGACCACGACGAGCTCGTCGCGTTTGGCCAGCTGGTGACCCGCGGGGCGAGCCGGGTGCATCTGGCTCGCATCATCGTGGCGCCCGATCGTCGCCGCAGCGGGTACGGCGCGGCGCTGGTCAACGGCCTCATCGCCAGGGCGCGACGCGATTGGTACGAGCGCGTGAGCCTCAACGTGGATCAGGAAAACAGGCCGGCCATCGCGCTTTACTCGAATCTGGGATTTCGAGATGCCGAGAGGCCCGCAGATGAGCCAGAATCTCCGCGTTCGAACTACATGGAATATTCGATTGTCGATGAACGACCCACATCGAGGTGACAGCCATGAGGAAATTCCCCACCGCCCGGCTCTTTTCGGCCGCCGTGCTCGCCCTTGCCGCGCCAGTTCTGGCTCAGGCGCCACCCGCGCCGAGCCGCCAGACTCTCATCGACGAGCTCGTGTTGGCGAACCGCATTCTCGCGAACGAGGGTGTCCTGGACGGGTACGGACATGTGAGCGTCAGGAATCCGGCTGATGCCACCCGCTACCTGCTGGCGCGTGCCGGAGCCCCCGGCCTCGTGACGGCCGCTGACATCACGGAGTACGACCTCGACAGTGAGCCGGTCACCAAGAGTGCAGCCGCCGGGTACATTGAGCGCTTCATCCACGGCGCGATCTATCGCGCGCGGCCCGACGTCATGGCGGTCGTGCACTGCCACTGTCCGGAAGTCATTCCGTTTGGCGCCGTGTCAGTGCCGATGCGCCCTATGTACCACATGGGTTACTTCATCGGCGAGGGCGTGCCGGTATGGGATATCAAAAAGGCTGGTGGAACAGACATGCTGGTGCGGAGCAACGACCTGGGTCGCGCTCTGGCGCAGACCCTCGGGAGTGCCTCCGCGGTTCTCATGCAGGGACACGGGGCAGCAATTGCCGCCACATCGCTGCACCTTGTCGTGGGCAAGTCGTACTATCTCAACATGAACGCCAGGCTCCAGTGGCAGGCGATGCAGCTCGGCGCTGGGAACGTCCGGTACCTCGATGCCGATCAGGCGAAGAATTCACCGCAGGACTACGAGCGCTCGTGGGACTACTGGAAATCCAGGCTGCCGCGTTGAGAGGCGGAACGCGCGAGGTGGGTGCGGTGCTTACGGGTGGTGCTGGTAAGTGAACCCGTCGGCCGGACGATCGAGCTTCCGGATATAGAGGCTGTGTGGCTGCCGGCGAGCGAGGCTTCCGAGCACCACGAGCCGATCGCCAGGCTTGAGCGTCTCGGTCCGGAATCCGAGCTCCGCAAGTTCCCAGCGGTTGTCCATCTCCATCGTCCACCGCTGTGGTTTGCCGTGGCCGTCCTTGACTTCCATCACGAGGAAAGGGTGCGGGTCGACGAACCTGAAACGGGTCACGACGCCCTCGACCGTGACCGGATGACTGTCGTCGTAGATGCCGGCGATCGAATGGTGCGCGTAAACGACGGTGCCCGGCGTCAGCGAGGCGAGGCAAACCGCACCCAGGATGGCGGCGCCGACGGCAAAGGGAACCCCCCGCATAATGACCCTCTTGGGATCTTATAACTGATGCGCCGAGGCGGATCCAGCGGAGTTACCTACCCGCCAAAATAGCCGCTTCGGGCCTTGACCTTTGCCGAGGAGTTCTTCACACGGACATCGAGCCTTCGCCATTCGCGGACGTTGGCCGCTTCGATGGCCAGCACATATTGCTGCCGGAGCTCGTCGAGGATGCTCGAGGCTGCGAAGACAGTCTCGCTAAGTGTCGTAGCGAAAACGAGTTGTCCGCCTGTCCAGGTCGCGAGATCGCGCAGATCGGCGCCGTCGGACGCGAGCGGCGTCCGCTCGGCGGTCTCGAGCATCTGCCGGTGATCCAAGGCCGGCACGGTGGCGACGACATAGACGGGGACGTCGATGGAGCTCGCCAGGCCCGACACTTCGGTCGCTGAAAGCTGGCTGCTGGTGTCGACGCCGTCTGTCAGGATGACGATCGCCCGATGGCTGGCGGGGCGTACGGCGAGCTCCCGCGCGGTTGCGGCGGCCGCATCGTACAGAGACGTCGAGCCGAAGGGGTCGAAGTCCGCGAGTGCGCCGTCCAGACGGCTCATATCGGTGGTGAACCCGACGCGCTCGTGCAGCGACGAGTCGAACGCATACAGCGCCACGGCATCCACGTTGTCCCGGAGCTGCCTGAGCATCGACTGGAAGACCTGTCGCGCCATGGCGATCTTCGTGCCCACCTTCATGCTGCCGCTCATATCGACGAGGATGGCAATCGTGACGGGGGACTGGAGATCCGCGCGAAGCTCGAGAACCGGCTGCAGCTGGCCGTTGTCGCGTACCTCGAAGTCAGCCGAGGTCAGCCCGCGGATGACACGGCCCTTCTCGTCACGCACCGACGCCTGAATCGTCACCAGGTCGACCGCGCTGCGGAATACTTCCTGCGCGTCGAGTGCCACCGATTCAACGCGCAGCGCCAGCCCGGCGATGCCCACGATCGCCAACACAAAGGCAACTCGACCAGATCTCCTGCGTCGCATACCGTATCCCGGTCTATCCATGGAACGAGCGTCTCGCGCAATCGCGCGCGGGCTGTGCCGGATTGAAGGGGGAGTTCAATAGTAGCATGTGGTTCGAACGAGGCGAAGGGACGCGGGCTGTGTGTAAACGGGAAGAACTGTGCAGTATGTGGCGCCCGGCTGACCCGCTTGCACACTGTTCGAGCGTCGTGATTCCCGTGGTGGCTTCACGACAAGCGCACGAAGGCGTCAGCGTGAAATTGCTTGCACGCGTTTTCACGCTCCGCGCGCCGGCGCTCTCCCGATTGCTGATCTGTTAACATCCCACCTTTGAATCAGCCAGGGGAAGGGAGATGCCGTGGCCGACGACCCGAAGCAACAGCTGATCGAAGGGCTCAACGAAGATCTGAAGGGAGAGTTTCAAGCCGTCATCATGTACCGCATCTATGCGAGCATGGTGCAAGGCCCCTATCGTCAAGAGCTCCGAACGTTCTTTGCCAACGAGATTCCGGAGGAGCTGACTCACGCCCAGATCCTCGCCGACAAGATTGCGGCCCTCGGCGGCACCCCCGCGTCGAATCCCGCGCCCGTGCCAGTGGTGGCAGAAGCCAAGGCGATGCTTCAGGCGGCGCTCAAGGCGGAGCTCGAAACCATCGACCGCTACGTGGTGCGACGGAAGCAGGCGGAGGCTGCCGGCGAGCCGGGCCTGGCCGCGGAGTTCGATACGCTGATTGCCGACGAAACCAATCACCGCGACGAGCTGCGTCAGATGCTGGCGCGCTGGCCATGAACCATGCCTGACCATCGCGATCTCGAGCTGCTGTTCGACTACCACTACTGGGCAAGAGACCGGTTGCTGGAGGCGGTCGAGGCTCTGACGCCCGAGCAGTTCACGCGCGATCTCGGCAGCAGCTTCCGTTCGGTTCGCGACACGCTGGCGCACATCTACGCGGCCGAGTGGGCGTGGCATTCGCGGTGGATGGGTCACTCGCCGACAGCGTTGCTGTCGGCGGACCTGTTTCCTGATCTGGCGAGCCTTCGACGCGCCTGGGTCGAGCACGAGGGCAAGATGCGGGCGTATGTGGCTGGTCTCGACGAGAGCGGCGTCGATCGCGTCTTGCAGTACACGCTGCTCAACGGGACGGCCGGCGCATCCCCGTTCTGGCAGATGGCGCAGCACGTCGTCAACCACGCGTCCTACCATCGAGGGCAGATCGTGACGATGTTGAGGCAGCTGGGAGCGGCGCCACCCAAGAGCCTCGACATGATCGCCTTCTATCGAACCCGTGGCGCATAGACTTCAGGGATACGATGAGCAAGGCGGAGCGCAGGATCTATGGCCAAGTCGAAGCACAGGCCCAGGCCAATTCCGACATTCAGAAGTGAGGCGGAAGAACGCCGTTTCTGGGAGACGCACGATTCCGCGGACTACGTCGATTGGTCGTCGGCCCGGCCTGTGCGATTTCCGAATCTCAAGCCATCAACGGAGACGATCTCGGTCCGCCTGCCAGCTGGCCTCCTCGCCGATCTCAAGGCACTCGCCAACCGGCAGGACGTGCCATATCAATCGCTCCTGAAGGTCTTCTTGGCCGATCGAGTTGCCCGGGAATGGCGGGGATTGGGTTCCTCCGGAGCGCGGTCTCACGGGGCGCTGCAGCCGACGAGGCGTCGGAGGCGCAAGCTCGAGTCGCGGAAGGCCTCTCGCGCGGCCCGCGGCTGAGCGCCGCCCGTTGGGGCGACACGAATCAATCGAGGGAGGCAGCCTTGAAGCGACTCGAAGGGATTCGCGACGGGCGCATCACACGGCGCGCATTGCTCAGTGGCCCGGTGGCGGCGGCTGCGGCGGTCCTTGTCGGCGCGCCGGCGTTCGCTCAGTAGATGCAGACGCACATGCCTGCAGAACCGGGAATTCGCTGCCGTGCTCAAGGCCGCGGGCACGCCCGTGACCTTCATCGTGCTGGAAGGCTGCAACCATTTCGAGGTTCAGGAGCGCCTGGGAAATTCGTATGGCCTGCTTGGTCGCACGGTATTGCAGCAGATGAAAATGCCAGCGTAGACGACTTCAGCGGGGTCACCAGGGAACGCCGCGAACGGTCATGGCGGACGATTCACCGATCGGGGGTGCCGGTGCTGGTTCTCTCAATGAAACCAAGGAGGTCGTCGATGGTCAGGTCAGCGAAGATGGCGTACCGCTCCTTGGCGTAATCCCCATGACCGGGATCGTACTGCATCATGAAGCGCATCGCGCCCGCTGGTCCGAGCCGCTCGGTGAGCGCTTTCCATCCTTCCATCCGGATCTGATACAGCGACATCCGGGCTGGCGTGCTCATGCGGCGTCCCCTCCCGTCTCGAGTGGAAGCTGATCGGGCCTGAGCACCTCGACTCGTAACCTCTGGCGCTCGGTCACCGCTCGCTTCTGGAGCCGGTCGTCCGTCGTGACGAACCAGCGTGCCGCCGCGTGCTCGGCGAAGGCCAGGTGCAGTGCAGCGAGAGGCGCGAAACCGACGCCAACAAGCTCGCGAGCCCGTGCGGCCACCGCGGCGCTCGACGAGACACGTTTCATCGCCGCGCTCAACCACAAACGCGTTGCCAGGCGGCGATCTTCACGGGGGTTTCGCTCGTTCTCGAAGTCGTGAGCGGGCGAATGCACCAGCTGAACGGCGCCCGCCTGCGCCGCATCCAGAATGGCAGCCACCGCCTCGGCCTCTCTGTGCACCCGCTCGACAGATGCGTCATCGAACGGCCGCTTGAAGCAGCAGATGTCAAGATAAACGATCTCGCTCACCTCGCCATCGTACTACGGGCCGGCTCCCGTCCACTCTGTAGGGACGCGCGTTATGCTCACCGCAAGAGGCCTGAGACCCAATCTTCCTATCGTCCGATTGCGGCCATCCAGTTGACGACCACGGTAATCGGCGTCGGCGTCGCCTCGGCGACGGGCAGCAGGACGAGGAACCGCTGGCCGTCCGAGGTCGCCGCGTACTGTCTCGCGAATGTTTGGACACTCAGCCCGGTCCTGAACAGTGCGCGCGGCCTGCCGGAATCGATTCGGGAATCGGCCGCGATGTCGACGGCCATGAGGTTCCCGTCGAGGTCCACATAGTAAAGCTCCCGTCCGTCCCGCCTCCACTGCGGTTGGGCGCCGCCGTCGATGGAGAGCTGACGTTTCTGGTCGGCGGCTGGAAAGGACATCACGTGGACCTGCGTCGTGCCTGACTCTTCGGAGTTATACGCCAGCCACCTTCCATCGAAGGAGAACTCCGGCTCATCGTTTGAGACCCTCGGTGTCACGTCAATCGAAAACGGTTTGCGGTCGCCGAAGAGAGGAAGCGCCTGCCACGTGACTTGGCTCTCCGACACCGGACGATGGAAGAGCACCATGTAACGGCTATCTTTGGACCACTCTTCGGCGATGTCGTTATCGGGTCCACCGACAACGACCGTCTCGTCGCCGGTCGCGGCTCTTTCCATTACGTCGGACTGATCCGTCTGACGATTGAAAGCGACCCGGAGCCCATCGTGCGACCACAGCGGACCGCCTGGTCGCCCGGCGGAGCTGGCAGACGTGACTCGGGTCCTCACGTCGCGGACCCAGTCGATGACCCAGATATCGCGGCGCGATGCCGTGGGGTCGGGCACGGGGGCAGCGATCTGCCGGCCATCCGGAGACAAGTCGAACTCTGCGGCGTAAAGGTCAGGGCGCCCCGCCTCGCCCAGCCGCTTTCCGGTTCGATCGAACCACACGAACTGACTGACGTGCCCGATGCGCCGCCGCCGCGATGGGTCAGCACACCGTTCCGAGAGGCGGCGAACGCTGCCTGACCATTCCCCGGATCGAATGCCACGTCTTCCGCGACGCGAATCGGCTCCCCCTGGAGAGTCAAGTCCGTCGCATCGAAGGCTTGCGCGAACAGCGCGCCCTGACGCTGGAAGAGCAAATAGCCCGGCATCGAGAAGACGGCCATCGACTCAGACGCGGCGAGGCGCTGCCGTCCTGGAGCGTCGAGCTCGCCGACGTAGATGGCTCGATGTTCAGGTCTGTTGCTCCAGGCGAGGTACAGGTAGTGACGCCCATCGGGCAGGAAATGGGGCCAGTTGTGCACGGTCTCTTCAAGCGACTCGTCCAAGTCGCTGATCACCACGGGCGCGCCCCCGGCGGCCGACACCCGATGGAGGCGGCCTCTGTTCGAGAACACGATCACGCCCTCGTCGTTCCAGGTGCCGGCGCCGAAACTCGTCACGCGTGAGGGGATGGACGATTCCAACGACGCGATCGTCTGAGGCGCACCGCCCGTCGCTTCGATTTACTTGAGCGTCCCACCCCTGCCTACGTCACCCGCGGTAAACGCAATGAAGCGGCTGTCCGGCGACCAGAACGGGTTCGTGGCTCCCTCCGTGCCGGCCAGTCGCTCCGCCGTGACCGACTCGAGCGGTCGCACGAATAACTGCGGCGCGCCGCCCTCGCCGGCCGCGACGAATGCCACCTTCCGGCCGTCGGGAGAGATCGTTGTCAGCAGCGGGTTCGGCATGTCCGGCACGGCGACGAGAAACCGGACGGCGTCGCGGCCCGCGTCGGCTCGCCGGAAGTAGAGAAGCGCTGGTATCGCGAGGGCGACGACCAACAGTGCCGTCGCCGCGCGCAAGACCCAGGCAAGCGCCGTCCGCCCGGGCGCCTGGGGCGCGGCGGTCCGCGCGACATCCGGCTTGCAGTACGGCTCCGGCGCGATGACCTCGAGCTCCATCCGCAGGTCGCCCACGGCCTGCCAGCGGCGCCTGGGTGGCTTCTCCAGACAACGACGCAGGAGGTCGTGGAGTCTCGAATTCAGATCCGGAGGGAGCCGGGTTAAGTCGGGCTCCCGGGCGAGCACCGACGCGAGGATGTCCGAGGTGGTCTCGCCCTGGAAGGCCTGTCGTGCGGTGAGCATCTCGTACAGCACGCATCCGAACGAGAACACGTCGCTGCGGTGGTCCGCCTTCGCGCCCTTCGGCTGCTCGGGGGACATGTAGGCCGCGGTGCCGAGGATGATGCCTGCCTGCGTTGCCGCCAGGCTGAGCGTCGGCGAGTTCGACAGGTTCGCGTCAGCCTCGCCGGAGAACGCCTTCGCCAGGCCGAAGTCGAGGACCTTCACCTGACCATCGGCCGAGACCCTGATGTTCGCGGGTTTCAGGTCGCGGTGCACGATCCCTTTCTCGTGCGCGGCCTCGAGCGCTTCGGCGATCTTCTGCGCGATGCGCAGCGCCTCTGGGGCGGGAAGGCCCTGCCCGGAGCCCGCGATCATGTCGTGAAGGGTCGGCCCCACGACGAGCTCCATCACGAGAAACTTGCGGCCACGCGGCTGCTCGGCTGATTCCTCCAGCCCGTAGATCGTCGCGATATGAGGATGATTGAGCGACGCCAGCGCGCGCGCTTCGCGGTCGAATCGCGCGACACGGTCGGGATCGAGGGCAAAGGCCTCGGGCAGCAGCTTGATCGCCACGAGACGACCCAGCTTCGTGTCGAGGGCCTGACAGACGTCGCCCATGCCGCCAGAGCCGAGATGAGCCGTGATCTCGTAATGCGCGAATCGGCTGCCGATCGTCGTGGAGGACGACCTCCGGCCGGCTGGCATCTTATCAGAAGCCATTTCGACTCACCGTCGGCCGCCAGCCCCGGACGCGGCTCACAGGTGGGCCGCGCCCCGGCTGGGAGAGGTCGGCGCGTGTATCCAGAGCGACCCTCGGGCATGAGGGTGATGACGTTCAGCGGGGCTGGGGCGGATTGCGGGCCTCATTGGCCGCCACCTTGACCGCGTAATCGTCAGTGTCCTACTATGATGTAGGACATCTCGATGCCTTTCAGCCTGCGCCTGGATCCCGACACCGAAGCCAGGATCCGCAAGCTCACCGCCGCCACCGGCCGATCGAAATCAGCAGTCGTGCGCGAGGCGGTGGCGCAGTACGCGCCAGACCGTGACGCGGTCCCTGCACCTGGCGAGTCCGCCTTCGACCGCCTGAAACCCTTCATCGGCACCATCAGCACCGGCGGCGCGAATTACTCGAAGCAGACCCACGCGAAATATCGGGCACTGCTGCAACGAAAGCATCGTGCGCGACGTCCTCGTTGACGCGAGCGCCCTCATCGCGCTCCTCGACCGCGACGATGCCGCGCACGAGCGCTGTGTCGAGACGTTGAAAAGGATTCGTGAGCCGCTCGTGACGGTGTGGCCCGCGCTGACTGAAGCGATGCACCTGCTGGCTGACGGCTGGCGTGGACCGGAGGCGCTGTGCGACATGGTGGCCGATGGCATTCTGAAATTGATCGCCCTGGATGCACCCGACGTGGCGCGCATCAAACAACTGATGCAGAAGTACCACGACGTGCCCATGGATTTCGCCGATGCCGCACTCGTCTGCGCCGCCGAGCGCGAGGGGCTCACGCGCATCGTCACCTTCGACCGCCACTTCGCTATCTACAGGCTGCCGCGCCGCGGCAGGTTCACGGTGTTGTCGCCGATCACCCGCCGCTAGTCGGAAAAACACCAGCCCTGTGAACAGCTGCTGATGCAACCGCCAGACGGCCCTGACGTTGTTATCGTCTCGAATGTGACGATGACTCTCGATTGACCTCCGACTCGGTGCTAGGATGCTGCCTGTCCCGCTCCGTGTTGCACGCCAGGAGGGCTCATGCGCCGGCTGACACTTCCGATCGTCGGTGGCCTGCTCCTCGCCGCGGCCGCGCTGGCGCCCGCATCAGCCCAGAGAGGGGCGGCTCCTCCACCGGTCCTCTACGAGGGCGCCCGTCTCATCACCGGCGATGGCGCTGCGCCAATCGAGAGCTCGGCGTTCCTCGTGGAGAACGGTGGCTTCACGCGGGTCGGACGCCGCGGAGAGGTGCCGGCTCCGGCTGGCGCGACGCGCGTCGATCTGACCGGCAAGACCGTGATTCCTGCGCTCGTCGACGGGCACTCCCACATCGGCTACAT
This sequence comes from Vicinamibacterales bacterium, assembly GCA_035537875.1. Classification (GTDB taxonomy): domain Bacteria; phylum Acidobacteriota; class Vicinamibacteria; order Vicinamibacterales; family CAVVIG01; genus DATLLJ01. The sequence goes on along the minus strand of DATLLJ010000002.1, from coordinate 110,620 downwards.
GAAGAACATCACGAGCGGGGCGATGAACTACACCCGCGAGAACATCCTCGATCACATGTACCGCTTCGCGTACTTCGGCGTGGCCGCGAGTCAGGCGATGGGGAGCGATTTCGGCGAGCTGCCGTTCCAGATTCGTGACGAGATCATGTCGGGCACGCACCCCGACGCCGCGCGATTTCTCACGGCAGGACGCGGGCTCTCGCCGCTCGATGAAATCAGTCCCGACAACATGCGTCAGGCTGCGTTTCCGATCACGACCGCGGCTGGCGCCCGCGCCTCGGTGCAGGAGCTCGTGCCGCGGAAGGTCAAGCTGGTCAAGACGTGGGTGGACGATCGCGGCGGCGCCATCAAACCGCTCACGCCCGATCTCTACACGGCGATCTTCGACGAAGCGCACAAGAACGGTCTTCGCGTCGCCGTCCACGCGACAGATCTGAAGGTGGCGAAGGACCTGCTGCGCGCCGGCATCGACGTCTTCGCGCACATGATCAGCGACGTGGACGACGAGCTGGTGGCGCTGTTCAAAGAGCATCCGAATGTGGGGGTGCTGTCGGCGCTCGGCGGTCCCCGTCGCGCGGTCTACGCGCCGTGGCTCGATCCCGTGCATCCGCTCATTCTCGAGACCGTGAGGCCCGAGCAGATCGAGCGCCTCCAGGGCCGCTTCCCCATCCGGAATCCCGAGCAGCTCGCGCGGGCGCAGGAGACCTGGGATCGCCTCGCGCGCGGCATCAGGCGGCTGAGCGAGGCCGGCGTGAAGATCGGCGTCGGCACCGACGGCGGCGGCCAGCAGGGCGATCAGTTCATCGGGTGGACGATGCATGCGGAGCTCGAGAACATGGTGATGGCGGGCATCCCGCCGGCGAAGGTGCTGGTGGCGGCGACCAGGACGTCGGCGGAGATTCTCGGACAGGACGATCTCGGGATGGTTGCTCCGGGCAAGAGCGCCGACTTCGTCGTCCTCGACGCCAACCCGCTCGACGACATCCGGAACACGCGACGGATCTCGGAGGTGTACCTGCGGGGGAGGCGTGTCGATCGTGAGCGTCTGAGGCAGATGTGGGCGACGGGCGGATCGGCGAATTAACGCAGGGGCGCCTCGCCGCCGGACACGTTGTCTGGGCATCTCACAAACACGAAGCATTCGTTTGGTTTTCTTCCGTGATTTCCTGTCTTTGTGGCGGGATTTGTGAGATTGGTCGGGTGACGTCGGACAGGCACGAATCCATCGCGCTCATTACCGTGGTAATTTGGATTCATGGCGCTCGCGCATTCGAAGGTCACGGCTCAAGGCCAGGTCTCGGTTCCCGCGAAGATGCGCCAGCGGTTGGGCGTTGGTCCGGGCTCGGTGCTCGAGTGGGATGAGGATGGTGACCGGGTCATCGTACGGAAGGCCGGTCGATACTCGTCCGACGACATTCATCACGTTCTGTTCTCGAAGACGCCAAGACGGCGAACCACCGAAGAGATGAAAAACGGCATCCGTCGGTACATCAAGAAGCGTCATACGGGCCGTTGACACCAACGTCGCCGATTGTCTCATGGTGGAGGTCGCTCGGACGGCGGGACACTTTCCGCTTGGGACGTTCGACCGCGGCCTGGGCAGAATCGATGGTGCGCAGCGACTGAAGGCCGGCTGACCGCCGCTGGCGCGCAGAGCGCGCACGCGAGGGAGCGGGGCGTGGGCCCCGCAAGCGACCGAGCCGGGGTCCGGGGCGGAGCCCCGGCCTAGACAGGATGCCAGCCTGAGCAAGGAGGACGGCATGAAGCGCTCGTTCCCGGTCTCGGTGGTCGCGGCGACGGCCGCGCTGACGACAACGCTGTCCGCTCAGTGGCCGCTGTATCCCTACGCGAACGCACCCCGAACGCCGGCCGGCACGCTGAATCTGACCGCGCCGGCGCCTCGAACCGCCGACGGCAGGCCGGATTTGTCCGGCGTGTGGCAGGCGGAGGCGCTCGGCGATCCCACCGGCGACCCGGGGCGGCCGCCGCTGGCGCGGTTCGGCAACACGGGCATCGGCTTCAAGGACGACCTGCCGTTCCAGGGGTGGGCAAGAGAGCTCCAGAGAAAGCGATCCGGGGAGTTCAGCAAGGAAAACCCGGATGGTCTCTGTCTTCCGGAGAGCACGCTGCAGCTTCACCTGGATCCGCAGCCGTTCAAGATCGTCCAGACCCCTCGAGCGGTCTACATCATCTATGAGACGAACTACGGCATCCGCACCATCTACACCGACGGCCGTTCGCTCCCGCCGATGGGAGATCCGCAGCCGAACTGGTTCGGGTATTCAGTAGGGCGATGGGATGGCGACACCCTGCTCGTTGAAACCAACAACTACCGAGACGGCGGGTGGCTCGACGCGAGGGGCAGCCCGATCACCGATGCGGCCACGGTGTCGGAGCGAATCCGGCGGGTGAACTACGGGCAGATCGACATCGAGTTGACGGTCAACGATGCGAAGGCCTACACACGTCCGTTCACGGTGAGAATCGACGAGCGGCTGCTGCCGGACGGCTCGGATCTCATCGAGTTCATCTGCAACGAGAACCAGCAGTTCGGGAAGCGCGTGAAGATTCAGTAGTGGGGGATACCGCTCTCCATCCGCAGCTTCGTGCCATCTGTGACGAGTTCGACGCGGCCAGCGACCGTCTCCGCTGGCTCATCGCTGACGTTCCCGAGCCGGCCTGGTCGCGCCGCCCCGATCCGGCACGGTGGTCGGTCGCAGAATGCATTGCGCACCTGAACCTGACCTCGCGCGCCTACCTGCCGCTGCTGGACGACGGTCTCGCCCGGGCCCGAACGAGCGGTGGCCCGGCACCTGGCCGCTTCCATCGGGATCTCGCGGGGTGGCTGCTGTGGAAGACGATGGGGCCGCCGGCGCGGATACGGACGAGAACGACGGCGGCATTCGTGCCCTCAGGTGAGGAGGCGCCGACAGAGCTTGTTGCCCAATTCGAGCGGCTGCAGCGTGAGTTGCTCGCTCGCGTCAACAATGCGGACGGTCTGCCGATCGATCGGGTCAAGATCCCGTCGCCGTTCAACGCGCGGCTGAAGTACAACCTCTTTGCCGCGCTGACGATCCTGCCGCGCCATGAGCATCGCCACCTCTGGCAGGCGGAACAGGCCTGGCGGGCACTCGCGGAACCACCCGCATGAACCGAAAAAAGGGGTACGACCCCTTTTGTGGCACGGGGTATCATCGAATGGATCTGTTACCGAGGAGCTTGGATATGAAACGTTTCGCATATTTCGCTGCAATCGCTCTGCTCATCACGGTTCCGCTGGCTGCGCAGACCACAAAAGGCTGGAAGCTGCGCATCGATCGGAGCACCACCGCGTCAGATCCTGATGCGGCGGGCAATGTTCAGTTCATGGCCATGGGCTCCGGGTTCCACGCCATCAACCCGCAGGCCGCCGTGTACTGGAACCCGGCCAACAACGCAGCGGGAAACTACACGCTGAAAGGGAACTTCACGCTCGTCAAACCGAGCGACCACACGAACTATTACGGCCTCGTGTTCGGCGGCAGCAGTCTGGACGGGCCGCAGCAGACCTACATCTATTTCCTGGTGGCACAGGATGGGAGCTATCTCATCAAACAGCGGGCGGGTGACGCCACGACGAACGACGTCGCCCGGAACGTCAACGCCGCCGTGCGGAAGCCCGGGGCCAATGGCAGTTCCGTCAACGCGCTCGAAGTGCGGGTGCAGGCCGACAAGGTTGACTACGTCGTCAACGGCACCGTGGTGCATTCCACCCCGAAGAGCGGCGCGACGGCCAAGACCGATGGGCTCTATGGTTTCCGCGTGAACCACCGCCTCGAGGTCATGGTCGACGGGCTCGCGTTGGCCAAGTAGTCTCACGGCATCCCTATCGACAACGAGGGCGGCTCTCTTCGGTGCGGGCCGCCCTCGTCGCATTCAGAGCTGTCCACCGTGGTTGCGGCGTATGGAAGATGTTCGTGAAATCCGGCGGATCGTGGCGGCGATCAACGACGCGTGGCGTGGGGGAAATTACGACGCGATCGGCCAGTACGTCGCCGACCACGTCGTGATGGCGCCACCGGGGCAGGATGCCCGGGTAATGGGCCGCGCCGCTTACGTGGCCTCGTTCCGTCAGTACTCGGAGGTCGCCAACACCACGCAGTTCTCGCCAGGTACGCCCCGCGTCGATGTGATCGACGATACAGCCGTCGCGGTCTGCCCGTTCGGTATCGTGTACGAGATTGAGGGCACGACCTACAGTGAGAAGGGCTTCGACATCCTGGTGTTCGCCCGAACCGGGGACGGGTGGAAAATCGTGTGGCGGACGCTCACGTCAGAGCCTCAGGAGCTGCCCGCGTGAGCGGCGCGACCGTGGCGGCTGGGTCGGCGTCCGCGCCGTCCGGCGAGACGGCCCTCCTCCTGGCGATTCTCGATCAGGCTTACGACCACGTGTCGTGGCATGGCACGAACCTGCGCGGCTCGATCCGGCGCGTGAGCGCGAAGCAGGCGGCGTGGCGACCGGCCCCGGGTCGCCACAACATCTGGGAACTCACCGTTCACGCCGCCTACTGGAAGTACGCGGCATGGCGTCGTCTCACCGGTCGCACGCGCGGATCCTTTCCGATCAAAGGGTCGAACTGGTTTCCGCGGCCGATGCCACACGGGACGAACGAAGCGGCCTGGCGGTCGGATCGGCTTCTGCTCGACCAGATGCACGGTCTGCTGCGCGAAGCCGTGAAAGGGCTGTCGCCCAAGGGTCTGAGACAGACCCCACCGGGCAGCAAGGTCAGCAACGTCTCGCTGCTGTCCGGTGTTGCGGCGCACGACCTGTACCACGCCGGTCAGATTCAGGTGCTGAAGAAGCTTTCACCCGGCCGGTGATGACGCCCGCCGCGCTGCTGGAGTTCATGCGGGACGCTGGAGGCAGACGAGAGGACGGTTCAGTACGAGGGCGTGGCCGACGAGCCGCGCGGCGCGGAGCCCCAGCGTTTGCAGCGCTCTCATACCGGGCCGCCACGAAGCCACGGAATCACGAAAGAGAAACAAGCGAATGCTCTTCGTTCTCGTGATTTCGTGGCCGATCGATCTAGTGCGTCATGCCGTACATCATGTAGTTCACTCCCAGCTTGTACGCCTCGTTCGACGTGTCGACCGGTAAGAACCCTTCGGCAGACCACTCCCAGTACTCGGCCACGTCGGCATTGTAGTTGGCGATCACCATCAATCGTTTGGTGGGATCGTTGTCCTCGTAGATGCCGTAATAGGTCGGCCTGATGCTCATGCCCGGAGATGGAAAGTAGATCGTCTCCATCCGAAAGAACGAATCGAACACCGGGCTCGACTCGTCCAGCTCGACGAACTGGGCTTCTGGAAGGATGCGCCGCATCTGTGTTTCGTAATTGGTCCAGTGGACCGTGTCGAAGTCATCGAAGATGGCGAAGCCGCCCTTCTGCAAATACTCGCGGAACCGCACGGCTTCCACGTCGGTCATGGTCCAGAACCCAGGTTCCCACATGTAGGCGATCGGATACCTGAACAGCTCGGGATCGTCAAGGTGCAGAACGCGGGCGCCGTCCGTCCGCGCGTCGAGCAGCGTCACTTCCTTGAGGATCTGCGCGAGATGCTGCTCGGCCCGCGGATAATCGTGATTCCAGGCGCTGGTCATGCTCCCTGATCGCAACGACCCGACTTTCCAGCGCAGGCGCAGAAAGGTGAAGCGGCCGTCGTAGTCGACGTCGGTGGGATAGGGCTCGCCGCGAAATCCCTGGAATGCCGAGACCGTTGTCGCAGTGGCGAGTCCCAGGACGAGCAGCAGCCGCGCCGTGCGTTTCATCAGATGAACCGGGCTCCGGGATAATTATCCCACGCTTGACGCCCCGACCAGGCTGCGGGAGGATGGCCTCATCGATCCACGCACCTTCGTCGTCGGCCTCGCCCTGGGCGTCTTCGTCTGGATGGTGGTCGGCGCCAGCCGAACGTTCGCGATCGTCGACCGGAAGCCGCCTTCGTTCCGATCGCAGGGGATCTCGCTGTCGTTCCTGGCGGTCCTTTTCGGGGGTCGCTCTGGCCCGCTGCGCTCACCTCTGGTCGTCACGGGATTGGTCGGGCTGACCTGCGCGCTCGCCCTCTTCGAGTGGGCGCGGCGCTCGATTCGTGGCCAATACTTCTCGTACATTTTCAGCGATGACGTGCCGGCCACGATGTGGACAGCCGGACCGTATGCGTACATCAGAAACCCCTTTTACTCGAGCTATCTGCTCGCGATCGCCTCGGTCGCCGTCATGTCGATGAATGTGGCGAGACTCCTGATCCTCAGCGCGATGGTCTGGTACTTCACCGCCGCCGCGCGCCACGAGGAACGCAAGTTCGCGAACAGTCCGTTTGCCGTGGACTACGAGCTGTACAGGCGCAAAACCGGCCGCTTCGTGCCGCGGCTTTTCGCATTCCGGCCTCGATGATTGTCGTGGGCGCGATGTCGTCGTCCCGCGTGATCGGCAGCGGCAACGGGATGCCGTGGAATGTGCCCGAGGAGTACGATCACTTCCTGCACCTCATCGAGGGCAAGACCATCATCATCGGCCGGAAGTCATACGAGATCTTCGGTAACAACCTGAGCAGCCGGCACAACATCGTCGTCAGCCGATCCCGTCCCGACATCGACGGGGCCATCGTCGTCCCGTCGATTGAGCGGGCGATGCAGGTGGCGAAGAGCCTCGGCGGCGATTATTTCAGCGCCGGCGGCGCGGCAATTTACGCGCAGACCATCCCCCTGGCCGACACGATGTACCTCTCCTACATCAAAGGCCAGTTCACCGGCGACGCGTATTTTCCCGAATTTTCCGAGGAGGAATGGAGCGTGGCACGGCGCGAGGACCACCCCCGCTTCGAGTTCGTTGTCTACCGGCGGCGGTTGGGTTAAGGTGTGGCTCGAGATGCTCCCCTTGTCGTCGTTCGAAGCGGGACTGGACGTCATCCGCCAGTCACCGAAAGATGGTGGTGTTCTCGAGTTGATCGTCAAGCGACCGCAGGTCAATGCCCGGGAAGCTCTCGAGATCGGCACTCTCGACGTCGCTCACGGGCTGACGGGCGACTCGTGGAACCAACGGGGAGGTTCCAGGAGCCGGGTGGGGGATCCGCATCCGGACATGCAGCTGAACATCATGAACGCGCGGGTGATCGCGCTCGTAGCGGGGTCGCGCGATCGGTGGGCGCTGGCCGGCGATCAGCTCTACATCGACCTCGATCTGAGCGCCGACAATCTGCCGGCGGGAACGCGCCTGTCCATCGGATCCGCGATCGTCGAGGTCACGGCGGTGCCCCACACAGGTTGTGGCAAGTTTGCCGCGCGTTTCGGCGTGGACGCGGTGAAATTCGTCAATTCTCCGGTCGGGCGACAACTGAACCTCCGAGGTATCAACGCCAAGGTCATTCAACCAGGGACCATTCGCGTCGGCGACGTGGCGCGGAAAGTTCCCGCAGCCGCAGTGGCAAGCTCCCCATGAACTCACGCGAACTCTTCCTTCAGCGGCGCCTTGTGGAACACCCGGTCTTTCTGAAGGTCCTTCGGGCCCTGCCGAAGGACCAGATCGCCTACAAGCCGCACGACCGGTCGCCTTCGGCCGAGCAGCTCGTCTGGACCCTGACGACGGAGCTCAAGTCGTGTCTCGAGGCGGCGGCCGACTTCAGGACCGAGTGGAAGATCCAACCGCCCCCGGCGCTCGACGAGATGATTCCGATGTTCGAACGCTGGTCGAACGAGCTGAACGAACGCGTCTCGAAGTTGGACGATACGGCGTGGGATCGGAAGATCCAGCTGTATTTCGGCGGTCGTTTGATAAGCGAGCAGCCCCTCGGCGAATTTCTCTGGTTCATCCTGTTCGACGCGGTCCACCACCGTGGGCAACTGTCCGCTTACCTTCGCCCCATGGGCGGCAAGGTGCCGGCGATTTACGGACCGTCGGGCGACGAACGACCGAGTTGACGGCGGGACGCGAGAGGTCCTTCGGGGGATTCGCGAGATTCCTCCCCTTGAAATCGGCTGCAGAAGACGCGGCTTGTGGTACTCTGCGCTAGGCGCACTAGAGCTGCCGAGGAGACGACGTGGCAAAAAAAGCGAAGAAGTCCAGCAGGAAACCGAGCGCGGCATTCATGAAGCCGATGACGCCCAGCGCGGCGCTCGGCGAGGTCGTCGGCACGAAACCGTTGCCGCGGACCGAGGTCACCAAGAAGTTGTGGGCGTACATCAAGAAGAACGGACTGCAGGACAAGAAGAACAAACGGATGATCAAGGCGGACGACAGTTTGAAGGCGGTGTTCGGCGGTAAGTCGACCGTGAACATGTTCGAGATGACGAAGCTCGTGAGCCGTCATCTCAAGTAAATCCCTAGCGCAGGCCATTCCACCTGCCCGACCCCGTTTCAAGCCAGGATCCGGTCTCCTGTCCCCTCCGCCGGGCACGAGCAGGAGGCCGGTATCTCAGGCGCTTTTTCCTTCACGACGCTGATGTTCCTCGGCCATTTCGCACTGAGCCTCGGCGCGAAACGAGCCGTCCCCTCCGTCTCGCTCGGCGCCTTGATTCTGGCCGGCCAGTTCGCCGATCTTCTGTGGCCGATGCTCGTCCTCGCCGGCATGGAACGCGTGGAGATTCAACCAGGTGCGACGGTGGTGACGCCGCTCGATTTTGTCAGTTATCCGTACTCACACAGCCTGGCGGCGCTGGTCGCGTGGGGCTTGCTCGTCGCGCTCGCGTACCGGCTCGCCACGCGTGCGACCGCTGCCGCCTCCCTGATGCTCGTTCTGCTCGTCGTGAGCCACTGGGTGCTCGACGTCATCGCCCATCGGCCCGACATGCCGTTGACTCCACGAGGGACGACGAGACTGGGCTTCGGCTTGTGGAACTCATTGCCCGCCACGCTCCTGGTGGAAGGACTTCTGTTCGTGGCGGGGACCGCCTTGTACCTGAGGACGACGACCGCGCGGGACCGTGTCGGATCTGCGGGGTTGTGGTCGCTGCTGGCCTTTCTCGCGGTGACGTACGCTGCCGCCGTGTTCGGGCCACCGCCTCCCAGCCCGCGGGCCGTCGTCGTTCCGGCGACGGCCATGTGGCTGCTGATCCTGTGGGCTTACTGGGTCGATGGACATCGGACGGCACGATGCTGATGGACCTGCCTGACCTTCGCATCGAACCGGCGACGGAATCCGACGTGCCGCTGATCCTTTCGCTCATCAAAGCATTGGCGGAATACGAACGGATGAGCGCCGAGGTGACGACGGATGAAGAGGCGATCCGGGCGTCGTTGTTCGGGCCGACGCGGTCGGCCGAAGCGGCCATCGCGCGAGTTGGCGCCCACGCCGTGGGGTTCGCCGTCTGGTTTCACAACTACTCGACGTTCCTCGGGCGACGCGGCCTGTACCTCGAGGACGTGTTCGTCCTCCCCGAGTGGCGGAGTCGGGGCATCGGCCGCGCGCTGCTGGTGCACCTCGCTCAGATTGCCGCCGCGCGAGGCTGCCTCCGCATGGAATGGTCGGTGTTGCGCTGGAATGAATCCGCGATTGCGTTCTATCGCGGCCTTGGTGCGACGCCCATGGACGATTGGACCGTCTATCGACTTACCGGTGAGGCGCTCGCCAGCCTCGCCGGCCCCAAGCGCGTCTGAGAGCCGCCTCGAGTCCTCACATGCCGACCGTACCCACGCATGCGCTGGTCGCCACGACCATGTTCAGCTGGCTTGCGCGGGAACATCGGACCTCGGCGCTGTGGGCGGCCGGGATGTTGTGCGCCATGCTGCCGGATCTCGATGTCGTGGGGTTTGCGCTCGGGGTGCGGTACGGAGATCTGTTGGGTCACCGCGGCTTGTCGCATTCGCTCGTCTTCTCCGCCATCGTGGCGACCGGCGTTCTCTCTGCCATCGGCCCTCTCCCCCGTCGTGTCGCGGTCTGGTGGTTTCTGTTCCTTTGCACGGCATCGCACGGAGCTCTCGACGCGGCGACCGACGGCGGACTGGGAGTGGCGTTTCTGTCGCCCTTCAGCAACGAGCGTTACTTCTGGCCCTGGCGACCGATTCGCGTCGCCCCTATCGGCCTGACGCGAATATTCACGGAACGGGGGATGGCCGTCTTTCAAACGGAGATGGTCTGGATCTGGCTGCCGTGTGCGCTCGTCATGCTGACGCGCCGTGTCCGTCTCGCACGGCGATCGCTCGGCCAGACATTCAAAGGTCGTTGAGGGCCTTCATCACCGCGTCGGCGTGACCGTCCACTTTGACGTGGTCCCACCGCTTGGCGACCTTCCCGTCAGGGCCAATGAGATAGGTCGTTCGCGCGATGCCCATGTAGCTGCGCCCGTAGTTCGTCTTCTTCTGCCAGGCCCCATACTTTTCCGCCACCTCGTGGTCGGGATCGGCAAGGAGCGGGAACGTCAGGCTGTATTTATCGGCGAAACGAGCTTTGCTCGCGACGTCGAGAACGCTGACGCCCAGAACGGCCGCCTTGCCCGACCGGAACTTGGGCAGGTTCTCTTCAAAGGCGCAGGCTTCTTTCGTGCAGCCGGGTGTATCGTCTTTCGGATAGAAGTACAGGACAACGGGCCGCCCGGCGTACTGCGACAGGCGATGGGTCTCGCCGCGCTGATCTTGGAGGCTGAAGGCCGGCGCCTTCCCGCCCGGCTCGATAAGTGCCATTGGTGATCTCGGCTCCCAGCGGACTATTATGCCTGACCGCTTGGACGGCGCCAGCGGCTATACAATCTAATCGGCGACTCTATGATCAAGCATATTGTCATCTGGCGGCTCAACGACCGGGAAGACCGCGACCGGGAGGCCACGGCCCGGGCGATCGCCCAGAAGATCGAGCTGATGCGCGGCCGGATTCCGGGCTTGCGTCACATCGAGGGCGGCGTCGATTTCTCGAGAACCGCCGACTCGTGCGATGTCGTGCTTTACGCGGAGCTGGAGTCCCGTGAGGCGCTCGAGGGCTATCACGTCCACCCCGTGCATGAGGAGTTCAAGACCTTCATCGGTCCCCGGCGCAAAGAGCGGTATCTGATCGACTACGAAGCATAGGAGGCCGTGTCGATGATCTCCAGGTGGCGCCTGTTTACCTTACCCGCCGCAGCGCTCGCGCTCAGTGTGACTGGCGCGGCGCTCGTCACCAGCGGCCCCCTGGCGCCGCTTGTTCCGGGCGTTCGGGCGGTGGCAGCCTCCCTGCCGACGCGCCTGAGCGATCAGGAGTTCTGGCAGCTCGTGACGGAGTCGTCCGAACCCGAAGGGTTCTTCCGGTCTGACAACCTGCTCTCGAACGAGCTGGGATTCCAGAATGTGGTGACCGAGCTCGTCCGCGCCACCAGGCGCGGGCGCGTCTACATGGGCGTGGGCCCCGAGCAGAACTTCACCTATATCACCGCCACTCGACCAGCGATGGTGTTCATCGTCGATGTTCGCCGGGGCAACCTCGAGCTCCAGCTGATGTACAAGGCACTGTTCGAGCTGTCCGCGGACCGCGCCGAATTCGTCTCGAGGCTTTTCTCGCGCCCTCGACCCGACGGGTTGACCCCGAAGTCGACCGCGGCCGATATCTTCGGGGCGTTCGCGAGAGTGCCCCGGAACGAGGCGCTTCACACGCAGAACCTCGCCGCCATTCAGAACCGGTTGATGAAGACGCACGGCCTCGACCTGTCGAAGGACAACCTCGACGGCATCTCGTACGTCTTCAACGCTTTCTTCCGATACGGACCAGCGATTCGATACTCCTCGACCAGCAGCTTCGGCGGCTCGTATCAGCCGAATTACGCCGACCTGATGACGGCCACCGACCAGAGCGGGCTGGCTCGCAGCTATCTGGCGAGCGAAGACAATTTCAAGTTCATGAAGGACCTCGAGAGCCGCAACATGGTCGTGCCGCTCATCGGCAACTTCGGCGGACCCAAGGCGATTCGCGCCGTGGGGAAGTATCTGAAGGATCGGAACGCGACGGTATCGGCGTTCTACCTCTCCAACGTCGAGCAGTACCTCCGCCAGGACGGGCTTTGGTACACCTTCTGCGCCAACGTCGCGACGCTGCCGCTCGATGACAGCAGCACCTTCATTCGATCGGTCCGCCGACCAGGCGACGCGACACCCGGGTTTGGTCTCGCTTCCGAGCTCGCCAGCATGGTGAGCGCCGTCCAGACCTGCCGTCCATAGGAGAACGGACATCGACCCCATGGCCTTGCGATTCGTGCTGCTTCTTCTCTTCGTGGGCAGCGGCTGCGCCGCGCTCATCTACGAGATCGTCTGGTTCCAGCTCCTGCAGCTCGTGATCGGCTCGTCGGTCGTCTCCCTGGGTGTGCTGCTCGGCACGTTCATGGGAGGAATGTGTCTGGGGAGCCTGCTCTTGCCGCGGTTGATTTCGCCTCGACATCACCCGCTGCGCGTCTACGGGGCACTCGAGGCCGGCATCGGCGCAATCGGCCTGCTCATCCTCTGGGGGATGCCGTTCGTCGGCCGCGTGTACATCGCCTGGGCCGGTTCGGGGGGGAGCGGGCTGTTCATCCGCGGCTTGATCGCGGCGATCTGCCTCCTGCCCCCGACGCTGCTGATGGGCGCCACGCTGCCGGCTGTCGCGCGCTGGGTTGAAACCACGCCGAAGGGCGTGTCGTGGCTGGGATTCTTCTACGGCGGCAACATTGCCGGTGCCGTCGTCGGCTGCCTGTCGGCAGGCTTTTACCTTCTCCGCGTCTACGACATCGCCGTCGCCACCTACGTGGCAGTCGCGCTCAACGTGCTTGTCGCCGGGCTGGGATTGATTCTGGCGCGACAAATGCCGTCCGGCGCATCGACCCAGATCGCCGCCCAACCCGGGGATGTCAAAGCCGTCAACGCCGCCGCCGGCAGCTGGGCCATCTATGTCGCGATCGCCCTTTCGGGCATGACCGCGCTGGCATCTGAAGTGATATGGACCCGCATCCTCTCGCTGCTGTTTGGCGCGACGGTCTACACCTTCTCGCTGATTCTGGCCGTCTTTCTCCTGGGACTCGGCATCGGGAGCAGCGTGGGCGCGGTCGTCGCACGAGAGCTCAAGCGCCCGCGGATTGCGCTCGGCCTGTGCCAGATAGGCCTGTGCGCCGCCATTGCCTGGACAGCGTACGGCATCTCGAAGTCGCTGCCTTTCTGGCCCATCAACCCCTCGATGGCGACGAGTGCGTGGTACACGATGCAGCTCGACTTCGTGCTCGCGCTGTGGGCGATTCTGCCGGGCGCGATTCTCTGGGGCGCGAGCTTTCCGCTGGCGCTCGCGTCTGTGGCTGCTCCCGGCCAGGACCCGGCGCGACTTGTGGGCGGCGTCTATGCCGCCAACACGGTGGGTGCCATCGTCGGCTCGCTCGGGGCCAGCCTGGTGCTGGTGGCTTGGATCGGCAGTCAGCACGCGCAGCAGGCGCTCATCGTCACCTCGCTCATCGCCGCGCTGCTGGTCCTCGCCTGGGGCGTGATCGATCAGGAGACGATGAGCAACGGCGCTCAATGGGCGACAACCGGAGGGCTCGTGGCCGCCGCCGGCCTCTCGGTCGTCCTCGCGCGTACGGTCCCGGCCGTGCCTGGCGTGCTCATCGCGTACGGCCGGTACACGGCGACGCGCAGCGGACAGGATCAAATCATTTACCAGGACGAGGGCATGATGGCCTCCGTCGCCGTCTCCCGAATGCCTAACGGTGTGCTCAACTACCACAACGCGGGGAAGATTCAGGCGTCGAGCCAGCCCGAAGACATGCGCTTGCAGCGCATGCTCGGCCACCTCACCACGCTCGTCCACCCCAGCGCCAAGCGCGTGGTCGTCATCGGGTGCGGCGCCGGCGTGACGGCCGGCGCCGTGTCGATCGATCCAGTCGTCGAGCAGGAAACGATTGTCGAAATCGAACCGCTCGTGCCCCAAGTGGTGTCGACGTACTTCTCGGAGCACAACTTCGACGTCGTCCGCAACCCGAAAGTGCGTGTCCGGATCGACGATGGACGGCATTACGTCGCGACGTCGCGCGAGAAGTTCGACGCCTTGACTTCCGACCCTCTGGATCCGTGGGTCCGCGGCGCGGCGATGCTCTACACCCGTGAGTTCTTCGAGGACGTCAAGGCGCACCTCAACCCCGGCGGGGTCGTCACGCTGTTCGTGCAGCTGTACGAGAGCAACACCGAAGCGGTGAAGAGCGAGATCGGAACCTTCTTCGAGGCGTTCCCGAACGGGATGGTGTTCGGGAACACCTACAACGGCGTCGGCTACGACCTCGTGCTGTTCGGGCAGGTCGAGCCGACCAAGATCGATCTCGACATGATCGAAGCACGTCTGAAGAGCCCGGAATACGCGAGGGTGGCGCAGTCCCTCAGCGAGATAGGGTTCCACTCGGCGGTCGATTTGTTTTCAACGTATGCAGGGAGCGCGCAGGATCTTGCGCCGTGGCTGAAAGACGCCCTGATCAATCGAGATCGGAATCTCCGGCTGCAGTATCTGGCGGGACTGGGCTCGCATCTGTATCAGAGCGGGCCGATTTACGCGGAGATGCTCGCTTTCCGGCAGTTGCCCCAGGATCTCTTCGTCGGCTCCGACGACCTCAAGCGGGCGGTGCTTGCCGGAATCGAGGCCGCAGGCGGCGCCGGCCAATAGTGGAATCGAGCGGGGCGACTCCCCTCGTCACCCGCTTCGCGCCGGCGCCCACGGGCTTCCTGCACCTTGGTCACATTGTCAACGCGATCTACGTCTGGGGCGTCGCTCGCGCCGGTGCGCCTGGCCGGGTGGTGTTGCGAATCGAAGACCACGACAGATTCCGCAGCCGACTCGAGTTCGAATCCGCCATTCTGGAGGACCTGGAGTGGCTTGGCTTCGTTCCCGACGGTCAGCCTGTTCGGCAGCGCGAGCGAAATCAGCTGTACGACGAGGCGCTCGAGAGCCTACGTCGGCGCGGCTTGACCTACGCGTGCCGCTGCACGCGTTCGCAAATCAGCGCCGATCGCGTGTCTGGAGCACAGGCCTTCGATCCCGGCCGCGCCAGCGACGAGCCCCGCTATCCGGGAACCTGTGCCAGGAAAGGACTGACCGAAGGGCCAGGGGTCGGGCTCCGCGTCCGCCTCGAGCCGTCGGTCGAGCGTTTCGAAGACTGGCGCCACGGATGGCAGGAACAGCGTCCGGACCAGCAGTGCGGCGACATGCTCGTCCGCGACCGCGATGGCAACTGGACCTATCAGTTCGCAGCCACGGTCGACGACTGGCTGCAACACGTGACGCTCGTCGTCAGGGGTGATGATTTGCTGGCGTCGACCGGCCGCCAGATTCAGCTGGCGCGACTGCTCGGCCGGCCGACACCGCCCGCATTCCTTCACCATCCGCTGGTCATGAAGGGCGCCACGCAGAAGCTGAGCAAATCGGACGGCGACACCGGCATCCGCGACCTGCGCGCGCGCGGCTGGAGCGCGGCGGAGGTCATCGGGCAGGCAGCGGCGCTGGCGCACCTCATCGACGCGCCGCGACCGCTCGACGTCGGCGCGATCGCGCAGTTATTCGCAGGTTTGCGCCCGCACATCTGACCTCTTTGTCCGACCCTAATACTTCGTGCGCGCCACCAGATCGTCGTAGGTCTGGAACTCGCCCGCCTTGTAGGCCGCGAGCAGGCTGGAAATGGGGTCGAGCAGCTGCACCGAGTGCAGGTCCGGTGTGATGATGCCTGGGGGGAACCTGAAGCCCATGTTGAAGTACGACCTGATGAAGGTGCTGTTGCCATCGATTGGCAACGTCGACACGTTCGTGTAGTACCGCCGCCACGCATCGGTCTGAAAGAGGTATTGCTCCACGTTCGAGGTGTAGAAATAGTTGGCGGTTGCCCCGTGCTCGCGCAAGTACCGCCCGACGGCCTGGATAGCCTTGTCGCCGCCGAAATCACCGACGATCGGCACCAGCAGGTTGTTTCGCTCGAACTCGCGCAGCGCCCGGTAGTTCTCGTCCGTGGCCACGTAGCTGTGGTTGCGGCCGGCGAGGTCGGTCGCCTGCATCAGTTCCTCGTAGTTCGGGAACCACCTCGCCCCGACCTGCTGCCTCGGAAAGGAGTATCGCAAGTCCGGTCCCTGCGAATAGAAGGCCCGGTACACGTACTCGATGCTTCGGCGGTCTTCGGCCGAAAGGACGAACCCGTGACGCCGGACCAGCCGGGTCAGGACATCCTGGAGATTCTTGGTGAAGAGCGCTTCCGTCGCGTACACGCGGTTGAAGGCGTCGAACAGCTGGGCCGGCGTCGCCGTGCGCTGCAACCCCGCAGGCCGCTGACGCGAGAACAGCCGCGACATGAAATCGGCGCGGTCCTCTGACATCTCGATGATCGCCTTGTACATCAAGTGCTGCAGCATGTTCTGCCGGCGAATGTCGATGATGAACGCCATCCGGGGGCGCAGCGCCGCGATGTAGGTGAAATTCTGGTCGGGGCCGACACCGAGATACACGCCGTTGGGCGAGATCCGTTTCTTCAGCTCGGGAATCACCTCCTGAAACGTGGTCTCGTTCGAGATGAAATTGTCGGAACGGAAGAACCCGTCGGTTTCGGAGAACTCGGTGACCATCCGCCAGAACGCGCGGTCGGACAGCTGCTTCGGCAGCGTATCGGCCGCGACCCGATCGCGCGGGCCGAACAGCGCGACGCCCGACAGCGTGAAGAGCGCTGTGACAACGATGAGAGCGAAACGGCGGCGCACCATCATGAAAAGACCCCGCACGACGGCGGGCAGTCCGCCCAGTATAGACTTAATTTGTGAACAAAATCTGCGAAACCATCCTCGACGCCATCGGACGCACGCCCATGGTCCGGCTCAATCGGATCCCGCGCGACCTCGTCAGAGCGACGGTGCTGGTGAAGCTGGAAACGTTCAACCCTGGCCACTCGATCAAGGACCGTATGGCGCTGAAGATGATCGAGGACGCCGAGCGTAGCGGCGCTCTCAAGCCGGGCGGCACCATCATCGAAGGGACCTCGGGCAATACCGGGATGGGTCTGGCGATCGCGGCGGTGGTGAAGGGGTACAAATGCATCTTCACCACCACCGACAAGCAGTCGAAGGAGAAAATCGACGCGCTCAAAGCGTTCGGCGCCGAGGTGATCGTCTGTCCGACCAACGTCGACCCCGACGATCCTCGGTCGTACTACTCGGTGTCCTCGCGGCTCGAGACCGAGATCCCCCACTCATGGAAGGCGAACCAGTACGACAATCCGTCCAACACGCAGGCTCACTACGAGCAGACGGGCCCGGAGATCTGGGAGCAGACTGACGGCCGGGTGACGCACCTTGTGGTGGGCGTGGGCACCGGCGGCACCGTATCGGGCGTCGGGCGATACCTCAAGGAACGGAATCCGAAGATCAAGGTCTGGGGGATCGATACCTACGGATCGGTCTTCAAGAAATACAAAGAGACTGCGATTTTCGACAAGAACGAAATCTATCCGTACATCACCGAGGGAATCGGGGAAGATTTTCTGCCGCGGAACGTCGATTTCGACGTCATCGACCACTTCGAGAAGGTGACCGACAAGGACGCGGCCGTCATGACGCGCCGCATCGCGCGCGAAGAGGGCATCTTCGCGGGCAACTCGGCCGGCTCCGCCATCGCCGGCTTGCTGCAGTTGAAAGACCACTTCACCGCAGACGACGTGGTTGTGGTGATCTTCCACGATCATGGGTCGCGGTATCTCGGCAAGATGTACAACGACGACTGGATGCGCGAGAAGGGCTTCCTCGAGAAGAGCGGCATGACCGCCCGAGATCTCGTGGCGGCGAAGTTGTCGGGCGAGCTCTGTTCCATCGAGGCGGACGAGCCGGTCGAACATGCGCTCCGGCTCATGAGCGAGCACGATTTCTCGCAGATCTCGATCACGCGCGACCGGCGGCTGATCGGATCGCTGAACGAAACGCGCCTCTACGACTCGCTATGCCACCGTCCCGAGGCCAAGAACGACCCCGTGGAGTCGATCATGCAACCGGCTTTTCCGTTCGTCGACATCTCCACGCCCGTCGATCTCCTGGCGACCATGATTACGCCGCAGAATCCGGCAGTGCTCGTCCGCGATTTCAAGACGGACAAGACCTTCATCATCACGCGGTCGGACGTGATACGCGTGCTCTGAGACCACGTCCGCTTCGAGCGTGACCACGAAAGGGCGACTGTATGGGCAAGTCGGTACGACCAGATGACGGAGCGCTGCGAAAGCAGCTCGCGGACTTCCTCGACTGGAAGAGCGCTCACGTCAGTTTCGACGATGCGGTCGACGGTATCCCGGTGAGGTCTCGTGGTGCTGTCGCCGCGGGGTTCGTGCATTCGGTGTGGCAGGTGGTCGAGCACATCCGACTCGCTCAGCACGATATCCTCGACTTCTGCGTGAATCCCGGCTACCGGGAGATGAAATGGCCCGATGACTATTGGCCAACCTCAGCCCGTCCGAAGGACGAGGCCGCCTGGAACCGGGCGGTCGGCGCGGTCAGGCGCGACCGGAAGGCGGTGCAGCGGCTCGCTCTCGATCGCCGCGTCGATCTGCTCGCGACCATTCCACACGGTTCGGGACAGACCTATCTGCGCGAGCTGTTGCTCGTCGCCGACCACACCGCCTATCACGTCGGCCAGATCGTGGACATCCGGCGGGCTCTGGGAATCTGGAAGGGATAAAGATTCCGGGCGGCTAGACGATACATGTAACAGGTCTCCCCAGGCGAAGCCGTGAAGATCCCCACGCCACCCGCGGCTCCTTCGTACAAGCCGATCGCAGTCGCCGCCAGCCTCTTGTGCCTCTATTGGGTCGCGTTGCCGATGGCTCCCGTGCAGTCGGTGACCGGAGCCTCGACTGCCCGTTGCCTGACCGAGGCTGACCGGGCTCCGGACGCGAGTTCCGTCGCCGAGCTCGAGCAATGCAGCGCTCTGCTGCCAACCGATGCCGAGCTCATCGCCGATCTTGGCGGCGCGTACGAAGCGCTCGGTCGGTTGGGAGACGCGGAGTCTGCCTATCGACGTGCGCTGAAGATCGATCCGGGATTCGCGGACGTTCGACGATTGCTGGCGCGGTTGCTCGAGCGACGCGGCGCAAAGGACGAAGCGCGCCGCCAGATCGAAGCCGCGCTGCGCGTGCAGCCAAATCGCGTCGATCTC
Organism: Vicinamibacterales bacterium; assembly: GCA_035537875.1. Classification (GTDB taxonomy): domain Bacteria; phylum Acidobacteriota; class Vicinamibacteria; order Vicinamibacterales; family CAVVIG01; genus DATLLJ01. Next base: position 91,504 of record DATLLJ010000002.1, on the reverse strand, counting down.
ATCGAGCAGCTGCACCCGTGATGTTCTGGATTCATCTCGCTGCCCGTCTTGTGCTGCTGGTCTTCAGCGTGCTGAGCTGGGCGTACGGAATCGCGAGCTACAGTCCGTTCGCCTTCGACATGTTCATCCGTCCGCGGCTGCTTCCGGCGGTCGCTTCCTTTGTGGCGTGGCATCACCTCTGGTACTGGCCGGCCTATATCCCGATCGCTGCCAGTCTCGCCGCGGACATCGGACCGGGGGCGACGGCACAGGGCCGCCCCGCGAGGGCTCGCTGGCTGGGGTTCGCATTCATCATCCTGTTCGGTCTCGTCGGCGTCCGCCTCGTAACGGCTCCCTATGTGCCGACGCTCGCGAACGACGCCCGAAGCCTGGTCTTCGCGCTGGCATGCCTGCTGCCGCTGTTCTGGATTGCGGTGATCGATCATTTGATTGGATGGAGCACTCTTACCGGGGCCGCTGATGCCGGCGTGACCGCACAGCGTCGATTGCTGGTCGTCTGTCTGGCAACGGCTGGATTCGTCTGGCTCGTGCATCTGCTGCATCTTCAGCTGGCCGGCAAAGCGCCACAATCTTCGTGGCTGGTCGGCAGCCTGTGGGCGCTCGCGCTGTGCCTCACCACATTCATGCTCATCTACGTCTGGCTGAGTCTGGTGACTGCGGTTGCGGCCGCGACCCGCTCGCCACGGATGTGGGAGTACTGCTTTGCGGCGGCGCTCCTCGCCGCCGCGCTCGGCGAACTGCTTCGTCGTGTCGTGCTGAAAGCGGTCTCCTTCGACGCGCTCATCGCAATTCCGGTCTCGGTCCTCACCGGCGTCGCCCTCGCGGCGCTCTGGTCAGGAGTGGCACTGCGGCGTGCGTCGATCGTCGATGCGGTCGGCCGCACCGGTCTTGACCTGCTTTTTGCGCCCGTCCCGAGACGACGGGGGACGACTGCGGTGGCATTGGTGCTGCTCCCCATGCTCAGTCAGGCCATTCTTGGGCGCGTCGACCGGCTGGACTGGAATGCTGTCATCCAGAAGATCGTGATTCTGTCGAGCTGGATCGCGGCGTTTGCCATTTTCGTGGGTGCGTCGCAACGCGTTCGTCCGCGCCCCTGGTCCGCACGACCACTCGCCATTCCTCCAATCGCGGCTCTGGTGGCCTTGTACGGAATCCCCCGCGCTGCCGCGGTCGTCGGAGTCACGAACTCCGGACGCGCAGGCGTGGCCTCCGCCCTCGATCGTTACGCCGCCGCGGACATCGCCATCGGCCTGCAATCCAGCGTCTTCATCGAGCAGCCTGGGATCGACCCCGACGTTGACCGTTATCTGCAATTGACGGCTGCGAGCACGATCAACGGCGCCCGATCGTTGCCACGTGTCGAGTTCTCGACCTCCGCGCTGCCCTCCGGGCCACGCCCTCACATCTTTCTCTTCGTCATCGACAGCCTGCGGCGCGACTACGTGTCCGTTTACAACCCCGAGGTCAACTTCACGCCCGAGCTGGAGCGCTTCGCGCGGGACAGCTTCGTGTTCAGCAATGCCTTCACGGAGTACGGCGGAACATGGCTGTCGATGCCGGCGCTGTGGGCCGGAGGACCGGTTGCGCGCGGATGGGGAGGCGCGCCCTTCGACCGCGTCAACGCGATTGAGCAGCTGATCGTCAAGGACGGCTATCGGCTGGTGATCAACGATTTCACGGTTTCCGGCTACCTGTTGAAGTCCACGTCGCGGACGTTTCTGCAGCCGAACGTGCCCAGCGTCGCTACCGATTTGTGCACCTTGCTTCCAGACCTCGAGGCGCAGCTGGATGCGACGGCTTCCGATACGCGTCCGGTGCTCGCCTATCTGGCGCCCATGAACGTGCACCTGCTCAACACGAGGTCGGGGACAACGTTGTCACCTGGAGAGCGTTACTCGGGGTTCTACGACCCTTATGCCTCACGGCTTCGCCGCCTCGACGCCTGCTTCGGGAGATTTGTCGCCTATTTGAAGCAGCGAGGGCTCTACGCCAACAGCATCATCATCGTCACCTCAGACCACGGCGATTCGCTCGGCGAGAACGGCCAGTGGGGACATCAGTTCGGGTTGTTCCCCGAACACGTCAGGGTGCCGCTGCTCGTACGCGTTCCCGACTCCGTGAGATCCACTGTGACGACGGATCTGAGCCGGATCTCGTTCCTGACCGATCTGGCGCCCACGCTTTACGGCTTGCTCGGTCATGAGGTCACCGATCCAGGTCCGTTGTTCGGCTCGCCGCTGTTCGTTGCACGCGATCGGGATGTGCAGCCGCGGCGGCGCGAATCGTTCCTGCTGATGTCGAGTTACGGTCCGACCTACGGCCTGTTGCGTCGGAACGGACGCTTTCTCTACGTGTCGGACCTCGCCGAAGGCCGAGACTACGCCTTCGATCTGTCCACGTCGTCGCTCGGCACGCGGGTGGACGTGACGCCCGATGTACGGCAGGTCAATCAGCGGCTGATTCGACAACTCGTTGAACAAGTCAACGCGTTCTACGGGATTCGACCCACGTCATGAGTACGTGCTTGTCTGTATCGGACTCCAAGCGAGAGCTGCCGTGACGCCCGATCGTCATCGAGAGCGCGTGGGGTTGCAGGTCGTGCCCGCGCAGCGCTACGCGCCGTGGCTCTGGCTGCTCTCCTTGCTCTTCGTGCTGCGCGTCGTGGCTCAGCCAGCCGCTCTCGGGCTCGACACATCTTTCTTGCCGCGGTTCGACGAGTGGCACAGTGGAGTGGTTCCATATCCGCTCCTGCTCGTAACGCAACTCTGCATCGTCGTCTGGCTGGTCCGAACAGCGTGGAGATTTACAGCGGGTTCCGTTGCCGCTCGACGCGGGCTCGGAATCGCGATGGTGGCGTTCGGGGGCGTCTATCTCGCGATCATGTTGGCCCGCCTCGTGCTCGGGGCAACGCTCTTGAGCTCCCAGCGTTGGTTCGCCCGTCCATTGCCGACGGTGTTTCACATCGTGCTCGCGACATACGTTCTGGTGTACGGCGACTTTCACACGCGCTACGGTTCGAGCCCTTCACGGGGGCCGCTGGAGTGGTCATGAGCCTGAGAGCACGCGACGTCCTTCCGTCATGGCACTATCCGACCGTTATCACGGCGGCGTTTGCGCTGTTCGCCGTGCTGCGATGGCAGGACGTGCCGCTGATCATCAGTACTTACGTGCCGATCGTGCTGACCGCTGGCGTCGTGACGTGGCTCGAGTTGAGCGTCCCACATCGCGCCGAGTGGCAGCCTGATGCCGGCGAGGTCAAGACCGATTTGACGTTCATGGTCGTCGTGCAGCTCGCCTGGCCGCCGCTGGCGGCTTTTCTGCTCACGTACGGGCTCGTCGAGCCCGCTCGAGCGCTCGGTCTGCCGTTCGCGTCGCTGTGGCCGCACCGCTGGCCAATCTGGCTCCAGGCGGTGCTGATGATTCTCGTCGTCGACTTCATGAGGTACTGGCTGCATCGCGCAGCCCATCAGAACGACACGCTCTGGCGGCTGCACTCGGTCCACCATTCGGTCGAACAACTCTATTGGCTCAACACGGCGCGTTTTCATCCTCTGGAAAAGACGCTTCAGATGGTCTGCGACAGCGTTCCGTTTCTGCTCATGGCGGTGAACCCGACCGTCCTTGCGCTGTACTACATCGCGTACTCCACGAACGGCTTCTTTCAGCACTGCAACATCGAGCTTCGGTATGGGCTGCTGAACTACATCGTGGGCAGCGCCGAGACGCACCGCTGGCATCATTCGCGGGTGCCGCGTGAATCCAACGCGAACTACGGAAACACGGTGATAGTCTGGGATCTCGTTTTTGGAACGTGGTTTCTTCCGCGGGAGCGTCAGATTCGCGATCTCGGCCTGCAGGACCCGGCCTATCCGAAATCGTTCCTCCGTCTGATGCGGGCTCCGTTCACGCATTAGGACGCCAACGTGCGTGCTCTCCTATTCCGAGCTGCGATGGAGTTCGACGGTCACCGATCCTGGCGAACTCTCGAGCGCGCGGCACACGAGCCGTTAAACGCGCAGCGGGACGTCCTTCGTCGCCTGCTCGAAACGAACAAGGAAACGCGATTCGGCCGCGAACACGGGTTTGCAGATATCGGCGGCGACCACAAGCGTTTCGTCGACCGCGTGCCCGTCCAGGACTACGAACAGGTGCGCCCGTACATCGATGCCCAACGGCGTACCGGCGACGCGGCGCTCACCGAGGAAGCGCCCCTCTTCTATGCGCAGACGAGCGGCACCACTGGGAGACCGAAACACATTCCCATCACGCCGTCCACCTTGCGCATCCAGCGTCGCGAGCAGGCCCTGTTCTCGTACCTGCAGTACCGCGCGTGCCCGTCCGCGTTTGCCGGAAAGGCACTCGGCGTCATGGGAGCCGCCATTGAGGGCCGCCTCGACACGGGCCACGTCGTCGGGTCCGTCTCCGGCCACCTGTACCGGTCGCTGCCCCGAACCGTCCGGTCCCGTTTCGTCGTCCCTCCCGAAGTGTCCGACATCCCGGACTACGATCTGAAGTACTTGGTGATCGCCCGGCTCGCGCTCGCCGAGCGCGACATCACATATCTGGGTTCGCCCAACCCAACGACGTTTCTGCGGCTGATTGCGATCGTGAACGACGAGCGTGACCGTCTTCGAGAGTCGCTCGAAACCGGTACGCTCGACCGACTCGCCGATGTGAGCCCGAGCGTGCGCGAGATCTTGGCACGCAGGATTCGACCGGATCGCGCGCGCGCTGCGCAGATCGGTGGCGCCGGCAACTTGACGTACGCGCATTTGTGGCCCCGAATCCGTCTCGTGACCACGTGGACCGGAGGAAGTTGCGGCCTCGCGCTCGACAAGCTGCGCGCACTCCTGCCACCCGCTGCCGCTGTGATGGAGCTCGGATACCAATCGACGGAGTGTCGCGGCACGCTGGCGCTTCAGGCCGAGGCGCCAGGAGGAGTGCCGCCGCTCAATCATCACTTCTTCGAGTTCGTCGAGCGGGGAGCGTGGGATCGCGGGGCGCCCGAGTTCATCACGATCGACCGGCTCGAGACCGGCAGGTTCTACTACGTGCTGATCACCACCGCATCGGGGTTGTACCGCTACTTCATGAACGATCTCGTCGAGATGACGGGCCGTTTTCATGCGACGCCGCTGTTGCGATTCGTGCAGAAAGGAAAGGGCGTGACGAATCTGACGGGCGAAAAGCTGTACGAGGCGCAGGCGATCGAAGCTGTGCGTGACGTCACGGGGCGATTCGGCGTGACGTCTGGCTTCTTTGTTCTGGTCGCTGACGAAGGCGCGTCCGCGTACCGGCTGTTCGTCGAATTCGACGAAGGCCGCCACGTGGATGTGGACCGGCTGGGTGCAGCCCTTGACGACCGTCTTGGCGAGCTGAACCTGGAGTACCAGGGCAAGCGTCACAGCGGGCGACTCGGCCCGCTCACCGTGGTGTTGGTGCGGCCTGGAACTGGAGAGGCCTACAAGGCGGCCTGCGTGCGGGCCGGTCAGCGCGAAGGACAATACAAGCCGCCGGCACTTCAGTACCTGAAGGATCTCGCGCTGCCCCTCGACATGCAGGCTTTGATCTGACGCGCCAGCGCGAGCAGCGACGATGACAGTCAGCCACCTTCGCCTCAAGGAAATCCGGATCCCGTTCAAGGCGTCCTTCCGGCATGCATCCGCCGAGCGCGCCTCGACATCGAGCGTGTGGGCCGAAGCGCGCTCGACGGACGGTCTCACGGGATACGGCGAGGCCTGTCCGAGGCCTTACGTCACCGGTGAGACGATTAAAACGGTTCAGGCATTTGTGTCGCGATATCAGGCCTCCATTTGCCGGGATGTCGCCGATCTCGAGTCGCTGCGTGCGTGGACGAGGACCCATGCAGCCGAGATCGACAGGAATCCGGCGGCCTGGTGCGTGATTGAGATGGCGGTTCTCGACCTGCTCGGCAAAGAACGGGCGCAGCCCCTCGAGGCGCTTCTGTCGCTGCCGGCGCTGACCGGTCGGTTCCAGTACAGTGCAGTGGTGGGCGATGCCGAACCCGAGGCGTTTGCACGGGTAGTCGATCAATACTGTCGCCACGGATTCACCGACTTCAAAGTCAAGCTGTCGGGCCTGCTCGACCGCGATCGGGCAAAGCTTGCGATTCTGAGCGACAGATCGGCGGGCCGCGTGAGGCTGGACGCCAACAATCTGTGGGAACGTGCGAAGGATGCGATTCCGTTTCTTCGCGGGTTGGGCGGATCGCTGTTCGCGGTCGAAGAACCGATTCGCCCGAACCAGTACGGCGCACTGGCGGATGTCGCCGACGCGCTCGACTGCCGGATCGTGCTTGACGAAAGCTTCCTCCGCGTCGATCAGGTCGCTGAGCTCGGCGAGCCGAAGTGGAGGTGGCTGATCAACCTGCGTGTATCAAAAATGGGCGGCGTGCTGCGCTCGCTGCAGGTGGTCGAGAGGCTGCGCGCCGAGGGCCTCGGCCTCATCGTCGGCGCACAGGTCGGGGAAACCAGCCTGCTCACCCGCGCGGCCCTGACCGTCGCGCATGCAGGTGCCGATCTGCTGGTGGCGCAGGAAGGCGCGTTCGGGACCTTGCTGTTGACCGACGACATCTGCGATCGGCCGCTGATGTTCGGCGCCGGTGGAGTGCTGGACGTGGCGAGCTATCCCTCCTTGCATGGATACGGCCTCGGCATCCTTCAATCGGAGCCGTTGAATTCCGAACGCTTCGTCTCGATGCCGATTTGAAATGATGATGGCCCTTATCCGTGAGGTCAGCTCGGCGATCGACCGCTGCGAGTTGACGCACCTGGCGCGCGAGCCGATCGACCTGACGCTGGCTCGGGCACAGCACGAGGCCTACGGGCGATGTCTCACCGAGGCGGGTTGTCGCGTTCAGTGTCTCGCGTCGGGGCCCGACATGCCAGACTCGGTGTTCATCGAAGACATCGCCATCGTGTTTGACGAGATGGCCGTCATGACACGGCCCGGCGCGGCGTCCAGGCGGCTCGAAACGTCCGGCGTGGCAGAGGCGCTCGGGAAATATCGGCAGCTGCACGCCATCGAGGACCCGGGCACGTTGGATGGCGGGGACGTCCTCGTGGTCGGTCGGCGCGTGTTCGTGGGTCGTTCCCGCCGCACTAACGAGGCGGGCATCGACCAGCTGTGTGGTCTACTGGCGGCGCACGGTTACGACGTCGTGCCGGTCGAAGTCCGCGGGTGCCTGCATCTCAAATCGGCCGTGACGAGGCTCGACGACGACCTCCTGCTCATCAATCGAGCGTGGCTGCCGGCGGAGCCTTTCTCGGCGTTCGAAGCCATCGATGTGCATCCAAGAGAGCCGGGGGCGGCCAATGCCTTGAGGGTGGGTGGTCGCATCGTTTATTCGTCGGGTTTCCCGAGGACACTCGAGCGGCTCGAGCGGCGCGGCCTGTCAGTACGGACCGTTGACGCGAGCGAGGTCGCCAAGGCCGAGGGGGCGGTGACTTGCTGCAGTCTGATTTTTTCCGCGTGATCGCCGGTGGGCGAACGTGAGGTGATTCATGGACGAAAAACGCGAGACGTTGAGACACCTGCTGGCCACCGTCGCCTATCGGGGAGGCAAAGCGGTGCGAGGCGCGCCGGCGGACTTCGCGGCGTTTCGTGCCGGCCCGACGTCTCGCAGGCCGGCGGAAATCCTCGCGCACGTCGGCGATCTCTACGATTGGGCCCTCAGCATGGCGAGCGGATCGGAGCAGTGGCACGACTCTCAACCGCTCGACTGGGACGCTGAAGTCGATCGCTTCTTTCACGCGCTCGCCGCGTTCGACGCGTTCCTGTCGTCGCCTCAGCCGCTGGCGTGCCCGGTCGAGCGCCTGTTCCAGGGGCCCATCGCCGACTCGTTGACGCATGTCGGGCAGATCGCGCTGCTCCGCCGCCTTGCCGGGTCCGCCGTTCGAGGGGAGAACTACTCCAGAGCCGACATCGTGGCCGGACGTGTCGGTCGCGAGCAGTCACCGCCGCGCCGCGAATTCGACTGAGGCCGACGTCGAACGATCGCCGCGGCGAGCCGACGGCCTGCTCACAAAACCGTAACTGCGTGTTGAAAAACAAGACGCGCCGTTCTGAGAAGACCGTGCCTGCCGCCTTCCAGCAGCGTCCTGGCGTGGAAGCGATCTTGCGATCTCTCGCCTGTCCATGGGCGAGCGGCAGGCGTTCGGCACGAACCTCAGACGCAAACGCATACAGCACGGCGTTTCGCTGGAACAGATCGCCGCCTCCACGAAAGTCACCGCCGACCTCTGGGAGGGACTGGAGCGCAGCGACCTCTCGCGGTGGCCCACCGGCATTTACGCCCGCGGGTATGTCCGCGCCTATGCGGTCGAGATCGGCGTCGATCCTGACGCGACCGTGGATGAGTTCTGCCGCCTCTTCCCCAACGGCGACCGCCGCGCCGAGCGGGTGGTCCGCGGCCAGGCAGCAATTGTCGGGCACGACCTTCAGTGGCAGGACGACCTCGTCGGGTCGGTCATCGACGAGAAGCGGGCCTCCACGGCGCGTCCTCCCGCCACGCCGATGGCATTCACGCGAACGGGGCGCATTGTGGCTTCGCTGCTCGACCTGGGTGGGGCCCTGGCGACGTCGGCCGCCATCAGGGTTGCGCTGCCGCTCGGATGGACCGGCGCGCTCGCGGCAGGTGCGTTGACCTATCATGCCGTCTCGCTCATGGCGCTCGGATCCACTCCGGCCGTGTGGGCGATCGACACATACCTCTCCAGCCGCCACCCGACGGCTACTCGAACCAAGCAGCCACGGTTCCTCAAGCTGGTCCGCGGATCCGATCGCGTCAAGGCCTGACACGGACAGCAAGACTGCAGAATTGCAGAATTGCAGGATTGCAGGATTGCAGGATTGCAGAAGGTGAATTGCAGAAGGTGAGTCGCAGAAGGCACGCTTGATTCCTTGGGCCCCTGATTCTTTCCTTGCCCCTGATTCCTTCCTTTTCCTTTCTGCAATTCTGCAATCCTGCAATTCTGCAATTACCATGGGTCGATGCGGCTCGTTGAGCTCGTCGAGACGTCCCACAAGGTCGCTTCCACTGCTGCCCGCCTGGAGAAGATCGAATTGCTCGCTTCGTTGTTACGGCGGGCAGCACCCCACGAGATTGAGATTACCGCCGCATTCATGAGCGGTGCCCCACTCGAGGGTCGTCTCGGGCTCGGGGGCGCGTCGCGCGTTGCGGCACGTCACACGCCACCTGCCGTTGAGCCGACACTCGACCTGAGCGACGTGAACGAGGCCTTTCGGTCGATCCGCGCAAGCGTTGGCCCGGGAGCGAACATGGCGAGAGCGGCGACGCTCAGGACGCTTCTCAGCCGGGCGACCGGACCCGAGCAGGATTTTCTGATCAGGCTCATCTCGGGCGATCTGAGACAGGGCGCGCTCGAAGGCCTGCTGCTCGATGCCCTCGCCCGCGCGACAACTATTCCAGCCGAGCGGATTCGTCGCGCCGTCATGCTGGCCGGGGGACTGCCGTCGGTCGCTCGTGTGGCGCTGATCGAAGGCGACGGCGGATTGCACCGTTTTTCGGTCCAGCCGTTTCGACCGCTCCAGCCGATGCTGGCCGATTCGGCGGATGATGTCGGCGACGCGCTCGCGGCGCTCGGCCACGCGGCGCTCGAGTACAAGCTCGATGGGGCCCGCATCCAGGTCCACAAGGCGGATGATGAAGTGAAGGTGTACTCGCGTAATCTGCGCGACGTCACCATCGCGGTGCCAGAAGTGGTCGCAGTGGCGCGGAAGCTGCCGGCGCGCGAGTTGATTCTTGACGGCGAAGCCATTGTGCTCGATTCGAACGGCGTCCCTCAGCCGTTTCAGGTCACGATGCGGCGTTTTGGTCGAAAGCTCGCCTCCGAGCGTCTGCGCCACGCGCTGCCTGTCACGCCCTACTTTTTCGACGTGCTCTATCTCGACGGCGAGTCGTTGCTCGACGAGCCCCTCGGTCGCCGCGCGGAGCTTCTGGTCGATTGCCTTCCCCCGTCCAGCCGCATCCCGAGAATCGTTACTTCCGACGAAGCGGTCGCGAAGGCCTTCGTGCACGAAGCTTTCACCGCCGGGCACGAGGGCGTGATGGCCAAAGCCGTCGACGGACTCTACGCTGCCGGCCGACGGGGGAGCGCCTGGATCAAGGTCAAGGATGCGCACACGCTGGATCTCGTCATCCTGGCCGCCGAATGGGGAAGCGGCCGCCGTCGCGGCATGCTGAGCAACCTGCACCTGGGCGCGCGCGACGAGGAGCACGGTGCGTTCATCATGCTCGGCAAGACGTTCAAGGGGCTGACCGATGAAATGCTCGTCTGGCAAACGGCGAGGCTGCTCGAGCTGGAGATAGGTCGCGACGAGTACACGGTGTTCGTGCGTCCCGAGCTCGTCGCAGAGGTCGCCTTCAACGGCGTCCAGTCAAGCCCCCACTATCCCGGAGGCTTGGCGCTGCGGTTTGCGAGGGTCAAGCGCTTCCGAACCGACAAGACAGCGGCCGACGCGGACAGTTTTCAGGCCGTCCAGAGGATTCACCAGACAGGGCCGCCTCGAAGCTCGTAGAACGGCGCAAGCGGCGAGTTCTGAGCGGTCGGCGACACTACGGGCCAGGTTCGTCGTTGCCGATACACCCGTCGTGCTCCAGGCATGGGGTGTCAGCGTCAAGGGAGCGGTCCGGGCGTCCAACGAAGACCGGTTCGCCATCGACGAGGCCTTGCAATTGTGCGTCGTGGCGGACGGCCTCGGCGGCCACAATGCCGGGGAGATAGCGGCTCATGCCGCCGTTGAAACGCTGGTCGAGGTCGTCCGCGATCGCGACCGGATTGGTTGGCCGTTTGGCATCGATCCCTCGCTTTCGGTGGCCGGAAACCTCGTCCGCACTGCGATTCACGCGGCCAACGTCCAGATTGTCGAGCTGGCGAGTAGCTCGGAGGCGTACAGCGGTATGGGAACCACTGTCGTGGTGGCCCTCGAGTCTTTCGGCCGGCTTACGGTCGGGCACGTGGGCGACAGCCGTCTGTACAGGCTCACTGGAGGCCGGCTGTCTCAGCTCACCGGCGACGATTCCTGGGTGGCATCGGTGATGGCGAGCGATCCGGGTGCCGACGCGTCTCTCTTGCAGAATCATCCGATGCGTCACATGCTGACCAACGTCGTTGGCAGCCGTCGCGGGACGGAGGTCCACGTCGTGGAAGAGCCGCTGGCGCCGGGGGACCGCCTGTTGATGACCACGGACGGTGTGCACGGGGTTCTTTCCCAGGGCCAGCTCGAACGCCTGTTGAGCCTGTCCGGCGATGGTTCCGCCGTCGCGAACGCGATCATCCGTGCAGCGCTGGCCAAAGGCAGCCAGGACAACTGCACGGCTGTCATCGCGCAGTACTCCGCTAACGGCCGCAAAACGAACTGATTACGACCCGATCGGAACCGTGCGGAGGAACGTCGGCCTGATCGGGGTCGCCGCGCGGTTGTGGGCGAATCCCGCTCCAAGTTGTTGCATGGAACTGCCGGCGGGTGCTATATTCGTCAGGTTGTATTGATGAAGCTGGGACACCCTATCTAGCTTCGCCGTTCAGTGGAACGTGCCTGGGCGGAGTGACCCCTTCTCGCAACTAACTCGAACCTAGGGTAATCGGGTTTTCAGGCGCCAAGCCTCGTGGCTTTTAGGCCTGAAGCGGTTGGTGACATGACCATTGGGTCATCTGGTCATCTCGTCATTTGGTCATTGGATTGAGTCGATCCGTCCAATTTAGTGACCAGATGACGAGATGACCCAATGACCAGATTCAGAGATCGAGAGAATGCCGACCATCAGCCAGCTCGTGCGTGCCGGGAGAAAGCAGATCGTCAGCAAGACCAAGAGCCCTGCGCTGCAGGACAGTCCGCAGAAGCGCGGCGTCTGCGTGCGCGTGTTCACGCAGACCCCGAAGAAGCCCAATTCCGCGCTGCGGAAAGTCGCTCGCGTCCGGCTGACGAACGGGATCGAGGTCACGACGTACATCCCCGGGGTCGGCCACAACCTCCAGGAGCACTCTCTGGTGCTCATTCGCGGCGGTCGCGTCAAGGATTTGCCTGGCGTGCGTTATCACGTGGTGCGCGGGACGCTCGACGCCGTGGGGGTCGCGGGGCGGATGCAGGGACGTTCGAAGTACGGGGCGAAAAGACCCAAGAAGGCTTGAGGCCCGCCGTTCATGAGTGAGCCGCTTCGAGCCAAAGCCTGACGCCACAGAGAATCAGATATGCCCAGACGACGAGAGATTCCAAAGCGCGACGTGCTGGCGGATCCGCTTTATCAGAGCCCGCTCGTCACCAAGTTCATCAGCTGCGTGATGCACGACGGCAAGCGGAGTACTGCCGAACGCATCTTGTATAAGAGCTTCGACATCATCAAGGACAAGACGGGCGACGACCCGCTCAAGGTCTTCAAGAAGGCGATCGACAACGTCAAGCCGAGCCTGGAAGTGAAGTCTCGCCGCGTCGGTGGCAGCAACTACCAGGTGCCGGTCGAAGTGAACCCGAACCGCCGGCTGTCCCTCAGCATCCGGTGGATTGTCGGGTACGCACGGGCGCGTGGCGACGGAAAGACGATGCAGGAAAAGCTCGCGAACGAATTCCTGGACGCCTCGAACCTGCGCGGCGGCGCGGTGAAGAAACGCGAGGACACGCACAGGATGGCGGAGGCCAATAAGGCGTTCGCCCATTACAGGTGGTAGAGGACGAATGAATTGGGTAATCGGGTAATTGGGTAATCGGGTAATTGATTGGCCCATTCACGCAATCAATCCCCCAATCAATTACCCGATTACCCGATTACCCAATTACCAGATTCAGAGTTCTTGATATGCCCCGGCAGTCACCGTTAGACAAAACGCGGAATATCGGCATCATGGCGCACATCGATGCCGGCAAAACCACCACCACGGAGCGGATCCTGTACTACACCGGGATCACGTACAAGATTGGAGAGGTGCACGAAGGCACTGCCGTGATGGACTGGATGGAGCAGGAGCAGGAGCGCGGGATCACCATCACGTCGGCGGCGACGACCTGCTTCTGGCGCGACCACCGCGTCAACATCATCGATACGCCTGGTCACGTCGACTTCACCGCCGAGGTCGAGCGCTCGCTGCGGGTCCTCGACGGCGCGGTTGCCGTATTCGACTCGGTCGCCGGCGTCGAGCCCCAGTCCGAGACGGTCTGGCGTCAGGCAGACAAGTACCGGGTGCCGCGCATCTGTTTCGTCAACAAGATGGATCGCGTGGGAGCGGACTTCAAGCGCACTTTCGAGCAGATCATCAGCAAGCTGCAGGGCAACCCCGTCGCGATTCAGCTGCCCATCGGGGCCGAAGACAAGTTCATCGGCGTCGTCGATCTCATCCGGATGAAGGCGATCACGTACAAAGACGAAACGATGGGCGCCGACTACGTGGTCGACGAGATTCCGGCCGACATGGTGGAGGAGGCGAAGCACTACCGCGAGCAGCTCATCGAGAAAGTCAGCGAAGCCGACGACAAGATCCTTGAGAAGTACCTGCACGGCGAAGACATCACGGAAGCCGAAATCAAGGCGGCGCTCCGGAAGCGCGTGATCACGTCTGTTCGCGCCAAGGGCGAGGCGGCCTTCGTGCCGGTCATCTGCGGGTCGGCGTTCAAGAACAAGGGTGTGCAGCCGCTCCTCGACGCGGTCGTGGATTTCCTGCCGTCTCCGCTCGACGTGCCCGCGATCGTTGGTCTCGATCCGACCAAGTCTGAGGAGACGCTCATCGAGCGGCCCGCGTCAGACGAGGCGCCGTTTGCGGCGCTGGCCTTCAAGATCATGACGGATCCGTTCGTCGGCCAGCTGACCTTCTTCCGCGTCTACTCGGGCGTCATGACGTCCGGATCGAGCGTGTACAACGCGACCAAGCAGCGCAGCGAGCGCATCGGCCGGCTCCTCAAGATGCACGCGAACAAGCGGGAGGAAATCAAAGAGGTGTACGCCGGGGATATCGCGGCGGCCGTCGGCCTGAGGAGCGTATCGACCGGCGACACGCTGTGCAACGAGAAGCACGCGATTGTGCTCGAGTCGATGGACTTCCCCGAGCCCGTCATTTCCCTCGCGATCGAGCCCAAGACCAAGGCCGATCAGGAAAAGCTGGGCACCGGGCTCCAGAAGCTGATGGCGGAAGACCCGACGTTCCGCGTCAACACCGACACGCAAACCGGGCAGACCATCATCCGCGGCATGGGCGAGCTCCACCTGGAGATCATCGTCGACCGCCTGAAGCGCGAGTTCAACGTCGAGGCCTCGGTCGGCAAACCGCAGGTGGCGTATAAGGAGACGCTGACGCGCGCCGCGGAGGGCGAGGGGCGATACGTCCGGCAGACGGGCGGCCGCGGGCAATACGGGCACGCGAAGATTCGACTGTTCCCGGGGGAACCGGGAACCGGATACGTCTTCGAAAACGAGATCGTCGGCGGGTCGATTCCCAAGGAATTCATCAAGCCGATCGACGAGGGGATCAAGGAAGCGCTCACCCGCGGCGTCCTGGCCGGCTATCCGGTGGACGACGTGAGGATCGAGTTGTACGACGGGTCGTTTCACGACGTCGACTCCTCGGAAATGGCCTTCAAGATTGCCGGGTCGATGGCCTTTCAGGACGCTGCGAAAAAGGCCAAGCCGGTCCTGCTCGAGCCGATGATGCGCGTCGAGGTCGTGGTGCCGAAGGACTACATGGGCGACGTGATGGGCAACCTCGCGAGCCGGCGTGGCCAGATCCAGTCGCAGGAGGACCGGGGCGGTACGCAGATCGTGCAGGCGCGCGTCCCGCTGTCGGAGATGTTCGGCTACGCGACGGATTTGCGGTCGCGCACCCAGGGTCGGGCCACCTACTCGATGCATTTCGATCGATACGAGCCGGCGCCGCAGAACGTCAGCGAAGAAGTGGTCGCGCGGATGCAGGGGAAATAGAGGTCTGAGACACAGTTATGGCGACAGCATTCAGTGACAAGATCCGCATCCGCCTGAAGGCGTATGACTACCGGGTGCTCGATCAGTCCACGACCGAGATCGTGGACACGGCCCGGCGTACCGGCGCGAGGCTGGCGGGGCCGATTCCGCTGCCGACCGCCAAGAACAAATGGACCGTGCTCCGGTCGCCGCACGTGGACAAGAAATCCCGCGAACAGTTCGAGATCCGGACGCACAAGCGGCTCATCGACATTTTCGAGCCGACGCCGCAGACCGTGGACGCGCTGATGAAGCTCGATCTTCCCGCGGGCGTCGACGTGGAGATCAAAGCGTTCGGCAAGGAACACAAATAGGGATCAGGGCTCAAGGCTCAGGGCTCAAGGCTCAAGGCTCAGGGCTCAGGGCTCAGGGCTCAAGGCTTAAGCCACCCAGGCCTAAGCCTTAAGCCCTAAGCCCTAAGCCCACAGGGTTCTTATATGGTTACAGGAATCATCGGTAGAAAAGTCGGGATGACGCAGGTGTTCGACGCCGACGGCGCCGTGCATCCCGCGACGGTCATCAAGGCCGGACCCTGCGTCGTGGTTCAGTCGAAGACGATCGAGACCGATGGCTACCAGGCTGTGCAGCTCGGTCTCGTCGAAGAAACACCGGCCAAGGCCAACAAGCCGACGGTGGGGCACTACAAGAAGGCGAACGTGCCCGCCACGCGGGTGCGCCGCGAAGTGCGAGTGGCGCCCGGCCCGGCCGATCAGCCCGAGCTGAAAACGGGCGATCAGGTGCTCGTCTCGATGTTCGCCGACGGCGAGCGCGTCGACGTGATCGGAACGGGGCGCGGCAAGGGCTTTCAAGGGGTCGTCAGGCGGCATCATTTCGCCGGCGGCGCGGCGACGCACGGCTCGATGTTCCACCGCGCGCCCGGCTCGATTGGCGCCTCGTCGTTTCCTTCGCGGGTCGTGAAGGGGATGCGCGCGGCCGGTCGAATGGGCGGTGGCCGCGTGACGATTCACAACATCAAGGTGCTGCGCGTGGATCCGGAGAACCATCTGCTGGTCGTGGAGGGCGGCATTCCGGGCGCGCCGACGGGCTACGTCGTCGTGCGAAAGGCGAAGACGGCAAAGAAGATCAAGGTGGCGCAGGTCGAGAAGCCGAAGAAGGGGAAGAAGTAGCGTCCGGCCCGCCGGATTCGAGAGACACCATGCAACTGGATGTGGTCAACAGCCAAAATCAGAAGGTCGGCGCGGTCGACGTGCGCGACGATCTGTTCGGTGGACGTGTCAACGGCGGGTTGGTGTGGGAGTCGGTCGTCCATGCCAACGCGGCCGAGCGGCGCGGCACGCATATGACGAAGAACCGCGCCCTTGTGAGCGGCAGCGGCAAGAAGCCGTGGCGGCAGAAGGGAACGGGGCGCGCGCGCATCGGCTCGATTCGCAACCCGTTGTGGCGGCACGGCGGGACCGTGTTCGGCCCCCAGCCGCGGAGCTACGATTTCCGCTTGCCGAAGAAGGTCGAGCGCGGCGCTCTGCGGGCGGCGCTCGCGGACAAGCTGCAGAGCGGAGCCGTCGTCGTCGTCGACGAGCTCGCGGTGGCGGAAATCCGGACGAAGGCCGCCGCGGAGCTGCTGAGCCGCCTCGGCGTCGCCGGGAAGGCCGTGCTCGTGGACGTGGTCGTCGACGACAAGCTGTCGCGATCGGTCCGCAACATTCCCGGTGTGTCGCTGGTGTCCAGTGCCAAGCTCACGGCGCGCGCCGTCGTCGACGCCGGTCGAGTCGTGGCGACCAAGGGCGCGATCGAACGGCTGCAGGACGCCCTCGGGTGAGGTGACCATGAAGCTGACTGACGTGATTCGCCGACCGCTCATCACCGAGAAGACATCGATCCAGCGCGAAGATGGCCGGACGATCGTGTTCCAGGTCGCGGCCGATGCGAACAAGGTGGAAATCAAACGGGCCATCGAACGGCTCCTCGGGTCGAAGGTTGCCAGCATCCGGACGGCGATTGCGCATGGAAAGGTCAAGCGTCAAGGACGCTACGTGGGGCGTCGATCCGACTGGAAGAAGGCGTACGTGAGATTGCGCGAGGGCGCGAAGATGCCCGAGTTCCTGGAAGGGGCCTGAGAGGGCCTCGGGGTCAGGGCTCGAGGTAGGTTGGGAAGGGTTCTATGCCGATTCGTAAGTACAACCCGACGTCGCCTGGTACGCGATTCCAGACCGTTGCGGTGTTCGACGAGATCACGAGCGACGTTCCGCACAAGCCGCTCGTCGAGCCGCTGCACCAATCCGGCGGGCGCAACAACCAGGGCCATCTCACATCGTGGTGGCGCGGCGGCGGCCACAAGCGGATGTACCGCATCATCGACTTCAAGCGTGACAAGCGCGACATTCCGGCGACGGTGTCGACGGTCGAGTACGACCCCAACAGATCGGCGCGAATCGCGCTGCTGACCTACGCCGACGGCGAAAAGCGCTACATCCTGCAGCCGAACGGGCTCAAGGTTGGCGACACGATCGTGGCGGGTCAGACGGTCGACATTCTTCCGGGTAATTCGCTTCCCCTGAAGAACATTCCGCTCGGCACGATGGTGCACAACGTGGAGCTGCGTCCAGGCCGCGGTGGACAGATCGCGCGCAGTGCCGGGGTGGCGGTTCAAGTGGTCGCCAAAGAGGGCGAGTACGCCTCGGTGAAGATGCCGTCCGGAGAAATCCGCAAGATCAGCATGGAATGTTTCGCGACGATCGGGCAGGTCGGCAACATCGAGCACGAAAACGTGTCGATCGGCAAAGCGGGACGAAGCCGCTGGATGGGCCAGCGCCCGCACGTGCGCGGCGTGGCGATGAATCCGGTGGATCACCCGCTCGGTGGTGGTGAGGGCAAGACCTCCGGCGGGCGGCATCCGGTCTCGCCGTGGGGCCTGCCCACCAAGGGGTACAAGACGCGAAACCGGAAGGCGACCGACAAGTTCATCGTGCAACGGAGAAAGAAGTAATGGGCCGATCGCTAAAGAAGGGTCCGTTCGTCGACACCCACCTGCTCGAGAAGGTCGAGGTGATGAACCGGGGGGCTGAGAAAAAGGTCATCAAGACGTGGTCCCGACGGTCCACCGTCGTGCCGGAGATGGTCGGGCACACCCTCGCGGTTCACAACGGGAAGAAGTTCATCCCCGTGTACGTCACCGAGAACATGGTGGGGCACAAGCTGGGCGAGTTCGCGCCGACTCGCATTTTCAAGGGTCACACGACCCGTGTCGCGGAGAAGGCGGCCGCCGCGTCGGCCCCTGGCGGGCCGGGCGCGCCACCAGCGGCTGGCGGCGCTTCGCCCGCTCCCGCGCCGGGCGCCGGCGGTGGCGGGAAGCCGGCCGGAGCGGGGAGCTAAGTCATGGCGGCAGGGATCGAAGCCCACGCGACTTCACGGTACGTGCGGACGTCCGCGCAGAAGGCCGGGCTGGTGCTCGCGCTCATCCGCGGTAAGGACGTCAACCAGGCGCTGGCCACGTTGAAGTTCACGAGAAAATCGATTGCCGAGGACATTGCGAAGGTTCTCCGTTCGGCCATCGCGAACGCTCAGAACAAAGAAGGATTCAGCGGCGACGTCGATCGCCTGTTCGTTTCGGCATGCTACGCGAATCAGGGGCCCGCGCAGAAGCGCGTCCGGCCTGCGCCGATGGGGCGCGCCTTTCGCGTGCTCAAGCGTACGGCTCATCTCACCGTGCGGGTGTCGGAGCGGCCGGAACGGGTTGTCGCCATCAGCGCGGAAACGGCACAGGGTGGTTCGAAGGCCGAGGGCGCTCAGGGGGCCGCGCGGGCAACGACGCGGGCGCGACGTCCCGCCGCGAAAAAGCCGGCGGCGAAGAGGCCGGTCGGAGAGACGACCGCCAAGAAGTAGGCGACCGGAACAGTCGGTGGCATCCGGCCTTGGCCGGACAAGGGAGTGACCGTGGGGCAGAAGGTTCATCCGTTCGGCTTCCGTCTCGGTTTCAACAAGACGTGGCGCTCGCGGTGGTACGCGGACCGCGATTACGCGAAGCTCCTGCACGAGGACATGGAGCTGCGGCAGTCGCTGAAGAAGCGGTTCGCCCACGCGGGGGTGTCGAAGATCGAAACCGAGCGGGCCGCCAACAAGCTGAAGATCGACATCTACACGTCGCGGCCCGGCATCATCATCGGCCGCAAAGGGACGGAAGTCGACAAGCTGAAGCAGGAGATTCAGAAGCGGACGAGCCGCGAGGTCTTCATCAACATTCAGGAGATCCAGAAACCGGAGCTCGACTCGCAGCTGATCGCTGAATCGGTGGCCATGCAGCTCGAGAAACGCGTGGCGTTCCGCCGCGCGATGAGAAAAGCGGTCGAGTCGGCGCTGCGTTTCGGCGCGCGCGGGATCAAGGTCCGTGTCTCGGGCCGGCTGAACGGGGCCGAGATCGCGCGCTCGGAGTGGTATCTGCACGGTCAGCTTCCACTGCAGACGCTGCGGGCCGACATCGACTACGGGTTTGCGGAAGCGAACACCACGTACGGCCAGATTGGCATCAAGGTCTGGCTGTACAAGGGCGAGCGGCTCGTGCCGCAGCGCGGACGGGAAGAGGAGTACCGGGAGCGCGCGCCGAGGAGACCGCAGGCCAGAGCTTGACAATCGGGTAATTGGATAATCGGGTCATCGGGTAATTGATTGAAGATTGAAATCCATGCGTCCATCAATGCGCCCATCGATTACCCGATGACCCGATTACCCAATTACCCGATTCAGGGATAACAGCTATGTTGATGCCGAAGAAGGTCAAATATCGGAAACAGCAGCGCGGGCGGATGGCGGGCAAGGCTTGGCGCGGGGCGGACGTGTCGTTCGGCGACTACGGTCTTCGCGCCCTCGAACCGTGCTGGCTGACCGATCGCCAGATTGAGGCGGCCCGTGTCGCGATGACGCGCTTCATCGCGCGCGGCGGCAAGATCTGGGTCCGCGTCTTCCCGGACAAGCCGATTACGAAGAAGCCGCAGGAAACCCGAATGGGCAAGGGCAAGGGTGCGCCGGAGCAGTGGGTGGCGGTCGTGCGGCCGGGCAAAGTGCTCTTCGAGATGGAGGGCATCCCGGAGAAGGCTGCGCGCGAGGCCATGAAGCTGGCGGCCGCCAAGCTGCCGATACTCACGAAGTTCGCGACCCGGTTCGCGCAGGAGAAGATGCAATGAAGGCTGCGGAGCTGCGCGATCTGGGCCCCGACGAGCTCGGGGCGAAGGAGCGCGACTTGATCGATCAGCTGTTCCGGATGCGTATTCAGAAATCGATGGGGCAGCTGGAGTCGCCGGAGAAGTTGCGCACCGTCCGGCGCGATCTGGCGCGGGTGAAAACGTTCATCAGACAGAGGGGGAGTCAGGGAATTGGGTAATTGGGTAATTGGGTAATCGGGTAATTGATTGATTTATTGAGGGCCATGCATCCATCGATTACCCGATTACCCGATTACCCGATTACCCGATTCAAGGAACGGCTATGTCTCAAAAGCTAGAAAAAGTCGGCGTCGTCGTCAGCGACAAGATGCGCAAGAGCATCGTCGTGGCCGTCGAGCGGCAGGTGCGGCACGGCATGTACGGCAAGACGATGCGGCGGACGTCGACGTTCATGGTGCACGACGAAGAGGACGCGGCGCGCGTCGGCGACACCGTCGCGATCGTGGAGACGAGGCCGATGAGCCGAAGCAAACGATGGGCGCTCGTCCGCGTCGTCCGCAAGGCCGCGGAGGTATAAGCCATGATCCAGATGCGATCGATCCTCGACGTCGCCGACAATTCCGGCGCGCGCAAGATCGCCGTCATCAATCCGATTGGCGGTTCGACGGGCCGCTACGCCCGCCTCGGCGACATCATCACCGCCTCGGTGAAGGAAGCGACCCCCGAATCGAACGTGAAGAAGGGACAGGTGGTGAAGGCCGTCATCGTGCGCACCGTGAAGGAACAGCGTCGCCGCGACGGCAGCTATATCCGTTTCGACCGGAATGCCGCTGTGCTGATCAACGACCAGGGTGAGCCGATTGGCACGCGCGTGTTCGGTCCCGTGGCGCGCGAGCTGCGCGAGCGGCGCTTCATGAAGATCATCTCGCTCGCCCCAGAGGTTCTCTGATCATGTCCCGCTTAGCGACGCCGATCCGCAAGAACGACAGCGTGCTCGTCATCACGGGGAAGGACCGCGGCAAGCGCGGGCGCGTTCTGAAGGTGCTGCCGGACAAGAACCGGCTCATCGTCGAAGGCGTGAACATGATCAAGCGTCATACGAAGCCGAACCCGGGCAAGCAGGTCAAGGGCGGCATCGTGGCACGCGAAGCGGCGCTCCACGCCAGTAACGTGCAGATTGTGTGCCCCGAGTGCGGCGTCCAGACGCGCATCGGTCACAAGCTGCTCGGCGATGGGCGCAAGGTGCGCGTGTGCCGCAAGTGCGAGGGAGTGGTCGACAAATGACCCGGCTGCGAGACAAGTACAAGAAAGACGTGGTGCCGGCGCTCCAGAAGGAGTTCGGCTACAAGAACGTGATGGCGGTGCCGAAGATCGAGAAGGTCGTCGTGAACATGGGTCTCGGCGAGGCGACCTCGAACGCGAAGATCGTCGACACGGGAGCCGACGAGATCGCCCGCATCACCGGTCAGAAAGCCGTCACGCGTCGCGCGAAGAAGTCGATCGCGCAGTTCAAGGTTCGTAAGGGCCAGCCGATCGGTACGATGGTGACGTTGCGTGGCGAACGGATGTGGGAGTTCCTGGATCGGCTCATGAACATCGCCCTCCCACGCGTGCGCGACTTCAAGGGCGTGTCGCCGCGCGGCTTCGACGGCCGCGGCAACTACACGCTCGGACTGCGCGACCAGCTGCTGTTTCCCGAGATCGATTACATGAAGGTCGACAAGGCGCGCGGGATGAACGTGTCCGTGGTCACGACGGCGAAGACCGACCAAGAGGCGAGAAAGCTGTTGCAGTTCATCGGCATGCCGTTTCGAGCCTCGTAGATGAGAAAGCCGTTGCCGTTCACCGGAGTGCAGTTCAGGACCATTTGACAAGAGGCTGAAGGCTCGAGGCTCGGTCCGCTTCAAGCCCTCGAGCTCGAGCCCAAGAGAAACGACATGGCCACGACAGCAAAGATCGCGAAGGAAACCAAGAAGCCGAAATACAAGATTCGGCTTCGCAACCGCTGCCACCTCTGCGGGCGCCCCCGCGCCTACATGCGCAAATTCGGGTTGTGCCGACTCTGTTTCCGAAAAGCGGCGCTCGAAGGGGACGTGACCGGGGTGACGAAGAGCAGCTGGTAACCTGCAAGGTTGAGGATATGACAGACCCTATCGCAGACATGCTCACGCGGATCCGCAATTCGGTGACCGCCAAGCAGACGCGGGTGGATATGCCCGCCTCGCGGCTGAAGGCCGAGATCGCCCGTATCCTGCAGGACGAGGGGTACATTCAGGGCTACAAGATCGTGGACGCGGCGGCCCAGGACAAGTCGAAGGCCTCCGGTGCGCGCACGCTGCGGCTTTTCCTGAAATACGGTCCGCACGGTGAACGCCTCATCACGGGCGTTCAGCGCATCAGCCGTCCCGGTCGCCGGGTGTACTTCGGACGTGACGACGTGCCCGAAGTGCTGGCCGGGCTCGGCACGAGTATTCTGACGACGTCGCGAGGCGTCATGACCGGCCGCGCCGCCGTCAAGGCGGGAGTGGGCGGAGAGGTGCTGTGCAACATCTGGTAAGGCTCACGGCTCAGGGCTTACGGCTCAGGGCTTACGGCTCAGGCCGGCGTAAGGCCTAAGCTCTAAGCTTGAGCCAACAAGGATCAGCAATGTCACGAATCGGAAAGAAGCCGATCACGATTCCCAAAGGCGTCAGCATCAAGGTGGACGAGGGCGCGGTCGAAGTGCAGGGGCCGAAGGGCAAGCTGCGGCAGCCGTTTCCGGCGGGGATCAACTTCGAGCTGGCCGACGGCACGCTCGTCGCGAAGACCGCCACGGAAGATCCGGGCCTCGGCAAGTTTCACGGGCTCGCGCGCAGTCTCGTGGCGAACGCCGTGACCGGCGTCACCGATGGCTACAAGCGAGAGCTCGACATTGTCGGCGTCGGCTACCGGGCCGAGGTCAAGGGCAAGCAGGTGATCTTCGCGCTCGGCTACTCCCATCCGGTCGTGTTCGACATTCCCGTGGGCATCGAGGTCGCCATCGACAAGCAGACGCACATTACGATCACCGGGGTGGATCGCCAGCTCGTCGGTCAGGTGGCGGCAGATATCCGACGGTTCCGCGAGCCCGATCCCTACAAACAGAAGGGCGTCCGCTACACGGGCGAGGTGTTGAAGAAGAAGGCGGGGAAGACGGGCGCGAAGTAAGGCTGAGAGCCTCAGGGCTGAAGCTCGAGGCGCGGTGAGAAAACGATGAAGATCAAAACCAAGGACGATCGCCGCCGTCGCATCCAGTTGCGACAGCGGAAGCGGATCACGGGATCGCAGGAACGGCCGCGCCTCAGCGTGTTCCGGAGCGTCTCGCATATCTACGCGCAGGTCATCGACGATATGAGCGGCAAGACGCTCGTATCGGCCTCGAGCATCGACCAGGCACTCAAGGGCACGTTCGCCAAAGGGGTGAGCGGCGGCAATATCAAGGGCGCCGAGGCGATTGGCAAAGCGATCGCCGAGCGTTCGATTGACAAGGGCATCAAACGGGTCGTCTTCGATCGCAGCGGGTTTCTGTATCACGGTCGCATTCGAGCGGTGGCGGACGCGGCGCGGAAGGCCGGACTGGAATTCTAGGGCCCGGGGGGGCAGAGGCCCCCGGAGGAGAGCCGGGGGGCAGGGGCCCCCGGAGGATAAATGAGAACCAGAGAACGCATCGATCCCTCGCAGCTCGACATCAAGGACACGGTGGTGTCGATCAACCGCGTCACGAAGGTCGTCAAGGGCGGCAAGAATCTCAGCTTCAGCGCGCTCGTCGTCGTCGGCGACGGCCATGGCGTCGTCGGCTTTGGCGTCGGCAAGGCCAAGGAGGTGCCTTCGGCGATCAAGAAGGGCATCGAGGCGGCGAAAAAGAGCCTGATTCGTGTCCCGCTGCAGGGCACCACGATTCCGCATCCGATTGTCGGCGTCTTCGGCGCCGGGAGCGTGCTCCTGAAACCGGCGCCTGACGGCACCGGCATCATCGCGGGTGGGGCGGTGCGCGCCGTCGTGGAGTCGGCGGGAATCACGAACATCATGACGAAGTCGCTCGGGTCGGCGAACCCGCACAACGTCGTACGCGCGACGATTGCGGGGCTCGACTCGCTCAAAGATCCGGGGATGATCGCGCGGCTGCGCGGCAAGGACCTGAAGGAGCTTGCCGACGTGAGGGCATAACGGAAATCGCATGGCGAATCAACGAACTGATACGAAGGGGGCGAGCGTCAAGGTGACGTTGACGAAGAGCCCGGTGGGATTCAATCGGAAGCAGCTCCTCGTCGTCCGTGGGCTCGGGCTCCGGCGGATCCGTCAGACGGTGGAGCTCAAGGACACGCCCGAAACGAGGGGCATGATCCACAAGGTTCGCCACCTCGTTGAAGTGGAATAGCGCCTGCGGCCATGCCGAGCTGAGGACATGGGCCATCTGAAGCGAGGGATCAGCGTCGGTTCGCGCTGGGGCGTGGGGCCCCGGCGCCAGTGAAGAGAAGAAAACACGATGTCATTGAGCGATCTGAAACCACCGCGTGGGGCCAAGCACGCGAAAAAGCGAATCGGGCGGGGCCAGGGCTCCGGGAACGGCAAGACGGCCGGTCGCGGGCACAAAGGCGCGAAGTCGCGTTCGGGCTTCAAATTCAAGCGTGGATTCGAGGGCGGCCAGATGCCGCTGCACCGCCGCGTGCCCAAGCGTGGTTTTCACAATCCGTTCCGCGTCGAATACGAAGTCGTCAACATCGATACGCTCGCGGCACGGTTCGAACCCGGGACGGTCGTGACGCCGGAGCTGCTGCACGAGCGGGGGATCACCTCGGGCGCCGATCGACTCGTCAAGGTGCTCGCGCGCGGCGATGTCGACAAGGCGCTGACGGTCCGTGCGCACAAATTCAGCGGGAAGGCCGCCGAGAAGATCGCGGCGGCCGGTGGTACGGCGGAGGCAATCGGATGAGATTGCAGGATTGCAGGATTGCAGGATTGCAGAAAGTAAAGAAAGTGAAGAAGGGGCACCAATTCCCTTCCGGCCTTCCTTTCTGCAATTCTGCAATCCTGCAATCCTGCAATCCTTTAGGGTTCAGCCTATGGACAGCCTGAAGAACCTCTTCACCATCTCGGATCTCAGGAACCGCGTGTTGTTCACGCTGGGCATGCTGGCGGTGTATCGGGTCGGAGGATTCATCCCGACGCCCGGCATCAATAAGGCCGCGCTCACGGAACTCGCGCGTCAGACCGCCAACACGATGTTCGGCCTGTACGACATGTTCTCCGGGCAGAATCTTTCGCAGATGACGATCTTCGCGCTCGGGATCATGCCCTATATCAGCGCCTCGATCATCCTGCAGCTGCTGACGGTCGTCTGGCCCTACCTCGAGCGGATCAAGAACGAGGGCGAGCTCGGGCGCCGCAAGATCACCCAGTACACCCGATACGGCACGATCGTGCTGAGCGTCGTCCAGTCGCTTGGCATCGCGGTCTTCCTCGAACGGCAGACACAAATTGCCGGAGGCCTTCCGCTCGTCGACAATCCCGGATGGGGATTCCGGCTCATGACGGTGCTGACGCTGACGACGGGGACCTGCTTCATCATGTGGCTGGGCGAGCAGATCACCGAACGTGGCATCGGCAACGGCATGTCGCTCATCATTTACGCCGGGATCGTAGCGGGGTTGCCGCGGGCAGTGACGCTGACGTTCGACCAGATGCGCACCGGGCAGCTCGGCCTGATCCGCGTCCTGTTTCTGCTCGTGCTGATGGTGTTGGTCATCGCCGCGATCGTGTTCATCGAACGGGGGCACCGGCGTGTAACGGTTCAATACGCCAAGCGTGTCGTCGGCCGGCGGATGTATGGCGGATCGAGCACGCACATCCCGCTGAAGGTCAATACGGGAGGGGTCATCCCGGTGATTTTTGCCTCGTCGATTCTCGCGTTTCCGGCGACGATCGCGGCGGCGTTTCAGGGTCCCGTGGCGCAGGCGGTGTCGGCGCAGCTCGCGTTCAACATGCCGCTCTACAACCTCCTGTACGTCCTGGGCATCGTCTTCTTCACGTATTTCTACACGGCGATTATCTTCAATCCCGATGACGTGGCGGAAAACATGCGGAAGTACGGCGGCTTCGTGCCTGGCATCCGGCCTGGCAAGCGGACGGCCGAGTACATCGACACGATTCTCACGCGCATCACGCTGGCCGGGGCGATCTACCTGGCAATGATTGCGCTGCTGCCCAACTTCCTGATCAGCGGCTTTCGAGTCGCGCCGATTCCGTTCATCGGGGAAACGCTCGACGCAAACATCCCCCGATTCATCACGGAAGGATTGAACGTCCCCTTCTACTTCGGCGGCACGTCGCTGCTCATCGTCGTCGGCGTGGCCATGGATACGGTGCAGCAGGTCGAGTCGCAGCTGATCATGCGGCACTACGACGGCTTCATGAAGAAGACGCGCATCCGTGGTCGGAGGGCGTAGGCGCGTTGGGGCTGAATCTGGTCATGATCGGGCCGCCTGGGGCGGGCAAGGGGACCCAGGCCGAACAGATTGCGAGGGCCCGTGGAATTCCGAAGATTTCGACGGGTGACATTCTTCGGGAGGCGGTGCAGAACGACACCGAGGTCGGTCGGCGGGCTCAGGCGATCATGTCGCGGGGCGAGCTGGTGAACGACGACGTGATGATCGGTATCGTGCGCGAACGGCTCAGCCGGACCGACACGGCCGACGGGTTCGTCCTTGACGGTTTCCCCCGCACGGTGGGGCAGGCATCGGCCCTGGACGAGATCGTGGCCGGCCGAGGTCCGCTCATCGTGGTCGAGATTGTCGTGCCCGAGGCCGAGCTGGTGCGGCGGCTGACGACCCGCATGGTGTGCGAGGCGTGCGGCGCGAATGCGGACGCTGAGGGCGCGAGAACCGGGACGTGCCAGCGCTGCGGGGCGAGGCTCGTGCAGCGCAGCGACGACAACGAGTCGGTGATCCGCGAGCGGCTGAAGATCTATCAGCGTCAGACCCGGCCACTGGTGGAGTATTACCAGGCGAGCCCCACGTTCCGCTCCGTGAACGGAGCGCAGACGCCCGATCGGGTCAGGGCTGCTCTGCTGTCGGCGGTTCTGTCCACCGACAGCGGCGCGACGAAAGGGGTTCAACGGTGATTGTCTGCCGCTCGGCGGCGGAGTTGGAGCGGATGCGCGAGGCCGGTCGGCTGGTCGGCGAAGTGCTGACGGAACTGTCGGCGCAAGTGGCTCCTGGCGTGACGACGGCCGATCTGGACGTCCTTGCGGAAAAGCGGATCGTGGCGGCGGGGGCCATTCCGGCGTTCAAGGGCTACCACGGGTATCCGGCGACGATCTGTGCCTCGATCAACGACGAAGTGATCCACGGGATCCCGTCAGGTCGCCGCATGTTGAACGAAGGCGATATCATCTCGATCGACGTGGGGGCGTCGCTCGGCGGCTATTTCGGTGACAGTGCGGTGACCTTGCCGGTCGGGCAGGTCTCGGAGAGCGCGGCGACGCTGCTTCGAGTCACGGAAGAGGCGCTCTTCAAGGCCATCGAGCGGGTACGGCCGGGCGGACGCATTTCCGATATCGGCCACGCCGTGCAGCGTCACGTCGAATCGTTCGGCTTCTCGGTGGTGCGCGAGTTCGTGGGGCACGGTATCGGGGAGCGGATGCACGAGGAGCCGCAGATCCCCAATTACGGTGAGCCGGGACGCGGTCCACGGCTGGCGGAGGGAATGGTGCTGGCCATCGAGCCGATGGTCAATGCCGGGAACGCGGCGGTGAAGGTGCTGGGAGATGGCTGGACGGCGGTGACGAAGGACGGCAGCCTCGCGGCGCACTTCGAGCACACCGTCGCCGTGACGGCAGGTGAGCCGTGGATTCTGACGGCGAGAGAGGTCCCGGTTCGGGTCCGAATCTAGTTGGAGTGGTCACCGACCAGCTGCCGAGCGCGCTCTATCGCGTGCGGCTCGAAGGAGGGTCGGTGGTGACGGCGCACATCGCGGATCGGATGGATCGTAATTTCGTCCGGCTGCTGGTTGGCGATCGCGTGCGTCTTCAGCTGTCGCCGGTCGACAGCGGAAGGGGACGCATTCTGGAGAGATTATGAAGGTGCGAGCATCGGTCAGACGGATCTGCGACAAGTGCAAAATCGTCCGCCGCCGCGGCGTGGTGCGAGTGATCTGTTCGAACCAGAAACACAAACAGCGACAGGGATGAACCAGGGACGAAGGACGAAGGACTAAGGACGAAGGACCTACGATATGGCGCGTATAGCTGGCGTTGATCTTCCCCGCACGAAGCGCGTGGAAATCGGTCTGACCTACATCTACGGGATCGGGCGGGTGCGGTCGAACACGATCCTCACCGAGGCCGGCGTGAGCCCGGACGTTCGCGTCAAGGACTTGTCCGAGGACGACGTGCGGAAGATCAGCCGCGTGATCGAGGAGCTGGGGGGCGTGGAGGGCGATCTCCGCAAGGAAATCTCGATGAACATCAAGCGGCTGATGGAAATCGGCTGCTATCGCGGGATGCGCCATCGTCGGGCGCTGCCGGTACGGGGACAGCGGACGAAGACCAACGCCCGGACTCGCAAGGGGCCGCGCAAAGGGGCGATCGCGAAGAAGAAGACGGTCTAGAAGAGTTGCAGGATTGCAGAATTGCAGAATCGCAGATTGTGAAGGGTCATGGCAAAAGCTGAACCGGCACCCGAAGGCGTCACGCCAGAGAAGAAAGAAGGCGCGGCAGGCAAGCGGAAGAAGACCTTCAAGAAACGGGGCGAGAAGCGAGTTGTCCACCACGGGCTCGCGCACATTCATGCCTCGTTCAACAACACGACCGTGACGATTACCGATACCGAGGGGAACGTCGTGGCGTGGTCGAGCGCCGGCGGCATCGGTTTCAAAGGCTCGCGCAAAGGGACGCCGTTTGCTGCGACGCAGGCGGCGCTGAACGCCGGGAACGCTGCCAAGACGGTCGGCATGCGCTCGCTCGACGTGCGCGTCAAGGGGCCGGGGTCTGGACGCGAGTCTGCGATTCGCGCCCTGCAGACCGTTGGACTCGAGGTCAAGTCGATTCGCGACGTGACGCCAATCCCGCACAATGGGTGCCGGCCGCCAAAGAGACGGCGGGTGTAGTGAATGGTGAATTGGGTAATCGGGTAATTTGGTAATGGATTGGGAGATTGAGGGTCACGAGGATCAATTGCTCAATCCATTACCCGATTACCCGATTACCCAATTACCAGATTCTTTGATGAAAGGCTGTTGATGGCTCGTTATATCGGTCCAGTCTGTCGTTTGTGCCGCCGCGAGGGCATGAAGCTGTTCCTCAAGGGCGAGCGCTGCTACACGGAGAAATGCGCGATCGAGAAGCGCAACTTCCCGCCCGGGCAGCATGGGAAGACACGCAAGGCGAAGCTCGCCGGGTACGGGATCCAGCTGCGCGAGAAGCAGAAAGTGAAGCGCATTTACGGCGTGCTCGAGGATCAGTTCCGCGGGTACTTCGCCGCCGCCGAGCGCGCCCGCGGGATCACCGGCGAGACCTTGCTGCAGCTCCTGGAGCGACGGCTCGACAACGTGGTCTACCGTCTCGGTCTCGCGACGTCTCGACCCCAGGCGCGTCAGCTGGTGCGCCACGGCCACTTCCTGGTCAACGGCAAGAAGGTGGACATCCCGTCCTATTCCGTGAAGCAGGGCGACGTGGTCACGGTCTTGGGACGAACGCAGAAGAACCCGACGCTCGAGCACGCGATGGAAGAGGTCAAGGGGCGCGGCATCCCCGAGTGGTTGTCGTTCGATCCGAACACAATCACAGGGCGCATCGTCTCGATGCCGACTCGCGAACAGATCAACCTGCCGGTGCAGGAGCAGCTGATCGTGGAGTTGTACTCGAAATAGGAATTGGGTAATTGGGTAATTGGGTAATTTGGTAATCGGGTAATTGATCGGGAGATTGAAGCGTCAGGTCGTTCCGGTCGCAGCTAATCTCTCAGTCGATTACCAGATTACTCGATTACCCGATTACCAAGTTGATCGTTCGCATCCGTCGGCCCGCAGCCTTACACAGACCTGCGGCGGGAGGTCGGCGGTCACTTGCAGGTCTGGAGGCCCGTCTGCGGGCCCGTCAGCGAAAGGACCATGTCATGCTCTGGAAGGGATTTCAACGACCCAAACGGCTCGAGTTCGAACGCGAGACGCTGACAGACCGATTCGGCCGCTTCTACGCGCAGCCGTTCGAGCGCGGGTTCGGCACGACCATCGGAAACGCCATGCGCCGCGTCCTGCTGTCATCCATCGAAGGCGCGGCCATCACCGCGGTGAAGATCGAGGGGGTGCTCCACGAGTTCTCTCCGATTCCGGGCGTCGTCGAGGACGCGACCGACATCATCCTCAACCTCAAGCAGATCCCGCTGAAGCTGCACGTGGATCACACCAAAACGCTGACGCTGCGCGTTGACAAGGCCGGCGAAGTGCGCGCGCGCGACATCCAGGCCGACGCCGATGTGGAGATCCTCGAACCCGACGCCCACATCGCGACCGTCGCCGAGCATGGAAAACTCCACATGGAGATGCGGATGAAGCGGGGCCGCGGCTACGTGTCAGCCGACAAGAACTTCGACGAGGATCTCGGAATCGGGTGGATCCCGATCGACTCGGTGCACTCGCCGATCAAGAAGGTCAACTACCTCGTCGAAGCCGCACGCCTCGGCCAGACGACCGATTACGACAAGCTGACCGTCGACGTCTGGACGAACGGCTCGATCAATCCGCGGGACGCCGTGTCGCTGTCGGCCAAACTGATTCGGGACCATCTGAACATCTTCATCAATCTCGAGGAAGGCGCCGAGCAGCAGGCGGAGGCCGCCTCGGACCAGCCGCGGGTCGGCGTGAGCAACGAGAACCTCGACAAGAGCGTCGAGGAGCTCGAGCTCTCGGTCAGGTCGTACAACTGTCTGAAGAACGCGAACATTCGGACGATCCGCGAGCTGGTTCAGAAGAGCGAAGGCGAGATGTTGAAGACGAAGAACTTCGGTCGGAAGAGCCTGAACGAGATCAAGGAAATCCTGCACACGATGGGCCTCAGTCTCGGCATGAAGATCGATCAGCCGGCGACGGCGTCACAGGAATAGGGGCTGGAGGCTGGAGGATGGAGGCTAGGGATTACGGAGTCGGGGGTCAGGGTTTCCCCCTAACCTCCAACCTCTAGTGAGATACAGCTATGAGACACAGAGTCGCACATCGGAAACTGGGGCGCGTGACGGAGCACCGCATTGCGCTGCTGCGTAACCAGGCGACGGCGCTGCTCCGACACGAGCATCTGACGACGACGGTGCCGAAGGCGAAGGAGCTGAGGCCGTTCGTCGAACGGATCATCACGATCGCCAAACGCGGTCTGGCCGATGGCGACGCCAACGGGCGCGTCCTCACGGCGCGGCGCGTGGTCATGCAGGACGTGCAGGACCGCGAGGTCGTGACCAAGCTGTTCGACACGATCGCCCCGCGATTCGCCACGCGGGCGGGCGGCTATACGCGTCTCTTACGTCTCGGCTTCCGCAGGGGTGACAGCGCGGAGGTCGCGCAGGTCGAGCTCGTCGGCAGCGAGTTCAACCCCAAGGCCAAAACCGAGGGTGAGGGCGCAGAGGCTCCCAAGCCGAAAGGCAAGGGGGTCGGTGGCCGGTTGCGCGCGGCGGCCGAGCGCCTGCGCGGCAAGAAGGACGATAAGGAAGGCGCCGGAAAAGTAGCCACGAAGCCGTCGAAAGGCGTGGCGCGCAAATCGACGACGCCGCGGAAGGCCGGTGGCAGCTAGAGGGGCCGTCCTCACCGATTTCGTGTGGGCGCTGCAGATTCTCGCGGCGGCGCAGTTCTTCGTGACCGGACTCGACAAGCTGGGCGATGCTCCCCCGATGATCCAGCTGTTTGAGACCGTCGGGTTCGGTCAGTGGCTCCGCTACTTCACAGGGGCCCTTGAAGTCGTCAGCGCCGCGTTGCTGCTTGTCCCGTCGGTCGCCGCTGCCGGCGCTGCGCTGCTTGGGATGACGATGATCGGGGCGCTCATTGCCCACGCCACGGTTCTTCCGTTCTCGCCGGTCAAAGCCATTATCCTGCTCGTGATGGTCAGCGCCGTGTTCTGGGTGCGACGTCGCGATCTCAGGGTCTGAGCCATCGGGCCAACCAGTCGAGCGCGGTCCGCTGCGCCGATGGCGTGAATTCATGTCCGGCTCCCGGCTGCACGAGAAGCCGGAATCGGTCTTCGGCTCGCGCGGTTCGATAGGCCTGCTCCGCAGCGGCGGCTGCTTCGCGCACTCCCTCGAGAGGTGTCAGGTCGTCCGAGTCGCCGTTTATGACCAGCAGCGGCCTGGGCGCGATGAGCGGCAGCATCGCCGGTGCGTCGAACTCGGCGTAGATGCCTGGAACGACGCGGTCGTAGAACTCCTGGACGAATTCGGCGTCTACCGGTCGCAAACCGTCGCGGGCGGCGCCGAGTACCGCGCCGAGAATCGTTTCGACTCTCGCCTGCCAGGCGTCGTGCTCCAGCGCCCACTGGAAGCTTTGCACCCCGATGACCGGAACGGCGACGGCAATGCGCGGATCGACGGCGGCGGTCAGGTACGTCTCCATGCCGCCCTTCGAGATCCCCATCATGCCGATGCGCGCGCCGTCAACGTCGGGACGGCTCTGGAGGTAGTCGACGAGCCTCATCGCGTCCCAGGTCGTGTCGTAGAGGAACGGGTGCCCGCGTCCGGTCCGATAGGCCTGCAGGATCGCTTGTGGATAGTCGCCCGGCCCCTTGGCGCGCTCGCCGTGGTGGCGGCCGTCGATCGCCACGGCCAGGAACCCCCGATCGGCGAGCGCCTCGAGCAGCGGGATCATGCCCTCCTTGCGGTCGCCCGTGCCGTGCAGGACGATGACCGTGGGGCGGCGGGCTGAACCGGCGGCCTTGACCGCGAGCCCGGGCACGCGCTGGCCATCCTCGGTGGCGAACGTAAAACGCTCTCGCGCGAAGGGGCCGCCCGCCGACAGCGCCGATAGCTCGGGCGCGAGCGGCACGCGGGCGCGGTCGACGAGACGCAGGAAGCTGTCCCGGGAGGACGCGCCCTGGGCTTGAGCCAACGTGACGGTCAGCGCGAGCAGCGCGGAGGTGCACGCGCTACGTCGAGGCACGATCGAGCCACTTCTCGACGCCCGTCGGAGGCCGATACCGATCGAGTTGATCGAAAACGGCATCGATGGAGTCTGCCACCAGCACGAGTGCGCCGTTTTCGCGTCGAACGAATTGCT
Organism: Vicinamibacterales bacterium; assembly: GCA_035537875.1. Lineage (GTDB taxonomy): Bacteria > Acidobacteriota > Vicinamibacteria > Vicinamibacterales > CAVVIG01 > DATLLJ01. Next base: position 58,141 of record DATLLJ010000002.1, on the reverse strand, counting down.
GGTCGATCGCGTGGTCGAGGAACGACAGCAGGCCGTCGAAGTATCCCGCGACGTTCAAGAGCAGGCACGGCTTCCGGTGGAGACCGAGTTGGGCCCAGGTGAGGACCTCGAAGAACTCTTCGAGGGTCCCCCATCCGCCCGGCAGCGCCACGAACGCGTCGGCGAGATCCGCCATCAACGCTTTTCGCTCGTGCATCGAGGGGACGACCCTCAAATCAGACAATCCGCCGTGGGCGATCTCGCGGGCGACCAGCGCTTCGGGGATGACCCCGGTCACGTGGCCCTTGGCGGCCAGCACGGCGTCGGCCAGCACACCCATCAGCCCGACCTGCCCGCCGCCGAACACCACGTCGATGCGGCGTCTGGCGAGTGCGCCGCCGAGCGCCCGAGCGGCCTCCCGAAACTCTCGGCGGGCGCCGGAGCTCGATCCGGCGAATACGCACACACGCGCTATCGCGAACCCCTCGTGAGCTCCCGGTGTCAAATCCGCACGCTCAATCTGCAAGCCCTAGACTTCTTCGACTTCAACGCCCGCCCGTTCCGCCTTGGCTGCCGCGATGATCTTCGTCTGCAGGTGCGACGGCACCTCGTCGTAGTGCGAGTACTCCATGTGGTACGACCCGCGGCCTCCGGTCGCCGACGTGAGGTGCTGCTCGTAGGTCAACATCTCTGACATGGGAACCTGGGCCTTGATGATCGTCATCGTCCCGCGAGTATCCATGCCGCCGATGCGGCCCCGTCGGCCGTTGAGGTCGCCCATGAGGTCGCCTGCGAAGTCGGACGGCGCGTACACTTCCACGTTCATGATCGGCTCGAGCATCGTGGGCCGGGCGCGCGTCATGGCGTCCTTGAAGGCGAGCGAGCCTGCGAGCTTGAAGGACAGCTCGTTCGAATCGACGTCGTGGTACGACCCGTCGAACAGCGTGACGCGGAAATCCACCATCGGATAGCCGGCCAGGTAGCCCCGGGTGCGCGCGTCCTGGATGCCCTTTTCGACGGCGGGGATGAACTGGCGCGGGATGGAGCCGCCGAAGATGTCGTCCACGAATTCGAAATCGCTGCCGCGCGGAAGCGGCTCGACCTTGATCTTGCAGTCGCCGAACTGGCCGTGGCCGCCCGTCTGCTTCTTATGCCGGCCGTGAGCTTCGGTCGCTCCCTTGATCGTTTCGCGATAGGGTATCCGCGGCGGTTTCAGCAGCACATCAACACCGAACCGGCGCTTCAGTTTGGCGACGGTCACCTCGATGTGCAGCTGCCCTTGCCCAGAAAGGAGCAGCTCCTTGGTCTGCGGATCGCGGCTGTAGCGGATCGAGGGGTCCTCCTCCTCGAGGCGATGCATCGAGGTGCTGATCTTTTCCTCGTCTCCCCGGCTCTTCGGCTCGATGGCGTAAGACAGCACCGGCTCGGGGAATGAGATAGCGGCGAAGATGATCGGATCCGCTTTGTCGCCGAGCGTGTCGCTGGTCAGTGTGTCCTTGAGCTTCGCCACCGACCCGAAATCGCCCGCCTTGATCTCGGGGACAGGCGTCTGCGCTTTGCCCTGCAACAGCACCAGGCTGCCGAACCGCTCCGGCGTGTCGCGCGTCTTGTTGTGAATCGTGGAATCGGCCTTGATGGCGCCCGAGATGACGCGGAACATCGTGATGCGCCCGGCAAAGGGATCGGCGATCGTCTTCCAGACAAAGGCTGCCGCCGGTTTCTTCTCGTCGGCCTCGCGTGCGATCTCGGTGCCGGACTTGTCGTGGCCCTGGAACGGCCTATCGAGCGGCGCAGGCAGATAGGCGAGCACGGCATCGAGGAGCTGGGGAATCCCGACGTTGAGAATGGCCGACGTGCAGACCAGCGGAAAGATCTTGGCTCCTATCGTTGCGCTGCGCAGCCCGGCCACGAGCTCCTGATCGGTCAACGTGCCTGCCTCGAAGAACTTCTCCATGAGGGTTTCGTCGGCTTCCGCGACCATCTCGATGAGCGCCTCGCGCGCCTGGTCGACGGCGGCCGTCATATCGGCTGGAATCGCGCTCTCGCTGAACTTGCCGCTGCCATCGGTCTGGAACACGAACGCCTTCCTGGTGACCAGGTCGACCACGCCTTTGAAGGCCTTTTCCTCGCCGATCGGCAGCTGAACCGGGATGATCGTGCGGTTGCAGACCTCTCGCAGCGACGCCAGCGAGCGATCGAGGCTGGCCCGTTCGCGGTCGAGGCGGTTAATCACCACGAGGCGAGGCAGCTTCAGCTCGTCGGCTGCGGCCCACACTTTCTCGGTCTGCACCATCGGCCCGGACACCGCATCGACGACGACCACCGCGGCATCGGCCACCTGCAGCGCGGCCCGGGCATCGCTGAGGAAGTTCCCGACGCCGGGTGTATCGATCAGGTTGATCTTCTGTTTGTTCCACTCGGCGAAGGCGAGACTGGCCGAGAGCGTGTGCTTGCGGACGATTTCCTCTTCGTCGAAGTCGGTGACCGTCGTCCCCTCATCCACCTGCCCGAAGCGATTGACCATGCCGGAGTCTGAAAGAATGGCCGAGGCGAGTTGTGTCTTTCCGGAGCCGCTATGACCGACGATCGCGACATTTCTGATGCTGGCGGCGTCATAGACCTTCATAAGGGGAACCCCCAAAGAATTGGGTCATCTGGATGAGCAAATTCCGTATTGGGCGCATCATATTTCGGGCCTGCGCGGGCCGCAAGCCGTGTCACGCGTCCGGCGGCTCGCGGTTGGCTACTCGTAGCGAAGGGCTTCGATCGGGTCGAGACGCGAGGCTTTGACGGCCGGGTACATCCCGAAAAAGATGCCGACGGCGGCTGAGAATCCCAAGCCGATGGCGAACGACCACCAGGGCAGCGAGATGGGGAAGCCCGACACCAGGTGCACGGCCCAGCCGATCGACGCACCGAGTACGATACCGAGCAACCCGCCGACCGAAGTCAGGAAGGCCGCCTCCATCAGAAACTGGAAGAGGATTTCCGGCCGTCTCGCGCCGAGCGCCTTGCGGATGCCAATCTCCCGGGTGCGCTCCGTCACCGAAATCGACATGATCGCCATCACGCCGATACCGCCGACCATCAGCGCGATGGACGAAATCACGATGAGCGCGAAGAACGTGCCCTGACTGATGCGATCCCAAAGCTGCAGGAACTGATCCTGGGTGCTGATGTCAAAGTCGTCGGGCTCGTCGAGACGCAGGCCGTGCCGGATGCGCATGATACGCTGGACCTCTGCGATCGCCTCCGTCTGCTCGACGCCCTCCCTGGGTAGCACTGAAATCTGCACGTTCGTCATCCCCGTGCCACCGCCCCCGGGACCCCGGAAACGGCCGTCGTTGACACGCAGGCCGAAAACCCGCTGGTAGGCGGTATACGGAATGACGACGAAGTCGTCCTGGCCCAGGCTGAATCCGCCCGCGGCCGGCCGCTCGTCGAAGACGCCGACGACCTCGAAACGCTGACTGCCGACCCTCACGAGCTTGCCGACGGGATCGATGCCGTCGGGCTCGAACAGCAGCTTGTAGGCGGTGTTGCCGAGGACGACGACGTTCCGCCTGTACTGCAGCTCGGTGCCGTTGAAATAGCGGCCGGCCACGATCGGGATGCGTGTGCCGGCGGCGAAGTACTCCGAGGTGCCGAACACCAGGAGCGGCTTGGTCCTGCGGTCCCGGTAGAACACCCGCTGCTGGTTGACCGGTCCCGGCCCCGCGCCCACCTCCAGATCCACGTACTCGAGCGTCGTCCCCTGCTCTTCGAGGGCCCGCGCATCCGACAGCGAGAGGACGGGGCGCTTCAACAGTTGAGAAATCTCGGCACCGTTGGCGAAGCTGGTGACGCCGAAGCGTTGAATGAAGATCGTGTTCGGCCCGATCGCCCGGATCATGTCGCGCAGCGACTGATCGAACCCGCGTATGAGCGCGGTCATGCCGACGATCGAGGTGATGCCAATGACCACGCCCAGGACCGTGAGTCCGGAGCGCATCTTGTTGGTGCGCACCGTCTCGAACGCCATCGAGATGACTTCCTTGAAGAGCGCAGTCCTGATCGCCATGATCTACCAGGCCATCGCTTCGTGATGGCTGTTCATTCCCGCCTCAACGCCTCGATGGGATCCAGCCGAGCCGCTTGCATGGCCGGGTAAAGCCCGAAGAACAGCCCGACGAGCGCCGTGATGCCGATGCCGACAGCGATCGACCACACCTCGAGATCGGCTGGAATCGGCGTGAATCGCGCGATCACCTGCGCGATCGTGGCGCCGAACAGCGTCCCGATGACCCCGCCGAAGACCGACAGCACGATCGACTCGGTGAGCATCTGCGACATGATGTCGGTCCGCCGTGCTCCGAGCGCCTTGCGCAGCCCGATTTCGCGCGTCCGTTCCGTGACCACCATCAGCATGATGTTCATGATCACGATGCCCCCCACGACGAGCGAAAGCGCGACGACTCCCACGAGGACCGCGAAGATGCCATTGGTCGCGGAGTGATAGATGTCCAGGATCGTGTCGGAGGTGAACATGCCGAAGTTGTCGGGCTGCCGCGGCTTCAGGCCCCTCGCGCTGCGCAGCGCGATCGTCGCCTCGTCCATGGTCTCGGGAATGCGCGAGAGGTCGCGCGGCTTGACCGTCAGGTTCAGAGGACGCCGCGATCCAAACAGCATCTGGAACTGGGTCAGCGGGATGATGGCGAATTCGTCCTGCGTTCGTCCCAGGAGCGATCCCTTCTTCGCGCTGACGCCGACCACGCGAAAATGGGTGCCTTCGATCTGAACGGTCTTTTCCAGCGGATCGATCTCGGCGCCGAACAGCCGATCGGCCGTCTGCCACCCGAGCACTGTGACCGGCCTCGAGGCGTCCACCTCGGTGGGGGTCATCAGGCGGCCTCGCTCGGCCGTGAACCCCGAGAAATTGACGTACTCGGCCGTCACACCCTGAATCTGCGTGTTGTCGATCGATCGATCGCGATGCGTGACGCGGCCCTGGCCGTTCGCTCCGGCCATCACCGCATCGATGAGCGGACTGTCGAAGCGGCGGATCGCGCGGACGTCCTGCAGCGAGATGCGGGGGTTGGACCGCACCCGCTCGAATTCCTCCTCGCTGCGGGTCATCGGGAACTGCTGAATGTTGAACGAGTCGGCCCCGGCCTGGTTGACGATGGCGTCCGTGACCGATGCATTGAGGCCTTGAATGAGCGAGACGACGGCGATGATCGACGTCACGGCGACGATGTTGCCGAGGACGGTCATGAAAGACCGGAGCTTGGCCGACCAGATCGCCTCGAGCGCGATACTCGCCGAGTCGAGGAACTTGTGCATCGGTTCCTGCTTACCTTCGCGGCTGTGGTTCCTCGACCTTCACCTGCTCGCCATCCGCCATGCTGCGGACCGAGTTGTAGGGTCCGGTGATCACCTGATCGCCCTCTTTGAGTCCCGCCAGCACCTCGAAGTAACGGTCCCCCGCGATGCCGACGTCGATCGGCACGAATTCCGCGCGCCCGTTCCGGAGCACGAATACGCCCTCGGTCTCCTTCCTCGTCTGGCCGGGTTTCAGCTCCGGCGGGGGAGCGGCCGGGTCGGGCTGCACGCGCCGGCGCCGATCGGGCGGCGGCTCCCTGACGATCTGGCCGTTGGGTTCGTAGACGAGCTCGCGCACGGCGACCGCCGGGATCGGCACCGCGACCACTCCTTTTCGAGTCGCCGTCACGATGTCCGCCGTACACGTGAAGCCGGGACGCACATCGGGAATCGGTTCGTCGAGGACGATCACCACCTTGAAATTGGTCGCCTGCGTCGTGTTCGCGTTCTGCTGGCCAGTGGCCTGGATAGGGCTGTTGCCGATCTCGGTCACATGTCCGCGGAACGTTCGATCGGGCAGCGCGTCGATGGTGATGGTCGCTTTCTGCTCGAACTGCACGCTCGGAATATTGGTTTCGTCCACCTCTACTTCGGCCTGGATCACCGACATGTCGGCCAGGGTCAGCAGGACGGTGCCCGCGTTGTTCATGGTGCCGACGACCGCCGTTTCGCCCTCCTGAATATTGCGGCGCGTCACGATGCCGTCTATGGGCGACTGGATGCGGACCTTGCTCAAATCGTACTGAGCGCTTTCGAGGCCGGCGCGCTCCTGCTTGATGCGGCTTGCCTGGGCCTCGGCCGCGTGTTCACGTTCCTGGACGAGCGACTCGGCTGACTTGACCTCGTTGGTGGCCTTGTCGAGGTCCTGGCGCGTCGTCAGTTGACGCGCCCACAGTTCCTGCTGCCGCTGCAGGTTCTGCTGTGCCTGCTCGAGTTGCACGCGCGCCGTGGCGGCCGACTGCGTCATCTGATCCAGCTGCATCTGCGCTGCCTGCAGCGACGCGGTCCCGCTGTCCACGCGCGAGCGCAGCGACCGCGGATCGATCTGCAGCAGGAACTGATCCCTCTGAACCCGATCGCCCTCGTTCACCGCCAGGTTGACGACGCGGCCCGGTGTGTCGGCGCTGATGTTGACGAGCCGCTTCGGCTGGATTTTCCCGGAGGCGGAGACGACGGCCTCGAGATCGCGAACGCGGATGACGTCGGTCGTCACGGTCAGGCTTTGATCGCGTCGCAGATAGAGGTTCCCGGCGACGACCGCCGCGCCGACGAGGACCACGCCTGAAGCGATGAGAACGTTCTTGCGCGTCATTTACGCTCCTGCCAGCGCCGAGCGCACAGCGGCGATGGTGAGCCCGATGGCTCCGTACACCGCGAGCATCGCGGTCGCGATGGGTGCCGTGCGCCGTCTGTAGAGGACGCCAAGGCCGATCGCGAGATTGATGACCCACCAGATCAGGAACAGATCAATCGATCCGAACAGCCGGCCGCCGAACGTGTCGTCCTCGAAGAGCGGCAGCACGGCTGCCAGCGTCGTCGGGTTCGACAGCGATTCGCGCGCGTAGTTGAGCGGCGTCGAGAACAGCGCGCGCAGCGCCGAGACGACGCTCGACGACATCACGACAGCAAACACCTGTCGGAACCCTGCGTTCTCGCCGAGGACGCCGTTGAAGATGGCGAAGGCGATGCCCGCCACCGCGGTCACCGTGACCGGAAGACCGACGATCTGCGTGGCAGCGACCAGATAACCCGAGTAGGGCGCCATCCGCTGCATCCGCTGGTATTCCTCATCGCTGACCGTCCGTCCGAACGCTTCAAGGGTCTGCAGCTGCTGATCGACGACGGCCTGACGGCCCACCTCCGTGGAGAGGATCCACAGGGTGGACCCCACGCTGATACTCAGGACGACGAGGAAGACGCCGAACCAGGTCGGACGGGCCGCCACGTCGGCGTACGTGGCCCGCGGCGCCGTCAACAAGCCGACCAGCCGTGCGGCCAACCCCATAGGCCGGCGGGGTGGGGCTGGCGGGGGAAGGAGTGCGGACATGCGGTGAACATCCTGTGTATAGACGACGCTTGCGATCCGGTGGTTCCCGTTTGAGTCGACGCACGCCGAACGGGTATCCGCTAAGGGTACATCAGTCGTCTGAACCTGTTGAGCCTCTTGAACCTCTCGCACCTTTTGTTTACCATGCCATTTCCCTCTCTCGCTTTTCGACCCGACTCAGAGCGACCCCTGAGCGCGCGTCGAAGGGTCGCCACAAGGAGCGTAACGTGGTCGGATTCGTTCCCAAGGAGATGTTCTTCACGAAGGGTGTGGGTAAGCACCGGGAAAAGCTGACCTCGTTCGAGCTGGCGCTCCGCTCCGCTGGCATCGCGGCCTGCAATCTGGTTCGCGTGTCGAGCATTTTTCCGCCCAAATGCAGGATTCTCCCGCGGTCGGAAGGCATGAAGCGGCTCGAACCGGGACAGGTCACCTTCGTCGTGATGTCGGAAGCGGCGACCCGCGAGCCGCATCGGCTCATCGCCGCCACGGTCGGCGTGGCCATCCCGAGGGACCGTGACGTCTACGGGTACCTCTCCGAGCATCACAGCTTCGGCGAGAGTGAGGAAATTGCCGGCGACTATGCCGAGGAACTGGCGGCAGAGATGCTGGCGACGACGCTCGGCCTCGAGTTCGATCCCGACAAGAGCTGGGACGAAAAGAAGGAAGTCTATCGACTCTCGCAGCAAATCGTGCGCACGCAGAACGTCACGCAAACGGCGGTTGGCGACAAGAAGGGGCTGTGGACGACGGTCGTAGCCGCCGCAGTACTGGTCGACTGACGCCCTCCATCGCCGTCACCCAGACGCTGGGTTCGTTGATCGCAAGATTGCTGCTCGTCGCCTCGTTTTCGGCGCTCGCGCTGTGGCCCAGCGACGCGGGCGCGCAAATCTTTGAATCGATCGGCATCCGTGCGCAGGGCATGAGCGGCGCATTCGTTGCCGTGTCGAACGACGCCACGACGACCTGGTGGAATCCCGCCGGGCTTGCTCACGGCGGGTTCTTCAACACCATCCTCGAATTCGACCGTGACGAGGACTCCGGTGACTCGCGCGCCAGCGCGTTTGCCCTAACGGTCCCCTCCCTTGGATTCTCCTATTACCGCTTATCCCTCAGTGGAATGCGGCCCGCCCTCCCTACAGGTTCGGACCCCTCGGACCGAGAAGATGAAGGCGCTCTGAGTCAATTCGGCGTGACAGTGGGGCAGTCGATTGGGAGCCACCTGGTTGTCGCGTCGACGTTGAAGCTGGTCAACGCATTGGGCGAGACCAGCGGGGACCTGGACATGGGGGTCATGTTGGCCGCCGAACACATCCGCCTCGGTCTGGCGGCCAGGAACCTCAGAACCGCGGAGTTCTCGGACGGCGTGCGACGACTCGAGCTGCCGCTGCAAGTGCGGACGGGCGTTTCGTTTACCGCCGTCACGGCGCCACGCTTCGAGGCGCTCGTCGCGGTCGACGGCGACCTGACGACCACGCCGACGGCGTTCGGTGACGCGCGCCATCTGGCGGCGGGAGCCGAAGCATGGCTGCTGAATCGGACGATCGGCGTCCGCGGAGGCGTCGGGTTCAACACCATTGGTGAAACCCGGCGTTCGGGCAGCGTCGGAGCCAGCGTGGCCTTTCGGTCGGGGTTGTATGCCGACGCCCACCTCACGCGCGGCGACGACGAGGTTCGCAACGGCTGGGGGTTCGCGGTCCGAGTGACGTTCTAAGCCAGCGTGGGCAGAAGCTGCCCATCCTGGATAACGGTAAGCGCTGACTATTCATGCCCGTCCGTATTGGCGAACTCCTGCTGAAGGAGAAGCGCATCACCCCTGAGCAGCTGCAGCAGGCCTTGAACCACCAAAAGGCCGGCGGGGGAAAACTCGGCTACAACCTGGTCAAGATGGGCTTCGTGAAGGACGAGGAAATTACCGCCCTTCTGAGCCGGCAGTACGGCGTGCCGTCCATCAATCTTGCCCAGTTCGACATCGACCCCGCCGTCGTCAAACTGATTCCGGCCGACACGGCGCACAAGTATCAGATCGTCCCGCTCAGCCGATCGGGCGCCACGCTGACCATCGCGATGACGGATCCCACCAACGTCTTCGCGATGGACGACATCAAGTTCATGACCGGCTACAACGTCGAGCCGGTGGTGGCGTCGGAGACCGCGGTCAGCGACGCCATCGAGAAGTACTACTCCTCGGCCGGCGGAAAAACCGCGTCAGCGTCGGTCGCTATCGCCGCGTCCGGCCCGAGCACGCTCGAGATGGCCAGCAAAGGCCTGGAGGAGCTGCAGGCCACGCTGGACACCAACGCCGGGGATGTCGAGGTCCTCGAGGAGCTCCAGGAGATCAGCGCCGAGGCGCTCGCCAAGCAGGGCGAGGACGCGCCGGTCGTCCGGCTCGTGAACGTCGTGCTGATGTCGGCGATTCAGAAGGGCGCCAGCGACATTCACATCGAGCCGTACGAGAAAGAGCTTCGGGTCCGGTACCGCATCGACGGCATCCTCTACAACATCATGAGCCCGCCGATGAAGTTCCGCGACGCGATCGTGTCACGCGTCAAGATCATGTCGAAGCTCGACATCGCCGAGAAGCGCTTGCCCCAGGACGGACGCATCAAGATCCGCTTCAACGAGAACGGAGCCGCCAAGGAGATCGACTTCCGTGTCTCGGTCCTTCCGACGCTGTTCGGCGAGAAGATCGTCATGCGTCTGCTGGACAAAGACAAGCTGATGCTCGACATGACGAAGCTCGGCTTCGAGTCCGAGTCGCTCACCAAGTTCGAGTCGGCGATTCTGCGTCCGTGGGGCATGGTGCTCGTGACGGGCCCGACCGGCAGCGGCAAGACGAATACGTTGTACTCGGCGATTTCGAAGATCAACACGACGGAAACCAACATCATGACCGCCGAGGACCCCGTCGAATTCAACCTCGTCGGCGTGAACCAGGTGCAGGTGCGGGAGAACATCGGGCTGAACTTCGCCGCCGCTCTCCGGTCGTTCCTGCGTCAGGATCCCAACATCATCCTCGTCGGCGAGATTCGCGATTTCGAGACGGCGGAAATCGCCGTCAAGGCGGCGCTGACGGGCCACCTCGTCCTGTCCACGCTCCACACCAACGACGCGCCGAGCACCGTGAACCGGCTCATGAACATGGGCATCGAGCCGTTTCTCGTCGCCAGCTCGGTGCATCTGATCTGCGCGCAGCGGCTGGTGCGGAGGGTGTGCAACAACTGCAAGGAGCCGGCGCCGCTGCCGCCCCCCGCGCTGGTCCAGGCGGGCTACTCGCAGGACGACGCCGCCAGCGTTCGTCCCATGAAGGGCGCGGGATGCGAGCGCTGCAACAACACAGGCTACAAGGGACGCGTCGGCCTCTACGAAGTGATGGAGATCGGTGAGGAGCTGCGCGAGCTCATTCTCGTCGGCGCGTCGGGGCTCGAGCTGCGCCGCAAGGCGATTGACGAGGGCATGATCACGCTCCGCCACAGCGGGCTGCGGAAGGTGAAAGAAGGGACCACGACCATCGAAGAGGTCGTCAGGGAGACGGTGAAATAGGAGGCTGGAGGTTAGGGACCAGGGACGGACCAGCGACCAGGAACGAGGGACCAAGGACTGACAATGGCCACACTGCCCGAACTGCTGCAGAAAGTCGTGGAGCTCCACGGCTCGGACCTCCACATCACGACGAACACGCCACCACAGATCCGCGTGGACGGCCACCTTAGGCGGCTGGAAGAAGCGTTCCTGACACCTTCCGAGACCAAGCACCTGACGTACAGCGTGCTGACCGACGCGCAGAAGAAGCGCTTCGAGGAGACGCTCGAGCTCGATTTCTCGTTCGGCATCAAGGGGATCGCCAGATTTCGCTGCAACATGTTCAACCAGCGCGGGGCCGTGGCGGCCGTGTACCGGCTGATTCCCGAGCAGATCAAAACATTCGCGGACCTCGGCCTGCCGCAGGTGCTGGCCAACCTGGCGGAGAGGCCGCGCGGACTCGTGCTGGTCACCGGGCCTACGGGCAGCGGGAAGTCGACGACGCTGGCCGCGATGGTCGACAAGATCAACAAGGAGCGGCACGACCACATTCTGACGATCGAGGATCCGATCGAGTTCGTGCACCAGCATCAGAACTGCCTGGTGAACCAGCGCGAGGTGCACGCCGACACCACCAGCTTTGGCAACGCGCTGCGAGCCGCCCTGCGAGAGGATCCCGACATCGTGCTCATCGGCGAGATGCGCGATCTCGAAACCGTCGAGTCGGCGCTTCGGATTGCGGAAACAGGCCACCTGACATTCGGAACGCTGCATACGAACTCGGCGTCGCAGACGATCAACCGCATCATCGACATCTTCCCGGCCCATCAGCAGAGCCAGATCCGCACGCAGCTGTCGCTGGTGCTCGAAGGCATCGTCTGCCAGTCGCTGCTGCCGAAGATCGGCGGGGGCCGCACGGTCGCGCTCGAGATCATGATCCCGACGCCGGCCATCCGCAACCTGATCCGCGAGGACAAGATCCACCAGATCTACTCCGCCATGCAGACGGGCCAGGAGAAGGTCGGGATGCAGACGATGAACCAGTCGCTCGCGACGCTCTATCAGAAGAAAGTCGTGACTCTCGAGACGGCGATGATGCGGTCGTCCAATCGTGACGAGCTGCAGGATCTGATCAACCGCGGCGTCGGCGTGGTGGCCGGAGCGGGATTGGGGCGGCCGGTGGGGACGATACGTAAGGCTTAAGGCTTAAGGCTTGAGGCTTCGGGCTTAAGGCTTCAGGGCTCAAGAGAGAAGGATATGGCGACATTCGCATATTCGGGACGCACGCGGGCGGGCGAGACGGTCAGCGGCGAGCGCTCCGCCGATTCCATGGACGCGGCGGTCGCCGCCCTGAGGCGCGATCAGATACTGGTGACCCGGATCACGCCCGCGAAAGCCAAAGAGGATTCGGCCGCAAAGAAAAAGGCCGGGAAGACCGGCAAGAAAGTCAGCGCCAAAAACCTGGCCGTGTTCACGCGGCAGTTCTCGGTGATGATCGACGCGGGTCTGCCGCTCGTCCAGTGCCTCGACATCCTGGGCACGCAGGAAGAAGACAAGAACTTTTCGGCCGTCATCCTTCAGACGCGGAGCGACGTCGAGTCGGGTGCCTCGCTCGCCGACGCGATGCGCAAGCATCCGAAGACCTTCGACGCCCTGTTCACCAACATGGTGGCGGCCGGCGAGGCCGGCGGCATCCTCGACACCATTCTCAAGCGCCTGGCGACGTACATCGAGAAGGCCGTGAAGCTCCAGGGTCAGGTCAAATCCGCGATGATCTACCCGATCGCCGTCATCGTGATCGCCGGGCTGGTCGTCGGCGTCATCCTGTGGAAGGTCATCCCGACGTTCGCGTCGCTGTTTGCCGGTCTGGGCGCGCAGCTGCCGATGCCGACGCGCGTCGTCATCGCCGCCAGCGACAATCTGGTGCGTTTCTTCCCCTTCCTGATCGTGGCCGTCGGGCTCGCCGCGTACGGGTTCAGGACTTACTACGCGACGGACAAGGGCCGCCGGGTCGTTGACGGAGGGATGCTCAAGGCGCCAATCCTTGGGAACATCCTCCGCAAGATCGCGGTGGCGCGCTTCTGCCGGACGCTCTCGACCCTCATCGCGTCGGGTGTGCCGATTCTCGACGGTCTCGAGATCACGGCTCGGACGGCGGGAAATTCGGTCGTCGAGGACGCGGTCATGGTCACGCGCAAGAGCATTGAGCGCGGCGAGACCATTTCGGCGCCGCTCAAGGAGACCGGAGTCTTTCCAGCCATGGTGACGCAGATGATCGGGGTCGGGGAGGCTACGGGCGCGCTCGACACGATGCTGGCGAAGATCGCCGATTTCTACGAAGAGGAAGTCGACACGGCCGTGGCCGGCCTGCTGACGCTGCTCGAACCGGTGATGATCGCCATCCTCGGGGCCGTCGTCGGGGGCATCGTGATCGCGATGTACATGCCGATCTTCGATTTGATCAGCAAGTTGGCGTAGGAGTCGACACGAAGGGTGAATCGTTGCCGTTCATGGTCGCCACCGAGCTCCGCCGCAAAACCGCCTGGCTCATCGGCGTCCGCGCCGTGGTCAGCACGATTCTCCTGGGCTCGGCGATCGTCGCGCGGATTGCTGTCCCGGGCTCCTTCGCCGTCGATCCCTTTTTCTTCCTGATCGGGCTCACCTATGCCTTGACGATCGGTTGGGCGCTTTCCCTGCGGTTCGTGGACCGCGCTCGCTGGCTCCTCGATCTGCAGCTGGCCGGCGACGCTCTGATCGTCTCGGCGTTCATCTATGTGACCGGCGGGATCACCAGCTACTTCGTTTCGTTGTACGTGCTTCCGATCGTCGCGGCGAGCACCGTGCAGTTCCGGAGGGGCGGACTGATGGTCGCCACGCTGAGCGCCATCCTCTATACCGGCATCGTGGTGGCCCAGTACCTCATGGACGCGGGATTCCTGGTCGCTTACCCCTCGCTCGCCAACGAGTCGGTGATTCTGCCGTCGAGCAACTTCGCCCGGTTCACCGTGGCGCTGAACCTCTTCGGGTTCTTCGCCGTCGCCTACTTCAGCGGATCGTTGGCCAACCGGCTGCGGTCCGCCGACGCCCAGCTGGAGCAGGCCTCGACGGAGATCGCAGACCTCCAGGCCCTGAACCAGCATGTCATCGACAGCCTGCCGAGCGGCCTTATCACGACCGATCCCCAGCAGCGGATCCTGACCTTCAATCACGCCGCCGAGACGATCACCGGGGTGCCGTTCGAGGGGGCAGTGGGGCGGCCCATCAGCGAGGTGCTTCAGCTGCCGAAGGCAGTGCTGTCGCCCGCCGACGGCCGGCTGATCACCGTGCCCGGCCGCATCGATATGCGCTATCGGCCCGCTGACGGTCGCAGCGAGATCGAGCTGGGCATCGCGGTCACGCATCTGGAGACCCCGGGCGGCCGGGCCGGCCTGTTGTTCACGTTCCAAGATGTCACCAACGTGAAGAAGCTGCAGCGCGAGGCCGCCATTCAGTCGCGGCTCGCCGCCGTCGGTGAGATGGCCGCCGGCATCGCGCACGAGATCAGGAACCCGCTCGCGTCGATGTCGGGCTCGATCCAGATCCTGCGCCAGGAACTGCCGCTCAGCAGCGAACAGGAGCAGCTGATGGACATCGTCTTGCGCGAGTCGGAGCGCCTCAACGCTACGATCCGCTCGTTTCTCGCGTATGCGCGGCCGCAGCACTTTCAGATTGCCCGCTTCGATCTGCGGCGCGCGCTCAACGATACGGCGCTCCTGCTGCGGAACAGCGCCGAGCTGGGCGAGTCGCACCACATCGACGTCGACGTCCCCCCGACGGAACTCTGGTTCGATGCCGACGAGGGGCAGATCAAGCAAATCGTCTGGAATCTCGCGACGAACGGGCTCCGCGCGATGCCGGACGGCGGCCGGCTGCTCCTCCGCGCCGCCATCGAGCCATCGAGCGAAGGCATCGTGCTCTCGGTGCAGGACGAAGGGGTCGGCATTCCCGCCGACGAGCTCGGGAATCTCTTCGAGCCGTTCCAGGGGCGCTTCGCAAAAGGAAGCGGTCTCGGGCTCGCCATCGTCAACCGCATCGTGAGCGATTACAACGGGGAGATTCAGGTCCGCTCGCAGGCAGGGGAGGGCACGACGGTGTCCGTGCGCCTGCCGGTGCGCGCCACGGTTACCACATGAGTACAGCCGAAGAAGTCGCCGAACCGGTCACCGATCAGCGCCAGCCTCGCATCCTCGTCGTCGACGATGAGCGGTCGATGCGCGAGCTGCTCGCCATCGTGCTGAAACGCGAAGGGTACGAAGTCCTGCTGGCGGAGAACGGCAAGATGGCGATCGGCCTTCTCGAGAAGGAACCGGTCGATCTGCTGATTTCGGACATCAAGATGCCCGACTTGAGCGGTGTCGACGTGCTGCGCGAGGCGAAGCGCATCGACCCGGACATCCTCGGAATCATGATCACGGCCTTTGCCTCCACCGACACTGCCGTCGAGGCGATGCGGCTGGGCGCGTGCGACTACTTGAGCAAGCCGTTCGACGTCGATCTCCTCAAGATGAAGGTGCGCGAGAAGATCGAAAATCGCCAGCTGCGCCAGGAAAACGTCCTCTTGAAGCGCACCTTGGGACTGTCGCACAACTTCTCGAACATCATCGGTCGCAGCGAAGCGATGCTCGGCGTTTTCAAGATGATCGAGACGGTGGCCCGGACCAACAGCACCATCCTGCTGACCGGCGAGTCGGGAACCGGAAAGGGTCTCGTCGCGCAGGCCATCCACTTTCACTCGCTCAGGCGCGAGAAACCGATGGTTTCGCTCAACTGTGGCGCGATGCCCGAGACGTTGCTCGAATCGGAGCTGTTCGGGCACATGCGCGGGGCGTTTACGAGCGCCGATTCCAACAAGAAGGGACTGCTCGAAGTCGCGGAGAAAGGCACGATCTTCCTGGACGAGATCGGCGAGATGAGCGGCGTCATGCAGGTCAAGCTGTTGCGCGTCCTGCAGGAGCGCCGCTTCCGGCGCGTCGGAGGCCTCGAGGAGCTCACGGCCGACATCCGGGTCATCGCGGCGACCAACCAGGATCTGGCAAAGGCGGTCTCTGACGGGCGATTCCGGGAGGATCTGTTCTACCGCATCAACGTCATCCCCATCGGTCTTCCGCCGTTGCGGGAGCGCCGCGAGGACATCCCGTTGCTGGCCGAGCACTTCCTGGCCAAATACAGTCAGCAGATGGAAAAGGAGATCACCGGGGTGTCTCGGGAGGCCATGGACCTGCTGCTTCGCCACGACTGGCCCGGCAACATCCGCGAGCTCGAGAATGCCCTGGAACGGGCGGTTGCCCTCGAGGCCACCCCAGCCATCCTGCCCGACAGCCTCCCGGCCACCATTCGAGGAGATTCGCCGAAGCCGGTCACCGGAACCCTCGAGGCGTTGCCCGATTCAGGCTTTGATCTCGAGGCGCACGTCCAAGAGATAGAGCGCGGCTACATCGCCGAGGCGCTGCGGCGTGCCGGAGGGGTCCAGGTGAAGGCCGCGGAGCTGCTGGGCATGAGCTTCCGGTCGTTTCGCTACTACGTGAAGAAATACAATTTGAGGTGACATTCTTCGTCGGAGGCCGGTGACGCGAATTGTCACTTGTTCAAGCGCCCGGGGTTGGATGAGCCTGACATGTGGTCTTAAGTCTAGTAAAATTAATAGCTTACATATCTGAATCGTTCTGGCATCGCCGTTGCTCAAGCTCTGGGGCAAGAGCGCCCGATACGTTCATCCAAGAGGTCTGGCGGCAAACCCCAGGTTGCACCATTTGAGGAGACAGGAAGATGAAGATGCGTGATTCGAAGGGCTTTACCTTGATCGAGCTGCTGATCGTCGTGGCGATCATCGGCATCATCGCTGCGATTGCGGTCCCCGGTCTGCTCCGCGCCCGCATGTCGGGTAACGAGGCGTCGGCGATCGGCTCGCTGCGAGCCATCAACAGCGGCGAGGCGGCCTACTCCTCGAGCTGTGCACCCGGCGCGTATGCCGTCTCGCTTGAAGACCTCGTGCTGGCGCCTTCGTCCGGTGGTCAGGGTTTCATCAGCCCCGATCTCAACGTGAACAACGTGATTAAGAGCGGATATTACGTCAATCTCGAGCAGGCAACTGGCGGCGCCGCGTTTACGGGCACGGTCTGCAATGCTTCGAGCCCAGAAAGCATCTACTACGCCCGAGCGGAACCTGTGACGCACAACAGCAGCGGCACGCGCTCGTTTGCGACGGATGTCCGCGGCACGATCTTCCAGAATGGCACCGGGACTGCCCCGGCCGAGCCGATTGCGTCGACCGAGACGCCCGTTCAGTAACAACAACGTAGGGGATCAGATGTCGGGCTCCCGGTCCTGGCTGGTTCAGCCGGGCCGGGAGCCCGAGTCTTTTGGGGGCTCCCCAGCGCCACCGCCCGCAGCCTGGCCCCTTGGCTTGACGCCGCCCCCAGCCTCGGTTACAACTCGTTCGATATCCATGTCGAAACTTGTTGCCCGTCTCATCCTTGCCTTAGCCGGCGTCGGACTGGTCGCCTCGGTTGCGGCGGCATACGTCCACTATCAGATTCTCTACGATCCGCTCTACACGAGCTTTTGCGACATCAGCGCGAACGTGAGCTGTACGGACGTTTATCAGAGCCGTTTCGGCACGTTTGCCGGCATCCCGGTCTCGATATTCGGTGGGATCTGGTTCGTCGCTGCGGGGCTGCTTACTCTGGCCGGCATGTTTGCCGGGCCGCAGGTTCGGGAAAGCATCCCCGGCTATCTGTTTGCCATGTCGACGCTCGCCCTGGCGGTGGTGCTCTACCTGCTGTACGCCTCGGTGGCGATCCTCGGCGCGCTGTGCCCGATGTGTCTGTTGACCGATGCTGCAATCGTAGGGATCTTCATCCTGTCCGGAACGGCCGCCTCCGTCCCGATGACCGCGCTCCCGCGCCGGATCGGTCAGGATCTTCGTGCGCTCGTCGGGAGCCCGAAGGCCGTCGCGACGGCCGTGCTGTTCGTAACGGCGGCCGCGTCGACGCTGGCGTTCTTCCCGCGCGAAGCAGCGCCGGACGCTGGTGGAGCGCCGCCGGTCCCGACCGCGAATCAGCGGAGCGAGCTGGAACAGTTCATGGCCACGGCCACGCGCATCCCGCTCGTCATTCCGCGGGACGGAGCGAAGGTCCTCATCGTCAAGTTCAACGATTTCCAGTGTCCCGCCTGTGCCGGTTCGTGGGAAGCCTACAAACCCATCCTCGCCAAGTACGAGGCGCAGGAACCGGGCGCCGTTCGGATGGTGCTGAGGGACTATCCGCTGCACAGCGCGTGCAACCCGAGAAGCTCCGAGCTGCACGCGGCGGCCTGTGAAGCCGCAGTGGCGGTGAGGCTGGCCCGCGAGCACAACCGGGGCGAGGCCATGGAGGAGTGGTTGTACACGCACCAACCCGGAATGACGCCGGCAATCGTTCGGCAGGCAGCCCGCGAGATCGGCCAGGTCACCGACTTCGACGCGCGGTACGCGGCCACGCTCGAGCTCGTCAAAGCCGATGTTGCTCTCGGGAATCAGCTCAATGTCGGCTCGACACCCACGTTTTTCATCAACGGTGTCAAGGTCGAAGGACAGTGGGCGCCGCAGTACTTCGACCAGGCGATTGCCTACGAGCTCAGGAGCGCGCCGGCCCAGTGACGAACGCAGGTGAGATGATCGGACGTTCATCGCAGAGCACGCCGGGAACGCAAAGAGACCGAAGGCTCTGCGTGTTCCGCGCGCCCGGCGGTTGACGCGATCGATGGCGGCTGCCCTTTCCACCTTCGAGCTCACCAAGGATTTCAGTGTCGGCTTCTGGCGCAAGCGCCCTTATCGGGCGCTCGACCACCTCACACTCGAGGTCTCAGAAGGCGAGGTGTTCGGCTTCCTGGGGCCCAACGGCGCCGGCAAGACGACGACGCTGAAGCTGCTGATGCAGCTGGTGTTTCCGACCGGAGGACGCGCCGAGATCTTGGGCAAGCCGCTCGGCGATCTCGCGGCGAAGCGGCGGATCGGCTACCTTCCGGAGAATCCCTACTTCTACGACTATCTGACCGCCGAGGAGCTGCTGATGTACTTCGGCGCCCTGTTCGGCTATGAGCCGGCCGAGCGCCGCCGCCGCACGAGCCGTCTGCTCGATCAGGTCGGCATCGGCCCCGAACGGCGGCTCCAGCTGCGGAAGTTCTCGAAAGGGATGCTGCAGAGGGTCGGCATCGCGCAGGCACTGCTAAACGAGCCCGATCTCGTGATCCTCGACGAGCCGATGTCCGGTCTCGATCCGCTCGGGCGCCGCGATGTCCGCGCGCTGATTCTCGGGCTTCGAGATCGGGGATGCACCGTGTTCTTCAGCTCACATGTGCTGAGTGACGCGGAGGCGCTCTGCAGCCGCGTCGCCATCCTGGCGAAGGGCCGCCTCGTCGCGTGCGGCGCATTGAGCGACATGCTGGCTTTCGAGGCGCGCGGGTGGGAGTTGGTCGTCGCCGGTATTCCCGAATCCGCGGCGCCGTCGGTCGGCGATGGGATTCGGCGGGTCGTGCCCATCGGGGGCGATCGGTACACCCTGGAGCTGCCACTTGATCCCCCGCCCGAACATGTCGTCGCCACACTTGCGGAGTCTGGCGCGAAGCTCGTGTCGCTCAATCCCATCCGGCCGACATTGGAAGACCTGTTCGTCGAACAGGTCACCTCGCCGGAAGCCGTGGCGACCCGTCGCGGCCTGGAGAGCGATCAGCCCGGGGAGCCGCAGTGAGGGCCATCGCTGCGATCGCGATCAACGTCTTTCGTGAATCGGTGCGCGACAAGGTCTTGTACAACCTCGTCGCCTTTGCGACTCTGATGATCGGCGCTTCGTACCTGCTCGGGCAGCTGACTGCGGGGCAGGATGTGAAGATCATCAAGGACCTGGGCCTGTCGGCCACGTCGATATTCGGACTCTTCATCGCGATCTTCATCGGCATCGGGCTGGTCTCGAAGGAGGTCGAGCGGCGCAGCGTCTACAGCCTGCTGCCTAAACCCATCCATCGCTTTCAACTGGTGCTCGGAAAGTACGCCGGCCTGACACTCACCCTCCTGGTGAACATCTCGATCATGACCGTCGCGTTCTACGCCGTGCTCATCTACACGGCGTGGGGCGTCGACCCGGTAGTTCAGGAAGCGTGGGATGCGCCTGCGCTCGATCCAGCTCTGCTCAAGGCGATCGCGCTGATTTTCGTCGAACTGCTCCTTGTGACGGCCATCGCGCTCTTCTTCTCGACCTTTTCGACGCCGATTCTCTCGGCGGCGCTCACCTTCGGGCTCTTCATCGCGGGGCATTTCAGCGCCGACCTCCGCAATTTCGACCAGGTTCTCGAGTCGGCCGCGGCGGTCCGTCTGGCGCGGGGCGTGTACTGGGTGCTGCCAAACCTCGCGCAGTTCGACGTCAAGACCGAGGTCGTTCATGGGCTGCCTGTGACCATCGGCTACATGGGGCTGACGACAGCCTATGCGTTTCTGTACACGGCGATGCTGCTGACGTTTGCCGTGTACGTGTTTTCGCGACGCGATTTCAAGTAGTGGCGGCTGCAGCTTTTGCGCGGGGGGTTGGCGTGACCGCGGTGGCAGCGACATTTCTGGTTGCTGCCATCCAGGTGCAGGCAGTGCGCGAGCGGACGTATCCTCCGCTGGACCTGGATGTTGAAGCGGTATACGTGACCTCCGGAAACGCCGTGCGCCGCCTCGTGGGTGCGTACGACGGCCTGGCGGCTGATATCTACTGGATCCGGGCGATTCAGTACTACGGGGGCGCCAAGCGGCGGCTGGACGCACGCCCTGCGCTGCTGGAACCGCCCCCGATGCTGGCTGCCGTCGAGTCGAGCGAATACGAGCAGCTCTTCACCTTCCTCGACATCACGACGACGCTCGACCCGCTGTTCGAGATTGCTTACCGTTTTGGCGCAGTTTTTCTGGCCGAGGCCCATCCAGCCGGCGCAGGCCGCGCCGACCTGGCCGTCAGACTCCTTGAAAAGGGATTGGTCGAACAGCCCGATAAATGGGAGTACATGCAGGACATCGGGTTCGTCTACTACTGGTACGAGCACGACTACCGCCAGGCGTCGGCGTGGTTCGCCAAGGCGTCGGAGGTACCCGGCGCCCCCGTCTGGCTGAAGGGCCTGGCTGCCACTACCCTGGCCCAGGGCGGCGATCGCCAGTCGTCGCGGGCGATGTGGGAAGCCATTCGCCAGTCGTCTGAGGTCGACTGGATGCGCGCCACCGCCGAACGGCTGCTGACCCAGCTGAACGTGCTCGATCGAATGGACGAGATTCAGGCGAGGCTCGACGCGCTCGCGCGCGCCACCGGCGCGCCGCCCTCCAACTGGCAGACGGTGATACGGGCCGGGGTATTTCCCGGGGTGCCCCTCGATCCGACCGGCACGCCGTACGAGCTGACACCGGACGGCAGGGTTCGGCTGTCCGAGTCCTCGGGCCTTTTCCCGCTGCCGGTCGAGCCGGGCCGGGCCACTCTCTCGCGATGACCGGGGCCTCAGCGCTGACGCTTGCGGCGCTCTTCGGCGCTGTGATCGGCAGTTTTCTCAACGTCTGCATCCATCGACTGCCGCGCGGAATCTCGATCGTCTGGCCGGCTTCCGCATGCACCGCGTGCGGCCGCCAGCTGGCCTGGTTCGAGAACATCCCGTTCGTCAGCTACGCCGTCCTGCGCGGCCGCTGCCGCAGTTGCCGCGAGCCAATATCCTGGCGATATCCGATCGTCGAAGCGCTGACCGCGCTCATGTTTGCTGCGGGATGGTGGTACTACGGCCCGGGGCTGCTCCTGGTTTCGCGCCTCATCTTCGGGTGCGCCCTGATCGTGCTCTTCGCCATCGATCTCGAGCATCATCTGCTGCCCAACCCGGTCACTCTTCCGGGAATCGTTGTCGGATTTCTCTTCAGCTTCTTCACCGAGCCAGGCTGGCGGGACTCGCTCATCGGCATCGTCATTGGCGGTGGCGTGCTGTTCCTCATCGCTGAGGTCTACTACCGCATCCGCCACGAGGAAGGCCTGGGCATGGGCGACGTGAAGATGCTGGCGATGATTGGCGGATTTCTCGGGTGGCAGCTCACCGTGCTGTCGCTCATGCTGGCCTCATTTGCCGGTACGATCATCGGCATCGCGTTGATCGCGACCGGTCGCGGCGGTATGAAGTACGCGCTGCCGTTCGGGACGTTCCTGGCGCTCGGAGCCGCGGTGTCGGCCGCGGCGGGCCATCAGATCCTCGGGTGGTATCTGGGGCATTTCTGATGGCCGGCCATATCGACCGGCTGTCTTGGTGCGTCATCCTTCTGACCGCATTCTTCTTTGTCCGCACGCTCGGTGAGCGCACCAGGCCGGATGCCGCACCCCTCGATTGCGAGCATGCCGCCGCAACGGACATAACGGCGATGGACCGATGCCTCACTGTCCGACCCGGGGATGTGGAGTTGATGGCGGAGTTGGCTCGTGCGTACGAGCGCGCCGACCGCTGGGATCGCGCCGAGAGCGTGTACAGGCGGGCGATCGCGGTCGATGTCGATGACAGCGACATTCGCGTGCGGTTGGGCCACGCACTCCTTCGACGTGGAGACTCCGGCGGCGCGCGGCGCGAAGCAGAAATCGCCGTCGCCCTCCAGCCGGGCAGAAGGGAGCCGCTGGATCTCATGCGCCAGGCGAACGGCGAACAGCCGGGATTGGATCGATGATCCGGCTGTTCTCGCGTCCGCTGTCGGTCGGGCTCGTCCGCGCGCTCAACGTGGCGTTCTTCTTCGTCACGTCGGTGTATTGTGTTCTGGCCTTTAACCCTTTCACCTACGAACAGTTCATCCAGCCGAGGGTGAGCGCGGCTCTCACCAGCTTCGCAGTGTGGCACGGGGCCATCCACTGGCTGGTGCTGTCGATGACAGCCTTGACGCTGGCGCCGTTTCTCAACCGCCCTCGGGCCAACTGGATCGGCTGGTCCTACCTGGCAGCCTCGGTGGCGCTCAGTGCGTGGTTCTTCACCCACCCGTTGTGGCGGCAGGAGGGGACGTCAAACGGGAACCTAATACTCGCTGTCGTGTCGACGTTGCCTCTGTTCTGGCTGGCGTTGTTCGATCATGCGGCGACCGACATAGAGGCAGAGTCTCCGGCAGATTTTCGATCTGTCCTGCCGACATGCTGGCAGACGGCCGCCTTTGTATTTGCGGTGTACGGCGTCGCTGCACCGCTGCGTCTCTATATGACGGGAGGCATCCCGTTCACGGCCACCGCGCTCGGACTCGGCTGGATCGTGTCGGGGCTCTGGCATCTGGCACTGTTCACGGTCGCCGGGCTCGTGCTCACAATCATCAGCACCGTCGCTGGATACGCACGATCGCCGGGGCGGATGCACTACTGGCTGCTGTGGGCGCTCACGACGGCGGCGGCGACCTTCGTCCTACTGCAGGTCCTGCTCGCGCCACTTGCGATCAGAGGTGCGACCGCGTGGCTCGTGTCGGTCTCGACTGCTGCCGGCGTCGCGTCTGCCTGGTCCGGCATTGCGCGGCACGCAGCGGCCCATCGGTCGGCGGTTCTCCCTTCGCTTGATCTGTGGCTGGCACCGATCACGCTCAGGAAATCCCGCGCGGCGGTCTCCGCCGGGTTGCTCGGTGCCGGCATCCTGGCCCACCTGTGCATCGCTCGCATTTCGACCTTCGATTGGGAGTTCATGCTGCAGAAGCTCGTGACGCTCGCGCTGTGGGTGGTCGCATTCGGCTTCGTTCGGACGCTCGCGACCAGCCGACCGATGCCGCGGAGATTCTGGATCGGACCTTCGTTGGTCATCGTGTTGTTCGCGACGGGACAGGTCTTACTGCCACGGCTCGCGGCGCTTGATCACGACGGAGGCTTGACTCCAGAGTTCGTCGTCGACAGCTACGCGGCCGTCGATCCCTCGTTCCGTGTCGCACGCGACCTGCTCGGGTCAGGGACACCGGCAGATGCCGCCGACTTCTACGCGTTTCTGCGGGCCCACTCGACCATCGAGGGTCGACAACTCGAACCGGTCAACGTGGACTTCGTACGCCAGTGGAACGCGCGGACGCCGACGCCGCACGTCTTTCTCTTCATCATCGACAGCCTGCGGCCTGACTATCTCTCGCCGTACAACAAGGCCGTGGGATTCACGCCGGCCATCGACGCGTTCGCCGCCGACAGCTTCGTCTTCAAACGGGCTTTTTCCCGCTACGCTGGCACGGGTCTCTCGGTGCCCGCGATCTGGGCCGGCTCGATGATCATCCACAAGCAGTACGTGACGCCATTTGGCCCGACCAACGCCCTCGAGAAGCTCGTGAGCGCGAAAGGCTACCGTCGATTTATCACAGAGGACCACTTGACCGGCGAGCTCTTCGAAGCATCACCAGACACTGTTGACCTCGATCGCCATGTGCCCGAGATGCTTCACACCTTCTGCCGGACGACGGGGGAGCTGGCGAGTCAGCTCGAAGGGCGCAGCCCGCACGAGCGGCACGGCGCGGGCGCGTCTCGCGCCCCGATCTTCGCGCTCACCCGACCGCTCGAACTGCACATCGGCAACATCGCGAGCGCCGCCGTACCGCCTGGCGAGTCATATCCCGGCTTCCACGCGCCCTATGCCTCGCGTGTGCGCCGGATCGACGCCTGTTTCGGTGAGTTCCTCGACATGCTGAGGCGGACGAGGCTTTACGACGACAGCATCATCGTGTTGACGTCGGATCATGGCGACTCGCTCGGGGAAGGGCAGCGCTGGGGACATGGTTTCACCGCCTTCCCCGAGGTGTTGCGAATCCCCTTGATCATTCGCGTCCCCCGGGCGATTCGCGAGCGCCTGTCGGCTGATGTGGCGCGGGTGGCCTTTTCAACCGACATCACGCCGACGTTGTACGCGCTGCTCGGCGAGACGCCGAGCACGCACGGTCCGCGCGACACGCGCGATCTCCTGCTCGGGGCGCCGTTGCTCGTGGATCCGTCCACGGACCTGTCCTGGCGGCGTCGCGAGTCGTATCTGGTGGCGTCGAGCTACGGCCCGGTGTACGGGCTGATCAGCCGCAACGGCCGCCACCTCTATCTGGCCGACGGCGTCGAGAGCCGCGAATACGTCTATGATCTGGGCGCTGATCGGACCGACGTCCGCGTCGGGATGACTGACGCCGAGCGCGAGGCCAGCCGGCAAGCCATCCGGCAGCAGATTGGCGAGCTCGCGGCCTGGTACGACTACCTGCCGGATCCGTGACGTCAGCCATGAACATGTCACCCTCGTCCTATGCGTTCCTCGGGCTGACGGCCATCGTCGCCTGTCTGGCGGCGCTGTTCACCTTTGCCTTGCTCCGGTTCATCACCGCGGCCGGCGACGCGAGGCGGGCCTCGGCGCGTTCGAACGCGGCCGACACGGCGATTCTGTCGGCCGCGCTGCAGGAGGCGGTGGCGAAGCTGAAGCTGCAGGAACGCGCCATGGCCGCCCGCGCCGAAGCGTCCGAGCGCCTGAGCGGTGAGATCATCTCGAGCCTGACGGCCGGTGCCATCGTCGTCAACCTGAACCGGGAGGTGACGACGCTCAACCCGGCCGGGAGGCGGATGCTGGAGCTCCCGGACTCGGGACTGTACGTACCGTCGCCACGGGAGCGACCGCTGCTCGATGTCATCGACGAATGCCTGACCACCCGCAAAGCGATCGTTCGTCGTGGTGTGACGCTTGCAGAAGTCGGCCGAGGGGTGCACCTCGGTGTGACCGTCTCACCGCTATTCGATGGCGAAGGCGAGCTTCACGGAGCGATTTGCCTCTTCACCGACTTGACGGCAGTGAAGGATTTGGAAGAGCAGCTCCTCTTGAAGGACAGCCTTGCCACCGTCGGCGAACTGACGGCGGGTATTGCGCACGAATTCCGGAACGGGCTGGCCACCATCCACGGTTACAGCAAGCTGATCGATCTCAAAGTGCTGCCCGAAGCGTATCGCCCCTACATTGAAGGGATTCGCGCGGAAACCGACTCGCTCAGCGAAGTGGTGACGAACTTTCTCAACTTCGCGCGTCCCGCACAGCTGATGCTGACCCGCGTCGATCTGCGCGCCATCTGCGAGCGGGTGGCCGAAGAGATCCGGCCCGACGCCCTGGCCCATGGGGGCGACGTGCTGGTGTCCGGAGAGTTCGGGGCTGTGGAAGGAGACGAAGTACTCCTGCGCCAGGCCTTCAGCAACCTCCTGAGAAATGCCGTGGAAGCGTGCGTCGGCGCGTCGGTGGCGGCCGTCGTCGCGATCCGATCCGACGTTGACGCCACGCAAAAACTGGCGCACATTACGGTGACCGACAACGGTCCCGGCATACCGCCCGAGTCACGCGAGCGCGTATTTCAGCCGTTCTTTACATCGAAGCGGAGCGGCACCGGTCTCGGGCTCGCTCTCGTTCAGAAGATCATCGTGTTTCACAACGGCCGCGTCGTCGCCGGGACGTCCCCGGCGGGTGGGGCCAGCATGCAGGTCACTCTGCCGCTCGCCTGAATGCGAATCCTCCATGCGATTCACGACTTCCTGCCGCGCCACCGGGCGGGCTCCGAGATTTACGCGTTCGAGCTGTGTCGGGAACTGGGCAAAGCGCACCACGTCACCGTTCTTTGCGCCGACTACGATCCGTCGCGCCCGCACGGCCATGTGACCTGGCGGGTCCACGACGGGCTGCCGGTCGTCGAGCTGGCCAACAACTGGCTGTGCGGTTCGTTCGAGGATACGTACCGACCTCCCGTCGTAAGCGATCGGATTGCACACGTGCTGCAGGCTGTCCAGCCCGATGTGATCCACGTGCACAACCTGCTCACCCTCTCCTTCGACCTGCCTCTCTTCGCGGAACAACACGGAATTCCGGTGGTTGCCACGTTGCACGACTACTCGCTGGTCTGCCCGGCTGGCGGCCAGCGCCTTCATCGCTCGGAGGAGCATTCCTGCGAGGTCATCGACACCGAGCGTTGCGTGCGATGCTTTCGGGAGTCGCCGCTGCAGGCGCAGATTTCCTTCGGCCGGGTCACGGCGCTGACTGGCGCCTCGGGTTCCCTCCACCGTGCCGTCTCGGCGACACTCCGCCGGTTTCCGCGGCTGGCCGCGCACGCGGAGCAAGCGGTCAGGTGGGCCCCGGTCATGAACCTGTCCGTCGAGAGCATCGAGCGCCGTCTCAGCGCAGCGCGGCGCCTGTTCGACCTGATCGATCTGTTCGTCGCCCCGTCGCGGTCAATGGCAGCAGAGTTTCAGCGTCTGGGCCTGGACGAGGCCAAGATCCGGGTCTCGGATTACGGGTTCACCCCGCTCGGCCCCGTCTCGCAAAATGGAAATGGAACGGCCCCAGGTCCGCTGCGAATCGGTTTCGTGGGCACGCTGGTCTGGCACAAAGGTGCCCATGTGCTGCTCGAAGCCGTCCGCCCTCTTGCAAGCGGTTCGTACGAGGTCCGAATATTCGGCGATACGGGCCTGTTTCCCGATTACGCAGCCGGTCTCCAGGCGCAGGCGACAGGACTGCCGGTTCGTTTCATGGGCGGCTTCGATCACGCTCAAAGGGCCGATGTCTACAAACAGATGGACGTTCTCGTCGTGCCATCGATCTGGCTCGAAAACTCGCCGCTGGTGATCCACGAGGCGTTCATGGCCGGCGTTCCAGTCGTGGGCGCCCGCATCGGCGGCATCGCCGAACTGGTGGACGATGGCCGGACCGGCCTGTTGTACACCCCCACGTCATCCCCGGAGCTGGCGGCGGCGCTGCGCCTGCTCGGCGAAAAACGGGAGGCGCTCGCCGGACTGCGCGCGGAGGTTCGGTCCAAACCTCGAGTGAAGTCGATTGAGGACGATGCGCGGGAGTGGGAGCAGGCGTACGCGGAAGTTCTCGGCCGTCGCGCGGCCGCGCCGTTTGCGACATGACTCCACCCGTCGTTTCGATAGTGCTGCCGACCTTCAACGGCGCGAGCACGCTCCCCGCCGTCCTTGACGGGATATCCCGTCAGCGGGTTGACTTTCGCACCGAGCTCGTGGCGGTCGATTCGTCGTCGACCGACGGCACCGCCGATCTCCTCCAGGGGCGGGTCGAGCGTCTGATCAGCATTTCGAACGAAGACTTCAATCATGGCCTGACACGGAACCTCGGCATCGAGCACACAAAGGGCGAGCTCATCGTCATGCTCGTCCAGGATGCGGTGCCGGCTTCGGACCGATGGCTGGCTGAGCTCGTCCATCCCCTTCTCGTGGATGGTCGGGTGGCCGGCTCCTTTGCGCGGCAGCGGCCGCGTCCCGACGCCAGTACCGTCGTCCGGTACTACCTCGAGCGTTGGATAGCCGGGTCAGACACGGCGCGAACGATGGCCGTATCGAGCGAGGCCGAGTTGAGTGCGCTCGAACCGATGGCGCAGCTGGAACTGTGCGCATTCGACAACGTCTGCTCCTGCATCAGGCGATCGGTCTGGAAACATCACCCGTTTCGATCGACGGTGATCGCTGAGGACATCGAATGGGCCAGAGAGGTCCTGCTGGCGGGTTACAAGCTGGCCTATGCCCCCCAGGCGGAAGTCATCCACTCGCACGATCGATCCGCCAGCTCCGAGTTCGTGCGGACATATAACCTCCACCGCCGCTTATACGAGTTGTTCCGTCTGCGCACCATCCCGACGTTGCCGCTCCTGGCGCGCGCCATCGTCTCGTCGCTAGCGGTTCACCGCCGTTGTCTGGCTCGGGCCGCTGCACGCGAGCCCAGGCGACGGGCGATAGGGCTGGCATTGGCCTGGCCGCTCGGTCAGTACCTCGGCGCTCTGGCGGCGGCGAAGGGTTGGAAGCCGATCAGACCGAGAGTGGCCTGATGAGGGTACTCGTGGTCGTTCACGGGTTTCCTCCGGAGGCTCAGGGTGGTACCGAGCTGTATGCGCTGGCGCACGCTCGAACGCTGCGCTCGGCGCATGGCGATGACGTCGCCGTGCTGACCCGGACGCAGGATTCAACCCGTCCTGAGTACGAGCTCAGAAGCGAGGCACGAGACGGCTTACGGATCTTTTCGATTAACAACACGTTCCGTCGTGCTCGATCGTTCGAGGAAACCTATCGGAACCGAACGATCGGCGCGATTGCCGATCGAGTCATCGACGATTTCCAACCTCAAGTCGCGCACGTACACCATCTGACCTGCCTCTCGACGACAATCGTCCGCTCGCTGGCCGACCGTCGTATTCCCTGCTTCCTCACTCTCCACGACTATTGGCTGATCTGCCACCGGGGGCAGTTCCTCGATGTCGACCATCGTGTTTGCGAAGGACCTGGGGGCGGGGAGGAAGGATGCCATGCGTGCCTCGGCCTTGCTGGAGGGGCGGGTGGTGTCGGTTTCGCCGGCGCCCGGACCGTGCGGGCGATCGAGCGTCGCCTGTCTGCGCCGGCAGCGCGCGAGCTGCGGCGAAGAGCAGAGTGGGTGGCGGCGCTCGCTGGCGCAGCAGGAGGGAGCGAGCAGGAGCGAAAGCGTCTCGCACACATGCGCGAAGTGTGCGATCAAGTCACGCAGTTCGTTGCGCCTTCTCGCTTCATCCGAGACCAATTCGTACGGTTTGGCGTGCCGGCCGATCGGATCTCCGTGTCGCCGTACGGTGTGGAACCGCGCCGAGTGTCCGGCTTCGGTCAGACCGTGGAGACGGGACCCCCGTCGAAACCGGACAGGTCGAACCCGTCCACCTCGCTCCCGCGCCTGCGCCTTGGATTTCTTGGAACGCTGATGGTGTCAAAGGGCGCTCACGTGCTGCTGGAAGCGATCGATCGGTTGCCGTGCGGGTCGGTGTCCGTCGATCTGTTCGGCGCGCATGCCGACTATCACGGCGACGACAGCTATCGCGGACAGCTCGAGCCTCTGCTGCGCCGGCCGGACGTGCGTGTCCACGGGCCGATCTCGCACGACGACGTCATGGCGATGCTCAAGTCGATCGACGTCCTGGTAGTGCCATCGATCTGGCCCGAGAACAGCCCGTTCGTCATTCACGAGGCGTTCCTCGCGGGTGTTCCAGTGGTGGCGTCTCGAATCGGCGGCATCCCCGAGCTCGTGCGGGACGGTGAAAACGGGCTGCTCTTTGCACCCGGCGATCCAGACGATCTGGCGACTGCTCTGGCCCGACTGATTCGGGAGCCCGATCTGCGCGACACCCTGTGCGCCGGCATCGCGCCGCCGACGCCGCTCGACGATGATGTGAGGTTCGTCCGCGACATCTATCGCCGACACGAGACGCCAAACGTAAGTGTCATGGGCGCGAACAGACTGGCGGCTGTCGTCTTGAATTTCCGCACGCCCGAACAAACATTTCTGGCGGTCAAGTCGCTCGTCGCATCCCGGCGACGCCTCGACGACATCATCGTCGTCGACAACGATTGCGTCGACCCGAGCGACAGCCCGATCGGTGTGTGGAAGGACATCCGGCGCGAGATCACTTTCGTGCGCACGGGGAGCAACCTGGGGTTCTCGGGAGGGATGAACGTCGGAATTCGTGAGGCCCTGCAGAGAGGAGCCGCCCGAGTCCTTCTGGTCAACAGCGACGTGATCGTCCCGCCGGACACGGTTCAGCTCCTGGAGCGGTGCCTCGACTCGAAACCCCGGCTCGGGATTGCCGGTCCCGTCATTCTGGCTCGATCCAATCCTGGAGAAATCGCCTCTACTGGAATGTCCTATTCGTCGCTCACCGGTCGCATGAGGCACCGTGACAACGGTAGACGGCTGGACCTCCAGGTCCGGCCAGCCGGCGTACGTCGGGCCGACGGCGTCAGCGGCTGTCTGATGATGGTAGAGCGCGCAGTATTCGAGTCGATCGGCCTCCTCGAGGAGGAGTACTTTTTCAGTTTCGAAGATCTGGATTTCTGTCTCAGGGCTCGACACGCCGGATTCGAGACCGGTGTCGCCGGCACGGCGACCGTCTATCACGAAGGTGGCCAATCGCTCGGATCGAGGTCGCCCAGACGCTTCTATTTTGCCGCCCGCAACCACCTGCTGCTGGCGAGGAGGAGCGGGCCGTCCCGGGGTCGGGTGGCCAGGCTGAGCCGCGGCTGTTCGATTGTGGCGCTGAATCTGGCGCACGCGCTTGTCTCGCCTGGCGGATCGGTCGCCACGCGGATCGGAGCGGTCGCGCTTGGCACTCGCGACTACCTGATGAACCGGTTCGGAGCCGGCCCGCGTTAGACGTCCCGTTTACCCTGGGTGAGGCCGCGCTACGACCATGACGAAATCGCTCGGAATGATCTTCTCGGCAATCAGAATTTCTTCAAAGAGGATGAGAAACTGGATCAGGGCAGCATCGTGTGCGACGTCAATCCTGAAGTTGCCGACGATGTCCGCCAACAGAAATTGGAGGAGCGTGCCTCCAAGATTGGCCCGGTAAACGATTTCGAACGACCGCTCCAGGACCGGCAGGATGTCGGCGGACCGGACGGCTTCGGACGGATCGACCGCAACCACCTGGGCCACTGTAGGTCGTTGCACCCCGAGCCACACCCTCCAGGACAGCAGTTTCCAGTCGTCGCTCTGCAGCCGTGCCTGCGCGGCGTCAGCGCAGAGACCCTCTGTGACTGCCCGCTCGGTAGTGAACCAACTGTCCATGGATCCTGACCTCGTGGTCGTCGTACAGCTTCATTGTTGCCGGGCTAACTGGGTGGCGCACTTTGCGTGGGAATGTCCCGTGAGAATTCTATGGGCGAACGACCGCGCTCTACTTCATGTGTTCTGGGACGCATGCTGTCTCTCGGCTTCGACCGACGACCAGTCAGACGGCGGGCGACCCAGAAGGTCATCGCCGTCACCCAGGCTAGGTCGCGTCCGAGATGCAGGAGCGGAAAAACGAGCGGCGTGGGATCCCTGAACCGCCGCGCGGCGCTGACCCCTGCTGCCAACCTCTCGAGCACAAGACCGGAGACGAGCGTCGCCGACGAGAGGGCGAACGGCTGCCACGACGCACCAAGAGCGTACGCGCCGAGTGCGGCCGACAGGCTCAGCATCGCAAGGCCCATGAGCAGCGGATGGGACATCATGCCGACCGGGGACACCGAGTCGCCGGCGAATCGCTCGGGATGCTTGGCCACAAGGTCGATCCGCCCGTAGCCGAAGCCGTACTGCTGAACCAGATAGCCGAGCAGTCCTTCACGCCATCGATGCACGCTCTGGGCGTCCCGGGACAGGACCAACCGATACCCGGCGGCCCTCAAGCGATAGCTGAGATCGTTGTCGTAGCCGTACCCGAAATCCTCGTCGAACAGTCCGACCCGTCGAAGCGCGTCGGCGCGGTACGCCGAATTGCCGGTGCAGGCGTGAGTGGTCTCGGTGCCATCGATTGCGGCATAGCGCTGTTCGAGGTCGTATCCCATCGCACGGGCGCACAGCGTCGACTCGGAGTCGGTTGCATAATAGCCCTGCACGGCGCCGACCCTGGGATCGTCCAGCTCTCTCACAAGCCGCGGCATCCAACCTGGTCGGAGTACGACATCCTGATCGACCTGGCAGATGATTGGAAACGTGGCCGCGCGCACACCGGCGTTGATGGCGGCCGCAGCTCCACGCCCCTCCCCGACGACAATCCGCAACGGCCACTGATCGGCGAGCCGTCGCAGAAGCATCGACGAACCGTCATTGCTGACATCGTCCACCACGATGATTTCCATCGGCCTGCCATCGGCTTGTGCCAGGATCGATGCGAGCGCCTCGCGTACACATCCGGCGCCGTTGTGGACCGGGACGACGAAGCTGACGCCTTCCATCACGCGGCGATCACCATTTCCTCATACACCTGCTCGAGCGCCGCGCAAATGACGTCTCCGCCGTAGGCCGCTCGAATCCGGCGCGCGGCCGCCTCGGTGCCCCACGCGGAAGGTGAATCGAGGACCTCTTCGATTGCGCGCACCAGACGGTCCAGGTCGCCGCAGGGAACGACCTGGCCGCCTCCGGTCCGGCTCACCACTTCGCCGCACCCCGAGTCTCCGGCGACAACGACCGGTGTGCCAACGAGCAATGCTTCGAGCGGGACCAGCCCGAAGATCTCGTCCTCCGAAGGGTAGACCACGACGGACGCATCGACCAGCGCTTCGAGACGCTCGCGGCCTCGCAAGAGCCCGGTGAAGAGTGTGCGCCGTTCCAAGCCGAGCTCGCGGACGACCGCGCGTATCCCAGCCCCCGTGCCCATGTCGTTGCCCGCGATGACAAGCCGGGCCCGCTCGTCGCTCAATCGTGCGAACGCGCGGACCAGGACGTCCACGTGTTTGCGCGGCGTCAGTTTCCCCAGAAACATGACGAGCGGCGTGGCTGAAGCGCTCGGAAGGCCCAGCCGTGCCCGTAACCGCCCGCGCGCCGGAAGCGGGGAAAACTCGTCGAGATCGACCGGATTCGGCACCAGACGGACGATGCGGGATTCAATCCCGAGCCCCTCGAACTGTCGCAGTTCGGCGTGTGACACGGCCAGCACGCGCGCGGCCTCCCCGAGCATTCTCCGGCCCATCACGGCGTCGAATATCCGCTTGGCGAACCTTCGCCGCTCGATGCGGGGCGCGGTGCCATTGGGGGCGAGGACATACGGCACGCCGGTTCGATGAAGATGGCGCGCCGCAATGGCCCCCGGGATGTTGCGGCAGGCGTGCAGGTGCGCCACATCGAAGTCCCGTGCATGTTCCGATAAGTACCGATTGAGACCGATCGGGAGGAACAGCTGCAAGTGGTAGGCCAGACGGTTGGAAACGTTCGGAAAAACGCGCACCTCCACGTTGTCGGCCGTCCGAATTGCTGGCCAGGCGGCGTGGACCCCGCTGCGCGGATCTGCCTGGTTCTGCAGTCGCGCCGATTCATCAGCGGCGTCGGTCGTGCAGAGGGTCACTTGGTGCCCACGACGCGCCAGACCGCGCGTCAGCGTCTGTACGAGGCGCGGGATGCCTCCGTAGGCCCAGGCGTCGCCCGAGTAAGGCGCGACGTGAAGAATGCGCAGCGACCGTGGCACCAGTGACAGGTTTGTAATCGACCCGTGAATAGATTCGCCATACATTACAACGGTCTGGCCGCCGTTGATCCAGCGGTGAATTCGGCTGAGGGTCCGGCTGAAGCCAGACGCTACGAGCTGTCGGCTGCGACGATCCTTCCTCTGTTCGCGGCGGTCCTGGGCGGTCTTGTCTATCTGAACGCCTTGCACAACCCGTTCGTGTACGACGACTACCACACGGTGGTCGAGAACCGCTCGATCGCGGACCTGATGGATCTTTCCGCCATCGTTCTTGGTGCGGTCACACGGCCCATCGTGAACCTGTCGTATGCATTCGACCGGGCGATCTGGGGGACGGCGCCGTTCGGGTTTCATCTCACCAACGTGCTTCTCCACATGGTGAACGTCGTTCTGTTGTTTCAGCTCGCCCGGCGCGTCGGAAAGGGCAGTGTCGTCGCGTTTGCCGCGTCGGGACTGCTCGCGGTTCATCCGATGATGACCGAGGCGGTCGGCTACATCAGCGGGCGATCGGAAGTCCTGTGCGCGACCTTCTTCATGCTCGCGCTGATGTGCGGCGGTCGGTGGCTGATCGAGGGAGGCGCAAAGTGGGCGCTGATGACGACCGGATTATGGGTCGCGTCACTGGCTACGAAGGAAAGCGCCGCCATGTTCCCGTTCGTCCTCCTGGCGTACGACCATTTTGCTCTGCAGTCGGATGAAGTCACCCGGTGGCGTCGCATGCGCGGGGTGCATCTGCCGCTCATCTCCACAGCAGTGGTCGCCGGAATCGTCCGCCTGATCGTCTTCGCGCGCATCGAGTACCCCGGCCAGGTGACCGTTCACTGGGATTACCTGCTGCTCGAGCTCGACGTGGTGCGTCGTTACATCTCGATGATCGCGATTCCGTCCGGACAGGCACTCTTCCACGAGGTGGCAGCGGTCGGCCTGTTCGACCCCCGCGCCTGGCTCGCCGTTCTCGTTGTGGGCGGTCTGGTGGTGGCAAGCACGAAGCTGCGGCGCCTCGACTGGGTCTCCGGATTCGGTGTGCTCTGGTTCCTGCTGGTGCTCGTCCCGTCGTCGGTCCTGATTGCGCTCGATCAGGGTGAGCCGATGGCCGAGCACCGTATCTACCTGGCGAGCTGCGGAATCTTCCTCTCGACGGGATCGGCCATCGGATGGCTTGGGGGTCGGCTGGAACGGGCGGCGGTTTGGCCCCGCCTGCTGGGAGCATCGATCTTCGCGCTCGTCATGCTTTCGCTTGGCACCATGACGATTGTCCGGAATGCGGTGTGGGGCGATCCCGTGCGCCTCTGGCGCGAATCGGTGGACCTGGCCCCGACTCACTATCGCCCGCGGCTCCTTCTCGGTGAGGCGCTGCAGGAGGCGGGTCGCAGGAGCGAGGCGCTCGAGGAATATCAGACGGCAATCCGGCTTCGCCCCATGGAACCTGTCGGGTACGTGAAAGTGGGGCAGGTCCTGGCCGAGGACGGGCATTGGCTGGAGGCTCGACAGCAGTTTCTCAAAGCGCTCAAGATCGATCCGCGGTACGTGGCGGCCCGGAACGCATTGACCGTGCTCGATGACGTGGAGTCCCGATTTGGAATCGACAGTCCTCGCCGCTGACCGGGCTCAGTACGGGACGGAGGAGCGCGCCGCCTACCGATATGCCGGGCTGGTGTGGACGCTGGTGCGCACGGACTTCAAGGCGCGCTATCACGGTACGCTGGGCGGCTTCGTGTGGGCGCTCCTCAAGCCGGTGAGCATGTTCATCGTCCTCATGGGGGTCTTCTCGTTCCTGTTTGCCTCGAATCCGACTTACAAGCTCAACCTCATCGTCGGCCTGTTCTTGTGGGAGTTCTTCTCGGAATCGACGAAGAGCGGGCTGTGCTCGCTGCACGCGAGAGGGTTTCTGTTGAGCAAGGCGCGGGTGCCGCCATGGATCCTGGTGGTGACCTCGATTTCGAACGCGGTGATTACCCTGGGGGTGTTCGCAATCGTCATCGTGGTCTTCCTGGCCGCGGCGGGCCAGCCACCGACTGTCGGCGCCATGCTTGCGTTCGCGGCGTACAGCGGCGCGTTGACGGCGATGGTCATCGGGTTTTCGCTGGCAGCCAGCGTCCTGTTCCTGCGCTATCGCGATTTGAACCAGGTGTGGGAGGTCGTGCTCCAGGCGGGCTTCTTCATCGCCCCCATCATCTACCCGCTCGACATTCTTCCGGAGCGCTTTCACTTCTACCTCTACGTCTGGCCACCGACCCCGATCATCGAATTCTCACGCGCGGCCCTCGTCCGAGGTGTCATGCCGACGACGACCGGCCACCTGTATCTGGTCGCGGATGCCGCGATTTGCCTGCTCGTCGGGATTCTCGTCTTCTGGCGGCTGAGCCCACGGGCGGCGGAGTACCTGTGAGCGCCTCGTCGATCATCGAGCTCGCCGGCGTGTCGAAAGCGTTCCGGATTCCGAGCGTTCGTCGGGACACCATCCGCGAGCATCTCCTCGGTGCGCTCGAGCCGCGCCGGTTCGAACGGCTCCAGGTTCTCGACAGCGTGAGCCTCGACGTCAGTCGAGGCGAAGCTGTCGGCGTGATGGGCCGCAACGGGTCTGGCAAGAGCACGCTGCTGAAGATCATGTGCGGCGTGTTTCCACCCGATAAGGGCCGGGTCAGCGCGCGGGCAGCGATTACGCCGATCCTCGAGCTCGGCATCGGCTGGAACCCCGAGCTCGACGCGGTGGACAACGTATTTCTCGTCGGCTCGGTCATGGGGCTCTCGCTGCGCCAGATCCGGCGGGGCATGGACGAAATCCTCGCGTTTGCCGAGCTGGAGCGATTTGCCAATCTGAAACTGATGCATTATTCGAGCGGCATGTCGTCGCGCCTGGGCTATGCCGTAGCGTTTCAGGCTGTGCGCGAGGTGCTGGTCCTCGACGAGATTTTCGCCGTTGGCGACGCGGGGTTCAGGGCACGGTGCGAAGATCGATACCGGAGGCTTCGCGCCCAGGGCCACACGGTCATCATGGTCAGCCACGATCCCCGCATCGTCTCGACGTTCTGCGACCGGGCCGTGCTTCTGGACGGAGGCCGCATTGTCATGGACGGCGCGGCGTCTGACGTGGCAGGCGAATACCTGTCTTTGCTGATGCGGCCGTCCGGTTGACGCGCGATACTTCGATCACGAAGAGCGACGCTTCCAGGCGCCCCATGCACGAACACCACATCGCGCCCGGTGTTCGCGGTTGGCTCGAGAGCCCCGCGTCCGATGTCATCGCCTCTGATTGCCTGGTCGTCTGCGGATGGGCCTACGCGACCGACGCCCAGATCATCGACGTCTGGTCCACCGGCTTCGGCGTGCAACGGCCCTTGCATAGCGGCATCGAGCGCGCAGATGTGGCGCGGCGGTATCCCGACGAAACCAACGCGCGCGTTTCTGGATTCACTGGCTATCTGGAGCTGGAGGGTACACCGGGAGAACGGGTGAACTTCGACGTCTGGGCGCGGTTGAGCGACGGACGAACGGTCCGCTTGTTTCAGCGTGCCCTCGTCATGCAGGCTCGGGGGCACGAGACCTCTCGGATTCGTGCTGCGGCGCGTCAGGCGTTGCGTCGTCCCCAGATCCTTCTGTCGCCGCGCGCCTGGCTCGATGCGTTCAAGTTGCTGACGCGGGTGATGGCGGGACCTGCCCAGCCGCAGTCGCCATCTCTGACCGGCAGGGCCAGCCTCCGGCGGCAAACCCGAGCGTCGCTGGCGAACTTCCTGAAGAGTCACTCCGAACCGTCCTTCATGTCGACCGCGATCCCGGATGTCTCGATTGTCGTGGTGGCCTGGAACCACGCCGACCTCACGCTCGGTTGTCTGCAGGCGCTCGAACGCGAGGAGGAGGCGTCGGGCGTGTCGACTGAAGTGGTCATCGTCGACAACGCCTCGACGGACGAGACGTCGCAGCTTCTGTCGCGCGTCAGAGGAGCCACCGTCGTCAGGAACAGCACCAACCTTGGCTTCACGATGGCTCTCAACATCGGCGCGAGAGCGGCGCGTGGGGAGTTCCTGCTTTTCGTCAACAACGACGCGGCCGTGATTGCCGGAACGCTCCGACGGCTCCTCGAGACGGCTCGCCGGTCGAGCGCGATTGGCGCGGTGGGAGGCAAGCTGATCTACCCGGACGGGCGGTTGCAGGAAGCCGGCTCGATCATCTGGGCGGACGGCTCGTGCGAGAGCTACGGTCGAGGCCAGGATCCGGATGCTCCCGAATACAACTTCGAGCGGCCCGTCGACTTTTGCTCCGCGGCTCTGCTCTTGACCAGGCGATCCCTTTTCAATCAGCTGCATGGATTCGACGAGCGTTATCGACCGGCGTATTACGATGACGTCGATTACTGCGTCCGCGTCTGGGAGTCCGGCCATTCGGTCGTTTACCAGCCGCGCGCTGCCGCGACTCACTGTGAGTTCGGGAGCACCTCTCCGGAAGCCAGCGCGGAGCTCCAGCGCTCGCGCAGGCCGATATTCGTCTCGACTCACCGGCGATGGCTGACGTCGCAGATGACCGCGGGAGTGCGCCAGGTTCAGAGAGCGCGGGTCCACCCGCACGGGCGTGCCTCCGTGATTGTCATCGACGACACGCTGCCCGATCCCCGCGCCGGGTCTGGATTTCCTCGCGCGGCCCGGTTGATCGAGACGCTGATCGATCTCGGCTATCTCGTCACGCTCTACGCCACCAACCCTGCCTCCGGCGCAACCGCCGGGGAAGGAATCGAGGTGGTGGCGGGCGGTCCCGACGGCCTTCGCGCGTTTCTCACATCGCGCAACCATCAGGACGTGGTGATCATCAGCCGGCCACACAACATGCAGTACGTGAAAGCCGCCGTGGGCTCGGATCTCTCGGCGCTCGGGGCTCCGTGCATCTACGACGCCGAGGCGATTTACGCGCTCCGCGAACGGGAACGCCGGCGGGTGCTCGGGATGCCGATGTCAGAAGACACCGCGCAAGCAATGTTTGACGCGGAGCTGGGACTGGCGCGCGGCTGCGCCGCGGTTCTCGCCGTGAACGATATCGAACGGGAGCGGTTCGAGCGATTCGGTACCGCCAACGTCTACGTGGTGGGCCACGCTGTCGAGGGGTTGCCCACGCCAAGGCCTTTCGAGCAGCGAGGCTCCCTTCTGTTTGTCGGCGCGTTCGACGCTCAATCGCCCAACGAGGACGCTGTGTCGTTCTTCTGCCTCGAGGTGATGCCGATCCTCAGAAGTTCAGGATGTCGCGCGCCGTTGGTCGTGGCCGGCGCACACCTGCCGGACCGCCTTCGGTCGCTGACGGATTCGAGCGTATCGTGGCATTCCGACGTCGATGATCTGACGCCGTTCTACGATGACGCGCGGGTGTTCGTCGCACCGACGCGTTACTCGGCCGGCATTTCACTCAAAGTCATCGAGGCAGCCGCCCGCGGCGTTCCGGTCGTCTCCACATCCACGGTCGCGCGGCAGCTCGGCTGGACCCCTGGCAAGGAACTGCTGGCGGCTGACAGCGCGGTTGAGTTCGCACGGGCGGTTGCCTCGCTCGTATCCGATGCGGAACTGTGGCGCCGGCTTCGGGAATCCGCATTGGCGAGGGTCACCAGTGACTGCG
Organism: Vicinamibacterales bacterium; assembly: GCA_035537875.1. Lineage (GTDB taxonomy): Bacteria > Acidobacteriota > Vicinamibacteria > Vicinamibacterales > CAVVIG01 > DATLLJ01. The sequence continues at coordinate 18,659 of DATLLJ010000002.1, read as the reverse complement.
CTCCAGGCGTGTTTCGTGCCGTCGTCGAGACGGCGTTGCATCACGCCGTACGGAGCTCTGCGCACGACGTGCGGACGGCGCCTGCCCTTCTAGCAGCGTCGATCGGATCGTCCGTTCACGGGGAGCGCTAGCACACGTTCGTCATCTCGAAGAACGCTCTGAGCCGGCCACTGAAGGCCTGCCCGCGATCAGATGCGGTGATTTCGACCCGCGGGAGCATCAGCCGGTTTGTTCCTGCAGTTACGAAGCCGCCTTCCACGGTCACGGCGGCGCGAAAGCCGGCTCTGCTCACCAGCGCCGCCAGGTCGGCATCGACTTCACCGTAGGGATACGCAAAGAGCTGTATCGGTTTCTGGGTCGCCGCCTCGATCGCCGCCTTGTTATCGAGCACCTCCCTCAGCCTCGTGTCGGCCGGCTGCCGTGTCAACGCGAGGTGGTGAACGGTATGAGCACCGATGGTGTGACCAGGCCGGTCGGCCAGAATGCGGATCTCGTCGTTCGTCAGGACCCGGTGCGTGTTTCGCGCTTCGTCACGTGCGCCCGCCCAGCGGAGCACATCGGTCACAATCTCGGCTCTGGCCTTGTCGTCGAGAGGCCACATGATCTGGTTGAGGCGTTCGAGCGAATCTTTGCGTTCCGACAACGTCGCCGTGGCGAGTCGAACGTCGTGGCCGCTTTGACAAACGGTCAAGACCGGTGGAAGCGTCAGCTGAGTGAGGAAGATACCTTCGAAGAGATCCCACCATCGTTCGTGCTCCCGGTCGAGCCGGTCGCTGTTCACGAAGAACGTGGCTGTCACTCCAAGCTCGGTGAGGATTGGCGAGGCTGTCGTCAACGCATCCAGGTACCCGTCGTCGAGCGTGACGGCGACCGCTCGTTCAGGAATCTCGCCGCAAGCGGCGGCGTTGACGAGGGCGTTCAAGGCGATTGGCGTGCATTCGCGGCGTATGAACGCCATGTGGGCGCGGAATTCGGCGGGCGGCGTGCAGAGCCCGTGGGAATCTGGCGCCAGATCGGCGATGCGATGGTAGGAAAGGATGACGCCTCTGTGGCCGGCCGTGAAAGTCCGGGCGAAGGCACCGGAATTCGTAGTGGTCCGGCTCGAGCCGAACACGATGTCGGCGTTCGGCGTGTCACCGTGCGTCGTCTCCGGCTTGACGGCGCGAACGGCGATCCCCAATGGAAACGTCGAATCGACATGATCGAGATCGGCCGCCGGCACCTCCTCGGTCGCCATCCCGTAGAGAAACGCCGCGCACGACTTGACGTTGCCGTATGCAGTGACTTCAAAGGCTTCAACCGGGAACACGGCGGCGAAGAACCTTCGGGCGGATGCTTCCGTGAAGCGCCAGAAATCGCCGTCGATGCCCCCCTCGTCATCCACTCTGATGACGCTCGGGACAGTGACCAGCAGGACGCCGCCGGGACGAAGGATGCGATATAGCTCGGCGATGGCAGCGTGGACGTCGTCAATGAGCTGCAGGGTCTGCGTCACGATGATGCAGTCGTAGGTGTCAGACGGAATTCCCCCAGCCTGGCGCAGATCGGCGATGACGGTCGCGGCGCTATTTGCTGGATCGATGTCGAGCACGTCAATCCCGGTGACCGTGTCGCCGCCGAATCGGCGGGTGTAGACCGAGTCACGAACCTCGAGAACCCGGCCCTGGATGTCCGACGCGTGTTTCTGAACGAAGTCTTCGATGTAGTAACGATCGACCGGTTTACCCCGATCCCAGCCCCACTGCTGGCTGAGCGGCTGAACGCGTCGGAACTCGCCCCAGTCAACGCGCGTTTCGCCGCGCGACTCCAGCGCGGCGACTGTCTGTGCGACATCGTGCTGCAGCCCGGTCAATTCGGCCTCGAGCGCCAGGACGCGTGCGTCCAGCATCCTTCGGTACTCACGCTGGCCTTGGAGGAACGCCTCTTTGCCGAGGATCAGCTCCGGGCCGCATCGGGCGACAGCGGCCCGATGCTTCTCGTAGAAGTAGGTCAGCCGCGAGCGGTACGTCTCTGTCTGAATCGAACGGCGGTATCCCGAGCCTGGTCGAACGCGGTAGTTGAGCAGGGGCTGCTCGAGCACCACACCACTGGCTCCCCGTTCGAAGGCGGAAGCCCAAAAATCGAGCAGTTCGAAGGACGGCACGCCTTCGTCAAACCCTCCAACCTCTTCCCACAGTTGGCGCCGGATCATGGTCGAAGCGTGGGGCACCCCTCCCGTGGAGACCGCTTCGACGAAGGTGGAAGCCGATGGCGTCCAGACGTAGCAGGCGTCCCCAAACGCGCGCAACGCGCACGAGACGAAGTCGAGATCGCGATTTGTGTCGAGGCGTGCCGCCGCGGCCTCGAGCCAGGTGGGCTCCAGGAGGTCGTCGGCGTCCAGCCAGACCAGGTACGGGGCCGTCGTGAGTCGAGCTCCGAGGTTCCTTGCCGCCGAAGCGCCCAGGCCGGTGCCGGTGGCGACGCGAGTGCCTTGCCGCTGTAGCTTCTCGAGGATCTGTCGCGTGTAGATATCGGTGGACCGGTCGTCGATGACCACGATCTGTGCGGCGGGCCGTGTCTGTCGCTCGACGCTTTCGAGCGCCTCGACGAGTGTCCGTCCCAGGTTGTGGCAGGTGACGATGACGGCGACTGTTCCGGGCGTCATCGATGGCCTCGCCGTTTGAGCCACCATCCGTAGATGTCACGTAGAGGCCGGGTGATTCGCCAGCTCAGCGACGCTCTCAGCGCGTCCACTTCCGCCGAGACCGACCGCAACGCCTGCTCGAGCTCGATCGCGCGTCGAGCGTCCGCGTGTCGATCTGCCGCAGCGCCCAGGCGTGATTTCAGAAGCGTGAGCTCCTCACGGCGGGATGCGAGCGCTGACTCGAGCTCGGCGAGGTACCGCTCGCTCTCGTCGTTGCGGCGAAGCAGCTCGGCGGTGTCGGCATCCTGGTGAAGCAGCACGTCGACGAGGTAAGCTCGATAGGAGTCGCCGTGCTTCGACACGCGGTACTCCGCCAGGGGCAGATGTCCCGGGCCTTGCCAGCACACCGTGCTCATTGAACCTGGCCGGCGCCGGTAGTTGAACAGCACTTCCGGGAGAATGACGCCCCGATATCCTCGCTCGACCAGTGTCAGCCACAGGTCCCAGTCCTCGTCGCCTTGCACCGGCATGCGGGTGTCGAACCCGCCAACGCTCGCGACCGCTTCTCGCCTCACAACGGCCGCGGTCAGGACGGTGTCTTCGTAAAGCAGCGTTGGTAGATCGCAACGCGTGGGCTTCCATTCCCACTGCTCGTCGCCGAAGGTCCGAAGCCAGGCGGAGACGAAGGCGACCGATGCGTCCTCTTCGAGAATCTGCACGGTCCTGGCGAGATACTCGGGTTCCAGACGATCGTCAGCATCCAGCGCGCACAGATACCGGCCGCTCGTGTTGGCAATTCCGCAGTTTCTCGAGGCCGCCAACCCGTTGTGAGGCGTTCGAATCACTCGAGTCCTGGGCCGTTGATAGTCGGAGAGCAGGGCAGCGGTCTCGGAATCTGTCGAGCCGTCGTCCACGATGACGATTTCGAAGTCCTGGAAACGCTGTCTCAGTACGCTCTCGACCGCCTCGTCGAGATACCGGCCGAGGTTGTGACAGGGCACGATCACCGACACGGCGGGCATGGGTCAGCGTCCTCGAAGCAGCCGGATGACGGTGCGGGCCGGGGACGTGCATCTCCAGCTGAAAGACCGGTGCAGCTCGTCGAGTCGACGAGTGAGGTCTGTCACCGAATCACGCCACCGCTCGATGTCACGGGTTGCCTGGGCGAGCGCCGCGGTCAGCGTCTTGACGTATGCGGACTGCGCGCCTGCCTCCTCCTGAAGCCTGGCGAGCTCGTCCCGCTGATGCCACGAGAATGCTTGAAGCGCTGCGAACTCGGCGGTTCTCTGCTCCAACCTCGCTCCGAGTCGCTCCTGCTCGGCCCGGGCTTCCACATCTCGGGGGGGGAGCGTCAAGTGCAGGCGGACCTCATTGGCATCGTAGGGTGTCAGCGAGGCCGGCTCGCGAAGAAACGATTCCCCTTCCCGGGTTCCGTCGTACTGCACGTGCCATCCACGGGCGCGCTCACCCTCGAGGAACCGGTTCCGCCGCTCTCTGAAGATCTTGCGTTCCGCATGCGCCTGCCCCCGGATCGGATAGTGCCGCAGGAGGAAGCGCAGGGGGAACACCTTGCGGTCGGGGAATTTCGCCTCGTGGCCGCCGCTCGACGCCAGATCGACGGCGTGCGCGGTCTTTTTCCAGCAGCGAATCTGCACCCGATCGTATGGAGCGAACTCGGTGTAGCAGGTGAGGGCGTCACGTACGTCGTCCCCGGGCCTGAAGCGGTCGTCGACGGGCCAGAAGTCGAGGCCGGCAAAATCGATGGCATTGAAACCCAGCGCATCGACCCGGCGGATGGCGTCGTGAAGCGAGAGATGCGCCCACGGGCTTTCGCGGAATTCGTCCGCATCGTGGTGAATGAACCAGCTCGCGTCCAGCTCGGCCGCGAGCGCCGATTTGCGGCGCAGAATGCGCTCCCAGTCGAACACGTTCGAGTCCATCCCCCGCGCTGGAAGGCGTTCGATGGCCAGCACGCCCCGGCCGACGAACGGCTCGACAATCTTCACGGTGTCATCGGTGGACCCATCGTCGAGAAAGTAGACGTCGATGTGCTGGTCAATCAGGTCGGCGATGACGTGGTGGATGATGTCGGCTTCGTTGTAGGCGGCAACGAGCGCGACGACCGAGAACGCTGACGGCATGTCCGATGCTAGAGTCTACGGCAGGACCTCCAAGCTCTAGCCTCTAACCTCCAGCCTCTGACCTCTAACCTCCTACCTCCTCCCTAAAACCTCTTCCACGTGAACGTGCTCAGCATGGGCCAGCCCACCACGTAGAAGCCGTTCGCAAGTCTCCGGTCGTAGCTCAGGCCGGCGTTGCCGAAGATTTCGAGGGTCCCCGACAGCACCGATCCGAACAGATCCTGTGTGCCCTGCAGCTCGAAATCAGAATTGGGGGCGTAAACCGTCACGGCCGACTGCAGATTGCCGCCTGTCATGGATATCGTGCCGGAGCCGCCGTATATGATCTGAAACGCGGACGCATCATACCTGGTCGCGGGCGAATTCTGCTTCCACGACATCTCGTCGAGGTCGAGTACCACCGCCAATTCCGTCATGCCATCGGTGTCGAGCCCGGCAACCTTCAGCACGACTGCCTCGTTCGACTCGCCCATGTCCGTGTTGGCGTTGATTTCGATGTCGCCCCTGCCGCTCAGGCTGTTGATGTTGTAAATCTGTGAGGGGCTGCTGTTTCCCTCGAAGACCAGCTTGTAGCCGTTTCCGACTTCAATGTTGGGCAGGCTGATTTCGCCAGACACGCCATCGGCGCCCAGCGTGAGCGTGTTCGTCACGACATTGAAGAAGCAGTTCACTCCAGGTATTACTGACGCACTAGCCGACGCCAGACTCGCACACGCGTTGCTCAACTCGATATCGGTGCTGAACTCGACTGTGGCGTTGTAAGGCGCGGTGATCGGCGGCACGGTGTACGTCATCAGGGTGGGAAGCGCGAAGACGCTGCCGGTGACCATGCTGCTCGCGTCTTCGTCCAGCCCTACCACCTGCTCTTCGGTGCAGCTGCCGACACCGGTTCGCGGTGTGTACACGTTGCCCTGTACCTCGACGCTCCCCTCGATGTGAAAGTTGCCGTTGGTGCCGATATCCCCTCCATCGGCCTGGGTACTGTTCCCGGGCACGCTTCCCGGCGGACCGTACCGCGAGTCGTAACTGTTGGTGGTCACGTTCCCGTGAAAGTACAGCGATCCGCACGCCTGATCGGTTGCGAAGGCGGCGTAGTTGTTGGCCGGAACCTTGGGCGTCTCGACGGTTGCCACCACTTCCACCGTCGCGCTGCGAGCGCCTGACAACCCGCCGATTCCTGTGATCTCCCAGGTCTGGACCACGGCTTGCTCGCCGCCGTAAGTCGTGAACGCCCGCATCGAGACAAGCGTCGCGTAGGCGCTGTACTCGACCTGCACGTTGCCGGCCGTGAGCGCACCCTGCGCGGCCGCGGCGAAAGCCGTCTGGACGGAGGGCGCCGGATAGTTCGAGTCCTTTCCGCCTTGCGACGCCGGAAGGGCGGACAGGACGACCGGCGCTCCCATGTACTCCACCGGCGAGGCGAGCGTGTAGTAATTGCTCAGCGGATCGGGGATGTTGTCGTCTTTTGGGACCTGATACTGGTTCAAATCCAGGAGAAAGTCAGCCGCCTTGTGCACTGCCGCTTCGCCGCCGTAACGCGACTGCGACATCATCCGGTAGTTCATGCTCGCGTAGGTCTCGGTCTGCGAAAGGAACATCAGCGACGCAGCCAGTACCGACATCGCCGACATGAGGAAGAGCGCGAGAACCAGAGCGATTCCACGTTCCTGGTGCCTGTGCATGATGGTCCACCCGTGTGTCATGGCAGCAGTGACCTGACAGTAGCCGGCGTCGACTGAATGCGATCCGTGTATCCGATGCTCGCGAGCGCCCAGGCGTTGAAGACATTGCGCGGCGACACGTTCAGGAGAGCCTTCGTTTCGGTCTGATACTGTTTGGTCACCGGGTCCTGTTGTTGCGTCTGGACGGTTAACGTGATCGCCACGTCGGTGACGAGCGTGAACGGTGTTCCTTGAATCACCCTCGTGTTCCGCTGATACGTGAAGCACGGGGTGCCACCGGGATTGTCGATGATGTTGCTGAGCAGAATCTGTGCAGCCGTCACCGGCGGTTTGCTCATAGCATCGAACGGCATCACGTTGCGGTAGAGGTTGTGGGCGGTCGTGTCGCACGTGTACTCGACGTACACCATGTGGCCGTCTCCGTTGATGTCGCCGTACATCTTGAGGACCGACCCGCTCGAGCCGTTGACGATCCCCGTGTCGGGGATGATGCCGGTCGCGAACCCGCCCAACGGGACGAGCACCGTCCCGGCGGCGTGGTCGTTGAGAAAGCACGCGGTGATCGTCGGCGGCGTGGCTCCTGCATTGATGGCCGCGACCCGGACGGTCTCCTGCTTGTCGCCGTCGAGCGTCGTCAACGAAATGTACGACGCGGGAGGACCGGCGGACGCCCACATGCCGTCCACCGCGTTTCCTCCGACGACGTCGGTATTCAGGCCGATAACGGCGGCGCCGACCAGCGGCGTCGCAGGATCGCAGTTAGGCTGAGCGGCTGGCGAGGCGCCCAGAACGGGGTTGATTGCCGCGGCCAGCGTGACTTTCCCCGGCAGCGTGATGCGGCCGGCCTGCCCGACCTCCTGCTGCAGCAGTTCGGTGGCGCCGCGGATGCCGCTGTGCATCTCCGTCCGGTTCCAGATCGTCGTCTGAGCGTGCGTCATCTGCATCAGCGCGTTGGTCACGATCGCCGACACGATGAGGAGCACACCCGTTGCAACGGTGAGCTCGACGAGTGAGAAGCCGGAGTCGGAGCGTATTCTGGTCACGGGATTCCTAGAACTTCGAAGCTTTCAGCGCCGCGACCGTGGATTTCGGGACGATCGCGTTGCCGACCGCCGACTTGACCGACGCCGTTACGGTGATCTGCTTGACGCCGGACGTGAGATTCGAGATCTGCCAGACGCGTTTGTAGAACCACGTGGTCGGCGGCGTCGTGCCGCCTCCCAGCAGATCGCCATCCTGTTCGAGCCAGTCCACGTAGCCGTTCACGGGCGTGTTCGGATCCGAGCTGCCTCCCACCGCCAAGCCGGTCCCGCCCGTCGTCGCGGCCGGAAACATCGTGGTGTCGCTGGCACCGTCGGTATACACGAGCACCAGCAGTTGTTCCATCTTGTCCTGCGCGTACTCGGTGGTGCGCGCCTCGAGGTGCCCGTGATTCTCGGTATAAACCGTCGCGACGGCGGCCATCGAAAGCAGCCCGACCATCACCACGAGCAGCAGCGAGGTCGCGACGATCGTCTCGACGAGGGTCGTGCCGCGTTCCGACTTGACGTCGATCAACTGAGCACCCAGGTCGGCACGGCCACGGGGAGCGCGCGCCAGAGACGCAGCATTCCGGTGGCGGCAATGGTCACGCCGTACACGGCTGAACCATCTGTCAGATACAGCGCGTCGGCGCCGGTCGGCGCGAAGCTCGGGTCGATCGGCACGCCGCGCGAGTTGAACATGATGCAGGCGGTGTTGGCGATGGGCATGTCCATGTCGTCCAGGCACTGGCTCGCCTGGCCAATCGTCGCCTGCGTATTGGGCGGCGGGACTGTGACGGGAGCGAAGTTGAACGAGACCCCGGTCGACAGGATCGTCACGCCACCATCGACTTGCCATTCCGCGGCTGTCTTGTTCCACCGCTCGATGTGGTGCGTGTTCGCTGTCAAATCGATATAGAGCCGGGAGCGGCTGAAGTCCGACGCCGCCCGCATCTTCGCCACCGCTGCCGCATTCGACACGCCGCGGGCATCGCCGCTCAGCCTGAAACCGGCGATAGCGTTGCCGAACATCGGCACGGCGATCGCGCTGATCACGCCGATCAGGCCGACCACCAGGACGATTTCCAGAAGCGAGAACCCGTTTGGGCGTGGTGAGTTGACCACAGTCTCTCCGGCGTCATTCAGCAACCGGGGTGCCACGACGATCGACTGCCCCTAGCCTGTTTGCACACTTGGGTTTAGTCGGGGACACCGAGTCTCGTCAGTGGCTCCCTGTAACGTTGTGGAACAAGCAATCACGATTCTGTCGCCACGCAGATTTTGGGATCGATCTGGCAGGCACAATTGGCAGCAGCTGCAACCTCATGATCGGCTCCACTGGGCGTGCCGCTCGAAATCCCGGCAATTTTGTGACGAGTGTCGATTGTGGTTCCGTGGAACGCCACTTGCCACTGTGCGCAAGCACATGAAAGCGGCGACCGGTTTCTCACTCGTCGAGGTGCTGGTGGCAACCACTATCGTGATAGTAGGAGTGGCCTCGCTCGCTCACCTGTTCGTGGTTTCGGCCGATGCGAGCCGACTGGCGCACAGCTCGTCGATGGCTCTGCTGGCTGCGCAACAGAAGCTCGAAGCGCTGCGGGCCGACGCGATCGGTCTCGGGTTGTCGCCGCCCGGCACGCTTGGAGCCAACACGCCGCCGTACGTCGACTATCTCAGCGTCGACGGGACCTCACTGAACGCCACCCTCACATTGCCGCCTGTCGGCACGGTGTTCGTGCGCCGCTGGTCCGTCGAGCCGCTGTCGGGCAGCTCGCGTGAAGGAGTGCAGCTGCAGGTGGTCGTCATCCCGTGGAATGCGTCCCGGCCGAACGTGCCTGGCGCGGCGCATCTCGTCAGCGTGAAAGCGCGCAGGGCTGGTTGATGTACGAGAGGGGATTTTCGATGATCGAGGCGCTCGTGGCGACGGCGCTCGCCCTGTCGGTAACGGCCGCTGCGCTCGCACTCGTTCGTTCGAGCGAGGGACATTTCTCCGTGCGAGAAGAAGCCGTCGACATGCACCAGCGCCTGCGCGTCGCCGCCGGCACGCTCTATGGCGATCTGCTCCACGCCGGTGCGGGCGCCGATCGAGGTCCCAACCGAGGCCCGCTGGCGCAGTTCTTTGCGCCAGTGCTGCCGTACCGCCAGGGCACCGGCCAGGACGACCCGGTCGGCAGTTTTTCCAAAGACACCATTACGGTGATGTTCGTCCCGTCAACGGCGGCGCAGACGACGCTGTCAGCCGCAGCACCGGGCGGCGTCTCAGGGGAGATCAGCTTGAATATCGATTCCGGTTGCCCGGTTGCCGATCCCGTGTGCGGCTTCAGAAAGGACATGCGACTGGTGCTGTACGACGCCGGCGGGCAGTACGACACCTTCACCGTGACCGACGCGCGGTCCAACCCTCTACAGGCACAACGGGTAGGTCGAGGGCTGACGTCCGCATCCTACGACGCGAACACCACGACCGTGGCCCAGCTCGTCAACGTCGTCTATTCCCTGAAAGTGAACCGGGTCACGGACACCTATCAGCTCGTGGTGAACGACGGTGGCAACGGCAACGACGTGCCCGTCGTCGATCATCTCGTCGCCCTCGAGTTCGAGTACTTTGGCGACCCCAACCCACCGGTGCTCACCGGGAGGGCGGTCACCGAACCAGTCGGACCATGGACGTCGTACGGTCCGGCACCGCCAACTCCCGATCGGCAGATACCGACACAGGGCTACCCGCCAGGCGAGAACTGCATATTCATCGTCGACCCATTGACCGGAGTGCATCTTCCCCGATTAGACAATCTGGCGTTGGGCGGGTCGAGCGGCCTCGTGCCGCTTACACAGGCCCGGCTAACCGACGGCCCGTGGTGTCCGGACGCGGCAAGCCAGACCCGATGGGACGCGGATCTTCTCCGCGTCCGGCGGGTCGGCGTCACGCTCAGAGTGCAGGCGGCCAACCGGGCGCTGCGCGGTCCGGCCGGCCTGCTGTTCTCCAACGGCGGAACGTCGACGGGAGGGTACCGGTGGCTGCCGGATCAACAAATCCGGCTCGCAATCGCGCCGCGAAATCTGGAGATGGGCAGATAGGCTGCGCTGCGGGCTGGTCCCCAGGCGTAGGAGCAACGATGGGATTCATTGTCGCGCTGTTGTCGATGCTGTTGATGTCGGCGCTCGGAGCGGCGCTGGTGTTGACTACGACGTCCGAGACTCTCATTGCCTCGAACTTCCGTGAGAGCCTCGACGGGCAGTATGCGGCGGATGCGGCGCTCCAGCGCGCCACCGACGATCTGGCGGTCATTGCGGACTGGAACTCGGTGCTCGGGGGCCTCACGCAATCGACGTTCGTCGACGGCCCCCCATCCGGAGTCCGTACGCTGGCCGACGGCTTCAACCTGGATCTCGATCGCTCGCGGAACTTGTTGAACTGCCGCAAGCCAGCCTCGTGCACCCAATCGGACTTGAACGCCGTTACATCCGAGCGACCGTGGGGAGCCAACAACCCGAACTGGCGCCTGTTTGCCTACGGTCGCTTGAGTTCGTGGCTGCCGGCCAGCGATTCCCCGCAGTACGTCGTGGTTCTGGTCGCCGATGATCCGGCGGAAAACGACGACGATCCCATGCAGGACGGCATCGATGCGACCAATCCGGGCGCAGGGACGATACAGTTACGAGCCGAGGCCTTCGGCCCGCGAGGCGTGCACCAGGTCATTGGGACGACGTTGACGCGAATCGGCACGCCTCGAGCCGTGCGGGTTCTCTCGTGGCGCCTGCTGAGTCATCCGTAGGCCTCACGGACGCCCGTTCTCGAGCCGATAAGACAGACTGCAGAACCATGCATACGAAATTGCCCATCATTGCCTTTGCAGTTGTCCTGGTATCGGGCACGCTTTCAATAGCTGCCGCGCAGTCCCTGGCGGACGTCGCGCGGAAGGAAGAGGAGCGCCGAAAGGAAGTCAAGCAGCCCTCGAAGGTCCTTACCAACGACGACCTCGGCAGCGTGCCGCCGATCAGTCCGCCTCCAGCGACACTCTTTGGGGCCGTCGACGATGGCACGGCGCCGAGTGAAAGTGGGGCGGACAAAGATCAGAAGGCTGACGCTGAGGCGTCGGAGAAGAAGACCGACGGCGCGACCGAAGGCTCGACGGAACCCGCAACCAGGGATCAGGCGTACTGGTCTGGTCGCGTCAAGGCGCTGGAGGACCAGATCGCTCGAAATCGGTCGTTTGCCACGGCACTGCAGTCGCGTATCAACGCGCTCGCGAACGAATATACCAACCAGGCCGATCCGCTCCAGCAGGCGAGTCTGGCGACCGACCGGCAGAACACCCTCGCCGACTTGGACCGGGTCAACAAGCAGCTTGCGGACGACACGAAAGCGCTGGCCGATCTGCAGGAAGAAGCGCGCCGCGCCGGCGTTCCGGCCGGTTGGCTGCGGTGAGCGTCCGGGCCCGCCAGGTAACCGACCCTCCAATCCTGCTCGTCGAGGACAAGGACTCGCTCCGGGCGATGCTCCGGCATGCTCTGGAGGCGCAGGGGCACGCTGTCCTCGAGGCTCGGGATCAGCCGGAGGCACTGGCGGCGCTGCAGTCGGTTCGACCGGCCATGGTGCTCTCCGACCTGCGCCTGCCGGACGGGGATGGCCTGGGGGTGCTGCGCGCCGCCAAGGACCTCGACGCCGAGTTGCCGGTGGTGGTCATGACGGCGTTCGGGAACGTGCAGGACGCCGTGGCCGCCATGAAGGAGGGCGCCCTCGACTTCCTGGCCAAGCCCGTCGATCCCGACCATCTGCTGTTGCTCGTTGAGCGGGCTCTCGCGCAGCGTCGGCTCGCGACGGAAAACTTCCTGCTCAAGGAAGAGCTCGCCCAGCGGCGCGGCGCGCCGCAGATCATCGGCGAAGATTCCCGATTGAAGCAGGTGTCGCTCTCGCTGCATCGCGCGGCGTCGACCGACACGACGGTATTGATTGAAGGCGAGAGTGGAACGGGCAAAGAGCTCTTCGCCCGGGCGCTGCACGTGCTGAGTCAACGGGCCGACGGCCCGTTCGTGGCGATCAACTGCGCCGCCATCCCTGAAAATCTCCTCGAATCAGAGCTGTTCGGCTACGAAAAAGGCGCCTTCACCGGCGCTGTCGCGCGCAAGCCAGGACGCTTCGAGCTCGCGCATCGCGGGACGCTCTTTCTCGACGAAATCGGCGATTTGCCGCTCTCCCTGCAGGCGAAAATCCTGCGCGCGCTCGAAGAGAAAAGCTTCGAACGCGTTGGCGGCACCGTGCCGCTGCGCGTCGACGTGCGTGTCGTCGCGGCGACCAATCGCGGGCTGAAAGCGGCGGTTGCCGCGCGTCAGTTCCGCGAAGATTTGTATTTCCGGCTGTCGGTCTTTCCCATCACGATTCCGCCGCTCCGCGAGCGCCCCGACGACATCACCCTGCTGTCGCGCTACTTCATCGATCGGTTCTGCCGCGATCTGAACAAGAAGCTGCTCACGCTGACCCCATCGGCCGAACAGGCGCTGCGTGAGTATTCGTGGCCGGGCAATGTCCGCGAGCTGCAGAACTGCATCGAGCGTGCAGTCATCCTGGCGGAAGGCGACACGATCCGCGCCAGCCAGCTGAGCTTAGCGTTCGTGCCCGTTGTCAGCACCGAGGCCGGCGCCGCCGAAGACGCGAGCCCCTGGGCGACAATCGACCTCTCGGGATCGCTGGGGGAGGCGACGCGCCGCGTGGTCGCCGAAGTCGAGCGCCGGAAGATCGAACAGGCGTTGACCGAAGCCAACGGGAACCGGCTGCGCGCGGCCGAGCTGCTCCAGATCAGCCAGAAAGCCTTTCTGAGCAAGCTGAAGGATTACGGTCTGGACACCCACTGACGGTGTCTCCCTTCAGCGTCTGAATCCGATCCTCCTGAGCGCCTCGCGGATTTCCTTCTCCGTCACGTCATCGACGATCGTCGTTGCACCGATGGCCGTCGGCAGCACGAAGTGCAGTCGGCCGGAGACGACCTTCTTGTCGTGACGGACGGCGTCGAGAATCTGCGACGTCGAGACGTCGGCAATGGCCGGCAGCGGTCCCAGCCCCGCGATCGTCTCGGCGATCGCTTTCTGATCGCGCTCGGCCAGCGCGCCGCGTGCCGTTGCCAGCTCGGCAGCGACGAGCATGCCGTAGGCGACAGCCTCGCCGTGCCGGTACCGGCGGTACTTGGTCACCGCCTCGATGGCGTGCCCGGCCGTGTGCCCGAAGTTCAGAATTCGTCTCAACCCCGCCTCGCGTTCGTCGGCGGAGACGACGCTCGCTTTGATGCGGCAGGACTCCGCAATCACCGGCGTGAGCACCTCCTGTTCGCGTGCGAAGATGGCGGTGCGGTCGCGAGTCAGACGGTCGAAGAGCGACGGGCTCGACGTGACGCCGTATTTGACGACCTCGTAGAGGCCGGCGCGGAACTCACGCCGCGGCAGCGTGGCAAGAACCGTCGGGTCGATCACCACCGCGTTCGGCTGATAGAACGCGCCGATGAGATTCTTGCCCAGCGGATGGTTGACGCCCACCTTGCCCCCGATGGCGCTGTCGACCTGCGCCAGCAGCGTCGTCGGCACATGCACGAGCGTGATGCCTCGCAGATACGTGGCGGCAGCGAAACCGGCCATATCGCCGATCACCCCTCCGCCAAAAGTCACGAGCGTCGATGCGCGGTCGGCGTTGGCGCGAACGAGCGCGTCGTAGATGCGGACCACCGTGAGCAGCTGTTTGTGACGCTCGCCGTCAGGGACCAGAATCGATTCGGCGTTGACGGAGCGCGCGACGCGGCGACCGTGCAGGCGCCAGACCAGCGGGCTCGACACGATGAAGACACGCTCCGGCACCCTGAGCTCGGTCAGGATCTGCCCGAGACGTTCGGTGGCATTGTCTTCGATGGTTACCGGGTAGGCCCGAGAGGGTGTGGCGACGTCGATACGAACCGATGCCATGTGATGGTGAATGTTAGGATAGCTGATCGCGTCGCAACCCCAAACGTTCGTGAAGCGTGACATCGAGTTCCTCATCGTCGGCGGCGGCATCGCCGGGCTGCGCGCCGCCATCGAGCTGGCATCCGCCGGACGCGTAGCCATCCTGACCAAGTCCGAGCCGGACGAGAGCAACACCGGGTACGCGCAAGGTGGTATCGCGGCAGCCGTTGGAGACGACGACAGCGCCGCTCTCCATGCAGCGGATACGATTCGCGCCGGTGATGGGCTGTGCGACGAAGAGGCGGTGCGCGTGCTCGTCGAGGACGGACCGCGATACGTGCGCGAGCTGCTCGAATGGGGTGCCCGCTTCGATCGCGACGACGAGGGCAGGCCTGCGCTGGGTCGCGAGGCAGCGCACAGCGTGCGACGGGTTCTGCACGCCGGCGATGCGACGGGACGCGAGATCGGCCGAACGCTATGGCAACGCGTCAGCGAGCTCTCCTCGGTCGAGACCATCAACCATGCGCTCGTGACCGAGCTGTTGGTAGAAGGCAGTCGTGTCGCCGGCGTGGCGTTTTTCGATTCGTCGGGCACGCGGCGCGAATTCCGCGCCGCCGCGACGCTGCTGGCCACAGGAGGCGCCGGGCAGGTCTTCAGCGAAACGACGAACCCATCCGTGGCGACCGGCGACGGGATCTCGCTCGCCTATCACGCTGGGGCGCGCGTGGCCGACCTGGAGTTCATCCAGTTTCATCCGACGGCTCTGAAGTTGCCAGCCGCGCCTCGGTTTCTCATCTCGGAGGCGCTGAGGGGTGAGGGGGCCCGGCTGGTGAACAGCAGAGGCGAGTCGTTCATGACCCGGTACCACGCAGGCGGAGATCTCGCCCCTCGCGACGTCGTTGCGCGCAGCATCGTGCGTGAAGAGGACGGCACCGGCGGTGGCGTGTTCCTCACGCTCGCACACCTCGATGCCACGTTCGTCGCGCGCCGCTTCCCGACCATCGCGGCAATGTGCCGTCGCATCGGCCTCGACCTCGCGCATGATCCGATTCCGGTTGGTCCGGCCGCGCATTACATCATGGGGGGCGTCGAAACCGATGAGTGGGGCCGCACCTCGCTCACGGGATTGTTCGCGGCGGGGGAGGTGGCCTGCACCGGAGTGCACGGGGCGAACAGGCTCGCCAGTAACTCACTGCTGGAAGGCCTCGTATTCGGCGCTCGCGCCGGCATCGCGATGACGCAGCCCGCCGCGGCGGCCGGGATGGGGAAGGCCGATCGTGTCGATGCGCGGGCCCTCAAGCCGCGGATCGATGGCGGGCCGACTCCCTCCGGTGCCCGCCCTGCGGGTTCGGAGGCCCTGCCCGTGACCATCGAAGACGTGCGGCGTCTCATGTGGCAGTCGGCCGGACTATTCCGCACTGGGGACGGGCTGGCGAGCGCGGTGACGCGCCTGAGTGCGGTAGGGTTAACCGCTGTCGAAACGTCGGCACGCAGTCTCGACTCGTGGCGACGACTGCACCTGCTCACCGTCGCGCGACTGATTGCGCAGGCGGCGCTGCGGCGACAGGAGAGCCGTGGCGGCCATTTCCGCGACGACTTTCCAGACCGCGACGATCGACACTGGAAGATCCACGTCGTCGATCGACGCGAGGACTCGTGACGACCCCGGGGAATGCGCCAGCCCGGGCAGGCGGGGAAGAGACTAGAATTGCACCGTCCCATGTCCAAAAACGATAAGGCCGAAGCGTTCGTCACTGAAATCACCCCTCGCTCGCAGGATTTCTCGCGCTGGTATCTCGACGTCGTGCGCCGGGCAGAGCTGGCGGACTACTCGCCCGTCAAGGGCTGCATGGTGATCCGTCCGTACGGCTATGCGATCTGGGAGTTGATCCAACGGGGCCTCGACGCCGAGATCAAAGCCACCGGCCATCAGAACGCCTACTTTCCGCTGTTCATTCCCGAAAGCCTTCTCACGAAGGAAGCTGAGCACGTGGAAGGGTTCGCCCCACAAGTCGCTTACGTGACGCACGGCGGCGGCGAAGAGCTGGAGGAAAAGCTGGTCGTCCGTCCGACGTCGGAAGCGATTTTCGGGACGATGTACGCCAAGTGGATTCAGTCGTGGCGCGATCTTCCGATGCTGCTGAATCAGTGGGCGAACGTCGTCCGGTGGGAGAAGGTCACGCGTCCGTTCCTGCGCACGACGGAGTTCCTCTGGCAGGAAGGCCATACGGCGCATGAAACGGAAGGGGAGGCCGAAGAGGAAACGCTCAAGATTCTCGATCTCTACGCCAACGTCTGCGAATCGATGCTGGCGATGCCCGTTGTCAAGGGCCGCAAGTCAGAAAGCGAGAAGTTTGCCGGGGCGCTCCGCACGTACTCGATTGAGGCGCTGATGGGCGACGGACGAGCGCTGCAGGCCGGCACATCGCACAACCTGGGACAGAACTTCGCCAGGGCGTTCGACATCACCTTCCAGGCTCGTGACAAGTCGGTACAGCACGTCTGGGGAACCTCCTGGGGAGTGACGACGCGACTCGTCGGTGCCGTCATCATGACTCACGGTGACGACAGCGGTCTCATTCTCCCTCCGCGCATTGCGCCGTACCAGATCGTCATCGTCCCGATTCCGCGCGGCAACTGGCAGGAGACGGTGCTGCCGAAGGCGCGCCAGATTCAGCGGGAGCTCGTCGCCGCCGGCATCCGCGTCATGCTCGACGATCGCGATGCCTACACGCCCGGGTGGAAATTCGCCGAGTGGGAGTTGCGTGGCGTTCCGCTCCGACTCGAGATCGGTCCAAAGGACATCGAGAAATCGGCGGTTTTCGCCGCTCGCCGCGACACTCGCGAGAAGCAGTCGATTCCGATGGATGGCCTGTCCGAGAGCGTTCGCGGTCTGCTGGATCAAATCCAAACGGGACTGTTCGACCGCGCGATTCGCTTTCGCGAGGAGCGCACGCAGCGCGTGAACGACTACACGGAGTTCAAGATCGTCATGGAAGGGCGCCCAGGATTCGTCGTGGCTCCATGGTGCGGAACGGCGGAATGCGAGGCACAGATCAAGGCGGACACGCAGGCGACGATTCGCAACATGCCTCTGTCAGCCGCGGCCCCTTCGGGCGCCTGTGTCCGATGCGACCGGCCCGCTCAGGCCGAAGCCTGGTTCGCGAAGGCCTACTGACCACAACTCGTCCAGCGTCGCGCCCCAGCGCTTGGCCAACTTCTTCATCACGGTGTGCCGGCGTGTCAACCGTTCGCGGGCGACGATGGCGCGGAACACATCGGCAAGACGATCCCGCCACCAGTGCTCACCCGTGACGCCCGCGGTGTCTCTGCGCGCCGCGCGCGCGTGAGCCGCCGCAGTCGCCTCGAGACACGAAGCACCTCCTATCAGCTGAAGCGCCGCGAGGAACTCCACGGGCAGCGGCGACGTGGCGATCTCGAAGGACTCACGAAGGTCGTAGAGCGCGACGCGGCTCCCACGATTGGCCAGCGCGACGTGGGCTCGCCCCCGTACCATCGTCCACTTCTGCCGTCGCGCTTCCGGCTCCACCTGCTCGCGATCGCGGACGCGCTCGATGACCCTCAGGAGAAGGGAGAAGGTTACGCGGGAGCCCGCGTGCGCCAACGCTTCAGCGAGCTCATCCGGTTCGTCAGGCAGAGTACGGTCGGCGGCCTCCGTAATGACATCCATGGGACGTGGCCTCGGGTCGAATCGGAGGGCAGCCCGAAGGGCCGCGCTCGGATCGTGCTCCAAGGCTTCGAGCAAGGGAGCGAGTGTAGACAGCTTCAGATCACGAAGCGCGTGGAGCGCGGCGATCCTGACAGCCTCGTCCCGCGAACGATCCAGAACGGCGCGCGTCAGTCGGTCCACCACCGCTGCACCACGTTTGTCGGACAGAAACACGCGCGCCGCTGAGATGGCAGCCGAGGCGACGGCCTGGTCGGATGTGTCGATCTCCTCGAGGACTCGATCCAGCGTACGAGGATCGCCGATGGCTTCGAGGGCGCGAAGTGCGCCGGTCCGCGCGCTCGAGGAAATGGTCGATTCGAGCTGGACGAGCAGCGCATCCACGGCACGAGGCCCGGCAACGCCGAGACGAGCAACCGCGGCCTCCCGAACGGTGACGTGGTCGGCGCTCAAGTCGACAATCAGCCTCTGGATCTGGCGGGCAGAGGACGCTTTGATAGGCACCTAAGTGAGAGGATCGTATCGTGAACCTGGAGAGGGGGACTAGGGGGTGGAGGCTGGAGGTTAGGGGTTGGG
>DATLLJ010000001.1:0-3165 GCA_035537875.1 Vicinamibacterales bacterium | reverse complement strand
TCGAAGGAATTCTCGAGCGTCGTGTGCGCGTGCATCGGCAAGCCCGCCTTCGCGAGCTCGCGCGCGACGCGGCCCCACTGCTCGAGGTTCTCCGGCCGCTGCTTGCCCCCGGCGTTCACCATGTTGTCGTGCGCAGGAGTGAAGTTGGCCTCGCCGTACGCGAAATGATCGATCCAGAGATCGCCCTGGAACAACTGGCTCCTGAGCTCCGCGATGCGCGGCAGGTTCTTCGTCACCGTGTCCGCGTTGTTGCCCATTGGCGCCGACACGAGGCAGAAGAACCGCTTGTTGAGCCGTCCCTCGCGCGCCATCATGCGGAAGATCGGCAATACCGCCGCCGGACATGACCCCCCGGACGCCGTCAGCCCCGACGCATTCAGCTCACGAATCATCAGGAGACTGTTCTTCTCCACCATCTCGGTGCTTGGCTTCGGGATGACCCCCGAGACCCGGTTGGCGCCGCCGGCATCGACCACACCAGTGGGCTTGCCGCTCGCGTCACGCCTGATCCAGGGCTCGGTCATCTTCTCGAGGCCGATCGCCTCGACGGCGCGGCTATTGAGGTAAGTCTCCGCGCGCGTGAACTGCAACAGAACCGGACGGTCAGAGACGATCGCGTCGAGCTCCTCACGAGTGAACGGGCGCTTGTCGTCGGTGAACTGATCGGGCGACCAGCCACCCAACGTGTACACCCACTCTCCGGGAGCGAGCGACTTCGCCTTCGCCCGGATCATCTCGATGGCCTGCTTTCGCGTCTCGATGCCGTCGAGCCGCAGCTCCACGCTCCAGAGGACGCCTTCCTCCATGTAGTGCGCGTGGTTGTCGATGAATCCCGGGGTGACGGTGCGGCCGCGAAGATCGATGCGCCGGGTATTCGGCCCGGCCAGCTTGGTGATCTCCTCGCTCGTGCCGACCGCGGAGACACGCTCGGCGCGAATGGCTACTGCCTGCGCGATGCTGAAGCGATCGTCAACCGTGATGATCTTGCCGTTGAACAGGACCGTGTCTGGTGCCGGGCTTGCGGCGCCGGCGCCTTGCGCGAAGGCGGGCTGCTGTGCAGAGAGCACCGAAGCAGTAGCACCCGCCAGGACCGTCGCGACGACAACGCGTTGCCAAATCCCCCGTCGCATCGCGCCTCCACGTTCAGCGGGCTTCGTCCGCCTTACACGGTGTGGGATCCCATCCTTGGCGGTCAGCGATTTTCTTGAAGGGGACCGTGGACGTGTACGGCTGGGTCAGGTACCGCGGATCGGTCACGATCGACGTCACGACGAGCCAGGTGTCGCCATTCGGCTCGGTGAACGTGTCGAAGTACTCGTCGAGCGAGGCGTTCTCGCTGTAGGGGACGCCATTCCTTCGGAGGTATCCCCCGCTCATCTGAGTCGTCCGCACGCGCAACTGACCAGAGCCCTTCGGTACGCCGGTGCCGCGACCGCGGGGACCAAGGAATTCCCACGACGCTACAGAGGATCCTTGCAGCGACGGCGCCTGCCCTGAAGGCGGCGCTGCGCCGCCGAACCTGAACGTGCGGGTTTGCGTGCCCGAGTCGGTGTCGAGTTGCAGCGTGTTGTCGTCGGTCCAGTGGATATTGAGACGACCCGGCACCCGCATGAGGGCCGGCGGACCGTACGCCTTGCACTGGTCGGTCTCTGCCTTTGCCTTGGCGAGGTCCCACGAGTCGGCAATCTTGCGCCCCTCGGGGCTGAGCGGAAGCATGCTGTAGTCGCCTTTGGGTGGAACCAGCATCCGCAGATGCCAGTGCTCGGTGACGATCGACACCCAATAGCCGGTGAAATCCTTGGGGGCCAACGCGCGCGCCGTTGGCGGCGGACCCGCCGGGGCAGCACCTCGCCCGCGTCCCTGTCCCTGTGCCTGCACATCGTGTGCGACGGCAAGAGCAATGACAAGCGCGAGGGCGGTGAGAGACAAACGGCGAGTAGGAGTGGTGTCCACGATCGGGCTATTTGCGCAGGCTCTGATACGCAGCCTCGACGAACATGTCCGTTGTCCAATCACCCTTGCTGCTTCCATAGCGTCCGTCGTAGTCCCGGGTCGGTCGCGCCGCTTTGACCTGGGCCAGCGTCATCCCCTTGTCGATCATGTCCTGGATGCGATCGCGGACGATGTACATCATGTCGCGGTAGTAGGCGACCTCGGCGTGATCGGCGATGCGCCCGTGACCCGGAATGATCAGCGTTCCGCCGGCACCGTGCGACTCCGGCACGCACAGGTCGATCAATTTGTTCAGGCTGGTCACGAACGCCTGGATGCTGCCTCCGGCCTTGAGGTCGATGAGCGGATACCGTGTCAGATCGAGAAGGTCGCCCGTGCTGATCACATCGGACTTTCGGAAGAAGACGATGGTGTTGCCATCGGTATTCCCCGGAAAGTTCATCATGACCACGGGCTCGTCGTTGAAGTAGAACCGCTTCTGATCGATCGAATAGGTGTTGTCCGGCCACGCCTCAGGGGGCGTCGGAGATTTTTCCCCGGTCGGCGCGGACATCCGGTTGAGCACGTTCTGATGGGAGACGACGGAGGCGCGCTTGTAGTTGATGGACCCTTGCGGACCCGCGGTGTAGTTGGCTTCGCGGAGTGGGACCGTCTCCCCTTTCGCCGCGATCACCGCGTTCCCGCCGGTGTGCTCCGCGTTTTCCGTCGTGTTGATCACGTAGCGGAGCGGTTTGCGCGGTGGCGCGATCGTCTGAACCGCGGCCCACACCTTCTCGCTCATGGAGGCGATGCCGGTGTCCACGAGGAGGATGCCCTGCTCGCCGGTCTGGACCGTGACATTACCGCCGGCTCCCATGATCACGGACACGTGGCCCCGCACCGGCAGGACCTCTACCTCCCCGGGTGCCGGCTCGTCCAACTTTGGCGGCCACACAGGACGACGAGCATCGGCTTGAGGGGTCTGCGTGTGCACCCGTTCGACCGGGAGCAGCAACGCGAGCGCGACGGCCACGAGTACCCAGACGCGCATCAATTTCCCCCACCCCCTCCGCGGCCCAAATCCCCGCGCTTCAGCCCTTCGGGGCGCGGGAACGTTTTCATCTTGGCGATGTACTCGGGATACATCGTTTCCGATCCGCCCAGCCTCGCCTCGTACGGCGTGCCGAACCGATCCGTCAGCTTGGGGTTCAAACCAGGCAGCAGGCTCTGGCC